>CAIURC010000145.1 GCA_903901425.1 uncultured Spartobacteria bacterium | reverse complement strand
TGGACTGGATGGACTGGATGGACTGGATGGACTGGATGGACTGGATGGACTGGATGGACTGGATGGACTGGATGGACTGGATGGACTGGATGGACTGGATGGACTGGATGGACTGGATGGACTGGGGGATAAACATTTCTGTTTCCAGTGATCTGGAAACCAGAGGTGGCGTCTGGGCTACCAGCGGCCTTTGAGCATCTTGTTTCCGGGGAAAGGCGCGGAAGAGTCGGGGCCGAAGAACAGGCGGACCCCGGCAAAGAGCGTGAGTGCGTCTTGGTCATCCATTTTTGCGTATTCGACGCCGGTCATGACTTTGAACCGATGTCCTACGAGGTAGTGGTTCAGTCCGAGGTAAACGGCTTGGTAGAAATCTCCGTCGAAGACGCCTGCGGGGCTCTCGTAGCGGCGTTGGGGGCGAAGCCCGTTTTCCTGACGGGCGGCGGCGACCTGATAACGGCCGACCACCTCGAGGGTGTCGGTGAGGAAGTAACTGGGCTGGATGTTGAGGCCGACTGCGTCTCCCCGGAGACCGCCAAAGCCGGCGGTTAGTTCGGTGATGAGCGCGGCCGGTCCCTCAGTGAGGATCAGGGCGCCGGACACTGCGTTGTTGAAACGGTTGAGGTGGGTGGCGTTCGGATCCAGATCCGAGTGCAGGAAGCTGCCGTAGAAATGAGCGGAGTCGGTCCCCAGAGCAGAGCCGAGGTCGTAGGTTGCTGCAGCGAGAAGGGATGCACCGGCGTTGAGTTCTGTAAATGCGGTGCCCATGTCGCGGCCGGTCGCGTTGGAGAAAATGCCCGCATAATAATCGAGTTTCTCGACCCGTCCTGAGAGGGTTACGGCAGGTGTGTAATCCAGACCCATCATGTTTGTGAACATGGTGCGTTCCATGGTGCTCATGTACCGGCTGGACACATTGCGGTCGTGGGTGAACCGGTGTTTTTGCTGGCCGACCGTGAGCTGGATGGCGTCGGTGAACTTCCAGCGCATCCAGAGTTCCGTGAACCCGTTGTAGGTGGGGTCGAAGTCGCTGCCGCTAATTGCCTGGGCGTGCAGGGTGAGGCGGTCAAACAGCCGGGCTTGAAACCCGAGTCGGATCCGGCGGCTCTCAAACCCGGACACGTCTCCATCGCTGCCCTCGGTGTCGTAGAGGTGTCCGTGGTACCGGCCCAGAAGCCAGAACTCCTGGATAAAGGGATGCGCGTCATCCTTGTGCAAAAGGCCGACGTTTTCGAAATTCAGGGGTGTTTCCCTCGGGGCCGCCGTTTCCAATGAAACCGGGTTCGGAGCCTCAGCCTGAGCCGGCAGGCAAAATCCCGCGAGCAGCAGTGTTACTGTCCAAATGTAAAGGAAAGGCGTCTTTTGTGGCGTAATCGCGTCAGGGCGCGGAGTGGACGCTGTCAGGGGCCGGGTGTCCAGCCCCGATTCGGGTTCCGCGGCCGGGCAGGGGCCGGGCAGGGTTTCGGTCGCCCGATTTGTCAGAAACCGGGGCGTAACTGATCGACAGTGGGAAAGGCGATGGAAAATCAGGACTCACTCCGGCAGGCGGAGAGGGGAGTAAGGCATGAGCTCAGGCTGGTAATTTACCTGCATTGGCGGTGCCACCATTTTCAAGCCATGGCAGTCCCAGCCAACGAAGCGTTTTCAAACGCAGCCCGTCTGGCAATCCGAGCAGACCTGAGTGGCCGCTTAAAGGAGTCTTTTTGCGACCTCATCATGCGGTTTTGGGTGTTACTGCGCGCCGGATTGCAGGAAGGACACAAGGTCAGCTATCTCATCGGGTTGGCAGGTATTGATGAGGCCCGGGGGCATGAGCGAGAGCGGGGAGAATTCCAGTTTCGAGATTTCTTTTCGGGAGAAGTCTCGGACATCGGAGGGGATAAACACGTTTTCTTGGATTTGAACAAGATCCGGCCCTTCGTTCACGAGCCGACCGAGGTAAAGTTTTCCATTTTTCAAGGTGACCTGCGTGGTGGCGTACTGGTCGCTGATGACCTTGCTGGGCTCGATCATACTCTCGAGAATCTCGCGTACAGAGAAACGGTTTCCGGTGAGCGTCAGATCCGGTCCGACTGCGCCGCCTTCATTTTTAAACAGGTGACAGGTTGCACAGCCGGTCTGGCGGAAAAGCTCTTTTCCGCGGTCAATGTCACGCTTGGTTTTGAGCAGAGGCTCGATCTCCGCTGCAAGTTCCTCAAGGGACCAGTTTTTGACGAAAAGCCGTGAGATCAATGGCGGGGCCGGGCGGGTTTCAGGCGGCGCATTCAGAACGTGCTGGAGTGCGGCTTTCTCGGATTCGGACAGGGACGCAACGGCGTCCTTTTTGATGTCTGCAATGAATTTGGCGAGGTGTCCGGCCTTGTGGAATTCCTCACGGAGAAACCAGCGGAAGAACTTTTCGCGAGCACCTTCTGGCCAGCCATCAGGGACAAGGCGAAGGACTGCAGCATAACTGAGTTGTTCCTCCTGAGTCGGTGCCTTTTCAAGGAGGGGAAAGAGTTTGGAAGCGGCGAGTGGAGATTTCCAACGGACCAGGAGAGCCCCTGCCTCCGCGTTGCAACGGTAATCAGTGCTGGGAACGGTAGCATGGAGTTGGCCGAGAAGCGTTTCCCGGAGAGCGCCCTCTGGATCCCCGAGGCGAATGGAGACCACTTGTAAGGCGCGTAGGACATCGAGCTTCGAAGTGGCGTCGAGTTTGGCCAAAGGAATGGAGGCAAGTTTGTGGAATAGCTCCGATTTGGCGTCTGCAACCTCCAGACGCGCGAGAGCCAGGGCCGCTTGAACCACGGCCCGAGTTTCGGTGAGCGCGAGGGCATTCTTTTTCCACGCGGCAGGTGTGCGGCACTCCAGAAGGGTCCGGGCGGCGAACCGGATGAAGCGATCGTGATGTCCAAGATTGTCCAGAGCGAGTTGGAGGGACGCGGTGTCAGATGCGTGATAGGATTCCTCCAACCGATGGCGCAGGCTGCGGAGGGCAGCGGCTTCGGAGGCGGTTGACGGGAGTGACTCGGCGGTGGATTCGGATCCGGTATAGGTGATCCGATAGAGTGCGCTATTGGAACGCCGACTGCCGCCGGAGAAATACAGGGCACCGTCCTTGGGATTGACCACCAGATCCGTGGGCTTGGTGCCTCGTCCCTCGGCAAACACTTCCATAGTCGCTGTGTAGGAGGCTCCGGATTCCCGGAGATGCACTGCATAGATTTTTCCGAATGTCCAGTCCGCGATAAATAGAGCATTTTGATGGCGAGCAGGAAATTTTGCGCCATAGCCAAAAACCACGCCGGTGGGGCTGCCCCGACCGACATTCAAAACTGGGGGAAGGGAGTCTGCGTAGTCCTCGGGCCATTTGCCTGAGACGCTGCGCCAGCCGAACTCACCGCCATCGACCACGTGGCAGACGCGGGTGGGGCGGTACCAGGGCATTCCCAGGTCCCATTCCATGTCTGCGTCGTAAGTGAAAAGTTCACCATGGTGGTTGTAGGCGGCATCGTACTGGTTTCTGAACCCGGACGCGGCCAACGTCCACTCCTTGCCATCGGGAGACATGCGGGCGATGTAACCGGCAGGCGCACCTGCACCGAGCATGAATCCATGGCCGGTGATTTTGGGAAGGGTAAGGTCGTCCTTCCAGATGGGGGGCACTTGATGGTGTTGGATTTCGGTGAGGCGCGTGGAGTTGCCGCAGACGACGGTAATGCTTTTTCCATCGGGAGAAAGTACGAGGGCATGGGGGCCGTGGTCGCCACTGCCGTGGATTTTCCGGAGCAGTTCAACGGAGTCCAGGACGTCGTCTCCATTGGAGTCGCGGACGCGGTAGACGCCAGAGCCGGTTCCATAGACGCCCTCCTGACAGACCATCACGTAGAGGCTGTCAAAAGCCCAGAGGAGTCCGTTGGCGTGGCCAAGTTCCACGGGGATGGTTTCAATCTTGGTCTCCGAAGCATTTCCACCGAGGGGCGGAGGGGTAACCCGGACCAGTTTTCCTCCGGCATCTGAAGCGATGAGGCGTCCCTTGGGATCGATGCACAGTGCGACCCAAGCCCCCTCTTCCTCGTCCAGCGCATGGAGTTGTTCGACCTTGAAATCCTTGGGTACGCTCACCTCGGAAGCGGGAGTTACGGAGGGGCGAAGTGGCGCAAAGACATCGCCCCATGGCGATTGTGCGTAGGGATGGATCTCGCGTGCAGGCTGTGGGGCTGCATCTGGCGCGGCAATGGCCTTCCATGAAGAATTGGTTTCCAAGCGCCGCCGGGTCCCGTCGTTTTCGGCAATCAGGAGGGAAAGAAGCACCCCGGATTGGGTCGGGCTGCCTGGCTTGGGACGGAGTTGGAGGGTGTTGTCTCCCTTGCGCAGCATTTTTCCGAGTTCCGCAACGGTGGGCCGCTTCGGGTCCGAAACGGATGCGGCGAGGGTTCCGTTCACGAACAGGTCACAACCGCTGGAGCAGGCGAATTTGGCTCGGCTGACTGCGGGCACTTGATCGAGGAAAAACTCGCGTTCGAAAGCGATGGGGGCAGGCGAGTTCTGCGTGTCATGGGACCAGATCCAGTGAAGGCTGGATTGAGCGGAGGAGGAAATGGGGAGAGGTTCCGCAGCGATCAGGGGAAAGGAGGGGAGCGCAAGAGCAATCCGGAGGAGGACTGCGAGGGGGCGGGTCAGACGGGGGGAGGTCGGAACAGCTTTCATTGGCGAGTCAACCGGGCCATGATGCGGGTTCTTAGGAGCGCTGATGAGATTTCTGGCTCTCCCTATCCTGCCGAGTGAACCCCTGCAGAAGTCAGTAGGGGGTCTGGGGTTTCCCTCCGAGGTCCTAAGATTTCCGCATTGGGGGTCGCAATCAAAGGTTTCCTTCCGAACGCTTCTTTCTAGTTTTGCCCGAGACCGGAAAGGATGGCGAAGCGAGCGCCAGAAGCGCGCAGGCATCGAGAGGAATCATGCTTAGCGACACTCCCCGGGCCATTCTCCTTCGTCTGCGGGTGCGGTAGGATCATATCCCGGGGCAAGGTGCACCCAGAGATCCGGATCGGGCGAAAGGTTGCGACGGGTCGTCCCTAAAGTCGTACGGGGGCGGATCTCGGCAACCTCCTTTCCGGCCCGGCAGATGATGACGGGTTCCCCGGTTTCCTCAACCGCTTTGATCAAGGCAGAGAGCCGCGTTCTGGCTTCGTGCATGTTCACCGTGACCACAGCTTAGCCCAAGCAGCCAACCTGTGCACGGCACGCAAGATCGAGTCGTTTCCGGCCCTTTCTGCCCGATGTGTACCTGATGCGGCGTTCCCATTCAGCCTGGCTTTGTGAGACCCCGGACGAATTGCCAGCCGGTGTCGGGCCCACAGTGCCCCCGCCGGAAAAAGTGGGGTGGGAACAGAGTGCGGGTTTTCCAACCCGCAGTGTCTCAGACGTGGCGGACTGGAATGTCCGCCTTCCCAGAATCCGGCAACGAATCGCGGATCCGGTGATTTTTTGGCGCCATCGGATCGCTCCGTTGAAACCGCTCTGGACTCAGGGCTGGTTCGGGAGCCGGAATCGGATTTGGAGGCCGCCCTCGGCTGGGAGCGATGCGGAGACGGATCCGCCGCAGGCTCGGATGCAGCTCTGGACAATCGCAAGTCCGAGTCCGGTGCCGCCTGTGCTGCGCTGGCGGGCTGCTTCCGGCCGGTAAAACGGTTCAAAGATTTTGGCAAGCGCTTCGGGCGGAACGCCGGGGCCGCGGTCGGTCACAACCAGATCCAGAGTCTGGTCCGGTCCGGTCCGGGTCTCAATCCGGATGGGGCCGGCGGAGCCGGCGTAGCGGACTGCGTTGCGAATGACATTGGCCAGAGCGCGCTCGAGCGGAGCCCGGAGTGTCCGAAGACAGGCGGTGTCGGGAACAGCGACTTCGAACTCGGCCTCCGGGGCTTCGCTTGCAGCCACTTCGAGGGCCAGAGCCCGGAGGTTGACGGACTCGGGATCCGTTGCGGGTCCGGCTTCAGCCCGGGAAAAGGAAAGCACTTCTTCGACGAGCCGTGCCATGTGCTGCAGTTCGCTGTCGAGTTTGTGCAGGTAGGTTTTTTGATCGTCCGGAGCGCGTTGTTCAACCACAGCCAATGCCCGTTGCATGCGCGCAATCGGGGAACACAGTTCATGGGCGATGTCTGCTGTAAGCCGGCGTTGCCGGGCGACGTAATCGCCGAGTTGTTGCGCCATGGTGTTCACCGATCCAGCCAGTTCACCAAGTTCGTCCCTGCGGTTCTCTGGAACCCGGGTATCGAATCCGCCTTTTGCAATTCGGCGGGCCGCTTCGTTGAGCTTACGGACGGCCCGGGTGATCCCGCCCACAATCGGCAGCCATACCAGAGCGGATACCCCAAGAGCCGCAGCCGCAAAACCTGCCCACGGAAGCGGATCCAAAAACAGGCCGTGGCCGGTCAGGGTTTCGGATGCCAGAAGGAGGGTGTATGGTCGGGGTTCAGATCCCGGGCCGTGCCAGAGCCCGATCCGGATTCCAAGCCAGTACCGCGCGGGTTGGCCGGCTCTGAGAAAAAATAAAATCCGGGGGGGAGGATTTGGGCGCGCCGCCGGGAGGCGGATCCGGGAAGGTTGGCGGGGTTCGTGCGGGGGGGCTTCCGGGAAGGGAGCCTGTAGCGGGTGTCGAGGGAAGGGGCGTGGAATGTCCTCGCCGATGGGAGGACTTGGCCGGAGCGGTGGACCTTGTGGAGGTGGACCTTGTGGAGGTGGACCTTGTGGAGGGCCGGGTGGGATATGGTGTTCGCGGAGTGCCCCGGAAATTTTCTCTGGCAATGCGAGAGCCGGGCCGGCGGCTTGGACGGCGTCTGGCCGGAACAGTGCGAACTGGAGGTGATGAGCCGCCGCGTGGCGTTCGAGCACGGTGTCCCAGAGAGTGGGTTTGAGGTCCCGCAGTTCGGCAGCGATGATCTCGGCGGTGGCGTTGAGGCGTTGGGCTGCGGAACCGGAGAGCAGTCCGTCGAATCCTGGCCGGAGCTGGTCCTTTGCAAAAATGGAGGCGATCAGCGCCACCAGGAGGAGGTTGGCGAGCAACCAGAAGAGGGCCTTGAACGCGAGGGGGAATTTGAGGCGCATCAGACCCGGGCGTTGGGATCGACGAGCATGTAGCCGATGCTGCGCACCGTGCGGATGAAACGGGGTTCTTTGGGGTCGTCTCCGAGTTTCTTGCGCAACACAGAGACGTGCATGTCGATGGAGCGGTCGAACGCCTCCCATTCGTGGCCCCGGACTTCCTCCAGAAGCTGGTCCCTGGATTTGACCCTGCCCTTGGCGCGGGCAAGTGCCAGCAGCAGGTCAAACTCGGTGGCAGTCAGGGTCAGCGGGGTTTCGCCCAGGAGCGCCGACCGGGTTTCCACGCTCATCCGGAGCGGTCCGACGATGACTTCGTGCAGGGCGGGTGCTTTGGCGTCCTCGCTGACCCATCCGGAGCGCCGGAGCACGGCTCTGAGCCGGGCAAGCAACTCGCGGGAGGAAAACGTCTTGGGCAGGTAATCGTCGGCACCCAGTTCGAGCCCAACCACCCGGTCGATTTCCTCGCCCCGTCCGGTCAGCATCAGAACCGGGACCTTGGATTGGGCCCGGATTTTCCGGAGGACCTCGAATCCGTCGAGGTCGGGGAGCATGACATCCAGCAGGATAGCGTGCCACGGATCGAGACTGGCGCGTTCGACTCCGGCATGGCCGGTGTGAACAGACTCGACCTGAAACCCGAGGGGTCTGAGGTACTCTGCGGTCAGTTCACAGAGTTCGACGTCGTCGTCGATGAGCAGGATGCGGATCCCGTGGGATTCAGAGGATTTGCTGGCGGCCGGCGTGGACATAGACTCGCGCCATGATACCCCGGCAGAGGTTGGACGGAGGAAAATTTACCCTCCACTGACAAAGTGGGGATGGGTTCCGGGTAGGCGGATGGGAATCCTGCTGGAATCCTTGAGCGGAAGGCCGGGGTTCAGGCGGCGGGCTGCGCGTCCAGACCGAAGGCGGTGTGGGCGAGTTTGGCGGCCTCGTTGATTTTGCCTTCCTCGATGATGACAGCGGTTTTGATTTCGCTGGTGGAAATCATCTGGATGTTGATGCCGCCGGTGCTGAGTGCTTCGAAGAGTTTGGCAGCAACCCCGCTGTGGGAACGCATCCCAATTCCAACGACGCTGAGTTTGGCGATTCCGTCCGTGGCGGCAACCGACTGCGCACCGATTTCGCGGACGGCAGTCTCAAGCGCGGCCTTTGCCTTGGGGAGTTCGTCCTTGGAGAGAGTGAAGGAGATGTCGGTGGAGCCGGCCGAGCTGACGTTCTGGACAATCATGTCGATGATGATTCCCGTGGCCGCCAGGGCGGTGAAGATCCTCGCGGCGGTCCCCGGACGGTCAGGGACG
>CAIURC010000144.1 GCA_903901425.1 uncultured Spartobacteria bacterium | reverse complement strand
CTGCGGCCTTGAGCACGGCCAGTAGATCCAGTTCCCGGATCCTGCGTGCCACCCACGCACACGAGCCCACCGCTGATACCAGCACGATGGATGCCGCCGTGGCATACGCGCGTCCCGTCAACACCAGGGGAAGCCGAACCGGTTCGGTGCTGGCCATCGCCACAATGCCGCCCGCCATTTTTCCGCCCAGCCAGAGTCCGGGCAAAATCGCCACCAAAGTCAGGAAAACCAGTTCCCCCACCATGACCGCCGCCACCTCCGACGGGGTGAAGCCCAGAACCCGCAGCGTGGCCAGTTCCCGGCTTCGCTCAGAAAAGGCGATGCGCGCGCTGTTGTACACCACCCCGACGGAAACCACGACGGAAAAACCGAAGTACAACGTCTGAATCATCCCGATCATGTCCCCGGTACTTTTCCGGAAACTCCGGCGGACCGACTCCTTGATCCCGAGGCTGGCGATCCGGGGCGACTGCTTGACCCGGCTTAGAAACTCATCCCAGCGCGCTCCATCCACCGCCAGATGTCCCCCGCTCCACACCGGTCCCTCGCGAAGCAGACGACGGAGCGCTCCCACCTCCATGGTGGCCGTCACCCCAGCGTAATCGGTCACCAACCCGCCCACGCGCACCTCCGCCTCCGGACGTTTCCCCTCCAGCACGCGCAACCGGACCCTGTCGCCCACCCTTACCCCAAGCCGTTCCCCGAGCTTTGCGGACAACAAAAGACCGTCCAGAGGCAACTCCACGGGATCCCCGGCCGCATCCAAAAGCCGGCTCAGATCCGAACCGCGCTCCATGCCCATGACTGGAATCCGGCGCGATTTCCCCCCGAACTCCAACCGGGCGGCCACCGAGCGGAACCCCTCAACTTGCAGCACGCCGGGCAACTGTCGAATTGCTGCCAGCGCCGTGTCCGGTTCGACCCATCCCAACGTGGCCGTCTGACGCTGGGCGCGGTCCCATTGAAATCCGAGCAGGTACTCGATCCCATCCCGCATGGCCCCGGGGACCATCGGGATGGCGGTGGCCAGCGCCAGACCGAGCACGGTGAAAAAGGCGCCCCATGGACGACGCTCAATGTTTCTAAAGACCATCCGGGCCAGCGGCGGCAGCTTCCAGCCCAGCCGCTCGGCCAAGGCCTGCCGGTAACGCGCGGGCGCCTCGGGCCGCATCGCCTCTGCCGGCGGCAACCGAACCGCGGCGCGCACTGCCCCAAGCACCCCCAGCAGAGTCGCTCCCGCGCCGAGCGCGAACGCCCAGAAAACGCCTTCCCAGCTCAACTCAAACTCCAAGGCCGGGAACCGGAAAAACCGGTGGTACACGCCAACCACCTGTCGCCCGAGCCAGACGCCCCCGGCAAACCCCAGCGTGCCGCCCAGTCCCACCACCACCCATGCGAACCCGAGGTAATGCCGGCCCACCTCCCAGCCCGTGTACCCGAACGCCTTGAGTTGCGCGATCTGTTCCCGCTGAAGCCGGATCAAACGCGCCACCACTGCGCTGGTCATGAACGCCGCAATGCTCAGAAACACCGCAGGAAATGCCAGTGACAACCCGCGTACCACCCGCAGCTCATCGTCCAGACGCTGCGCAGAGGCATGTTCCGGACGCCCGTACGCCACCAACCCGCCGTACGGCTCCAGCACACGGTCCACCGCGCGGCACACCTCCGACACCCCGCCCCGGACCTCCAAAAGCACGCTGTTGAACGCGCCTTCCAACCCGTAGGCGCCGCCCAACTCGCGTTCCCGCATCCAGAACACCCCAAACCGCCGCGCATCCGGCAGCGTCTCGCCTGGCCGCGCCTCAAACACGAACTCCGGCGACAAGGCAATCCCCACCACCCGCAGCCGCTGGCGCACCCCGCGCATCACCGCCTCCAACTCCGCCCCCGGCTCCAGTCCGTGCGCCATTGCAAATGCCTCGCCCACCACCGTTTCCCCGCGCCG
>CAIURC010000143.1 GCA_903901425.1 uncultured Spartobacteria bacterium | reverse complement strand
CCACTGGGAGGCGGCTTCGCGGACCTGAGCCAGTTCGGAGTCCGAGAGGGAAGCCAGGCCGGAGCCTGCGCCGAACCAGCCTGGGAGGTAGAACCGGGACTGGTTCCAGCTGAACACCCAGGGGATGGCGCGGAGGTCTGCGAGGCTGGGCTGGCCGGTTCGCCGGGAGGGCCGGGAGCCGATCCTGGAGTGTTCCAGGGCGTCAATCGGCGTTGCCTGTCGGTAGAAGGACAGGAACCCCTCGGCTTCCAGCAGGGAACGGTACGCAGCCCGGCTGGAGTCGGCGAGTTTTTCGAGGAGCGGCGAAAGCGGATGCGGCTCGTGGCTGGCGTGGGCGTGTTGGAGGGTGGTGGCCGTGACGCCCGCAAGGAGCAGCTCGAGGTTGTAGGCGGCAGTGGTGTTGTTCCCGAATTTCTGGGCGATGGTTTCGCCCTGTTCGGTGAGCCGGATCTGGCCACCGAGGGTGCCGGGCGGGAGCGCCTCCAGGAACCGGTGTGTGGGGCCCGCGCCGCGGCTGACCGTGCCGCCCCGGCCATGGAAAAACCGGATGCCGACCCCCGCTTCCCGGCCGGTGCGCGCGAGTTCGCGCTGGGCCTTCTGGAGGGCCCACTGGCTGGCAACGATGCCCGCATCCTTGTTGGAATCGCTATAGCCGACCATGACCTGCTGGACGGGCCGGTCGGGATGGCCGTCGCGTTTGGCGTGGTGGATCAGGCTGTTTTTGGTGATGGGGAACTCGAGGAATGTCCGGAGGATTTCCGGGCCGCGCTGGAGGTCGTCGATGGTTTCGAAGAGCGGGACGACCGGGAGAAGGCAGACGAGGCCCTCGGCCCTGCGGCAGAGCAGCCCGGCTTCGCGGGCGAGGACATAAACCACGAGCAGGTCGCTGAGCCGGCGGGTCATGCTGACGATCAGCGATCCGAGACCGGCCGCGCCATGGGACTCGATTTCCTTTTCCAGAACCCGGTAACAGGCGAGGACGGTGTCCGCCTCGGGGCCTGCGGAGGATTTCGGGTGGAGGAAAGGGCGTGCGGACTGCAGTTCGCGTTCGAGGAGTTTGAGGCGCTCGGACTCGGACCATTCCTCCCACTGGCTGGCGTCAATCCCCGTGGCGCTAAGGAGCTGGACCAGTGCCTTGGAGTGGAAGGCGGAGTTCTGGCGGATATCGAGCCGGGCCAGGTGGAACCCGAACACATGAAGCGCGCGCTGGACGGGTTCGACGTCGGACTTGACCAGGCGACCGGCGCCGACCTGTTGGAGGGAGAGGCTGAGTGAATCCAGATCGGCAGCAAGTTCGGCGGGCTGCTGGTAAAAGCGGTCGCCGGTGAGAACTTGGGCGAGTTGGTTGGGTACGACCTCAATCGGGAGGCGTTCCAGCATGAGCCGGACCAGGCGGCGCCAAGGTTCGGAGCGGTCCTGTTCCAGAATGGGCCGCGCTGCCGGCCCGAGTGCGGTGGCGAGCCGGGCCTGAGTTTCGAGCAGGGAGGCCGGCGGGGCTTGGACCCATTCTGAGAGGCTGAGTCGTTCGGCGAGGGAGTTGAGCTGGCGGTGCAGCACTACGAGCGCATTTGCACGCAGCCGTTCCAGCGTTTCTGCAGTGACTTCAGCTGTGACGCCGGGATGCCCGTCGCGGTCGCCGCCCACCCAGGTGCCGAAAACGAGGCGGGGCAGGGAACGGGGTTGGAGCAGAGCCGGGTCGAGGTTCAGTGCGGTCCATGCGGAGAGCAGGCGTTCATCGAGTTCGGGCAGCACTGCGGGAAAGACCTCGCGGAGGTAGTGGAGCAGGTTGCGGCGTTCGTCGGTGAGCGAGGGTTTCTCAAGCAGGATTTCCCCGGTGCGCCAGAGGCGTTCCAAGGCGGCCCTGCACTGGGTCCGGAGCGCGGCGTGCCTGGCGGGGGTGAGCCGGGTCTGGTCGCGTGCGGTGAGCAGCGAGTAGAGGGCGCGGTGCTGGTCCAGCACGGCGAGACGTTTGGCTTCGGTCGGATGCGCGGTGAGCACGGGTTCGACCTCGACGTCGGAAAACGTGGCGGCAATGGATTCGCCGGTGAACCCGAGTTGGAGGAGGGCGGCGAGCTGGTCTCCCCAGAGACCGCGTTCGGCGGTTGGCCCCTGTTGGTCCTCGCGGAGGGTGCGGACCGTTGCGGCGGCGTTTTCCTCAACCATGTTGAGGAGCTGGAAAGCGATGGCATACACCAGCCCAAGCTGGGACGGGAGTTGGTCGATTTTGGAGGCAGCGGTTTCCTTGGCGGTCCATGGGAGATGGGCGGCGAGGTCATTGCGGCCGAGGTCCTGGAGGACATCGCGCAGGCAATCGACAAGGAACTGAAGGTCGGTGTCGATCTTCTCGAAGCCGAGCTCGAGGTAATCGGTGGAAACGGTGCCGGCGGTGGAGTCATTCATGCCGGAGCTTTCATGTGCTTTTTTGAACGAGTGTGTGCAAGCCCCGATTCGGAAAAAGCGGGGAGATTGCGGATTGCGGTGTTTGGCCGGGCATGGGAAGTGTGGGGGCAGCCATGGGGACCGAGAAAATAACGAGTGAATGTGTGGAAGTGCCGTTGGGCGAGAGGAGTTATCGTGTGGAGATCGGGAACGGTCTTTTATCGGAGCTTGGGGGGCGTATCCGAGCAGCCGGCCTGAAACAGACTCAGGCGTTCGTGGTGACGAACGGCGAGGTGGGGGGGTTGTACTTTGAGCGTGTCCGGGCAGCGCTGGAGCAGGTCGGGTTCACGCGGGTGGTGCGGCATGACCTGCCCGGGACCGAGGCGGGCAAGAACTGGGAAGAGTTTACGGGCACCTGTGCCGCCCTGTTGGAAGCGTTTCCAGACACCGGTTCGGTACCGCTGGTGGTGCTGCTCGGGGGCGGGGTGGTCGGGGATCTCGGGGGGTTTGCCGCTGGCGTGTTCCGGCGCGGCGTGCCGTTTGTGCAGGTGCCGACGACCCTGCTGGCGGCGGTGGATTCGAGCGTGGGCGGGAAGGTGGCGGTCAACATGGGCGGGGTGAAGAACATCTTCGGAATTTTCAACCAGCCGCGCCTTGTGGTGTGCGACCTCGGGATGCTGGAAACCTTGAGCGCGCGCGAGATGCGGAGCGGGATGTCTGAGGTGATCAAGTACGGCGGGGTGTGCAGCCGCGCGTTGTTTGAGCAGTTGGAGGCGCCCGGCGGCGTGGAACGGGTCCTGGAACGGGATCCAGGCGTTCTGGTGGATGTGGTGGCGCAGTGCGTCCGGCTCAAGGCCGCCGTGGTGGCACAGGACGAGTTGGACCGGAAAGGGATTCGGAACGTGTTGAATTTCGGGCACACGGTGGGGCACGCGATTGAGCTGTCGGCGTCGTATGCCCTGACGCATGGGGAGGCCATAGCGGTCGGCATGATTGCCGCGACCCGGCTGGCGATTGCGGTCGGCGTGTGCGGGGAACCCTTTCTGGACCGGTTGCACGGGCTGCTCGAGCGGGCCGGCCTGCCCACGCGCTATCCGGCGGGTGCCAGCCTTTTTGACGCAGTGATCCGGGCGATGCAGATGGACAAGAAGTTCCGGGACGGGCGCAACGTGTTTGTGCTGCCTACCGGGGACGGGAGCTGGGTCCAGCGGGAGAACGTCCCGTGGGATTTGGTGCATGCCGTGGTTCGGGAGGCGCTTTCGGAGTAGGAGGCCGGTATGGGGGCAGCGCCGGTGGATCCAGAGGGTGCGCGCGGAGAACCCCAGAAATCCCCGCCTTTGTACCGGGTGCGGGGCTTGACGCGGTTGTATGGTTCGGCCGGTGGCGTGGTGCGGGCGCTCGACGGAGTGGACCTGGATTTGTATGGAGGCGAACTGGTGGTGCTGCTCGGAGCGTCCGGGAGCGGGAAATCGACGCTCCTCAACCAGCTGGGCGGGCTGGACGTGCCCACTTCCGGGACGCTGGAGTACCGCGGGTGGGACTTGGGCAAGGCCGACGAATCGGAACGGACCCGGTTCCGGCGGGAGGCCGTGGGGTTTGTTTTCCAGTTTTACAATCTGATTCCCAGTTTGACGGGACGGGAAAACGTGGCGCTGATTACGGAGATTGCGCGGGACCCGATGACGCCGGAAACGGCGCTGGAACTGGTGGGGTTGGGAGACCGGATGGATCATTTTCCTTCGCAGATGTCGGGAGGCCAGCAGCAGCGCGTGGCGATTGCGCGGGCGATAGCCAAGCGGCCGGAGGTGTTGCTCTGTGATGAACCGACGGGCGCGTTGGATGTCCGAACGGGGATCACGGTGCTGGAGGCGGTGGAACGGGTGAACCGCGAACTGGGCACGCTAACAGTGGTGATCACGCACAACGCGGTGATTGCACGGATGGCGGACCGCGTGGTGCATCTCTCGGACGGTCGTGTGGTTGGGGTGGAGTCGAATCCTGTCCGGTGTGCGGCCTCGGAGTTGGAATGGTGAATCCGATGCGTGCGCTGACTCGGAAGCTGATGCGGGACGTGCTGCGGCTCAAGGGGCAGTTGCTCGCGGTGAGCGTGGTGATGGGGTGCGGCCTTGCGATGATGATCCTTTCCAGAAGCCTGATCCGGACCTTGGAGGGTGCCCGTGCTGCGTACTACCGGGAATACGGGTTTGCGGATGTTTTCTGCGAGGTCAAGCGTGCCCCCCGGCGGGTCGGGCTGCGACTCGCGGAGGTGCCTGGAGTCGGTGCCGTGGAGACGCGTGTGACTGGGCGTGCCACGCTGGAGATGCCCGGGATGCAGGAGCCCGTGGACGGCCTGTTTTTGTCGATTCCCGATGGAGGCGAGCCGAGGCTCAACCGGCTTTGTCTGCGGCTGGGGCGGCTGCCGGATCCGGCCCGGCGCGGGGAAACGGTGGTGGGCGAGGCATTTGCAATGGCGCACGGACTGGAGCCGGGGGCGGAGTTGGAGGCGGTGATGCGCGGGGTGCGCCAGCGGCTGCGGGTGGTGGGGATTGCGT
>CAIURC010000142.1 GCA_903901425.1 uncultured Spartobacteria bacterium | reverse complement strand
GGGCTGGTATGAGGAGGGAGGTATTGAGTGTGGTTAAATTGGGAGGTATACTCCGCCGGTTTCCCAGTCTTCTGAGACTTCGATGTGGATGGCGGTGACGAGGCGTAGGACGGAGGCCTCGTTTGGGAAGAGGGAGGCGACCCTGGATCTGCGTTTGATCTCGCAGTGGAGGCGTTCAGCCATGTTGGAGGTGCGGAGCCTGAGGCGGTGGCGCTCCGGGAGTGCGAAGACGGCGAAGCTGTCCGGGAGGTTGGTTTCGAGCCACTGGGCGAGGCTAGGGGAGGCTTTTGGTGTGCGGCGACCAGTTCTGCCAAGCGAGCCTCTGCGCGAGGGAGGTCCGAGGCGTTGAAGATGGAGCGGATCTCAGCGGCGACCTTCTGGCGAAGTTCGATGCAGAGAAAATGCTGTGTCTGTCCCCGGATGCCGAGAGAGGTCCGTCAACAGATCGAGACTTGGTTGCGGGATTGGACGAACCAACAGGGAGGCCCAGGCGCTGTTTTCGAAGGCGCGCCACTTCCCCGAACACCTGCCGGCGGCGCCAAAACAGGCAGCCCACGGGAATACCGGAAGAGACTGAGCCGATGCACCATTCCCGCTAAGAAACTCGCCAAGCACAGGGTGAACTCGGTGCCTATGCGTCTCTTTTTCTCCCGCAAAATCTCCCTCTGTGCGACCACGGTTCTCTGCCTGCTCTGTCTGACGGCGCCCTTGCTGCCGTCCGCATCGGCCGTCTCCTACGATCCCAACGTCCTCCCCCGGGGGCGCGAATATTTCCAACTGCGGGACGGCCTCAACAACTCCCGGGTCAGGTTCGAGAAGGAAAAAACCGGGCGCGTGGCGTTTCTGGGTGGATCCATCACCGCGGCAGCGGGCTGGAGGGAACCCCTGATGCGGTACTTGGAGAAGCGCTTTCCGGAAACAAAGTTTGAGTTCATTGGAGCCGGGATCGGTTCACTCGGGTCAGTGCCGCACTCGTTCCGTCTCGAACAGGATGTGCTTTCAAAAGGGCCGATAGACCTTCTGTTCGTCGAGGCTGCTGTGAATGACGCGTCCAACCATCCGGAGTTAACCCAGCAGATGCTCCGCGGGATGGAGGGCGTGGTCCGGCACGCAAGGATGGCCAACCCGAACACGGACATTGTCCAGATGCACTTTGTAATGCCACCGCACATGGAGGATTACAACGCGGGGCGCGTGCCCGCGGTAATTCAACAGCACGAGAAGGTGGCTGTGGCATACGGGAACCCTTCCGTTGACCTGGCATTGGAGGTGACAGACCGCATCAAGGCCGGTGAATTCACTTGGGCGGACGATTTCAAGGGCCTGCATCCCTCCCCGTTCGGCAACCAGCTTTACGCCAACAGCATCTCCCGAATGCTGGAGGCCGCTTGGAAAACCCCTGCCCGACCAGTACACCCCCATGCGATACCGGCACAGCCACTCGACCCCAAAAGCTATTTCCGGGGCCGGTTCGGGAAACTCGAGGACGTCAAACTCCTGAGCGGCTTTCAACGGATGGCGCCGTGGAAACCAGCAGTTTCCGCCAAAATCCACGGCCTGCTCACAAAAGACTCGCCAGCCCTCGTCGCGCTCCAGCCCGGTGCGGAACTGGAATTGGCATTTGAGGGAACCGGGGTCGGCCTGCTCATCGGAGCGGGGCCGGACACCGGGGTTCTGGAGGTATCCTGCGATGGCGGCCCGTCCAAGAAAATCGACACGTTCACCTCGTGGAGTGCCGGGCTGTATCTCGCGTGGGCCGTGATGCTGGAAGACGAGCTTCCTCCCGGGCGGCACGTGGTCCGGGTGAAAGTCGCTCCAGAGCACAACTCCAAGAGCTCCGGCACCGGACTTTATGTATTCCGGATTCTGGAAAACTGAATCGGCCCGGCCCCATCTGAGAGACAGCATTTTGGGCTTCACACCCGGCCCCGTTCCGGGTGACACACGGTCATGCACAGTTCCCCTCGCTGTCTGGCCGCCCTTGCCGGAATCTCGCTGCTACCGTGGATCGCCCAGTCCGCCCCAGTTGAAAACATGCGGTTCAAAGTGGAGCGTCTGCTCGGCAATCTCCCGCAACCCATGGAGTTGGAGATCGCCCCGGACGGCCGCATCTTTTTCAACGAGTATGGGGGTGCGTTAAAGATCTATCATCCGGACACCCGCCAGGTGGTCACAGCGGGGCAACTGGACGTGTTCAAGGCACAGGAGAACGGGTTTCTGGGGTTTGCACTGGATCCAAAGTTTTCCGAGAACCGGTGGATCTACATCCTGTACTCCCCGGTTGGTTTTGACGGGCAGTACCTTTCCCGGTTCACCCTGTCCGGCGACACGCTGGACCTCACCTCGGAGAAGCGGCTGTTGTCCTACGAAGAACAACGCAAGGAATGCTGTCACCACGGAGGAAGTGTCGAGTTTGGTCCGGACGGCAATTTGTACTGGTCTGCGGGGGACAACACCAACCCGTTTGGGGACAGCAAAGGATACGCCCCGATCGACCAGCGCCCCGGGCGTGAACCATGGGACGGCCAGCGCGCCCCTGGCAACTCGAACAACCTCTCCGGCAAGGTCAACCGGATCCGCCCCCTTCCGGATGGCACGTATGAAATCCCTGCGGGGAACTTGTTCCCGCCCGGCACCCCGAAGACGCGGCCCGAGATCTACGCGATGGGCTGCCGGAACCCGTGGCGGCTGTCGATCGACCCTGAGACCGGCTATGTCTACTGGGGCGAAGTGGGGCCGGACGCGCGGGAAGACGGTCCCCGCGGATCGCGTGGCTACGATGAAATCAATCAGGCGCGCAAGGCCGGCTACTTTGGTTGGCCGTTCTTTGTCGGAAACAACTTCCCGTACGCCCGCTACGATTTTGCCACGGAACAGGTCGGGCCGTTGTTCGACCCGCTGCACCCGGTGAACGAGAGCCCGAACAACACCGGAATCCGCGAACTGCCGCCGGCCACACCCGCGTTTGTATACTGGCCATATGCGGCATCGCCGCAGTGGCCAGAACTGGGCGAAGGCGGCCGGACCGCCTGTGCGGGGCCCGTGTTCCACTGGAAACCTGCGTTTGAAAAATCCAACGGGTTTCCCCAGCAATTCGACCGCTGCCTGTTGTTCTGGGACTGGCAACGCCCGTTCATCAAGTGGGCCCGGCTGGACAAGGACTCCAACCTTGCCGGGATCGAGTCGTTCGCTGAGGGCCGCATCGTGACCGGCAATTCCGATGAACAACTCAAAAAGTTTCAGGCCGAGATCGATAACGGCGCCTCCGTGCTCAAACGGCCCGTGGACGCCACGTTTGGTCCCGACGGCTGTCTTTACCTCCTTGATTACGGCGAAACCTGGGGTGCAAACGCCGATTCTGCCCTGCTCAAAATCTCGTATTTGCGGGGAAACCTGCTTCCCGAGCCGAAAGCCGCGGCCTCGCTTACAGCGGGCCCGATTCCACTCAAAACAACTCTGTCCGCCGCGGGGTCCCGGGATCCGGAAGGCGGCCCGCTGTCGTACCTGTGGAAACTCCAGCCTACTGGAAAGCCGCTGGGGACAGGTGAAAAAATCGAAGCCACGCTCGCGCAGGCTGGCAATTTTTCCATCGAGCTGACCGCCACGGACGCGCAGGGCGGTACAACCTCCACTTCGATCCCGGTGGTGGCAGGAAACTCGATGCCGACCATTTGGTTTTCCGAGCCGGCTGAGGGCGATTTCTTTTTCCCCGGCCAGCCCATTTCATTCTCCACAACCGTGTGGGATCCGGAAGACGGCGGTTCTTCGGTGAAACCGGATGAATTCGGGTTCCGGACGGTGGTGACCTCTGCCCTTCTGCCCGCCGACGGCAAGGCCGCGGCGGCTGATCCCGGACTGACCCTGATGCGCCAAAGCGACTGCTTCAACTGTCATGCCGTGGACGCGCAGATGATTGGCCCGTCCCTGCTGGCCATCGCCGACCGCTACCGTACCCAACCCGGTGCCCCGGAATCGCTGAATGCCAAAGTCCGCAACGGAGGGAGCGGCGTCTGGGGGCCTGTGCCGATGCTGGCTCATCCGCAGCATTCCGAGGACGAGGTGGCGATCATGCTCCGTTGGGTGCTCGGCTTGGAGAAAGGCAAGGGCGGCCCAACGCTCTCCCGGGGGCTCACCGGCACCGTCACAGCTCCCAAAGATGCGAAACCCGGCCGTCTGGTCTTGGAGGCGCTCTACACGGATGCCGGAGCAGGAAACGCCGGAGCGCTCTCCCACAAGTCTACCTTGTCTCTCCGCAGCCCGCGGTTGGAAGCAGAATCCGGCACGCCGGAGGGGCCGAAGGTTCTGGGCAGTTCAAAGGCGAGCGGAAAAAAAGCGGTGGGTGCAGTCAACCACGGACACGCGCTCCGGTTTGAGAACCTGAATCTGAACGAAATCCGTTCTGCGATTGTGCGGACAGCCAGTGCCGGGGCCGGTGGAAAGATCGAGTTTCGTGTGGACAGCCCGACGGGGCCGGTTCTGGGGACCGTTGAAGCCCCGCTAACGGGCGGTTGGGATGACTGGAAGGAGAACCAAGCGCAGATTTCACCGACTCCGGGGCGGCACACGCTGTATCTGGTGTTTGTAAATCCTGGGAAAAGCGGTTTGCTGAATCTCGACTGGGTGGAGTTCAGGCGCTGAGGAGCCCCCGGCTTTCAGAGCGCCGGCCCGGCTCAGGGCCGGCGTCCACCGTCCTCGACCAGATCCAATACGGCCTCCTGCCCGATTCTTTCCGCAGCCGACTGGATCAGGTTGCGCAACGCCGTGATGGTCTGCCCCTGCTTGCCAATCACCTTGCCCACATCTTCCGGATGCACCTCCACCCGGTAACAGCACCGGGTCACGGTCTCCCACCGCCCGCTGACAGTCACTGCGGACGGATGATCCACCAGGCCTTCAACCGTGTACCTCAAAAATGCCTCGATCTGTGGCTCAGCCATACAGGGCAGAGGAAAGCACCTTCTGGATTCCCGGAAAAGCCGGAACACTCGGATTCCGGCTCTGGGGAGCGGATCCGGGTGAACCGTCGACGCCGGGCGCATCCGGGGATGGTCCGGATTACTTGGCTGGCTCGCCTGTTTTGCCGCGAACCGACAGGTTTTTCACATCGGCACTTTTGGTGCCTGCCAGCCAGCTCCGGACCTTGGGGGTCGCGAGATAAGGATGCGTGGCCCTGAGCGGCTGTCCATCGAGGATGGCAGCCATTTGATCGCCCTTCCATTCGACGCGGAGATGATGCCATTCGCCCAACCGGGCCGTGACAGGCACCGTGGCCAGCGTGTGGGAGGGTTTGACCGAATCCTCCGCGATGGACAGCGCTGTCGGCGTAACCACAACCCGACCCACATGCTTGGATCCGTCGCATCCCACCAGAAATGCGCCTGGCGCGTTCTGGCGAAACTCCAGCTCAACCACAGCCTCTGAAAGTCCCGTCTTGTGCCAGAGCACCGGCACATGTTTTTCCTCCGGGATATCGATCATGCGGAGAAGACCGTCTTCTGGCACCCAACGGCCTTTGGCCGTAGCCCAGTCTGTCCCGAGCGGTTCTTTCAAAGACGGCGCGGCGAGCAGTGGCAACTCCGCCTCATGCAAAAGCGGTTTCGGATCAGCGGCGAACGCGAGCAGGCCGGCCACCGCGAGACCGGCTCCCAGGACGGACTTGAAAAGAAGCGCTTTCATTTGGAAGCGGACGTGAGTCTGGTGATCAGGAAATCTGTCGCCGTCGCGTGTTTAACTCCTTGCGCACCGGGGTAAACCACCTCTGCTGAAACCCCTTTGGATGCGCAGTGTTCGGCCAGTTTCACCCCGAAATTGGCGGTGTGCGTGGGATCTTTCTGGGGCTCGCCCACGGCGGGAGCTGCGTTGAACGTCATGTAGACCGCCGGGTCGTCCGGTGTGACCAGCGCGTAGGGCGAATACTCGGCAATCCATGGCAGGATCTTTTCACGTGCCGCGAGGAATTCCGGAAACGCGCCGAGCCCGAAAGCGTGTCCTCCGTAGGTGCTGTTGGGAGTCCATTCCTGCATCTGGGCGGGATCCAGGGTTGTCTGAGGACCTGTCACAGCCGCGCAAGCCAGACGGGTGGATTCGCGGGCCAGCGGGTCGGAGGATTTGGGGTCGGTCTGGTCCTGATGGAATGCCAGCCACAGGCTGGAACACGCCCCCGCCGAGCCGCCAGCCGCGCCAATCCGGGTCTTGTCGAGGTTCCACTCCGCAGCCTTGCTCCGGACAAACTGGAGTGCCCTTGCAGCATCCTGCAGCGGGGCCTTGACCGGCGGTTCGGTATCCACCGCCGGGTCACGGCGGATCAGGCGGTAATTGATAGCCGCCACAGAAACGCCAGCCTTGAGCAGGGCTGAAACATCCACGAACCGGTCCACCCGTTCCTTGCTGCCCCCCACCCAGCCGCCTCCGTGGATCACCAGCACCAGAGGCGCCGGCCCCGAAGAATCGGCCTTCCAGAAATCCAGCACATGCCGCTCATGGTCGCCATACCGGACCCCACTGAGAGTTGGCTTGGGAACCGAGGCCGCATAGGACTCGGGCTGGGCCTTGGGCGCCGCAGCCTTTCTGGGCGCCGCAGCCTTTTGAGGGGCGGCATTCGGCTCTGAAGAAGCCGTTGGAGCTGCTTTGGGGGGTGTTTCGGCCAGAAGCGGTGACGCGACCAGACCGATCGACGCGATCAAGAGACGGGGGGTCATTTCCTCTTCTGTATCCGCCAAACGGTGCGGACCACCAGACCAACTTTTGATTCATCCACCCGAGGCCTTGGTTCAGACAATCGGGCTGTAGACTCTGACGCGGGTCAGAGTCCCGGATTGGAACTGGCTGCCTCCCGGTATTTCCGGACGGTTCCGGCGAATTTAAGGCGTGTCGCTGGGGCTCTGGCCGCCGTCCCCCTGACTTTCTTCTGGACCGCCTTCTGGAGCACTGCCGGGACCGCCACCCTGCCGCTTTTCGTACTCCTCATACAATTTTACCGCTCCCAAGACCAGAAGCAGCGGCCTCAGCAGGGAAACCAAGACCCGAGCCAGACCACCCAGAACAGAAAACACCGGGAAGATTGCCAGAAACAGACCGAGCCCCACCGCAGCTCCCACCGCTTTCGCCGGCTCCCGCTTCACGTAGTCCTCGGTCCTCCGGCTCCATTCGCGAACCCGCTCCAGCCCGGCTTCGCAGCAGTCCCCTGAGGTCTCCGGGGATCCGGCTGATTCTGGCTTGTCCGCTTCTTTCTCCGTTTGGTTTTCCATGGGATAACTTTCCTCCTCCCACCCAATACCCCCGGGATGGCGGGTTTTCAACCTGCAGCGTCGAAATTTTAACCCGGAGCGGAGAAGACGATCAGGATTTCAAGACCGGCATGAACTGCACCTGATGGACGGACCTGGCCGCCATCCACCAGATCCCCATGGACCCTGCCCGGTGAAAGCCGAATCGGACACATCAAGCCGGGCGGTTCAAGGAAACCGAGGGATACCAAGACGGGTTACGCCTTTTTCTGGAGCCACTTGCCCTCAAATCCGGTGCGGATTTTTTCGGCCTGCGCTTTTGCCGACTCCATTTCAGCCTGCGCTTGTGCGGCTTCCTTTTCGAGACGCACCTTGGCCTCCTCCGCTTTCCGGGTGGCCTCGGGCAGGTCCGCCTTGAGCTTGGCGATCCGTTTTGCGAGTTCTTCAGGGGCGCGCCGGGCGTCGGCGAGTGCTTTATCGGCAGCCGCAACTGCAGCGGAAGCCTGTTTGAGAACACCGGCGGCTTTGGTGGCGGCATCGCGCAAGGTCCCGGCTTCGGCATGGGCTGCGTCAAAAGCCGCCTTGGCCTGCGCGGCTTTCGCTTTGGCATCCGCAAGGGCCTTCTCAGCGACGGGGACGGCATCGGCCGCCGCCTTTGCATTTGCCTGCAGTTTCAACACGGTTTCGCGCCCTTTGGCCGCCTCGGCCACCACTGCGGCGTGGGGAGCACGGGCTTGGTCCAGCTTGGTCTTTGCCGCAGCCAGTTCGGCCTCGGTTTTCTGGCGCTGTTCCCGAAGTGATTTTTCCTTTGCGAGCGCCTCATCGCGTCCCGGAGCACCTTCTGCAATCGCAGCCAGCGCCTTGCTCTGAGCCGCTTCCTCGGCTGCTTGGGCGTCCTTTCTCTTGGCGAGTTCCGCCAATGCCGTTTCAGCCGTCGCAAACTCAGCAGCCGAGGCCTTTTCCTTCGCGTCCCGGGGTTGCTGCGCAGCCACGGCATCCGCGGCGGATTTGGCGGTGGGCGCAACGGCAGCCTTGGCTTTGTTGAACTCCGCTTCCCGGACGGGGACGGCAGCGTCGGCCACCGACTGTTCCTGAGCCACGGTTTGTTCCCGCTCTTCCTTGGATTTCTTTGCCGCATCGGCATCCGCCGCAGCCTTTTCTGCTGCCGCTAGCGCAGTCTTGGCCGTGGCGAGCGCTGCCTCCTTGGCCTGAATATTCACCGGGGAATCCGCCAGCGCCTTTTCCGCCCCTGAAAGTTCGGAGCGCATCTGTTCCACGGGCTGCAAAGCGGATTTGGCTGCTGCGTCCCGGGTTTTGAACGCGTCCTCCCGGTCCTGAGCGGTCCGGCGGGCTTGGTGCACGGCAAGGTACTCTGCAGCACGGGTCCACTTGTCCACGCCGGCTTTCGCGCCAGCCACAGAGGCCAAAGCCTGATCCAAAGCGGCCTTTGCTTTTCCCTCAGCCTCGGTGGCGACCTTGCGTTTTTCGACTCCGGCTTTCTCCGCGGCACCGACCTGCGCGTTCCGTTCGTCCGTGACTTTCTTGGAGCCAGCGACCGCGGCTTCCGCCTGAACCTTGGCGGCGTTGGCCGTGTCGATCCGTGGAGCAAACGCAGGCCGCTCGGGCTCAGGAGCAGCGTCCCGTTCCTTGGTGAGTTGCGCGATGGCTGCCTCAGCAGCGGCGAGTTTCTGTTCGGCTTCTGCGAGGCCGCGCTTAGCCTGTTCGAGTGCAGCTACTGCCGCGTTCCGCTGCTGGGTGGCCCAGGCGTCCGCCTCCTTGGCGGCGCGTCCAGCCTCCTCGGCGGCTTTGCGCGGCTGGAGAGATGCAGCCTCGGCATCTGCGAGGCGTTTCCGGGCCTGAGCCAGATTCTCGGAGACGGTGACTGGGTTGGGGCTGAGTTCGGCCAGTTTCTGGCCGGAGAGCGTGCAGAGGCGGACTTCACCGGACCAGTCTCCGGCAATGACGCGGTCGCCTTGGAGCGCGGCACGAAGGGCGATGTCGCCGAAAGCGGGCGTCTGGCCGAGGAGTTTTCCGGTTTGATCCCAAGCCTTGGCAATCTTGTCCCGGCCGCAGGAAGCGAGCCGGCCGTCCGGGGTGAAATCCACCCAGGCCGCGCCGCCGGGATGCGCCGCCCAGGAGCGGATTTCCTTGGACTCCTTGGCGTCCCAGAGTTTGACCGTGCCGTCTTCGCTCGAGGAAGCGAGGACGCCGGTCAGGAAGGAGAGACTGGTGACCATGGCCTTATGGCCGGGGAGGGTGTTGTATTCTTTGCCGGTGGCGCCCTCCCAGAGTTCGATTCCGCCGTTGCGGTCTGCGGAGGCGAGGTACCTGCCGTCTGGGGAAAAAGCGACCGCGGTCACCCAGTCGGTGTGCTTTTTCATGGTGTGAAGAAGCTTGCCGTCCTTGGTGGAATAAATTTTGACGAGTTTGCTCGGGCCGCCCAAGGCGACGTACTGCTGGTCGGGGCTGAGGTCGGCGCCGAGGACCTGGTCGAATTCGTTGCCGACACTGGCCACGCGGTCGCCGGTCTTGACGTCCCAGAGGACGACCTTGCCGGATTTGCCGCCCATGCCGCCGCCTGTCAGCAGGAGTTGTCCGTTCCGGCTGAACCGGATGATGGACGGGAAGCCTTCAGGGAAAGGGAGAACGCCGAGCGGTTCACCGGTTTCGGTGTGGTAGAGGACGACCTGTTTTGCGCCGCCAACGGCAGCGAGGGGCGCCCAGGGGCTGGCGGCGAGGGAAACCACGGCGGACCGACGGCCGGGCCGGACGAATGGTTCGAGTGGGAGGTCGCCGGGCATCGGCGCCGGGCCCGCCGGGCGTTCGAGGGAGACTGCGGCCACCTGGACGTTGTTGCTGGCGACGGCCACGACCTTGCCATTGGCCGACTCGAGGAGTTGGCCCGCAATCCATTTCTCGATCACTCCGATCTCCGCGTCCGAGAGCTTGTCGCCCTTCGGGGGCATTTTGGGTTCCTCGGTCTGTTTGACGCACTTGAACAGCAGGCTGTTGGCGGCGTTTCCGGAGGCCAGGATCTTGCCGTTTTCACCCCCTTGGATCGTGGCTTCGTACGTGGAAAGATCGAGGCCCGCCTTTTTCTTGTCGGGGTTGTGGCAGTTCAGACACGCATTCCGAAAGATCGGCATGACGTGGTCGTTGAAATTGATCTTTTCCTGGGCTTGAACCCCGGGGATCTGAACCGACAGGGCGACAAGGGCCGTCAGGGCTTTGGATTTTGCGGATTTCACGGGTGAACAATTTCCTCCGGGTAGGCTTTCCGGCATCGGGGCCGGGGGAGCCGGTTCAGTGGTTGAACATGAATTCCTTGGCGTTCAGCAGGGCCCAGAACACGTCATGGAAAACTGCGGGCTGCTGCTCGGTGACACCCCAGTGGGCCTCGAGTTTTCCCAACTCAGCCTCGGTCGGGAACCGGCCGAACGCGCGAAGATAGAGTTCGGTGACCAGATCCCGCGGGGGTTTCTTGGAGTCCATCAGCTTTTTGATGACACCGCCCTGGGAGATTTTGTCTTCCACGGTGGTGCCGTTGATCATGTGGAGTGCCTGGCTGAGGGTGGGGCCGACCTCTTCGCGGGAACAGATGTTCTCGCGGGTGGCGCGGCCAAAGGTGGTGAGGAAGTAATTGGTGGTCAGGCCGTCGGCAACCTGGACCGAACGCGCCCCGGCGGGGAGGCCGCGGAACTTGTCCTTGGTGTCGGTGACTTGGTTGATGCAGTCCAGCATGACCTCGGCGCGCATCCGGCGGACGGTGGCCTTGGCGAAATTGCGGTCGTCCAAGGCGTTGGAATCGTTGGGGCGGGTGGTGAGCTGATAGGCCCTCGAGTTGCACACGTCCCGGACAAGGCGCCGGAGGTCGTACTTGTATTCCACCAGTTTGCTCGCCAGGGCGTCCAAGAGTTCCGGGTTGGAAGCCGGGTTGGAGATGCGGACATCGTCCACGGGTTCCACGATCCCGCGGCCCATGTACTGAGCCCAGACGAGGTTGGCGATGTGGCGGCCAAAGTAGGGGTTGTCCGGAGCAGCAACCCAGTCAGCGAGGATCTGACGGCGGTCCTTGCCCTTGGTTTCCGGTGCGGCACCCCCGAGAAACTTCGGGGGCACGACCTTGTCCCCAACGGGATGCTTGGATTCGCCGGCACCGGCGTTAAAGATAATTTTCGCGCGGGGATCTTCACCGACCTTGCGGCCGATCTGGGTGAAGAACGCCACGATCCCACGGTAATCCTCCATGGTCCAACGGTCGAATGGATGGTTATGGCACTGGGCGCACTGGATTCGGATCCCAAAGAATGCTTGGGCGGTGTCCTCGGCGAGTTTCAGGGGATCCTGTTCAAGCTGGTAATAGTTGACCGCGGGGTTTTCCAGATTGCTGCCGGTGGCCGCCAGAAGTTCGCGCGCGATCTCGTTCAGAGGCACGTTTTTTTCAAGCTGGTCCCTGAGCCAGGTGTAATAACCGAGCGTGGCCTTGTAGCTGCCGCGGTTGCCCACCGGATCCGTCCGGATCTGGAGCAGTTCGCTCCATTTGAGGGCCCACATGTCCACAAACTCTGGGCGCGTCAGGAGTTCGTCGATTTTCCGGGCCCGCTTGTCGGGCTCCTTCTGTGCCACGAACTGGACCACCTGTTCGCTGGTGGGCAGGGTGCCAGTGATGTCGATAAATGCCCGGCGGAGGAAGGTTTCGTCGTCGCAGAGGCCGCTGGGCAGGATCCGGAGATTGCGCAGCTTCTGGCTCACCAGTTGGTCCACGTAGTTGACCTCCTGGACGCCCGGCCACTCGTATTTCAGGCCTTTGGGAATGACAATGACCTGAGACCCGACGGTATGGGTGCCGAACCGCGCCATCACGAAGGCCTCGCCCTGCTGGCCCGTGGTCACGAGGCCGTCCTTGGAGACCTTGGCTGAGGATTCGTTGCTGGTCAGGAACAGGGCGAGACTGGTGACATCGCGGTCGGTGCCATCCGAGTAATGGGCGCGCACGGTCATCCGGAACTGCTGGCCCGGGCTTTCAAGAAGCAACTGTTTGGGAAGGAACTCCACCTTAGTCACGTCTGGGACCCCGGGCGGGTCGTTGGGCGCGCCCGCTTCCAGCCAGCGCACGAGTGTGTTGGCCATTTCCCCGTTTTTCTCGAGGATTTTGCCTCCTGTATGCGGTGCATCGCCGTTGGCTTTGGTGAGAAGCATGGACTCCTCCGGGATCGCCAGGTTGATCCTGCGCCCCGCCATCTCGCGGGTGAGCCGGAAATGATCGCCATCCGGATCAAAGCCCCAGAGGGAAAGCCGGAACCCGTCCTGCCCGCGGGCGGCGCCGTGGCAGCGGTTGCATTCCCCTTTCATGAACACGGGCATGACATCCAAGCGGAAACTGATGGGCTGCTCCTCGGCGGCCTTGGCGACCTTGACGGGGAGTTCGAAAGACCGGTCCTGCCAAGTGACCTTGAGCCGGGTCTCGCCATCGGCGAGGGGAGTCACAACGCCTTTGTCCACCTTGGCTTTTGCAGGGTCTGCAAGTTGAAATACAGCCTCGGCAGTGACGTCGCGGTGGACGCCATTCGGCTCGGTGCGTCGGACCACAATGGTCTGGCGGTCGGCGCGGGTGGTGAGGTTGACCTCGGAAGGAAACACCTCGAAGTCCGCGGCCCGGCAGGGCAGCGCGGAGAGGACGGCGACGGCCGCCAGGGATTCCAGTATGCTCTTAGGGTTCATGGGGTTCAGGGTTTGGAGTCTTCCTTTTTGGCGAGTGTGGCCTTGTCCACGCGGAGGATGCCGCCGTTTCCGAAGGCGCTGATCATCGGGGCGCCGTCCCGCTCAAGTTGGAACTGGCAGAAGAGCTGTTTGTGAGTGGCAGTGGGGGTGTTTGGACCGGCTTTCACGGTGAACTCCACCTCCTTGTCGTCCTTGGTGAATGGCCGGTCCTCGGCGGTGCAGTTGGGCGGGAGCCCGAGCAGGCTGAGCTTGGCGGTACCCTCAAACGGCCGTTTGTGCTCCAGCTTGACCCGGACGGTGGTGGTGTCGCCCTGATCCACAAAACTGCGGGTGATCTGTCCCGCCACGAAGGGGTCTTCCACTTGGATGTTCACCAATCCGGTGCTCATCCAAACCGGTCCTTTTCCGAAATCGGCCGTTCCAACGAGGCAAACCAGCCAGCTTTTCAAAGGGGCATTGGCATTGGCGCTGATGATGTAGGTCGCCTCGGACTCGCCTTCCTTGACCTGCATCGTGCCTAAGGAACCGATCCCCGGCGGCACATAGAGGAGTCCGAGGGTCACCGGCCCCTTGAAGTCGCCGGACCGTTCCAGGCGCACTTTGAGTCCGAGAGAGCCTGTCTGGAGCAGGGGCACCTTGGGCTGTTCAAGGTGCAGTTTCAGGGGAACCTCGCTGCACACCGCCACCGGCATTTGCTGCTGGCGGACCGTGTAAAACGGCTTCTGGTTCCCGTTCTCGATCACATCCACCGAGTGCTCCACAGAGGACTTGAACACCGCACCCGCGGGCGCATCCTTCCATGCTCCCTGAATGACGAAGTGCGCTGCGCCCAGAGGCGCGTCCGGAGCCGCTTCAAAGACCATCGGAACGGTATCCACACTTTTCTCCATGACCATGGACAGCGCGGAAACCCCGGCGGGAAGCCCCTTAGGGTCCAGACCAATGTCGCCTGCGAAATCCGTCCGTTTGGCCCGGACCAGCGTGGCGTACCGGTTGCCCCGGGGCACCACCACGGCCCTGCGCTCCTGGTTGTTGTTGAGGATCATCTCCGGCATCCAGACTGCGGCCTTGGGCTGCGGAATGGTCACCTCGACCCGGTAGGCGTAATCCCGGCCGCCGCGACCGAGTTGATCCTGAACATGGACCAAAAACTCGCCATCCGCCGGCGCTTTCCAGCGCAGGTAACTGTCCGGGTGCCCACTGTCGTCATTCAAAGCCAACCGGTTGCCCTTGGCGTCATGCACAGAAACCACCGTGTCGATCGGGCTCCGCAGCCTGCGCGCATGCACGGTAAAATCGTAGTCCTGGCCCTTTTTGGCAGTGAACCTAAACCCATCCACATCGCCCTTTTCGGAAAGAATCCCGTTCAAAGCGAAGGGCGGCTGAATCGGCGCGGCAACCACCTTGGTGATTTCGTTGTTAGGTTCCTCTTCCAACACGTTTGGAAAGGACGAAACGCGGACCCAGTTTGGCTGAGGGGCAGCCTGACCGTCCTCGGCAAAGACATCGAACGTCTCCTGTTCGCCAGCGGGGAGTTGAACAAGCTTGTCGATGGTGCCGGAGGCGTCCCCGATGAGTTGCACCCGGAGTTCCTGGCCGGCCTGCCCCCCGAGCGGGTATGCCACCACCGGGCGCGGAAACGAACCAATGCTCATCAGGTACGGCGACTCGCCCAGACCGGAGTTGGTGGATTCCTTGATGGACACGACGTACTTGCCGTCTTCCGGAGCGAGGATGCTAACCACCGGATCCTGCTGGCTGAATGCAAGGTCGTCCACCTCAACCAATTCGGTTCCATCCGGTTTGCGAATGCTGAGCAGCGTGTCGTTGATCTGTTGGGTCTGAAGCCGGGCAGCCACCACCTCCACGCTGAGCCTCTGGCCTTTTTTGAGTTCCACCTCGTACCGGTCCACATCCTCATTCTGGACTTGGCCGTACACGGTGGTGCCCAAGGCAACGGGTTGGACTTTGTCCGGCGCGGCCTTGTCCTCCACCTCCGGGAGCGCGGGAAACGGCGTCACTAGGAAGACGCGCACGTCTGCCACGCCGGAAGCCGTCACCACCCTGCAGAGGTGCTCACCCGTGCGGACCTGCGGCCCCACCTTGATCTTCGCCTGGAACCGGCCCTTTTCCGCCTTCAGCATTTCCACCTGAAACCCAGGTTCCTCAAAAAGGATGGAGGTGGCATCCTCCAGGTTGGTGCCGCGGCCTTCCACCATCATTTCGCCACCACGCTGGCACACTGCCGGCGAAATCGACAGGCACCGGGGAGTGCCAGCCTCGACGGTTCCGGCCAGAGCGGCCGCAACCCCGAGGAGGCCCCGCAAAACAATTCGTTTCATTGAGGGAGAACGGTTTGAGGATTCTTGAAGCCGGAAACGCGCCCGGCGCGAACCCACTAGGCAAGCAAGTCTGATACCACCTGGCCGTTTTTCACAATCGCAACGGGCCTTGAACCAGGAGCCATCAAATTCCGGTCGTGCCGGATCCCCAGTTGGTTGAACACAGTCGCTGCCATGTTTTCCACGGTCAGCGGGTTCTGGTCGGGCTCCGCGCCCGTTGGATCCGAGGAGCCGTACACCAAGCCACGCTTGAAGCCGCCCCCGGCGAATGCAACGGAGAAAACGCGGGGCCAGTGGTCACGACCGGCGTCCTTGTTGATCTTCGGCGTGCGACCGAACTCGGAAGAGACCATGACGAGCGTCTTCTCAAGCATACCGCGCTCATCGAGATCCTTGATGAGCGCTGCATAGGCCTGGTCAAAGCTGGGAAGCATGCGCTCCATGCCCTTGGCCACGTTGGTATGCATATCCCAACCGCCGTAGGTGAGCGAAACGAACCGCACCCCGGACTGGACCAGGCGCCGCGCCATGAGCATCCGCTGGCCCGCCTCGTTCCGGCCATAGGCGTTGCGGACGGCGTCCGGTTCCGCAGCAAGATTGAATGCCTCCCGGGCTTCCTTGGAGGAAACCAGAGCGTAGGCCGCCTGGTAAAAACTATCCATCGCCGTCAGAGCGTCGCTCTTCTCCAAGGTCCGGAAGTGTTCGTCTACCTTGGAAAGGATGTCCCGGCGCCGGTCAAACCGTTCCGGGGTGATGCCGGCATGGAGATTGAGGTCCCGGACGGAGAACCCGCCTGCGGCCGGGTCGCTGCCGAGACTGAACGGGCCGTGCGCGGTGGAAAGGTAGCCGCTTCCTGCAAACTCGTTGGGGGTCGCCGGAATGCACACGTAAGGAGGCAGGTTGTTCCTGGAACCCAGTTCATGGGAAACCACGGAACCCATGGCCGGGAACCTCAGTGCCGGCGAAGGCCGGTAGCCCGTGAACATGTTGTGGGTCCCCCGCTCATGGGCAGCCTCCCCATGCGTCATGGAACGCACCACCGTGATCCGGTCCGCAATCTTGGCCGTGTTCTGCAAGTACTGCGAAAACTTCACGCCGGGAATTGCGGTGTCCACCACGCCCAGCGGCCCCCGGTATTCCACGGGCGCAAACGGCTTGGGATCCCACATCTCCTGATGCGCGGCACCGCCCGGAAGGTAGATGTGAATGAGCGACTCCGCCTTTGCCACCAACGGCTCCACGGCCTGTTCAGCACGCAGCTTGAAATAATCCCCGAGGGTCAGGCCGAGGCCGCCGACGAGGCCGGTAAACAAAAATTCCCGGCGCGAAGCTTTCCGGAAATGGGCAGGGTCTTGAGTCCAAGTGACAGGTTGGATGTCGCTCATGGTAGTTTCTGGGTCAGGGGTTCCGGTGTTTGAGACACACCTCTGTGAAATTTAACCGATGCGCCGGCTTCTCCTTAGAAAAAAATGGAGTCCGATCAAAAAAATTGACACACGAATATTCTTCTGAGTCGCTAATTTTTATCAACCGGAAGCCCGGCTGCTGCCCGTCGGGCGCCACCCAAAACCCAGCGCCCCCCGCCTCCCGAGCTGACGCCTCATTGTTACGTCCCTGCCACCCGCTTGCAATCCGCCCCCCCTACGGTGCGGGACTGGCATGGGCTTTACCCTCAAACAGGATACCATCCTTGTAGCCGACGATTGTCCGGACATGGTCCGGATGATTGCCAAACATCTTGCCGCCGCTGGGTACCATGTGTTGGAGGCCCGGGATGGGGCTGAGGCTCTCGAAATTGCGCGGAAGGAACTTCCGGCGCTGGTGGTGCTGGACCTCAAAATGCCCCATCTCTCCGGCATCGAGGTGCTCAAGGCCCTCAAAGCGGCCCCCGCCACCGCGCCCATTTCCGTATTCATGCTCACCGCACACGGAGACGAAGTGGACCGGATCCTCTCCTTTGAACTCGGGGCGGACGATTATCTGAGCAAACCCTTCAGCCCGCGGGAACTTGTGCTCCGGGTGCGTGGAATCGTTTCCAGAAACCGCAAGCCAGCCGCATCGGGCCAGTTCCGATCCGGAACAGTTCTGCTTGATACCGACCGCCATGAGGTCTTTCTCCGGAACAAAACTCTGGATGTCACCGCCACGGAGTTTCGGATTCTGAGCACGCTGCTGCGCAAGGCGGGGCGCGTTTTCACCCGGGACGAACTGGTCGACGAGATCTGGGGCCCCGAGAGCGAAGTGGACCCGCGGAATGTGGACACGCATTTGCGCCGCCTCCGCGCGAAGATGGGGGAAGACGCCGACGTGATCCAGACGATCCGGGGTGTTGGTTACCGGGTGATCGCGGACTGACCCGGCGGGGTCAGGGTTTGGCGTCGAGGTTCGCTTCCAGCACCCCCGGAACGAGGGAAACATCCGTCCCATGCTCGGGCACGGGCACCCCGGCTGCCCAGAGAATACCGTTCAAAACGAACCGGCGCTGCCCTTCCACGCCCCAGTTCCGGTGCAGGTCGCATCCCGAGAACCCGAAGCTTCTCCCCCCCTGAGGCCTTTCATAACTCCACGCAACCACTTCCATCCGGCCGGCATGGGCCCGGGAATCCACGGTGGTCCGCGCCTTGTCTGGAACCACCCCCGATAGCAGAGGGACGACGCCCGGCAGAAAGTGGAGGTTGAACAACCAGCCATCCAGCGGCGCCGCGAATCCCTGAACGCCCCGCGCAATCTCGCGGTTCTCCGGCATCCCGAACTCCATGTCCCAGTGGCCGCGGCATCCGATGTCGGGCTGCCATGCCGCACCGAGCCAGCTCTGGACGTCCGTGAAGATCTCGGCGGGCACGTCCACGGCCTGGTGCAACATCACAAGTCCCGTTCCCTTTTCCATGAGCGCGTTCATCCGAGCCCGGCGGGCCGGGGGCAGGAAAGGCAGTTTGGCACCGCCATCGGCGTAAACGACCACTGCCGCGGCGCCGTCCAGAAGCGTCTCCCGGACCGGCCAACCCTCGGCCACCAAAACAGGCCAAACCCCGTCCACCCTCCGAAGCGCCTCGGCCAGCAGAGCGCACCCCGCCAGATACTCGTGCTGGCCACGCCGGTTGCTGGGGCTGCCCGCCAGCAGCACGATCCGCTTCAGATCCGCCCGGGGGGCGTCCGCCTCCAGCGCCAGACGGGATTGCTCCTCGGTCAATGCGCCCGCTGCCGGCACAGCAAGAAGTCCAAGGCAAAAGACGGCCCCGGATACCGCGAGCGTGTGCAACGGCGGAAGGCGCATCGGGCTACTTGGCAGCCGGTTTGGGCTGGGTCACCATCTCGAAATCGTCCGTCCGGAACGGGGTGAGCGGCAGCCCCTCGGCGCTGGTGATGTTGCACACCGGGTTGTTGGCCCATGCGTACCGAACCGCCACAGGCTTGGACACCTCGGCACAGGTCAACTCCACCTTGTCCGCTCCCAGAATCCGGCCCGTGGCCCAGCGCCAAACTTTGTCCTCGCCGCAGATGGCAAAACCGCGGGCCTCCTCCACATCAAACGCGCGCAGTTTGCTGCCAAAACAGTCCATCGTCACCACCACTTTGTTTCCCTGGACCTCCATGGATTTGTACTCCGGGCTGCGGTACGCAATTTTGATCCCGTAATCCTTGGCCAAGGCCCACCGGACAAGCCGAGCTGCCACGTCGTGCTTGTTTTTGGGATGGATGTCCTTGCCTTCCCCGAGGTCGATGATCACGGCCTGACCGGTCTTGGGCAGGGCCATGGTCCGGGTCTGGGCTTCCCGCAGTTCGGCCCAGTTGCTCTCGCCGGGTTCCTTCACCTCGGCCATGAAGTCCGCCAGTTGGACCCAGTAAAAGGGAAGCTCGGGCTGCTGCCACTCCTTGCGCCACTGTTCGATCATGAACGGAAACAACGCCCGGTACTCCCATGCGCGCCCGGAATTGGACTCGCCCTGGTACCAGATCACCCCCTTGATTCCGTAGCCGAGCGTCGGATGCACCACGCCCGCAAAGATGTTGCCCGGCCGGTGGTTCCCCTTCAGCCACTGTTCCGGCCCCTGCGGCGGCCGAGGCACGGGCTTGCCCTCGGCCTTCGCCTTCTCGGCCACCCCCTTGTATTTCTCCTTGGCTGCCTCAAAATCGCTCCGGGCTTTTTCGCTGGTGTTGTATTCCTCCGTTTTGCGCGTGGTTTCCATCAGCGATGCAAACCGGGAGTCGGCCTCGATGGTGCTCCGACGGATCCATGCCTCGGCGGACGACCCGCCCCAGGCGTTGTCAATCAGGCCCACCGGAACTCCCAAGGTCTGGTGCAGGTACCGCCCGAAAAAGTAGCCCACAGCACTGAACGGACTCGCCGTCGCCGCCGTTGCACTCTGCCACTGCCCCTTGAAGTCGTTCTGCAGTTCCTGAGTCCCCACCTGAGGCACCTTGATCAGACGCAGGTTCGGGTAATTCGAGGCCACGGCTTCCAGGTCGCCATTCCAATCCCCAGACACGGTCATGCCCATGTTCGACTGCCCGGAACACATCCAAACCTCGCCCACCAGGACGTCCTGAAGAACCACTTTCTGGGCCGGCGAAGACACCGAAAGCTCCTGCGGCCGCGCATTTGCCTCCACCGGATCCAGATCCACCGACCAGCGGCCGTCTCCGCCTGCCTTCCCCTTCTTGGTCTGACCGGAGAACTGCACCGTGACCTCAGTCCCGGGCTCGTCCCAGCCCCATATCCGGTTGCTCTGCTTCTGCTGCAGCACCATGTGGTCTGACACAATGGCCGGCAACTTCAGGGCCGCTTGGACAGGCAAAATGCTCAGTGCAAAAATTCCAACAGGAAACAGGGTTCGGAAGTTCATGGGAGATGGAAAGCACCCGTCACACCATGAGACAGGCCTCTGGGTCAATCTTCCTCACCGGGCCGTCCTTAGAATAAATTCCGGGACGGCCTTGAATCCCCCAGGGGGGACTGACACCCCACCGCGTGCACTTCTTTTCAGCGTCGTGGAGTCCTGTTGACAGCCGGCGCGGAACCTTCTCCCCTCACGGCGAACGCCCTGTTTCCCATGAGCCAGCCTGAAAAACCCAGCCCTGATTTTCGAAGAGACAAAATTTGGGCGTGGTGTCTGCCCGCGCTGATTCTTGGGGGCCTGCTGCGTTTCTGGCTCCTGCAGGGCTGGGAAGTGGGCCTTTATTACGGGCCGGACTCGCAGAGCTACTGGCATCCGGTTTACATGGCTGAGAAAGGCGGTCCGATGGAGTTCAGCCGGAAACGGCCGTGGCTGTATCCGGTACTGGCACGGGCGACCCTGGTCTCTTCGACCCCGCCGGCACGCACGGCCGTGGTGGTTCAGCATGTGATCGGATGGTTGCTGGTTCTTCCGCTGGCCGACATCCTGGCCCGGCTGACTCTCCGTTGGCGGTGGTGGGTTGTGCCCGCCACCGTTGTTTATACCTGCCACCCACAACTCCTCTTCTGGGAACATGTACTCATCGCCGATTCGCTCTTTATTGCCCTGAGTCTGCTGAGTTGCTGGGCGTTCCTCCGCTTCTGGCTGGCTCCCGGGCGCTGGATCTGGCTGGCTGCGGCACTTTCCCTGACGTTTTTCTCGATGGCAGCACGCCCTGTGGGCCGGGCTTTCTGGCTTGGAATTTCCGGCCTTCTGCTGGTGCTCCCAAACTCCAGTTGGCGCAAACGCATGGCCTGTTCTGGAGCCAGCCTCCTCCTCTATGTGCCAGCTGGCGAGGCCACGCAGGTCAAGCAGGGGGAATCCCTGCTGTTCACCTCTGTTTTTCCGCTGCTGGTGCTGGACCGCCCCCCGCACCTCGATGTCAAGACGGAGTTCGCCCCTGCTGTCCAGTCGGACCGGGCGAATCTCTGGCGTTACGTGACCAAAACCCAGCGGGACCGCTGGTCCTGGCTGGAAGCCGACCGCAGTGCAGTAAACGTGGGTCCCGCCTACCACCGGGTGGTCAAAGACAAGCCAGTCCGTGCGCGGTTCGTCTCGGAGTTGACCCGGCAAGCCCTTCTGGCACACCCGTTCGAGTACCTCGGAATGACCGCCATGAAACTCTACTGGCTCTGCGGGTTGAACGAAAAATCCAGCCGGTTTGAGCCGGAACGTTTCCGGCCCTGTCAGGTCAAGTTCCTCAGCCACAGCATCGAAAAGTACGGGCCAGATTTCCCGGCATGGCTGCTCCGGGCTCCAGAGGCCACCACACCCGAGGGCATCCAAGAAGCCACCGCGCGGGCGGTCGCCCGAACCGAGCTGCACTCGATTTTTCTCCGCTGGATCCACCGACTGGAACGCTACATCCGGCTCTACCGGCTCCCCAGCACCGCCGACACCCCACCGTGGCCCAGCGCCGCCCTGCCGCTCTCTCTGTTCCTCCTGGCATCCGGCGCCACGCTCCTCCGACGCGACGCCTTTGCGCCCATGCTTGCCCTCGGCCTGAGTTACCTCGTGCTGACTTTGATCGTCGGCCGCGCCGTCGAACGCTACCGCCTGCCTGCCGAGTTCATTTTCGTCTGTGGAGTTTTTCTCGGACTCGAAATTCTGGTGCAAATGACCGTCTGGGTGGACAACCGGATCCGGGGGGCCGGTCCGCGCCCTGTGCCGGTTGACCTGCCCGGGACGACCCCCTAGGTTCTCGGTCCATGTCCTTTCCGATTCCGACCGCGGCCCCGTCCTCATCTCCCGCCCCGGCCTCCGCCCAGAGGCTGGCCCGCTGGATTGCATCGCCGACCTTCATGGGCCTTTTCATTTTCCTCCTTGGACTGGTCGCATTCACCCGAAACAACCAGTTCCGCTACTACTACCATCCGGACGAATCTGGCAAGGTGGAGCAAGTCGCCCAGGGCCGCCGGAACTTCAACCATCCGCTCCTCATGCTGACCACGACGCGGCTGGCCATCACCCTGTCGCCCTTCAAGAAAAAACACCTGTCCCGCCAGCAGATCGTCGTCTTTGGCCGCTGGGTGGTGGCGGCATTCGCTGCCGGCTCGGCGGTGGCACTCGCGCTTCTGGCGAGGTCGCTCGCGGGCCCGTTGACGGGATGGGTCACAGGAGCAGCCGTGCTCTCGGACCGCCTCCTGTTCGAACTGGCGCATTACATGAAGGAGGATCCGGTGCTGGTTTTCGGCCTCGCAGCGACCCTGCTTGCAATCCGGTTCCTGGAAGAGAATCCGAGCAGGAACGCCCTGATTCTGTTGGGTACCGCCTGCGCCACTGCGGCAGCTGGCAAATACATTGGCCTCGTCTGCCTGCCCTTCGGGATCGCTGCAGTCTGCAGCATGCAGAAAAGCCCCCTGACCATCGGCCGCAGGCTCCTGATTTTTGGGGCGGCAGCCGTCGCTGCATGGCTGCTCTTCAACCCCCAGATTCTCACCAAACCCGCGCTGCTTTTCAAAGGATTTGGCCGCGAAACCCGGATCGTGGTCGAAGGCCACAAGGGCCTCTATCAGGATGTCCCGCACGCCTACTACCTCGTCCACCTCCGCACCACCATTCCCATCTGGATCTCCGCATTTGCAGGACTCCACCTCCTCCACATGCTCTTCCGTCCCAAAGGCCGTTCCTTGAGCGAGTGGAGCGCCGCGGGCATTGCGGTCATCGTGCTCGTCCTGATCTCCTGCACACCAAAAACCGCCAGCCGGTATTTTCTTCCCCTCTCGGTTCTCACCCCTTTCCTTGCCTCACTCGGCATCGGCTCCCTCACCCGAATCCTGCCGGCAAACCTGCGCCTGCGGCAGGGCCTCTGCGCCGGAGCCCATCTGGCCTTCCTCGGCGCCGTCTGGTTCTCCCAGTCCCATGCGCTCGCCGCAAGAAACATCGGGTTCACCCGGGAAAGCCGGTGGGCCCTCCGCAGCTGGGTCGAACAAAACCTGCCCGAAAATGCCGTGATCGCCCAAGATGACCGGGTGAACCTCCCCTCCCCTGAGAAACAAGAGCACCGCGCCGAAAAACCGATGGCCCAGAAAATCCTCCGCTCCGAGTTCGTGGCAGACCTCGCCGGAGAACAGGGGCTCTCGGGACTCCGGAGCGCAGGCGTCACCCATGTGGCTGTCAGCTCCCCCACCTACGAGAGGTTTTTCGATGGCCGATTCACCCCAAGCCCTTCCGTGGCCGACTCGTACGCCAGACGCCGCCAGTTTTACGAGGACCTTTTCACCCGCGGCCAACTTCTCTGGTCAGCCCCCAGAGGCACCATCATGCATCTCGAACCCGGCCTCCGGCTCTACGCCCTCCCCCTCAACCCGTGAAACCGCCTTCCGAGTCCGCTCCGTCCACGGGGGAAAAACAATCCCTCCCCGCAAGACTCTTCTGGTTCGCCGCAGGCGGCGGCTTCAGCGTCCTGCTCAACCTCGGGCCGTTCCACTGGCTCACCGCCTCGGCCGGCCTGTCCCGCCCAGCGGCCCTCGCGCTGAGCCTCTCCTTCGTCACCCTCCTGTTCGGCTTCTGGAACTACAAAGTCAACTTCCGGACCCTCAGGAATTGGAGGGACTGCATTCCCCGCTATCTGGCCGCCTTGGGATTCTGCTCGCTGCTCACCTACGGAATTTCTCTCGCGGGAATCCATCAACTCGGTCTGGTCAGCCCCTGGGACCGCGCCCTGATCGGCGCCACCCAGGTGGGCGTCAGCGGCATCAAATTTCTCCTCTACCATCTCTGGGTTTATCCCCGGTCTTAAACACCCCCCAGATTCCGCCTTGCCAATCCGGCTCCGCGCTGGAAACTCCAACACCTTTTCACCCGTTCTGACCGCCCTATGAAAGCTTCCGAGTTGCGCCTGAGCGTCCTGGTTCCCGCCTACAACGAGGAGCATTCCATCCAGAAAACCGTCGAGGCCATCGCCGCACAGCGCAGCCATTTCGCCGACCTCGAAATCGTGGTCATCAATGACGGCTCCAAGGACCAGACCGGCGCCATCGCCAAAACCCTCCCCGTCTCCTACATCGAACACCCCCGGAACCGGGGCTACGGCGCCGCACTCAAAACCGGCCTCCGGGCCGCCCAGCACGACTACATCCTCATCGTGGATGCCGACGGCACCTACCCCCTCGAGGATATCCCAAGACTCGCCGAACATGCCGGGGAATACGGAATGGTCGTCGGCGCACGCACCGGCGACTCCGTTCACATCCCCCTAGTCCGACGCCCCGCCAAATGGGCCATCACCCGGCTCGCCGAATACCTGAGCGGCTGCAAAATCCCCGACCTCAACTCCGGGTTCCGCATTTTCCGGAAACAGATCGCCCTCGAGTTTCTTCCGCTGTTTCCGGACGGCTTTTCGTTCACAACCACGATCACGCTGGCGATGCTGACCAATTTCCACTCGGTCCTCTTTCTGCCCATCAACTACCACCGGCGCGTCGGCAAAAGCTCCATCCACCCCATCCGGGACACCATCAACTTCACGATCCTCATCATCCGGATCTGCGCCTATTTCAAGCCGCTCAACGTATTTGTCCCGCCGGCGCTCCTCCTGATGCTCGGAGGCCTGGCCAAGGGAACCCGGGACTATCTCGTCGTCGGCCATGTCGGCGTTGTCGCCATGCTCGCCGCCGTGGTCGGTTTCCAGATGCTCTTTATCGGGCTCCTCGCCGATCTCATCGACAAACGGATGAAACTCTAACCGGCTCCCGCCGACGGGTGCGCCGCCCCCCACCCGTTCACTCCGGCACGTTCACTGCGCCCGGATCTCCACCTCCGAGCTCACCATCGCCCCGCGGGCGTCCCGGACACTCACATACCACGTATTCGCTTCCACAGGCGGCGCAGGGGCCACCACCCGGAGCCCCTCCACCGACGCCGCCACCGTCTGCCATTCCCGCTTGGCTCGCGGCCCAACGTCCACCGTGTAGTGCAACTCAGCCTTTTCAAGAGGCACACCCGACGCGCACTGCACCACCACCCGCCCCCCTTCCACCACCGGCTTTCCCACCACGGGAAGCGCCTCGCCCCCACGGCACTTGGAATCAATAAACCGCCCAATCTCCCCGGGCGCCCAGCCCGCCTGGTGCCCGTGCGCCATCTTCACCTCCACACGAATCCGTTTCTCACCCGGCACCAACCGGTAACTCTTCATGTAACTGTCCAGCACATAGTGGACGTCGTTTGTCCCGTTCACAAAAAGCATCGGCACCCGGCACCGCCCCAGATGGCTGCTCGGATCGTACTCCCGCACCCAGTCCGCCGCCCGCTCCCCGAGCTTGTCGATGCTCGGCTTCTGGACCGATTCCCCCTCGTGCAAAAACCCGCAGCCGTACACCGGCACCGCAGCCTTGAACCGGTCGTCCAGCGAAGCCACCAGGCAGGTCGTGTAGCCGCCCCAACTGATGCCCGTCACCGCCGTGTTCTGAGCATCCACCTCGCTGAAACTCCGCAACAACGTGTGCGCACGCATCACACTCGACACCGCATGAAACGGCCAGTCGTCGCTGACCTCCCCCCCAATGCTGTCAAACTTCTCGGGATGCCCGTGGTTGGGGCCCCCGTTCTCCAGACGCACCCGGCTGTCCGCCCGGTGCCCGTTGCCGCGCGCCACCCCCTTTTCGTCAAACTCAGGATCCGGGGGACGCGACCCGCTCAGATCCATCGCAATCGCCGCATACCCCCGTTTGGCCCACAGATACACCCAGTCAGCAAAAGCCGTCCCGCCGCCTCCATGGATCAACACCACCCCGGGAAACTTGCCCCCCGGTTGGGCCGCACCCAGCGTGACCGGCGAAGCATAAAACGCGAATACCTCCGTGCGTTTGCCTTGAAACTGTTCCCCCTCGTAAAGCAAGGACCGGATAGGCTGGTCTTCCCGGACCCATTTCATGGGCGGCACCGTCTTCTTGAGGGCGTCCAGATCCCATGGCCCCACTTTTTCGGCCACGGCGTGCAGGGAGATCAGCATCCAGAACAAGAGCAGGGGGACTCGGATTTGCATCCGACACCTCTACCAGCATTCCAAGGACACCGGGAAGTCCGGAGACCCGGCACCCCCCGGCGCTCTCCGTCTCCGCGGCTCCGAAACTGCGAGTTTTTTCAAACACCACTTTCAAATTATCGTACTTTTTGAAAGTCGGGTTGCAAATTTCTCGCACATATTGAAAGTTGAGGCATGTTCCACCGCTGGGCCGAGTCTCGTTGGAAAGACGCTTTCGCCGAACCCTACGTCCAAATCCTCTTCGGCGCGCGCCAGACCGGGAAATCCACCCTGCTCCGCCACCTGCTCCCCAGCCCCAGCCTGCGCCTCGATTTCTCGCATCCCGGCAAAAGGTCCAGTTACCTCAGCCGCCCCGAGCAGCTGATCCAGATCTGCCTGGCCATGCCCCAGACGGACCCGCCTCCGGCGATTGTCATCGACGAGGCCCAGAACGTCCCCCCCATCTTTGACGCCGTCCAGCACCTCTACGACCAGGACCCGCACCGGTGGCGGTTTGTCCTCTGCGGCAGTTCTGCCCGCAAACTCCGGGTGCTGGGCACGAACCTCCTGCCAGGCCGCTGCATGGTCAGCCATCTGTATCCGCTGACCACCGCCGAACGTCCCTGCGCCGAGGCGGCCTCCGTCACTCTCTCGCCCCCTTCGCCCCTCCCATGGCCAGCCCCCCCGAGCCGCCTTGATCCATGGCCCGCCCCGGACCTGATCACGCGTCTGGCCTGGGGCGAACTTCCGGGCATCGTCAACGCCAAGGAATCCGCGCGCCCGGATCTGCTCCGGAGCTACACGGAGACCTATTTGTCGGAGGAACTCCGCCGCGAAGCCTTGGTGAAGGAGTGGGCGGCCTTTTCCAGGTTCCTCCAACTGGCTGCCTCCGAGAGCGGGCAGATCGTCAACTATTCCAAACTGGCTGCGGAATCGGGCATCTCGCATCCCACGGTCAAGAGCCACTACGAACTGCTGGAAGACATGTTCATCGGGTTCCGGATCCCGGCCTTTTCAAGGAGCAGCCGGAAAGGCGTGCTCTCCACCCCGCGTTTTTATTTTTTCGACATCGGTGTCCGGCATGCGGCTGCCGGTCTGGCTCCATCCGCGGATACCGTGCTGGCCGATCCCGGCCGGTTCCTTGAACACTGGGTGGGCGTGGAACTCTGGAAACGCCTGCAGTATCTCCGAGACGGCCAGTTGAGTTATTTCCGGACCAAAGACGGCGTGGAAATCGATTTCGTGCTCGAACGCCACGGCGTTTATACGCCGATCGAGGTGAAATGGACCGAGAATCCGAGCAGCCGGGATGCGCGGCATCTGGTGAAATTTCTCAAGGAACACGGCGACAAGGCTCCGCACGGGTACATCGTCTGCCGCTGCGCATACCCCATGCAGATCCACCCCAAAATCACGGCCCTCCCGTGGTTCTGCCTCTGAGCGCCCCACCCGGCCTCACCTCTCGACGGCAGCTCAGGCTCTCTCTCAATATTCCCTAAAACTTTTCCTATCGCAGTGGGTTTCTTTATCCGTGATGCCCCCAGCACCGTTCCTGCCTTTCCGGCCACTGCTCTGTCTCCTCGCCTCGGCGTCTCTCGCGTCCGCGATCGATTTCGAGAAAGAAATCCGGCCCCTGCTCGAAGACCGCTGCCTCGATTGCCATGATCAGGACACCAAAAAAGGCGGGGTCGCTCTCGATTCCTTTTACGCCTCCACGCTGCCCACCGATTCCGGCGAAAAAATCCTGGTCCCGCGCCAACCGGACCATTCCCTTCTCCTCCAGAGGGTCACAGCCACCGACCCCAAACTCCGGATGCCACCCAAGGGCAAACCCCTGTCGCCCTCCCAGATCGAAACCCTCCGGACATGGATCGCGGAAGGCGCTCCGTGGCCCGATGACGGGTGGCGCCCGAAAGCCCATTGGGCTTATGTGGCCCCCACCCTGCCCGCTGTTCCTGATTCCGGAAAATCCACGGCCACCCACCGGACTCCGATCGATTCCTTCATCCACGCAAAGCTGGCCTCCAAGGGAATCCCGCCCAATCCGGATGCACATCCTGCAGTTCAGATTCGACGCCTTTCGCTCGACCTGACGGGCCTCCCGCCCACGGTGGAAGAAGTCGACGCGTTTCTCGCCGACCCGTCCGAGGCCGCCTATGCCGCCCAGGTGGACCGGCTCCTGGCCAGCCCGGCTTTCGGGGAACGCTGGGCCCGCCACTGGCTGGACGCGGCCCGCTACGCCGAT
>CAIURC010000141.1 GCA_903901425.1 uncultured Spartobacteria bacterium | reverse complement strand
TCCCAGTATGAACGCGACCTGCTCGTCGCCAGTCGGAAACACGCGGGGAAATTTGTTTGCCTGCCCGAATTGGACGAACCACTCGCCCACCTGACCGAAGCCGGGGCCGACATCAGCCTTTTCCCGTCCCATTTCGAGCCCTGCGGCCTCACCACCATGTATTCGCTCCGGTACGGCACCCCGCCGGTTGCCCGTGCCACCGGCGGCCTGCATCAGATCGTTCAGGATATCCAGGCCGATTCCGGGAACGGCTTCCTGTTCTTCGAAGAAACTTCCGAGGCTTTCTATCACACATTGCAGCGAGCCAAACGGCTGTTTGCGAATTCTGGGGCATGGAAGGCTCTGGTCCTCCGCGCGATGCTCTCCGAGTTCTCCTGGGACAAAGCCGCTGAACGCTACGAGCGCGTTTACGAACACGCCCTTTCCGGTTCCCGGTAGTCCGGGAGGGCGGGATTTCTATCCCGCCAATCCAGCAGGGGGTGAAACGACTGAAAACGCCGCGCGTGGCTCTGGCCTGTCACGCTTCAAGGCGCCGCTTCGATCCCTACCGGGATCGGCGCGTTTTTTCATCCCGCTTTCCGGTGGTGGCGCTATGCGCCACGCACCGGCTAACGGCTGGTTTCCCCTCCGGGAACCAGAAGACTGCCTGCGGAAACCCGCGACAGACTGCTTGGCCCGCTCCATCCTTGTTCGGAGCTCCCCCCGTTCCTGGAAGGAACGCAGCCAGTAGCCGGGGTGTGCCGCGCAGCTACACCCCCGGTCATTCGCAAAAAAACGCCTCGCCCCGGCAGGCGGTGACAGCGGGCATGGATGCCGAGGACGGGAGTTCAATCCCGCCAATCCAGCAGGGGGGAAATGACAAAAAAACGCGGTGCGCGGATCTGGCCTGTCGCGCTTCAGGACGCCGCTTCGATCCCTGCCGGGATCGGCGCGTTTTTTCATCCCGCTTTCCGGTGGTGGCGCCATGTGCCACGCACCGGCTAACGGCTGGGTTCCCCTCCGGGAACCAGAAGACTGCCTGCAGAAACCCGCGACAGACTGCTTGGCCCGCTCCATCCTTGTTCGGAGCTCCCCCCGTTCCTGAAAGGAACGCAGCCGGTAGCCGGGGCGTGCTGCGGCACCCCCGGTCATTCGCAAAAAAAACGCCTCACCCCGGCAGGCGGTGACAGCGGGCATGATTGCCGAGGACGGGAGTTCAATCCCACCAATCCAGCAGGGGGGACACGACTAAAAACGCCGCGCGTGGCTCTGGCCTGCCGCTTCAAGGCGCCGCTTCGATCCCTGCCGGGATCGGCCGCTTTTTTCATCTCGCTTTCCGGTGGTGGCGCCATGTGCCACGCACCGGCTAACGGCTGGGTTCCCCTCCGGGAACCAGAAGGCCACCTGCAGAAACCCGCGACGGACTGTTTGGCCCGCTCCATCCTTGTTCGGAGCTTCCCCCGTTCCTGGAAGGAACGCAGCCGGTAGCCGGGGCGTGCTGCGCAGCCGCACCCCCGGTCATTCGCAAAAAAACGCCTCACCCCGGCAGGCGGTGACAGCGGGCATGGATGCGGAGGACGGGGGGGGCAATCCCGCTCTCTGGTGGTGGCGCTCCGCGCCACGCACCGGCTAACAGCTGGGTTCCCTCCGGGAACCGGAAGACTGCCGGAAGCGGATGGATGCCGGAGTCTTCGCCGACCGGACACGGGTCGGACACGGGTCGGACACGGGTCGGACGCGGGCGGGCTTAGGAGAACTTCACGTTCTTTCCAGGCTCCATCTCGTAATGGAGGGAAATTTTTTCTGCGGCATTCGGCGTCAGGACGTTTGCCACGAACTTCATGTAGATGGCTTCGTCCTCAGTGACTGCCAGCTTTTCCATCGACTCGAATTCGAGGGCGATGAAGAAAGGCCACGGAGAATCTTCCCGGATCGATTTCCCGCATTTGACACTGAGCACCTCAGGAATTTTGAGGAGCGTCATCCGCGTGGTCATCATCATTTTCTCAAGCTTGGCGGGAGTCACCTCCGGCTTGAGTTTGAAGAGCATGATGTGGTGAACCATGGGTGTTCAGAAATTGTCCATCAACCGCAGTACCCGGCACTGCAAAAATCCAAAAAACCGGTTCCGGAGCCGGTTCCGAGGGAAAAACCAGCCCGGGTATCGGCGAACGGTCCAGCGGGGGCTCCGGAATTTAAACCAAGTCCGGCGCTCACTTTTTCCAGTCCAACGCCCCCTTCAGAATGGCGTACACGTATCCCACAGTCAGCACTGAGGCGAAACTGAGCATGCTCCAGAAGATCGAGGCCCCGTGTTTCACGAGGAAATCCCGGTAGACAACGGCCCACGGGTACATGAACACGATCTCGATATCGAAAAGGATGAAGAGCATCGCCACGAGGTAAAACTTGACGCTGAAGCGCGGTTGAACCTCGCCTTGGGGAATCATCCCGCACTCGTACGCGCTGTCCTTGGTGGCGCCTCCGCGCGCCGACTTGCCCAGAAGCACGCTGATCAGAAGAGCCGAGGCGGCAAACACCACGGCCACCACCACTTGAATCAGAATCGGAAGGTACTGCTGCATAGAAATACAGGTTCCCCTGCACCTTCCACTTCTCACCCCCCTCTTGTCCAGTCCTTGTGCGACCCGATTTTCACGCTGCCCGTCCGCCCGGCGGTTGGGCAACCTGATTCTGGATTTCCGGTGGGCGGGGCAGAATACAAAAAAACCCGCAGGCGAACCTGCGGGTTTTGGGATTTGAACGGAGTTTTTCCTGCCCTGAAGAAGTCTCTCCTGCCTCCTTGATAACGCAGGGGATGGATGCAGATCGAGACTCAGGCGACGGCTGCGGGAGCGGGGACGGGCGGAGGCGTGGTCTGCAACGTGGCCAACTGCTTGGGTACGCCCTTGTACTTTTTCTGCTCTTTTTTCACCATTCCGCGGGCCACCAAGTTCTGCAGTTTTTCATACGCCCGGAGCCGGAGCATCTCTTCTCCCCCGCTGGCCGCGTTCCGAGCCTTGAGGTTTTCATGCACTTTTTCGAAAAGTTCCTTGAACTCGTACGTCGCTTTGGAAGAAAGCACGCTCGCAAGCTCCTCGGTCACCAGATCAGGAAGTCGACGGGAAAACGCTGTCTTCTTGTGGATAGGCATAGTCCACCCACAATACCACAGTTTTACCCGCCTACATCGAAAAATTTTCCAAAAACACGCTCTTCCAGTCCAACCAGCCCCCGTTCCTCCCCTTTTTCACCCCCTTTTCCAGCTCATCCTGCCCTCCCCGCCCCCCGGTTTTCCCCAGACTTTTCCTCTAGACCCTCCATTGTTTTCTCCTTGAGCCCCTCGTGAGCCCCTCGTGAGCCCCTCGTGAGCCCCTCGTGAGCCCCTCGTGAGCCCCTCGTGGGGTCCCTTGTGGCCCCCCCGCATTCCTCTCCTGGATCCCCCCAAGCGCCTTGCCCGATCTTGCCCGATCTTGCCCGATCTTGCCCGATCTTGCCCGATCTTGCCCGATCTTGGCCAAATCGCCAAAACCCGCCCCCCACCTTTCCTCACACCCTGCATCCAACGGCATGTGCAATTTTGCCTCAGACCCGGGCAAAAACAATCAGGCGGCCCCCTTGAAGGCGGCTTCCGGTTTTTCCCGAGGAGACCCTTGCAAGACCCGGCGCGGCTGATAGCCTCCCCAACCCCATGATCCCGAACCCCAGCAGCAAGTACCGCCCCTTCCCCCCGGTGCACCTGCCTGACCGCCTCTGGCCGTCTCGGGTCCTCTCTCATGCCCCCCTCTGGTGCAGCGTCGATCTCCGGGACGGCAACCAAGCCCTCGCCGAACCGATGAACGTCAGCCAGAAACTCGAAATGTTCGATGCCCTCGTCCGCTGCGGCTTCAAACAGATCGAAGTCGGTTTTCCTGCCGCTTCCAACACCGAGTTCCGGTTCATGCGCCAGTTGATCGAATCCAACCGGATCCCGGATGACGTGGCCATTCAGGTGCTGGTTCAGGCCCGTGAAGATCTTATCGAGCGCACCGTGGAATCCCTGATCGGCGCAAAGCGCGCCATCATCCATCTCTACAATTCCACCTCCCCAGCCCAGCGCCGCGTCGTTTTCGGACTCGAAAAGCCTGAGATCGTTGAAATTGCCCGGCGCGGCACCCGCTGGATCAAGGACCGGGTTCCTCGCCTCGCTGGCACCGAGGTGACCCTTGAGTATTCTCCAGAAAGTTTCTCCGCCACCGAGGTCGAGTTTTCCTTGGAAGTCTGCGAGGCAGTGATGGAGGTCTGGGAGCCCACCCCGGAAAAACCCATCATTCTCAACCTCCCCGACACTGTGGAGGTGGCGATGCCGAACGTGTACGCCGACCAGGTGGAATGGTTCTGCAGAAACCTGAAAAATCGGGACTCGGCCATCATCAGCCTCCACACCCACAACGACCGTGGTACGGGCGTGGCAGCCACGGAACTGGGGTTATTGGCCGGCGCACAACGCGTGGAGGGCACACTGTTTGGCAACGGCGAACGCACGGGCAACCTCGACATCATCACCGTGGCCATGAACCTTTACATGCACGGGATCGC
>CAIURC010000140.1 GCA_903901425.1 uncultured Spartobacteria bacterium | reverse complement strand
GCTACCGAGCCGATCACCAACGAGACTGCCAGCGGCGAACTGCCCGTTTTGTGGAGCGACACCTGGGCCGGCAACTGGTGATACGCCCCGGGGTTCCGCGTCTGCAGTTCGTGATGCAAAGCCAAAATCGGGTGGTCCGGGCTCCCTGCGGGCGCCTCCCGGGTGATGCATCGGAGCGATCACCCCCGGGGCGCGGTCGACGCGTCCGTTGAGGAGGATCTGCTTACCGGCGGATTGCATCTTCGACTGAAGCCGGGTGATCCACTGGCGAGCTTTGCGCCGGTGGCGCCTACGGCTGGTTCGACGCTGTACCCGGGTCTTGCCCCCTTCTCGATGTAAGCCATGGTGATTGTTCTCCGGCGCGGGATGCGCACGTGGATTAACGGGCAAGCGGCCAGGAAAAAAGAAAAAAACGAGACGGCCTGTTGACAGCGGAATGAAACTGAGATAGTCTCCTTCTAAATTTATCCTTCCGGAGAAAGTATGTTAAAAATCAGGCTCTGAGCGAGAATCTGTAAAACTACACATTTTAGGCCGCATTCTGCAGAACCATGAATTCGGTCCGGCTGGCCGCCATGTGCTGGGCCTTCAGCAGCAGGTAGCGTAGATTCCGGTATCCCCGGCCTCGCCGCATGATCGACTTGATGTTGCCGTTGATCGCCTCGACTACCCCAAACCGGACCTTCACCCGGCAGTAGTTCAGCAGCCCCTCCCGGTGACGCAGCAACATTCGCGCCAACTCCTCCATCGGTTTCAGTCGTTGCCACTTCAACTGATCGATCCACTGGTTGAGATACCGTGCCGCCGCACCCTCATAGGTGTAAGTCCATAACCGCTCCAGGCTCTCCTTGAGCAGGTAGGCTTTCATCACCCGGCGATTCAGTGCAAATAGTTCGTTGAGCATCTGCCGCCGACTCGCATCCAGATTCACCCAGCGTGTCAGCAGCAGCCACCGCTTGCCCTTCACCACTTGGCGCTTTTCCTCGCCTTTGCGAAAGAACTCGGCTCGTCGCACCTCATCCACCGCCTTGTTGGCATGCTGCATGACATGGAACTTGTCGAACACGATCCGGCAGGCCGGTGACCAGGACAAGATACTCCGGGTGAACGGTTCCCACATATCCACACACGCCGCCACCAAACCGCGCCGCTCTTCTGGCGTCGTTTCCTCTTCAAAGTACCGGTCCAGGGTCGCCTGTTTCCGATCCTGTCCGAACCATAACGGCTCGGCCGTCTCCAGATTACTCACCACCGTGATGAACTTCTGCCGCTTACCCAGGTAAATCTCATCCACACCCAACTGTTTCACCGCTGGCTTGGTACGACGCGCCGACCAGCGCTCCAAATACCGCAGATCGATGGCCCGCACCGTGCTTTCCGCCAAGCCGAATCGCCGGGCGACTTGCCGAGCTGAGGCGCTCTCACAAGATTGGCCAACGGCATCTTCGAACCGCTCGCTGAAGGGCGCTTTGCTAGGCAGTAGCGGGACGCGTTCGACCTTTACTCCGCAATCCGGGCACTTTACCCGATGGACCTCAATGACCACTGTAGTCAGCAGCGAACTCCAGGGCAGATCCCGTACCTCTCGCTCGCTAAAGTCATGATAATCCTCGAACTTCCGCCCACAGCCGGAACACACCAACTTCCGATTCCCCCGTTTCCGGCGGACCCAAAGACGAAGGCGTTTCCCCGATTCATTGAGCTCATCCCGGTACACCCGGTACCCCGGCCACTTCAGGATTTTCGTGAAATCGTTGTCTGGCACCTCGACAGTCTGGCCAAAAGGCCGGATCTCAGAAAAGCCCGTCAAATCAACGCCTTTACAGATTCCTGCGGAGAGCCTTTGTTTCTTAAGGGGCGGTTTTTGCTTATTCTCCGTAGTTGCGGCACTGATTCCCTTACTTTAGTTGGAACGGAAATTAGTCCGTTGGATGAATCTGGGATGCGGGTGGGGCGGGGAGACTGGTTTCGGTGGTACTGGTTCTCTTTGCGCCAGTTAGCCCCTTATCTTTGTGAGGATGTCATGTTGCACTCTTTTTCCGG
>CAIURC010000139.1 GCA_903901425.1 uncultured Spartobacteria bacterium | reverse complement strand
GGCATCTCGACGGGGAACGGATCGCCCTTGCGCAAGATTTTGCCGCCACCGGCAGGCTTGCCCACGATCGAGCGCGTGGCGAAACCCTGGCAACCATAGAGCCAACCATCGGGTCCCCAACTGAAGCTGTTGAGCACTTCATGACGATCCTGAATACCCCAGCCGGTGAGCCGCACCTCAAGCGGGCCATCGGCTTTATCGTCGTGATTCTTGTCGGGCACGAAGAGCAGATTCGGCGGTGCGCCGAGCCACAGCCCATCAAAGCCCACGGCGATGGCCGAAGGAAACGGAATGCCCTCCAGGAAGACTTGGCGCGCATCGAACTTCCCGTCGCCATTTGTGTCTTCGAGGATCAGAATGCGGCTGTTGCCATCGGCGGAAAAACCTGCGCTGCGTGTTTCATAGTCACGGTTTTCGGCGACCCAAAGCCGCCCGCGATCATCCCAGCAAAACGCCATCGGCTGTGTGATCATCGGTTCCACGGCGGCGAGCTTCGCCTCGAAACCCTCAGGCACGGTCATCTTCGCGACGGCTTGCTCTCCCGTGAGAAACCCAGCGGCTTTGCCTTCCGCCTTGGCGATGCCCCACATCACGGAGTCAGAACCCTGCCCCGTGTAAGCCTTCCACGCATCTGTGATTGCCACATCGTTGAGCTTGCCCGTGTAGACAAAGAACTGGTGCCGCACCGTCTCGGACTTGCCCTTGGCAATCTTCCAATCGCCGGCAATCGCGCGACACGGTCCCACGCCCATCTGCCCATCCACACGCCAAGGCTGCGGGTAACCTGCGTTCTTCGGATGATCAAAAATCGCGATGTGCGCCTGGTCATCGCGGCCATCCATTTTCATGCCGACATCCATCCAGATCGAGCGCTGTGCTTCTGCTCGCCCATTGCCCTGCCTCACGCTGTTCATCACGCCGCCTTCCATTCCAGGCTTCCACGGCATGCGAAGGAAGAGTCCACCGTAAGGCTGCTTCGCCATGGTCAAGTCCACGACTCCTTCGCCCTTCCATTCCAGATCCAGGTAGTAACAGCCATCGCTATCGCGCATCGTCCACACCTGTGTCTCGTTCATCACCGGCTTGCCCTCGGCATCGAGCAGTTGATAAACTGTCGTCCACTTCACCAAATCGCCTTTGCCGACGAGCACCGAGCTCGACACTTTGCGCCAGAAACCCGCCCCCGGATTGTGAAAATAGTCGCGCCCATTCACCTGCTTCAGCCCCCAGTAGAGCCCGGTCTGATGCTTGTGATGGCCCGGGCTATACTCCGTCAGCAAGCCTTTCCCATCCGGTGCAACAATCGGATGAAGATATGGCCGAAAATCCGGCCGCGCATTCTGCGTGAGGATCGGCTCCGCCACATTCTCGCGATAGACCGAGATCGTGCTTTTCGCATCATCCTGACGCAGCGTAAGCACCGTATTGTGGGCCGAGGCCACCGTGCTGCTGAGAAGGCATAGAGTGAGGAAGGAGAAGAAACGGGGGTATTTCACTCGAATAGTAAAACGCCTTTCCTTCCGAAAATACATGGCCCAGATCTGCCAAAAGTTGTTGTAATCCTGCCATGGCACCCAACTCCATTCAGAGTTCCTTCTTTGCCAGCATGATCGATCCGCAGGCATTCCGGCTCATGTTTGATCAGCAGCCCAACGTCTTCTTCTTTGTTAAGGATCGCGAGAGCCGCCTCATCGCCGCCAGCAAGCCGATGTGGACCCGATTGGGACTCGAACGCGAGGCCGATGTCATTGGCCGACTCGACGAAGACTTTTACCCCGAGCAAACCGCCAAGGCTTACCGAGCCGATGACACCCTCGTCTTCCGCACGGGCAAACCGTTGATCAATCGCCTCGAAGTCTGGTATGACGAGCAGCGGACGCTGAACTGGTTTCTCACCACCAAGGTTCCGCTACGAGGCAAGAAAGGCAAGATCATCGGCCTCATGGGCTTTACTCGCCGTGATGAAGGACGCAGTCGTCATCAGTCCAGCAGCGAAGTCACGCTTATCGTCAGCCACATCCAAAAGAACACCAGCCGCATCCTCGGCACCGCCGAACTCGCTCGCGAATGCGGCCTCTCTGAGCGCACCCTGTATCGCAAGATCCACCAAGCCCTTGGCGTTACACCCTATGAACTCATGCTCCGCATCCGCATCGAGTCCGCCGCCGAAGCCCTCATTCAAACCACCGAAAAAGTTATCGATATCGCCCAAGCCCATGCTTTCTGCGATCAAAGTGCTTTCACTCAACACTTCCGCAAACGCATCGGGCTAACGCCGAAGCAGTTCCGCATGCGCCATCAGGGGTGACAGGGATCGCTACAAGACACCGCGAAGACTGCTTCTTTCGTTGAGTCGGATTTCAAATGTTTAAAAAAAGTCTCTCCCTCCGTTTTCGCAGCTTTCTCGCGCGGTATCGTCGCGGGGCGCGCTGATCTACCGCTTCAACTTAGACCTCCACTGCGCCGCCTCTGCCTGTTCTACTCAGACAGCCCCTATCGTGGCGCGCAGATGCTTCAACCGTAGCCCGAGGCTTGCGGGGTGCATCTTCCTTCGCCAGAGCTTCACACCGATCTGGTCCACGTAACGCCCCAGCGGCCAGCCAGGAGTAATGCAGTCCGGAACCGAGCCGTGTTGGCGCTCATACGCCCGCCGCAGCTTGCGCTTGAGCAGCATTCGCTGCTAGCGGATCGGATTCTCCTTCCGCACCAAGTCCACTTGCAAGGCCGTGAGGCGGGTTTCCCGAGCGGCTTCCTCAATCGCCACCCCATCCACCCAACAACAAAAAAGACGCCTGCAGACAAAAGCGCCACTGCACACCGTACGGCCCGCCGCATTCTGGTTCGTAAAAAAGCCACGCCCCGTTTGTGCTACAGGATTCGGCTTCAGAAGACGAGCACGCTGCTCGAATCGAATCAGGCCCGACGATTCCCTGGCAAAACCCAGACGGCTCCCCTCCCGTTACGCGTTCCCGCTGCGTGGACTACTGTGGGCTGAACCCTAGGCGCGCTGCCATCCTGCCGCATGAACAGGCGATTGCCCCAAAGCCACCACTCAGGCTAGCGTCCAGCCATGCGTTTTCCCCTGCACCTGCTGTCCGTGCTTCTGGCCCCGCTTTCCCTCCTGCTGCCGCTCCGCGGCGAAACCATGGCCGCCGAGCACACCTGCCGGTTCTGTGCGGCACCCGAAAGCCGACCCGACCTTCCAGGCTACCGCAAATACGCCCCCGACCGCCGGGTGGACATTCTCCATCTCAAGCTCGAACTGACTCCCGATTTCCAAAAACGCTCCATCCAAGGAAACGTCCAGATCCGGTTCGCGCCCATCGCCGCGCCGCTCTCTGAACTCCGCCTCGATGCGGTTGAAATGGATATTATGGGCACCTCGGGATCCGAGCCCGGGTTCCGGCACGAGGTGACGGGAAAGGAGATCGTGTTCACTTTTGATCCACCGATCCCGCCGGGGAAAGAAGCGACCGTCGGAATCGAGTACCGGGCTGAACCCCGGCGCGGCCTGTATTTCCGGACCCGGGAGATGGGGTACCCATCCACGCACCTCTGGACACAGGGCGAACCGACGGAGTCGCGGTACTGGTTCCCGTGTTTTGATCATCCGGTGGAGAAACTCACCACCGAAGTGGTGTGCCATTTGCCCGAGGGAATGGTCGCGCTGTCGAACGGCCGCCAGGTTTCCGAGTCCCGTGACGCGGATGGGCTTCGCAGGTTTCACTGGCTTCAGGAGAAACCGCACGTGAACTACCTCGTGTCACTTGTGGCCGGGGATCTGAAGAAAACAGAGGACCGGCACGGAGCGCTGCCCCTCGAGTTCTGGACGACACCGGACGAGTTTGCCCATGCCAACAGTCTGTTCCGAAACACCCGCCGGATGCTGGAGTTTTTTGAACGGGAACTCGGGGTGCCCTATCCTTGGTCCAAGTACGGCCAGGTGGCGGTCCATGACTACCACTGGGGCGGCATGGAAAACACCAGTCTCACCACCCTGAACCATCGCAGCCTGTTCTCAAAGGAAACCGGCACCCTGTTCAACGGGGACAGCCTTGTGGCCCATGAACTCGCCCACCAATGGTTCGGGGATTATGTCACCTGCCGCGACTGGAGCCACATCTGGCTGAACGAAGGATTCGCCACCTACTACGACTGGCTCTGGCAGGGCGAAGACCATGGCCGCGGCGATTTCCTCACCGCACTCCACAGGGCCGCCCTTGAGATCACTTCAAAAACAAACGAAACCCGCGGCATCGTCTGGCGCAAATTCGACGAACCCAAGGAGATGTTCGATTACCTCGCCTACCCAAAGGGCGCATGGGTCCTCCACATGCTCCGCTCCGAACTCGGCCCCGATCTTTACCGGAAATGCATCCGCACTTACCTCGAACGCCATGCCCACGGTTCGGCCACCACAGACCAATTCCGCGCTGTCCTTGAAGAGCTCTCCGGACGCAGCCTCGAGAAATTCTTCGACCAATGGGTCTACGGCATCGGCACTCCTCAGCTCGACGTTGCCCATGCATGGGACGAGAAAACGCGCACCGCAAAAATCAGCGTCAAACAAACCCAGAAAATCACCGAGGACACCCATCTTTTTGAACTCCCGCTCACGGTCCGGTTCAGGACCAAAATTGGGGTTGTAGATAAAACGGTCCGGCTCCGGGAAAAGGAGGAAGACTTTCATTTTTCCCTCCCCTCTGCACCGGAACTGGTGCGCCTGGATCCGAACATGGAGATTCTGGCAAAAATCCAGTTCAAGCCGGCCAAACCCATGCTGGTGCTGCAACTGAAGGACGACGCCGACCCCGTGGGACAACTCCTTGCCCTCGATCAACTCTCCGAGAAACCCGATGCCGAGGCGATTGGCCACCTCCGTGCCACCCTCGAAAAAGCAGCGCATTACTCGGTCCGAATGAAAGCCGCCGAGTCCCTGAAAAAAGCGGGCACTCCGGAAGCGCTTTCGGCACTCCGCGCTGTGCCCGCTGATCCGGATGACCGTGTCCGGAACGCTGTCATCAAGGCCATCGGAGGGTTCCTCGAGCCGGAAGCGTTCACGGCTCTGCGTACCGCGGTTGGGACTGAGTCCAATCCCGGGATCGTTGCCACCGCGATTCGTGCGTTGGCCCCATGGAACACTGCGGAAACCCGTGGGCTTCTGACGGAGTCCCTGAACCGCAGCACATTCCGGGAACGGATTGTCGAGGGCGTACTGCACACAATGAAAGCGCAGGAAGAACCCGCCCATGTGGCTTCGGTGCTCCAACTGCTCAACACCCGCAAGGACCTGCCTTCCCAGACCGTGGCAGCTGCGCTGGAGACCCTGGCGTCCCTCCAGCGTCATGAGACCGACAAAACCACGGTGCGCGAACGGCTGGCTGGTTACCTCACCGATCCAAGGGACCGGCTCCGCCTCGCTGCAATCGAAGGATTGGGCCGACTGGAAGACCCAAAGGCCCTCCCGCTTTTGGAGCCGTTTGCGGAACGGACAGGATTCCCCGCGGAATCGGAAGCCGCACGCAAGGCGCTCGAACGGATACGGGCCGGACGCAAATCCGTGGAAGAACTCTCCACCCTGCGCTCGGAAATCACGGAGCTCAAAAACACCTCCCGCGAGCTCCGGAAAGAACTCGATGCCCTCAAAAAGAGGACGGAAGCGCGTTGAGGGATTTCATCGATTCGGAACGGGCGACCTCTCCTACCCAGACGCACCTGACACCCGGGCTTTCAGTGCCCCCGAAGGACTTTCGCAAAAAACCGGAGCGTATCCTCAAGGTGCGCCTCCCAGTAGGACCACTCGTGCCCACCCTCGAACTCCTCATAAACATGCGGCACGCCGGCCTCCTCCAATGCCCGGTGCAGGTCCCGGTTCGGCTCCAGAAGCCAGTCCGCTCTCCCGCAATCGAACCGGATCGGCGGCAAATGGTCCCTGTTCCGCAAAAGCGCATCGAGCACCGAGTAATCTTCCTCAAGTGCCGTGTAGGAGGCCAGCCGTTCCTCCACCGCGTCGCGCAGTTGCTCGAACCGCGTGGCTGAGGAATGTCCGGAGGCGGCTCGAAACCGGCCCGGATACTTGCCTGCAATCCGGAGCGCACCCATCCCGCCCATGGAAAGGCCCGCGATGAAAACCGGCGACTGATCGTCCACAGACTCCACAACGTGCCGCACCGCGTGCGGCACCTCTTCCACAATCCACCGCTCAAAATCCTGGGTCCGGTGCGGCAAATACCCGCTTCCATCGCCCCACAAGCCGTCACTGGGCATCGCGAGCACCATGGGCGGCATCGCGCCTGCATCCACCAACCGTTGTGCCGTGAGATGTGCCCCGCCCTTCAAGGCCCATGCCCAGTGACTCCCGTACACCCCGTGCAACAGAATCACCAACGGCGCACTGGGTCCGCAGCCTTGGCTGGCGAAAACACTCATATCCGCACGCTGTCCCAGCGCACTACTTTTGACTGTCACCTGCCGAAGCCCATCCCGTTCCCAACGCGGATCCGAAACCTCCACGGTCCGGAACTTGCCCGGCTGACCCAACAACGTTTTCGGATTATTCATCGGCTCCATGTGCAAAATCTTGGTCCCGGATGGAACGGACCACCAGCTCCTGCGGTACCACATGATCCGGCATTTCCACCAGCCCAACCAGTGCCAACGCCACATCCTGAGCCGACAGAAAATCCTGCACCGGCATGGCCCGGTCCACTGCCCCGGACCAGAACGCAGTGTCCACGCCGCCCGGGAGAAGGCCCGTGACCCGGACTCCGTAAGGAGCAGCCTCCTCCCGAAGCCCTTGGGTAAATCCGCGCACCCCCCACTTTGCGGCGCAGTACACAGACTCCCGCGGAATCCCGCGGAGACTGGCGGTGGAGATGACATTCACGATGTGGCCGCTCCGGGATGCGCGCATTTCGCGCAGTGCGACCTGGCTGCCCAGAATGGTTCCCTTCAGGTTCACAGCCAGCATCGCATCAATCTCGGACTCGGTGTAATCGACCACGGGACGGTGCCGGGCCATGCCTGCGTTGTTGACCCAGAGCCGGAGTGACCCACCGTGGGCACGCGCAGCCTCGGCAACCGCCTCTAGCGATGCGGGTGAACACACATTGCCCACACAGCCAGCTGCGCGCTCACCCAAGTTTAGAACCGCCTCCCGCAAGGCCTCAGCGTCCACGTCACTCAACAGGACGCGTGCGCCGCGCTCCACCAGTGCCCGGCTGATGGCCAGCCCGATCCCCCGGGCGGCTCCTGTCACCACACAACTTGCTCCCTCCAGTTTCATGGGTGTATTAGGCGGAAGCGGTGAGTTCCTTCAGATCTGCGCGTTTGGCCGAGTAATCGGTGGCATAGGCAAGGGCGACAGGATCGGGTTCCCGACCGTGCAATGCGCACCAGTGGGTGTAGAGCCGGGGCCACCAGTTCTCGTGTTGCGTGAGGCCTTCAGACTTGTATTTCTCCCAGTCCATAAGGACCCGGGCCCAGCACTCGTCTCCATAGGCGGTCGCGCGTTTGGAGTCGCCCATCTGCTTCACGTACCAGTCCCGGCCGATCCGGGCGTGGAGCACCTCGTCTGCCCAGTCATAGTCCTGAGCAAGCGCGGAAAATGGGTCCCCCGAATCGAGGCCGACCTCCCACTCGAACCGTTTTCCGGTCTTCGGCATCAGTCCCTGTTCGATGTAGTAGAGAACGGCGTGCCGTTCCAGAGCACTGAGCTGCGTGTTCAACGCCATCGACCAAGTGAAATTGATCGGGACAAATTCCTCCCACGAAATCCCTGCGCGCCAGAACCCGATCTCGCCCATCATCGCGTGCCGCGCCTCGTCCCACAACTGACGGGTGAGATCCACCGTGTATCCCCACGGCTGGCCGCTGGTTTCCGCGAGAATCGCGGCAATCACCTCCGGCACATCGATCTCCCGCAGCCGCTTGTAGTACAGCATCAACGGCTTCGCATCCACCGGCATCCCCGCGTCGTACAGGAACGCCTCCGCATGCACCCCCTGATTGTACGGGTCCCGGAATCGCTCGTCCCGCCGCGGCACAGGATCAAACACAAACCGCGTCGCTGACCACACCCGTTCCGGGACACCCGCAAGGCGCTCATGCGTCCCGTCCAATCCCCCGGCCTGCGCCAGACAACGCTCCAGCCTCTGCCGGATTATTTCGCGGTCTGCGCAGGGCAATACGTCCAGACACCGAACGCCGTACTCCACCATCTCCTCGACTTCCAGCCGCGCAAACCGGCACACACGGACCGATGGATGGTCCACCACCGGGTTCGTTTCCCGGAGATGCCGTTCCAGCGCCCCGTGCAACGCGGGCACCGCCACACCGTACACTCCCAGAAGCAACGCCGCGGAATCCGGTGCCGATTGGATTTCGTCGAAGAAAATGTCCATCGCTGCATCCGGAACCACGTCCAATCCGAGGGGCGGTTCCCGCATTTCGGCGACACGCGCCCGGAGCGCTGCTGCATGTTCTGCGCAGTAATGCGCGTGCAGGCTGAACGCCATCTTCAGTTCGTAGACCGGTTCGCTCACCAGGCGCTTGATGAAGATCTCGTGCAACCGCCGGAACGCCCAGTGGAGTCGCTTGAGACGGTTGACACACTTCTCCACCGACAGCCCGCCTGAAGCCCCCTGTTCAAGAGAGGCAATTCCGGCGAGAGAGGGCAGATCACGGTAAGGATGGGAGGAATTCATGGGATCAGCAGTTTGGAAACGTCTGAAGTCTGCCTGAGGCGCTGCCGGATTTCCTCGCAGTGATTGCCCGGTTTCGTGCAATTGTTTGCCCTATCGCTCTGGTTATCGCGGTCGCCGGAATAATTTCGCACAATGAAGCCCCAGTTCGAAAAGATCGATCTCGCCCAGTCGCTGCAGATTCTGCACCTGTCGCTTCCGGCCTTTGATGCCCCATGGCATTTTCATCCTCAGGGCGAGCTCACGTTCATCCAATCCGGACAGGGCCGCAGATTCGTCGGAAGCAGTATCGAGCCGTTTCAATCAGGTGACCTTGTCCTGCTTGGCCCGCATCTCCCCCATTTCTGGCACAGCGATCCACCGCCCCTGCGGAAACCGGGCGCCCTTTCAGAAGCTGTGGTGGTCCACTTTTCGCCGGATCTGCTTGTGAGTTCGGCCATGGATCTCCCGGAACTGAGGCGCGCACACCATCTCCTTCAAAGGTCGTCTCAAGGCCTTGTATTTTCGGGCAAGATCGCGCGGGCGGCTGCGGAACGGTTGCTACCGGCATGCAGCGCCGCGCCACTGGTCTGTTTGCACGCTTTCTGGGAGTTGCTGGACACCCTCGGCTCCCTGCCGGCTTCCCGTGTGCGTTCGCTCAAACAGGAATTGCCAGCACCCGAAGCGGGATCCCGTCTGGGCCGGGCCTATTCCTATCTGCTCGCGCACTTCACAGAGCCCATCGCGCTGGCTGATATCGCAGCGGCTGCCGCGATGAGTCCCGCTGCGTTCAGCCGGTTCTTCAAAAAAGCGGCGGGTCGCAACCTCTGGGATTTTCTAACGGAACTCCGTTTGGACAACGCCTGCAGGCTGCTCCGCGAAACGGACCAGAGCGTGACTGAGATCGCGTTTAACAGCGGATTCCCCACGCTTTCAAGTTTTCACCGCCATTTTGCCCGCCGCCACCGGACGCCTCCCCGTGCCTACCGGGCGGCTTTTACGCGGACGGTCTGAACCATAAAATCCGGCGGCTGCCCGTGCCGCAACCGTCGCGGGTGCCGGCTACCGCAGAGACCGGATGTAGAGGATGATCGAGTCAATCTGGTCCTCGGAAAGGACCCCTTTGTAGCTAGCCATTCCGGCATGATACCCGGTAACGATCTTTTTCTCCGGCTCAAGGATCGATGCACGGATGTAGTATTCGTTGGCGGACTCCATCGAGCCGTCGGCAAAAAATCGGTCTTTTCCAAAGAGCCCCTTCCAGGTTGGACCGGTCTTGCCTTCGGTGGATCCATCCGTGGAATGGCAGGCCACGCATCCCATCTGAACGCTCAGCGCCTTGCCCCGGTCCCGTGTGGGCGGCTCGGACTTGGGCATCCGCACCACAGGCACGCTCCGGGAAAGGTCTGCGCCCGCAAATCCCGAGGCCTGCAAATCCTGGGGCCGGAGTTGGTGGATGGTGAAATAAACGTCCCCCTTGGCTTCGGCCCCGTTCAGAAACCTGAACTGGTGTGAGATTCCGAGCTGCATGACGGGCGCAAGTTCGGGCAGGTGGACGAACACCGTTCTGCGGTCGTCGGAGAGGAGGACCTGGCCAATTGGGACAGGGTCCGCGCCCGGGGCACCTGCCTGGGTGAACCTGCCACTGCCGTACTCCTTCGAGCGCCGGTAATTCCATGCCGCGGCGAAAATGCTCTCCTGGCCCACCGAAGCAGGGTCCAGCGGCTGGGCGAACGTGATCAGAACCCCGTCTGCGGTGGACCGGGCATCCACGGGCGTGGTGACAGGCGCGTTGCTGAGCCGGATTCTGGCCAGACCCCAGTTGGCGGCGACGCGGGAATCGTAAATCTGGAAACCGCAGGCAAACACGGCGGGCTGTTCCGGGTGGACCCGTGCATGAAGCAGGGGGAGTCCGGTGGACAGCCCGAGCGGGATTACGGCGCCCTGCGGGACAGGCGCATCCAGATCCGGGCAGACCAACAGCGGCACGCCCCTGCCGTAGGAGAGATGCAAAAGTTTTCCCGCAAACGCTCCAAAGTCACGGCCAGCCAGCCAGACCTGCGAGGCGCTGGAGTTGTCCTCGTGGTGCGGGATCCAGACCAAGGGCGGTGTCAGCCGGTCCGGCTTGTCCTCGCCATACCCGAAATTTGCACCGGGCCTGACCATGTAACAGACGGAGGAGGGAATGAAGTTCCCCTGCTGATCGGTGGAGGTCAGCAACCCGGTTTCAGGATGCAACGCCAGATAGGGTTCCCGGGCCCGGGTGGACAGGATCTCGGCCTTTTCACCGTTGGGTGAGATGCTCGTGATTGCGCCCGCAAACGGCGTCCCTTTTCCGATGCCGCCCTGGGAGATGTAGGTGGCGCCATCCGGGCCCACTGCCATGTCGAGCGGAAAGGCGCGGGTGCTGGAACTCTGAACCCATGCATCGGAAAAGTTTGCGTACCAATCCGCTTCGCCGTTTCCGTCCCTGTCAGCCAACCGGACCAAGCCGTTCCGGGTATGAACCTGCAAAACGCCACCGGGTGCAGCGATCGAAAGCGGCTCGTTCAGGCCCGAGGCAAACCGGCGCCACCGGAGTTTCTTCAGCGCTGGATCCGCGAGGCCTTCGACGATCCAGACGTCGCCATCGTAAGTCACCACCCCGGCGCGGTCCGGAGACAGAAAGGCAATGTCTGCGGGACGGATCCTGCGGTTCCACGGATTCGCAACCGGCATCCCGATCCGGTCACAGACGAGCCCCTGCCGTTCCTCCACGGCCAGGGTTCCCGCAGATTCGAGCGTTTGAGGCCAGAACCGGGAACCAGGCTTGGTTCCGGCGCGATGGTTTGAGCGCGCGTTTTTGCTGGCGGATGACGATGGCCCGTACGAAATCTCCACCTCCTGAGGCGCTTCACTGGGCGCGACAACAGCCACCAGACCTCCATCGTCGAACTGGATCTGGGCCGACTTACACTCCACCGCCAGCCCGTTCAAAACAGCGCGCCCTGCCTCCGCAACCCACCCGGGTCCGTCCGCGAGCGCGAAGTACAACGGTTCCGAGTGCGCCCCCACCTCCAACCGACGCACTACGGTTGCCTGTTCTGTCTCCACCGTTTCCCGGATGGAAACACCGGCCACCGTGTACTGCAACCGGGCGGACCCGCCCAAAATTTCCACCCCTTCGAATCGTCCCATTCCGCCCGGAATCGCTCCCCGGCCAAACTCGTTGGTCGCCGGAGTGGGCCGCGGATCCAAAAAAAGCCGTGCAGGATCCGTTGCAGCTCCCGGCCCTGGACTGGTGATTAGCAGCGGCTTAAAACAAGGCGTGGGCAGGGTGTTCCCTGCTTTCCGATGCGGTTCCGCATAGGACACTTGGGACATCGAGGCCAGCTGCACCGGCGGTTTCCCGGCCACGGTCGGCCAAATCGCTGCGACCCGGAGGAGTTCCTGGTCAAACAGGACACAGAATTTACCGGGGCCGGTGAGCAACACTCCGCGGACCACAATTTGTTTGTTCTCCGAACGGGTACCGGCCACGGGCGGGAGCTCGACGGCCGTCTGGACAAACGGGAAACGGGACTCGAAAAACGGGCCGACCTTCTCTGCGGGATCGGACGCCTCCAACGATGCGAGGGAGCGGAACACAAGCGCCGCAACCGCATACACGGAAATCGCCGAGGCACGGCGGAGGCCGCCCAGAGTCGGACGGCCTCGGGATGCTGCAAAGGGGAACATGGCCCGATTAGACCCAAGACACTGGGTTTTGTGAAATTGGGGTTTTTGTTGTTTAGGATCGGTTTTTCCGATGCCCCCGACACCAGGCCGCGAAGGCATACGCCCTCCGCCGGTACCACTGCCCGGCAACCCGGCCGGTTCACAACTCCAGACAGGCCAGAGTCTCGCCCAAGCGAAGATACAGCCGGTTCCCCACCAGTGCCGGATGCGAAACCACATGCCGGGACTCCGTCGTCAACTGCAGGAACCCGCGCGGCACCGGAGACGCCGCTTCATGGAGATACAACCCGCCTTTGTCGGTCACTGTTAAAACACGGGACTTTCCGTCGCTGATCATGGACGCGTAGTGACCCACGGAATCCTCTGTGGCCCACCGGGTCTTGAGGTCGGCGGTGTTCAGGCAGACAAGGACGCCACCCTGCCCGAATCCAAACAGGGAGGTTCCTGCCACCACTGGCGAATGTGCATCTGGCGAAAGCAGTTCGTTGATCGCCACCGGCTTGGCGCCAGGCACGCCTTCTGGACTGAATGCGTAAAGCCGCGCCCCATTGTTTTCGCTGGCGGCAAAGAGACGGTCGCCAATCAGAAAGGGCGTCGGGACATTGAAATCACCCGTGCTCGGCGGTTGGAGCGCCCAGAGTTCCCGGCCCGTGGCGGCATCCCAGCCAACCAGTCCCGCTTCGTCTAGACTGATAATCTGGTTCCTGCCTCGGACCTTGGCGAGCGTACCGCTGGAATACGCAGCGGGGCGGCCCGGGGTTTCCCAGAGCACCGCGCCGGTCTTGGGATCAAACGCGGCCACGGACGCATCGGCGGCGCCCGGTTGCAGCACGATGCCGGACTCCGTGAGAAGTGGCGACCCAGAGAACCCCCATTTCGGAGGCTTGGTCTGGTATTCCTCGGCGAGATGCGCAAACCAGAGCATCTTTCCGGAGGCAAGGTCGAGACAGTGGAAATGGCCAAACGCGCCGAGCAGATAAACCCGTCCCTCGGCAATCAGAGGAGTTGCCCGCGGCGAATTGCCGTAATCCAACTGGGGCTCGGCAGGGGCAGGATACTCAAACCGCCAGCGTTCCTCGCCTGTCCGCGCATCGAGCAAAAAAAAACATCCGCGGAATCCCGCTGGTTCCGGCAACTGACCAGAACCGCGTCTGGTGTGGCAGCGATTCCGCCAACCCCGTCGGACGGGAGCGGGACGGTCCACGCGAAGCGGGCGGCAGCGGGAAGAGTCTCCGGGAGCCAGTCGGCCGTGCCATCCCGCGCAGGACCGCGGAACTGGTTCCATGCCTGAGGCGTTCCGGGCGTAGCCGGTTTTTCCAAAATGGCTGCCGGTGGGGCTACGGAAGGTGCCGGCGGCAGTTCGGGCTCGATGAATCCGAGGAGACTCTCCAGAGCCTCCAAGAGCTTCGGATCCGATTCTGAGGAGAGCAGAGCGTCCTCGATCTGTTTGGCCGTTTCAGCGGGCAGCGCGGAATCCAGAAAAGCGGTAATGAAGGGGACTTCGGCAGTCTTGGCTACGATGCGCAGGTCGCCCGGCTTGATCGTTCCACAGCCCGATAGCAGCGGCTCTGCGTAACTCGAAATCACCGCCGCCGCTCGCTCGCTGGGAGCCAGTTTCATCAGAGCCTCTGCCGCCGTGGAACAGGACGCGGAAACTTCGGGTACCGTCTGGATTCCGGCGGAAGTCAGCAAAGCCTGCACTGCCACTGACTTTTCATCGCAGTCAGAGGGGCCGAAAAACATCCGGAACCCTTGGAGGTCCGCGAGTTGGTGGGCGGCAGAATCCTTGCGGACCACTAAGAACCCCTTCTGGAAGGTCGACCCGTCCTTGCCCGTCAAACTCGCCACAGGCCGCAGAGTCCGCCCATTTTTTTTCGCCTCACTCAGGAGGACGCTGTACTTGCCAACCAGCACATGGGCTGCGCCTCCCGAGTTTTTCAGCGCATCGGCGAGGGTTTCGCCGTGGGCCACTTGGACATCCAGGCCGGTCCGGACCTGGAGATGAGCGGCAAGGACCTTGTAGTTGCGCTGGGCATAGCCTTTGACACAGGCACAGGCGAGATCCTTGCTGAGAGGATCCATCACGATCAACTGGAGCGGTTCTGCGGCGATTGCAGTGACGCTGGCCCATGCGAGCCCGGCAAAGAGGAGCAGTTTTTTCATGAGAGAATGTGGACGGTCAGTGTTTGGTGAGTTTCCAGACAAGATTCTCGATGCGAAACTCTAGGGCGGTTTCTGAGAGCTTTTGGAGCGTCCCGGCCACCCGCACGTACCCATCGGCCTCCTCAAGTTCAATCTGGATGGTGTTCCCTTGGAATCCCGTGACTACCCAGCGCAGAAAGCTTTTGTAGGCTGGATTCTTGCTGGAGGCCTTCTTGTCGAGAATGACCCCGTGGGTCGGCTGGATCGCGAATGTTTGGGTTCGGTCCATGGTTTCGGCAATCCAGTCCTCGTGCTGGATGAAGTGCCCCTCAAACAGTGCGTCATATTGATCCGGAGTTTTGCCCTGTGCACGGGGCTCGACGGACCACTCTCCGGAAAGCCGGCCCATGAGGCCCTCGCCTTCGGCAATCTCGTGGACCTGCGCGGCGATGAGCGGATACGCCTCCTCATTCAGGAGCAGCACGCAGATGTGGTTCCGGTCCTGGTACTGGACGTAGTACCGGTCCCGGCTGGGATCGAATCCGATGGCCACATGTTTGCAGCCGCCACCGATCCTTGCACGCCCGATCACCCCAAGCAGTTTGCCCTCCGGGCTGAACCGTTTCAGGTTGCCGATACTGGACTCGGCCGTGAGCACGTCCCCGTTTGGGTAGACCCAAACGTTCATCGGGTTGCAGCAACTGCCGAATCCTTGGTTGTCGTCCCGGTGTTTTTCGCCAAATTCCCGCTGCTTTTTCCCCTGCAAATCATAGACGCCCACCTTGAACCGCGTGTTTTCCGCGGTGAACACCATGTTCCGGCTCAGAAAAACGTCCATTTGTCCGCAACACCCCTCAAGGTCACCCAGAATCCGGCGGGGATTCCTGAAATCGCCGTTTAACCGGATCACCTCGTACTGCCGGTATCGGTTCAACGTCAGGAGAATGCTCTTTCCGTCGCTGCTCATCGAGGGGCTCTGCGTCCGATCAAGCACATAACTCTCCAGCAACTCTTCCGCCGTTGGCGCCTCCCGAAGCTGCCTCCGCCGCTGTTCGAGCATCCTTTTGGTCGATTCAATCCGGGCTTTCTGCCGGTCGGTCTGCGGAGTCCCCGACTCCAGTTTCTTCAGTGCCTCCTCAAGGCTCGCAATTTCCTGAGCCCCGTTGCTCCGATCCCTCCGGACATCCTCGTTCGCCGCCCGGAGCGCTTCCACCCGGAGCATCCGCTCGTTGACGCCCAGCAGGTCCAGAATCCGCGCTTCCCGCAGCACCTTGCCCTCCTGTGAAACATGCAAGAGCTTGCCGCTTCCCGCCACCAGGTAACCAGCGTCCCCGAAAAGCGAGAGCGCCTCGGGATACACCGGCAGCGCGATCTCGCGGATCAACTCTCGCTCCGGTGCGTACACCCGGAGCAGGCCAGCCGCAGGCTGCGACCCAGGCGAACTGGGGACCCTTTCAAGTGCCGCGGTGATGGTTCCGTCCGGGGCGACCACAAAAGTCAGCAACTTCCGCTGCGGGTCGGGTTTGAGAATGGCGGCCTGCCGGTGCGTGCCCTCGGGCTGCGCCTTGGCGAAAGCCGCGGGCTGAACCAGTGCAAGCACCGCAACGGCAGCGCCGGCAAGCTCCCTCCAAAACATCCGCCAGACCGAGGCCAGACTGCGTGGACCACGGCCCCGGGGCACCCAAGGCTGGCGGATTTCCGGCAGTGGATTCAGGACGGGGAACACGCTCATGGAATCAGGATTTGGTGAGCGTCCAGAGGTACTCGTGGATCTGAATTTGGACGGTTGTCTCCGTGAGCTTCCTCAGTTTGAGGGTGTATCTGACGATTCCGTCGGCCTCCTCGAGTTCGAGTTGGACGCTGTCCCCCTCAGTTCCAGTCACCACCCAGCGCAGGGGCGACTCCGGGCGGGAGGGTTGGCGCTGCGGTTTCCGCCCCAGCGTCAGGCTGTGGTTGGGCTGGAAGATAAACGCCTGGAGCCTGTCGATCGGGCCTGCGATCCGGTCTTCGAGTGTCATGCCACGCGGGCTTTGGAAGAGCGCATCCAGCTCCTCAGCGGACTTGGCGCCTTTCCTCGGTTCCACCACCCAAGAGCCTGCAAGCCCCTGAAGGATGGCTTCCCCTTTGGCAATTTGCCGGTCCTGTTCCGCCACGAGCGGTGCAGCCTCAGCTTCGGGCATCAGCACACAAATGTGGTTCCGGTCTTGGTACTGGACGTAGTACCTGTCCCGGACTGGATCATATCCGATAGCCACATGCTTGCAGCCGCCGCCGATTCTGGCCCTTCCAATGACCCCGAGAAGTTTGCCCTCCGGACTGAACCGTTTCAGGGTGCCAATGCTGGACTCGGCAGTCAGCACATCGCCGTTCCCGTACACCCAGACGTTCATCGGGTTGCAGCAACTGCCAAAACCCTGGTTGTTCTTTTCAAAGCGTTCCCCGAACTCTCCCTGCTTTTTCCCCTCCAAATCATAAATGCCCACCTTGAACCGGGTGTTCTCTGCGGTGAAAAACCGGCCACCACTCAAATTCAAGTCCATTTGTCCGCAGCACCCCTTCAGGTCACCCAAAATCCGGCGCGGATTCCTGAAATCCTGATCGAGTTTCAGCACCTCGTATTGCCGGAGGTTCATGAGCGTCATCAGGATGCTGTTGCCGTCGCTGCTCAAAGCCGTGCTCTTGGTCCGGCTGGACACAAAATAGTCCATCATGGAATCCAGAGACGGCTCGCGTTTGAGCTCTGCCCGGCGCTCTTCAAGCATCTTTTTGCTCGAAACAATCCGGGCCTTCTGGCGGTCCGTCTGCGCCGCCGCAGATTCCATCGTCTGAATCGCTCTCTCCAAGTCCGCAATCTCGCGCGCGCTGCGTTCGCGCTGCGCCTGCACGGATTCCTCCGCAGCCCGGCGCGCCTCGCTGCGCACCTGTTCCTCAGTGACCCCAAGCAATTCCAGAATTGTCGCCTGCCGTGTCACACGGCCTTCAGGCGACACCTGCAGCAGCTTCCCGTTCCCCGCCACCAAATAACCCGATTTACCAACCAGGGACAGCGCGGTGGGCATGATCGGGAGCGGGATTTCGCGGATCAACGCCCGTTCCGGCGAATAAACCCGGAGAAGTCCGGCACCCATTTGCCCACGCCGCTCGGCTCCCAGCGCTGCAGTGAGCACCCCGTCGGGTGCCACGACAAATGTCACCAGTTCCCGCTGCGGATCCGGTTTGAGAATCGCCGCCTGCCGGTGGGTCCCTTCAGACGGGCTTTCTGCATGGACAACGGCGGTCAGCGCAATCAGCAGGACGCCGCGAAACAAGGTGATCAGTGGGGATCGGAGCATGGGGTATCAGGAGAATGGGAAGTCCGAGGCGGGCTCGCGTTCAGAAAGGCCGGGGGGAACAGCACTGTTAGACTGAGGTAACTCCAGCACGCGTGGAGCGACAAGATTATTGAGGGCGTTTGCGGCCGATCGGCTGCCTGAGGCCTGTACGGCACCCCCATACGAAACCATCCTTTCATCGCGCGCGTCAGCCGCAGTTCCAAACGCCAGTTCCGTTCAGGAGCCTGTGACCGAATTCTGCGAGACGCCCTCAGGGTGTCCCAGGCTCCAGACGAAGGACTGAAACATGGGCGCTCTGCTTTCCGGCACGGAAAAGGACCAGCCCCTTGCCCAACTCGAGGCGGACGCTTCCTTGGAGAGAGGATTTTTTGTAAATCACGTTTGTGACGGAGCCGATGGCGGGTCTTTCCAAGGTGACGGGTGTTTCCCAAGTCAGTGTGTAACCAAGGATCGCCGTGTCTCCGGACACGGATTCCAAGGTGCCTGAAAAGCTGATGCCCTGCTCCTCCAAACTCGCCGTGAAGAACGGGGCGCCGGTGGTGAAACACAATTCCAACGGCGATCCATCCCGCGCCGTGACTGTGAGGATGATTCGATGGTTTTCCTGAAGCGGTGTTTTGATTCCCGCCTTTTCCAAAAGGGGTTGAGGGTGCAACAGGCGCGTTGGGGGTTCGGCCTGAAGGAAAGATGCGCTCAACAGGGAGATTGCGAGGAGTTGCCTTGTCATGGAGATGACCTAAGCGGGCTCGTGGCGCCCGGCAATTAGCCGAACGGCTAACCCCCAGTGAAAGGAGCCGATCTCCAAGCAGAAAATCCCCGGGCCGCCTCACAAAGGTGGATGGAAAAACCCGGTTCATGGCACCGGACTCTGCACCGTTCCCGCTCCGGGATGGTTCGTAGCCGGTCTTTTTTCCGTAAATTTCCCGTAAAACCTGCTTTAGCCGGAATCGCGGAGCCTACCCTGCCGGCAGGGGCTCTAGCCGCGTGGCCCGTTCAACCCAATTCCGCCAACCGCCCCTCAAACTCCGCCACAGAACTGCAGCAAATCGCCGCTTCAAGCAGGATGTCCAACGCATCGGCCGACCCCACCGAAAACACGCGCTCCGAGAGCCGTTTTGGCACGGTCCCGTGCCGCAGTTCAAGGGCACGCAGCACCGCCGCACGCTTCGCACCCAATACTCCCTCGTTTCTTCCCTCTTCCCGACCCTCTTCGCGGCCTTTTTCCCAAGCTTCACGGCTTCCCTCTGCACGGAGTTGTTCGGCAATCGTCATAAATTCGGATTTCAGGTTTGGGCAGGCCTCCAGCCGGGCAAGCCGGGCCAAAAATGCGTCCCGGCTCTGTTCACGGGCACACAGATCCCAGAAAAAACGCTCCCGCGCAGCTCCAGAAATCATTTCCAGGGTTCGAATCTCCCACACCGGGTCCGACAACAACTCACCCACCGGCTCCGCCAGAAACCACTGCCGGAGAATGGAGAATCCGGCCTCCGGGCACTACGCGGACGGGCACCACGTATTCCTGAATCACGATCGCATCCTCGAACTCCCGTTCCCCTTCCAGAAACTGCTGGAGCCGGAGAATCTGGTGGTCGGCAATCTCCCGCTGCGCCTCGTGTTCGGTGGCATGTTCGGTGTCATAGACCACCGGCGCATGGTCACCCCAGACCGCCGGCTGCGGCCCGTCACCCACCGTGTCCACAAAAACACAAAACCCCTTCCTGGATTGGTCTGATTTGAAAAAACGCATCCTGCCTCCCCTCTCCCCCAAAAAACGGCTGCCGATGTGGGAAACTAAACCCGAGCACCCGCGCTATCAAGGGACAGCCCCTCGGGCTCGCCACTGGTCCGATGGGTTTGCACCCGGGGTCGATCGGGTCGATAACAGGGTCCACCCATGCCAGACGTTTTTTCAAAAGCCAAACGGTCCGAAGTAATGTCCACGATCCGCTCCAGCGGCAACCGGGACACCGAGTGCGCCCTTGCCTCGGTCTTCCGGGCCGAGGGCATCACAGGCTGGCGCAGAAACCGGCCCGTGTTTGGCCGGCCCGACTTTGTGTTTCGACAAAGCCGGACGGCAGTGTTTGTCGACGGCTGTTTCTGGCATGGCTGTCCCATCCATGGCCGCCTGCCCGCAAACAACGCGGAATTCTGGAAACTCAAGCTCAACGCCAACAGAAGCCGGGACAAGCTGGTCGGACGGACACTCAGGGCAGCCGGGTGGCGCGTGCTCCGGATCTGGGAACATGAGCTCCGACCCAAGAACCGCGGTACACTCCTTGTCAAACTACGCCCGCTGCTACCATCCCAAACATCCCCTTCGCGAGGTTCAAAGTTTGACGCCGACACATAACGAAAGCCCATAGATGCCACCCGTAAAGCATTTCCGAGCTGCCAATGGCGCTTGGCGAAACACTGAAGCCCCACCCATCAGCAGTTACCCCTGCCCACCAGCCTAAGGCAATCTCACCCGCGCAGATCTCCGGTCAGGTCTCACTCGTCCCGCCAGATATGCCGCGAGGGCTGGATGAGAACCGTCGATGAGGTTCATCTCGGGCACCCGCTCCGAAATCAATTCTTGGCTGTCGTCTGATGACGTGGAGATGATGCCTTCCTTCTGGACATGGACGCACCTATGCACAGAGTTCAAATCCTGGAACTTGACCGACGTTAAATGCCAAAAGAGACCACATCCTTGTCTGTCGCAAAAAAAGCCCATTTACGACAGTTAAACTTTATTGATTTATTTTGTGGCATCGGAGGATTCCGGCTTGGGTTTGAAGGTGTTGGCGCTAATTGCGTCTTTTCAAGTGATTGGGACAGGCACAGCCGGATCACCTACAAAGCCAACCACGGGGAAGAACCGCATGGAGACATCCACGAGGTTGAGGTGGCGAATATTCCGCCCTTTGAAATTCTTTGCGGAGGCTTTCCATGCCAACCGTTCAGCATAGCCGGAGTATCCAAGAAAGTTAGCTTGGGCAGAAAGCATGGGTTCGAAGATGAAAAACAAGGCAACTTGTTTTTCAAGATAGCCAATATTCTCGAATTCCATCGTCCGGAAGCGTTTGTTCTTGAGAACGTAAAAAATCTAAAAAGCCATGACAAGGGAAGGACCTTCGAGATTATTATGCACACCCTTTCAGAAACTCTCGGCTACCGGGTCTATCACAAAATCATTGATGCATCGAAGGTGGTGCCTCAGCACCGGGAACGCATATTTCTAGTCGGATTTAGAGAGCCGAGATACTTTGAGTTTCCCGATTTTCCCTTAAAGGGGCCGACTCTCTCTTCCATTCTTGAGGAGAAGGTGGACCCTAAATACACATTGACTGTTAAGTTATGGCAGTACCTTCAGGAATACGCTCGGAAACACAAAGCGGCTGGCAATGGCTTTGGCTATGGCTTGGTTACAGGCGTCGACACTGCCCGGACTCTGAGTGCACGCTACTACAAGGATGGCTCTGAGATTCTTGTTGCTCAAGGTCCGGGAGAAATCCCGCGGCGCTTGACGCCTCGGGAATGCGCCCGACTGATGGGATATCCGGATACATTCCGGATTCCTGTATCTGACACACAAGCGTACCGCCAGTTCGGAAATTCAGTAGTGGTTCCCGTAGTCTCAGCAATCGCTCGTTCTGTAATCGCCTCCTTGAGTTTGCCTGCTGATCATCGCCCGAATCTGATCCTCCAAGAAGTGTTGGAGGAATCGGCGTTTAGTAAAAAATCCGGCACATCACCCCGGAGGCAGAGGGCCAAAAGGAAAAATTCTAAGCGATGAACCTTGCTTCCATATTTTCAAGCGTTGCCCACAAGAAAATGGCAGCGGTTGATCTTCCTCAGAATGGTTCTAATCAACACGAAATCAATGGCGTTTCAGCGCTAAAAGAACTCTTTGGGACAAGCCAGACCACAAAAGGCAAGATCCGCTGGCATTACTTTTCTGACGATAGAGATCCTGAACATTATTCCGACAGCTTCACTTTCTATGACGCGCGCGCGAAGGGAAGTGTGCGGACAGGTCGGTCCGAATGGAGATTCTATTATTCAGGGAAATTTTTAGAGAGGGTGCGTGAGGGAGATCTTCTCGTAATTGTCTGCGACAGGAAGGGCGCTTTCGACGCTCTTCTACTTGAGAAAGAATCGGGATGGGAACGGGCGGTGAGGCAACTCTTCCAGCTTGAGGCAACCGGCCCCAGTTTTCGAACGCTTTCTCATGAATCCCTAGTAAGGAAGGATCTAGGTTTTCTCGAGCGGAAGGTTCTTGAGGAAATTGGGTTTGCAGACGATTTGCCAGTGGTCGTTTCTGACGAGGACACTGTTCTAGGCGCATTCGGCGGAGAGTTCCCGAGCACTAAAGCCATGTCTGCTTTTGCAAGATCCCATGTCGAAACGGGGGATTCAGATCCCGATGAAACCTTAACAGCTTGGATCTCGAGGGAAGAAGAATTATTCAAGGCACTGGAGAATGTTATTGTTTTGAAACGGTTGAGGGAGGGCTTTGATAACACTGAGGATTTTGTTAGGTTTTCTCTTTCTGTTCTTAATAGAAGAAAGTCGCGAATGGGACACGCTCTCCAGAATCACCTTGAAGAGATTTTCAAACGCCACCGCCTCCGGTTCACTCCACAAGCCAGAACCGAGCGAAACAACTCGCCAGATTTCATCTTCCCCGGGGAACGCGAGTACCATAATCCAATCTTCGATCAGTCCCTTCTTGTGATGCTTGGAGTCAAGTCGAGCGCCAAAGATCGTTGGCGACAGATCCTTGCGGAAGCTGATCGAATTCCTCAAAAACATCTTTTTACTTTGGAGCCTGGAATTTCGGTTTCACAGACATCAGAGATGATGGAAAAACGGGTACAACTCGTTATTCCAAAGGTGCTCCATGCAACCTACAGAACCGAACAGCTTGGAATTATTAGGAGTCTAGCAGATTTCATATCGTATGTTCGGTGCAAGAACCCTGCCTAATGGATAACTAGGCGCATTCAAGGATGCTTAGATATAAAAGGGATCAAGGACCTACCATCAGTGGTCCTAGTGTCTTAAAGCGACAGTGAAGGGCGACTGAGACACGGATCTATAGCCTCATGGCCAAAAACTTTTTCCTCTTGGAGGCTCAGTTTTATTCGAGAGCGGGTCATACCGCATGCTCCAGAGGCCCGGATCACTGGGCCATTTCGAGAAAGACCGTCTGACCCGGGCCGACGAGGATTTCCTCGGCCATCGGATGGGTTTTCCCGGACCGCCATTCCGTGGCGCTCTCACACGGAAACCGGGTCTGGACTTTTACGCGGGCAACCGCCAACGGGTCGATCACCGCCGGTGCGCCCGGCTTTTTCCGGACACCCGCGGGATTTGAGAGCTCCAGGACCCAGCCTGTGGCATTCCGGTTGAGGGCCCACTGGATCGGGGCGCCGGAAACCGTGACGGGCAGCGTCTGGCGGAGCAGTTCCTGAAGGCGTTCGTGTGAGATCAGGGCGGGCCGGCCGGTAGCGGGCTGAACCGGGTGTTCCAGGCATTCAAATCCTGGGTTTTGGGCCAGCCGGGCAACGGTCTCAGCTCCCAGGGCCTGACGGTGCGCGGCAGTGTACAAGACACGGTGGCCGCGTTTCAGGGAGGATTCGAGTTTCGCGACGAGACTTTCGTCAAAGGTGATGTCTCCGGCCAGGAGAAGGGCCGGATAACACCCCAGCATGTCCTCGGAGGCGCTGGTGAGCTGGACGTCGAATATCTCCCCATAAGGCGTGGCGGGGAGGAAGGTTGCCTCCGGGTTTTCCGGGTCGGGTTTCTTCCAGATGTGGTCGCTGCCCGGATAGAGCTGGTGTTCGAAGAGATCCTGGATCTGACGGTCGCCCGGAGTGGGCTCGAAGATGCCCCAGGGTTTTCCCATGTAGGCGTTGTACCCGGCCAGCCGGTCGAGAACGACGGCCACCGGGGTGTAAGCGGCACCGCGGTGGTGGGACTGCATGAACCGGAACACCTCGCCCGCTTTGCGGCCGTGTTCGGTGAGCCGGCTGTAGTCGTTGTCGGATTCGAAGAAGATCCCGAGGCTGTTTTCGGGCGTCACCATGGCGGCTCCCACAAACCATGCGTGCAGCCACATCCGTTCGTAGAAGCTGAGGGAATGGCCGGCCTCCAGACCCCGCCAATCCCTCGGATCCGTGCCCTCCTGCCGGAGCGGGCCCCGGGTGGTGCACGCGCCCGCAAACCACGGGCTCACCTGGACCGACCACGGCTTCTGGGATTGCCGGGCGGCCCCCCGGGCAAAGGCGAGTTTCGACTGGGTGAACGCGATGTTTTCACCGAGCTCCAGGCCGATGCATCGGGCGCCCCATTCCCCGGCATAGGCCTCATAATGAGAATGGCCGGTGACACTGATCACGCGGTCCAGCAAATCCCGGGTGCGGCTGGTGAAATATTCCCGAAGTGTGTCGTAACATTCCTGCCGGTTGAGTGGCATCCGGTCATAGCCGAAAAGCCCCTTGGGCTTCATGAGGTGCTGGAACTGTTCAAATTGCTCTTTGTAAATGCTGCGCCACCAGAATTCGGCATTCGCCGTGGACATCCGGTGGAAATAGTAGTCCCACTCTCCGAGCTGGATTCCGTAAAAGACGCCGGCCTTCTCAAACGGGCGGAGTAGCGCGGCCTGTTCGGCTCCGAGCACACTCCGTCCGCCCCGGATTTGCATTTCCGGTCCCGGGACGGAAAAGGAGGGCCACCCGGCATCGGCAATGGCTTCAAACAGCGTTTGGTTGTGCGGGTAAACAGCCGGTCCCGGATCAAAGCCATTTCCGAGGGAGTTCTGGCGCATGGAAGCGATGAGCTGGTCGAGTTTTTCGCGGGTGCCCGGCTGGCTGTACATGGCAAACACGACCCCCTTCTGGCCCGGCAGAAGGCGGGGTTCAAAAGCCGAGGGAACGTCAGGGAGTGCCGGTTCGACCGCGGAAAGGGGGACCGCGGACAACAGAAATACAGATGCCCAGGAGAGAAGATGGAGGGGGAAATGATGCATGGGGGTGAGAAACCGGAGGGCTCCTACCAGAAAATGCATCGTTTAGGCAAATTATGTCGCCTCTTTTACCCTTTCCGACCCAACGCTCCTGGGCCGGTCATCTGGCCTTGGCCATCGGCCATGCGGATCTGAGCCCGGGGTTGCGGCTACCCCGGGACAACGCGCCGCGCCCCCGGATAACGCGCCCCCCGGATAACGCGCCCCCGGGACAACGCGTACCCCGGGATGATGTGTCCCCGCCGGGAAAACACGCACCCCATGGAATCCCGCACGCCCTCCGGTTGTGCGACGTGCCCCCCCGGCCCACCCGTGCACCGCCCTAACGGCGGCGGCTGGCCAGCACGGCCCCGGTATCCCGGATCCGGTCCGCGAGTTGGGCGGGTTCGAGGACCTCGGCGTGTCTGCCCCAGCTCAGGACCCAGCGTTCGACCTCCTCGAGGCTGCCCAGGACCAGGCTCAGCTCCAGATCGTCCCCGGGCAGACGCCGGATTTTCTGGGAGGGATGCCACTGCCGTTCCGAAACGAGCCGGGCCGCGATGCCATCGAACCGGATCCGGACCTTGTGCCGGGCCTTGCCTTTGAACACACCGAAACTGTCGCTCAGATGATCACGGATCGAGAAATCGGCGGGCCGCTGGAACTTGTTCCGGGTGTTGCGCAGGGCGCGCATCCGGGGGAGGGCAAAGGTGCGGAGCTGACGGCGGACAAGGTCGAGTCCGAACAGGTACCACTGGTTCTCGATACAGGCGAGGTGGTAGGGCTGGATCCTGCGGACCTCGTGGCGCCGGCTTTCCAGTTTGCGGTACTCGAACTCAACCTCGTGCTGGTCGAGAACGGCGCGGCTGAGCGATTCGAAGAGTTCGAGATCGGCACTGCTGTTGCCGATGCCGCGGAACGAGATGGTGGCCCCGATGTCGGCCCAGTTGAACTGGATCTTGTCGTGAAGCCCGTCGGTGATTTTTTTGAAAGCGGTCCGGAGGGGTTCCTCGAACGGGGTGCCGCGGTACTGTTCAAGCGCCTTCTGGGCGACGAGGAGCGCGACGATCTCGCCCTCCGAAACCTTGATGGTTGGGAAACTGGTGACGGGCTGGGTGTAATAAAAGCCGAACTTGAGTTCATCATACCGGATCGGCATCCCGAGCTGGTCCCGCATGAAATCGATGTCGCGCTGGATGGTCTTGGGGGACACCTCCAGTTCCGAGGAAAGCTTCTGGCAGTTGGGGAAATTGTTGGAAGCGAGCCGGCTGTGGAGCCGGAGCATCCGGGCCATCTGGGAGCGCGAGGGGGTCTTGGGGATGCGCTGGGAAAGCTTGGGGCGGACCATTCCTGGACTGTGCGTTGTAGGCGGATCCGTTTACAAGGGAAAAGAGGGTGGGACAACCGCTGGGAGATCCCCTGCTGCGGGCGGGAGAAAACCGGCGTGGAGGAAACCCTGATTTCGAGCGCCAAAAAGAATGTTCATTTGAACACTTCTCTGTTTCAGGCTAGGGTGATCTCATGGCTCATCCGAAGATTGTGGCACTGCGCGAACTGCTGGAACACCGGCATGGCGCGGCGTGTCTTGGAACTGGCCTTGGAACTGGCCTTGGAACGCATTCTGGATCTTCGCCTGAAAATGTTCTTGGAACAGCAGCGTCCGCGGGGAACCCATCAACCGGTCCATCAACCGGTCCATCAACCGGTCTAGGAACCGGCCGTGAAACTGGCCCTGGGCTGTGGGGGGCGCGGCGGTTTCGGACGGGTGTGCCGGTGTTGGACGCGGCGCTGGGGGGCGGGCTGCCCGGGGGCAGCCTGGTGGAACTGACCTGTGCGGGGGCGGGAGGGTCGGCGTTGCTGGTGGAGCTGCTGGTGCGGAGTGCCGGGGTGGGCTGGACGGCACTGGTGGATGGCAATGACGCGCTGGATCCCGGGGGACTGCCAGCGGGGGTGTTGCGGAGGCTGTTGTGGGTCCGGTGCGGGGGGGGGCTGGAAGCGCTGCAGGCCACCGAGCTGCTGGCCAAGGACGGCAATCTGCCGCTGCTGGTGGTGGATCTCCGGGGCGAGGCCGGGCTCCGAAACGTGTCTCCGGCACTCTGGCACCGGATCCGGCTCGGTCTGGAGCCTGCGGCGGTGGCGGCGGTGGTGTTCACCCGGGTGCCTGCGGTGGCCAGCGCACGGAACCGGCTCCGGATCGTGCCTGCGCGGTGGACTCTGGAGGCGCTGGACCGGCCGCGGAGCGCGTTGGTGGCGGGGTTTCAACTGGAGTTTCTGCGCGGGGGACACCGCGCAGCCAGCGCATGAACGGGCCGGGCACAACGGGGTATTACGGGGTGCTGTGGGTGCCGTGGTTCGGGCTCCAGGCGGCGCTGCGGCAGGCCCAGTGGATTTGTGCGCCAGCCGGGAGCGCTGCGGGCAGAACTGCCGGAACTGCCGGCACCCCAGCGGCGCTGACCGAGGGCCGCCCCCCCCGCCTTTTGGAGTGCAACGCCCTTGCTGCTGCCGCCGGGGTGCGGCCCGGGATGAGCCTTCCGGAAGCGACGGTGCGCTGTCCGGGGCTACGCTGGGTGGAGCGGTCAATTGCTGCCGAAGCCCGGGCATCGGAGGTGCTTCGGGAGGCGGCGTTCCTGCTATCGCCCTGGGTGGAGGAAACGGCACCGGGGACGTGCACGGTGCTGTGTTCTGGCCCGGACAGAACCGGCGCGTTGCGGATGCTCGAAAGGGTGCTCCCGCACCTGGATGGACTGGGCGTGGCAGCCGTGGCCGGCCTCGGACCGAACCCAGGAATCGCGCTGCTGGCCGCACATAGCGTCCATAGCGTCCATAGCGTCCATAGCGTCCATAGCGTCCATAGCGTCCATCCTGTCCATGGCCTGAATGGCAAGCGGATCTGGAATGTGGAGACGGCGGAAGCATTTGCAGACCTGCCCCTCGAACACGTGGCGGATCCGGGCGTCTTGGCGCTGCTCGGGCTCTGGGGCCTGCGGCGGGTGGGCGACCTTGCGGGATTGGACCGGAGCGCCTGGTTGGAACGAGGCGGTTCCGGCACACTCTGGGATCTGGCTGCGGGCACGGCATGGCGCCCGCTGCAGTGCTGTCATCCCCCGGAAAGTTTCCGGGAAACGGCGGATCTGGATGTCCGGATGGAGACCCTGGAACCGCTGCTGTTTGTGCTGAGGCAGATGCTGCTGGGCTTGGTGCGCCGTGTGGAAAACCTGTGGCTGTCGGTGGCCGCTCTGGAACTGACGCTGCGGCTGGAAGACGAAACCGCCTGTGGCCGGCGTTTTTCGCTGCCGTCGGCCTCCAGCGATCCGGACGTGCTGTTGCGGGTGCTGCACACGCATCTGGAGGGGGTGCGCACGGACCGGCCTGTCACGGGCCTGGTGCTGGAGGTGTTCCCGAGCCGCCCACCGCGGCAGCAGCTGGATTTGCTCAACCGGGGTCTCCGCGACCCGAACCAGTTCTTTGAGACACTTGCCCGGCTTGAGGCCGTGCTCGGAGCAGGGCGCGTGGGGGTGCCGGTACTGGCGCCCACCCACCGGCCCGACCAGTTCACACTGGCTGCCCCCAGCCTCCAGCCGCAGGCCATGGACTCAACCCATGGCCCCCCGCCGCGCCCAGCTCCTGCATCCCAGTTGGCAGCCCAAGTGGCAGCCCAGGTGGCAGCTTGGAACAATCCCGCCGATGCCGGGTGGGGCTTTCTGGAACGCCCGGAATCAGATGCCACCGCCCCGCCACCTGTCCCGCACGGCATGGTGCTGCGCCGGTTCCGGCCCCCGGTCCCGGTAGAGGTCCGGGCGGATCCCGGCAAAGCCCGGCCCGTGGAGCTCCGGAGCGCGGCTGCGGCGGGCCTGGTGACGGCGCTGCGCGGTCCGTGGTGTGGGTCGGGCGACTGGTGGACAGACCGCGCATGGAGCCGCCGGGAATGGGATGTGCAGCTTTCGGGCGGGCAGCTCTGCCGGATCTGCGAGGAGAACGGGGAATGGCTGCTGGAAGGCATCTACGACTGAGGAGGCGCATGGAGTACGTTGAGTTGCATGCGAGCAGTGCCCTGAGCTTTCTGCGGGCGTCCTCTCCGCCGGAAACGCTGGCAGCCACGGGGGCAGAACGCGGGCTGAAGGCCATGGCGCTCTGCGACCGGCAGGGTGTTTATGGAATCCCGCGGTTCCACCGGGCGGCTGCGGAACACGGGATCCGGCCGCTGACAGGCTGCGAGCTGGAGATGGAGGACGACAGTGTGCTTCCGGTGCTGGTGGCCAGTTCCACCGGGTACCGGAATCTGTGCCGGCTGCTGTCCCGATCTCATCTGGCCGCGCCCAAGGGCAAGGCGCGGATTCCATGGCAGGCCCTTGAAGGCAGCACCGAGGGTCTGGTGGCGCTGACCGGCGGCCCTGACGGCCCGCTCCGTGCCGCACTGCGCGCGGCCGGCCCGGACTCCGCCCGGGACCGGCTCCGGCATCTCCGGGAGATGTTTGGATCAGGGCATCTGGGGGTGGAACTGCAGCGGCACCGGCTCCGGGGCGAGGAACGGGAGGAGTCGGCACTGGTGGGCCTTGCCCGGGAACTGGAGGTGCCGGTGGTGGCGACCAACGGGGTGCTGTATGCGCGGCCCTCGGGACGGCGGATCCTAGACGTGTTCACCTGCCTGCGGGCGCACCAGACGCTGGACGAGGCCGGAACGCGGCTTTCGCCCAACAGCCAGCGGCACCTGAAGACGGGCGTTCAGATGGCCGCGCTTTTCCCGGATTTGCCGGAGGCAATCGCCAACACACGGCAGATCGCGGAACGCCTGGAGTTTACCCTGCAGGATCTGGGCTACCAGTTTCCGGACTACTCGCCGCCCGGAGGCGCGGACCAGAAGGCGTATCTGACCCGGGTGACCCTGGAAGGAGCGCGGACACGCTATGGGGCGCAGGTGCCCGAGGCGGTGCGTCGGCAGCTTGCGCATGAACTGGACCTGATCCACCGGCTGGGGTTTGAGGGGTATTTCCTGATGGTCTGGGACATTGTGAACTTCTGCCGGTCGGAGGGGATTCTGGTCCAGGGCCGGGGAAGTGCCGCCAACAGCGCCGTGTGTTACTGCCTCGGAATCACCGCCGTGGACGCCGTGCAGTGCAACCTGCTTTTTGAACGGTTCCTGAGCGAAGGCCGGAGGAGCTGGCCGGACATCGATCTCGACCTGCCCAGCGGTTCCCGCCGGGAACGTGTGATTCAGGAAATTTACCGGCGGCACGGTCGGGAGGGAGCCGCCATGACGGCCAATGTGATCACCTACCGGGGACGAAGCGCGGCACGGGAACTGGGCAGGGTGCTGTGCCTGCCGCCGGATCTGGTGGAACGGTTCATGCAGATTCAGGCACAGGATGGTCCCGGGGGGGCGGGTGCGCGGCAGTTTCAGCATCCGCGGTTTCCGGTTTTTCTGAAGCTCTACGAGGAGCTGCAGGGGTTGCCGCGGCATTTGGGGCAGCACTCGGGCGGGATGATTCTTTCCACGGGAAACCTGAGTTCGGTTGTGCCGCTGGAGAACGCATCCATGCCCGGGCGGAGCGTGGCGCAGTGGGACAAGGAGGACTGTGAATCGCTGGGGATCATCAAGGTGGACCTGCTGGGACTGGGAATGATGTCGGTGCTGCAGGATGCCGTTGCACTCTGCGCTGAACGGGGACGGGCGGTGGATCTTGCCACCATCCCGAAGGACGATCCTGCCACCTACGACCTGCTCTGTGCTGCCGACACCGTGGGGGTGTTTCAGGTCGAAAGCCGGGCCCAGATGGCCACGCTGCCCCGGATGCAGCCCCGGTGTTTTTACGATGTCTGCATCGAGGTGGCGATCATCCGGCCCGGACCGATCCAGGGGGATCTTCTGCACCCCTACCTCGCCCGCCGTTCCGGACAGGAACCCGAGACCTACGACGACCCGCGTCTGGAACCGATTTTGAAGCGGACGCTTGGGGTGCCGCTGTTTCAGGAACAGCTGCTCCGGATCGCCATGGTGATGGCGGACTTCACCGCGAGCGAGGCGGAGGAACTCCGGCGGGCCCTGAGTTTTCACCGGTCCCCCGAGCGCATGGCGCGAGTGACGGCCAGACTGGAGGAACGCATGGCGGCGAAGGGGATAGCGCCCGCGGTGATCCAGCGGATGGTCCAGGCCATGAGTTCCTTTGCCCTGTACGGATTCCCGGAATCGCATGCAATCAGCTTTGCGATTCTGGCGTATGCAAGCGCATGGCTCAAAGTCCACCGGACACCCGAGTTCTACGCGTGCCTGCTCAACAACCAGCCCATGGGATTTTATTCCCCAGCCACACTCCTCCAAGACGCACGCAGACACGGGGTCCGGATCCATCCTCCGTGCATTCAAAACTCCGAGTGGCACTGCACGGTAACGCCCCAGAACTCTCTCCAGCTCGGGTTTTGTCAGGTCCGGAACATGAACACGGCCCATGTGCGGCGGCTTCTGGAGGAGCGCCGGACCCGGCCATTTCTGTCCCTTGAAGACCTGCGGCGGCGTGTTCCGTTGGACCGTGCGGAATGGCGGGTTCTGGCGTCCACCGGTGTGCTCCGCGCGTTTTCGAGCCACAGACGGGATGCGCTCTGGCGGGTGGAACGGCCTCCGGACCCCGATCTGTTTGCATTTGCCGCCAGCCGCGCACCGGATCCATTGCCAGCCCCGGAGTCGCCTCTGACCCCGATGCAGGCCGGGGAACGGCTGGAAGCGGATTACCAGGGACTTGGCCTGTCCACCGGCCCGCATCCGATGAAGCTGCTGCGGCCCCGGTTTCCCGAGCTCTGGCGCGCCTCAGACCTGCGTCACGGGACACATGGGGCGTGCATCGAAATTGCCGGCTGCCTGATTTGCCGGCAACGGCCGTCCACGGCCAAGGGATTTGCGTTTCTCAGCCTCGAAGACGAGTCCGGCATTGCCAACATCATCGTGACACCCCGCCTCTTTGAAGAGCACCGGTTGTTGATTTTGCACTCCAGCTTTCTCCGGGTTCAGGGCCGGCTCCAGATCCAGAAAGGGGTGATCCATGTCCGGGCAGAATCTCTGGAGCTGTTTCCACAGCCATCCCGTGGGGATGAAAAAACCGTGCCAGCTCCGGCGGGCAACTCCGGTGGATCCGGTGCAATTGGAATGGATTGACGCCGCACGGCCGTTGTTCCTGCGAACCACGCTCCAGCGGTGGTATCCGGACCGAAGAAGCGGGCCATATCGCGGCTCCGCAATCCCGCCGCCGACGCAGCTGAGCCAAGGCGCACTCAGGACAGACTGGTCACTTCAATTCAGGTCGGAGATGGGCCTTGATGAAATCGTTGTCGTTGGCGTGTTTCACGCCCGGCGCACCCGGATAAACCAGTTCGCAAGAGACACGCTTGGCGTCGCAATGCTCCTTGAGTTTCACGCCGAAGTTGGCGGTGTGGGTCGGGTCTTTTTCCTCCTGCCCGAGGTTCGGCGGCGCGGAGTAAAAAAGCCCGGTTGCCGGGTCGTCACTTGAGACGAGTTCGTAGGGTGAATACTGCTGGATCCAGGGCAGGATCTTTTCCCGGGAATCAAAGAACACTTGGAAAGAGGAAGCCTTTGTCACCGGGTCGGCAGCGATTCCAAACGCATGGGCCCCGTACTTGCTGTTTGGCGTCCATTCACGCATCTGGCGGGGATCGAGCGTGGTCTGGGCGCCGGAGACCGCGGCACAAACCACGCGGGTTGACTCCCGGGCCACCGGATCATTGCTGTTCGGGTCGGCAAGATCGTCATGGAAAGCGAGCCAGAGGCTGGTGCAGGCTCCGGCTGAACCTCCGGAAAGTGCGACCTTGGTTTTGTCGAGGTTCCATTCCTTGGCCTTGCTCCGGCAGAACTGAAGAGCACGTGCGCAGTCGTACATCGGCCCTTTCACCGGCGGCACCAGCCCGTCAGCGGTGGAATCCTTGATGGTGCGGTACTCGACCGACGCAACAGAAATGCCGGCCTCGAGAGCCGGTTGGAGCATATGGCGGACTACAGAACGGTCGCCGCCACTCCAGCCTCCGCCATGGATATAGACCAGAAGAGGCGTGGGTTTCTCGGACTTGGCCCGCCAGAAATAGATTTTCTGCATCCGATGCGAACCGTAGGCCACATTCTCATCGGGCTTGAGCGGCATCTCGTACTTCAACCGTTCCGGGTCGCTTTCCTGCACAGCCGGTGCGGATGCAGCGGGCTTCTGCGGGGCGGCAGTCGGGTCGGCGGCATGCGCCCCAACCAACGAGGCAAACAAAAGGACGGCGTTAAGGCGTTTGTTCATGGGATACGTGCAGTTACAATGCTCACAACCCCAGAGAACGTCGATCGTTTCGCAATTTCACCAGCCTGCGCTGCATCCCGCGCCAACGCTGCAGACGCTCCTTCTGGAGCCGTGCTTCACGCCGGACACGCTGGGCCCTAGCTACGGGAGTTTCCGGATTCGCCGGAAACCTGAGCACGCTGGGATCTGCCCCGCCAGACTCAGGCAAACAGAGCGGGAATGGCCTTCGCTTTCACCAACTCGCGGGGCTGGTTGAGGTGGTTGAAAACGATGGTTTCCGGGTCGATCCCACAGGCGTGGTAGATGGTGGCCAGAAGCTCCATCGGATGCACCGGGTCCTCCGCTGGGCTGCTTCCAGTCTTGTCGCTCTTCCCGTGCACGTAACCCCGTTTGGTGCCGGCGCCGGCGACCAGCGCAGAGTAGCAATAAGGCCAGTGGTCCCGGCCGTCGGCGCTGTTGCCGTTGCCCGAGGTGCTCACCCCCTTCTGCGGGGAACGCCCAAACTCGCCAATCGCAACCACAAGCGTCTCCTCGAGGAGACCGCGGGAATCCATGTCCTCAATGAACGCGGCGAGACCTTGGTCCAGCATGGGACCGGACTTCGTCTTCATCCGGTCGGTGAGGCCGACATGGTGGTCCCAGGAATGGTTGTCGGAGTTGGCGACCTTGGGCCAGATCACCTCCACCACGCGGGTGCCGGCTTCCACGAGGCGCCGTGCAAGGAGACAGCTCTGGCCGAATGTATTCCGGCCATAGCGGTCCCGCATTTCGTGGGTTTCCTCGCTCAGATCGAACGCTTTCCGGGCGCGCCCAGAAACGATCAGGCTCAGCGCACGCTGGTAATAGTCGTCGAGGTTGTACTTCTCGACGGCTTTTTCGACGGCCGGCATCGAGCTTTCGATAAGGTCCCGCAATTCAGCCCGGCGCTGAAGCCGAAGCGCAAACACCTCGGGAGGGAGCTTGAGGTCGTCCACCTTGATCCGGTCCATCTTGAACATGTCGAGATCATCACCGGTGGGGTACAGGGTGTAGGGATCAAATGCCTTGCCGAGGAACCCAGCGGTGCCGCCCTTGCCCACCACGTTGCTCTCCTGAAGCGGCCGCGGGAGCATGACAAAAGGCAGCATCGGCTCGCTGCTGGGTTTCAACCGGACAATGTTGGATCCGAAGTTCGGGAAATCCTTGGCATCCGGTGGTTCGAGCTGTCCGGAGGCACTCACCTTGTCGGTGGTGTAGCCGGTCATGATCTGGTAGATGGCCGCGGTGTGGTTAAACAGGCCGTTGGGGGTGTACCCCATGGAACGGATCTGGGTGAATTTGTCGTTCACCTTGGCGAGCCGCGGCAGGATGTCCGTGTAATGGATCCCGGGAATCTTGGTCGGGATGGTGTTGAACGCGGAACGGATGTTGTCGGGAACATTTTCCTTCGGGTCCCAGAGATCGATGTGGCTGGGGCCGCCCTGGAGATAGATCATGACCACGCTCTTGGCCTTGCCCCAGCCCGGACCGCCCTTGGCGGTTGCCTCGCTGGCCATTGCTTGGAGCTTGAACATCGTCCCGAGGGACATGCCCATGATTCCGGTGCCACCCAGGCGCAGAAGATCGCGCCGGGACATTTTAAGTTCTGCGTTGCAGAGATCGCTGCAGGTACCGCCTGGGAGATGAAGCATACGTGTTGTGGGGTTAACGGTTGAACAGAAATGCGGGGTTGTTGACCAGAGCCCATGCGAGGTCCTGCACCACGGTCAGGCGCTTGTTTGCCACCTGGCGTTTGCTGGCCTCGATGTCTTCCCTGAGTTGCACCAGTATCGGATCGAGCCGGATGGGTTCCTTTGCGGTGGCCAGCGTCTGCTGGAGTCCGGTGTGTTTGGGATCCGGGGTCAGAGGCTGTTTCGCGACATGCTCCAGACGTTTCAAGCGCCAGTACTCGGCGTCTGCAGTCCGAAGATGTTCGGCGACCAGTTTGAGTCCATCGGCCGTTCTGGCCGAAGGGTCCTGATTCAGAACCGCGTGGACGGCTTCGGGAAGCCCGGCACTGAGCGGGTTCGCCGCCGTGGTGACATGAAGCCGGAACCTTCCAATCGTGTTTTCAGGCTGCTTATGCGAAAGCGTGACACGCAGGGAGGTTCCGGGTCCGCCTGGGATCGGCTGCTCGAGCTTGAACGCCGCCAACTGGCGCCTGCCAAGGCCACCTGAGAGTGCCCAGCCCTTCGCATCTTCCTCAGCTCCAATCGCAGCTGCCACCGGGTACTTGTCCTGGGAGAAACTGGCCCACGCCTCCTTCAGCGTGACAGGCGACTCCGGTTTCCCCTTCGCACCCGCCCTGAGTGTGATGCCGTTGAGGACAAAATTTCCAGTCTTCGCACGGCCCGGACCGAACTCAGGCAGAGACGGGTCTGGAAGCACTTCGAGCAGCAGGCCGGTGATCGCCTGTGCATCGGTATCGAACGTGACAACATAATCCGTCCGGTTGTTGCCGCCGGAGGCGAGGATGGAGTTGTCGGGCTGCACTTTCAGGGTGGTCTGCGGCAGCGTGGCCTTGGCCTCCTTCGGCTTCAGCGTCAACCAAACCGGCGCGTCAGCGGCAGGCTTCTGCGAAGCCAGCCATCCGGCCGTGCGTTCCGCGAGGCTTTCCTCGTATCCCTTCACAGCCTGCACGGCTTGAGTCTCACGTTCCTTGCGGACCTTTTCCCGTTCCTCCCGGAAGAATTGGGTGGCCGTCTCGTATCCAGTTAGCTCGGCCGTCGCCTTCGCAATGGCCGCCTCCCGCTCCTTCTCCATCCGGGCGATGACCGGGGCCTGTTCCTTTTCCTTGGCCTCCCATGCCGCAGCGACCTTCTGGTGGTCGGCATCGACTGTTCCCAGAAGTTTGCGGGTAGCCTCAATTTCCCGCGCCGTGGCGTCTCTGGAGAGCACCCGGAGGAAGAGTTCGTTCACGAGGTTCGCGTCGTCCTGGTGCTGGGTCACCAGCGTGGCGAGAGCGTTCTTGGGATCTTGGATCGCGCTGGAAATAGTCGGACCGCTCAGCAACGCCATGACGGAGCCGAGCCGCAACTCGCTGCTGCGTTCACACTCGCAGGCACTCTCCCGCAGAGGCCGTCCGAGGGTGGCGAGGAAGGTGCTCATTTCGCCCTCGTTCTCGACCATCGAGGTCGCCCGGTGCGCTGCCTTGGATGACCCCGTGACTTTGTAAACCGCATCGAACAGCGTTTCCGCCGGAAGCCGCCGTGCCACGGCATGCGAGTAATTGGTGGTGTCGTCCTCGTTCCATTTATTGGTCTGGATCGAGAGCTGGTAGGTGCGCGACACGCAGATCTCCCGGAGCAGGCTCCGGACGTTGAACCCGCCCTCCACAAACCGCTTCGTCAGATGCTCCAGAAGCTCCGGGTTGCTCGCCGGGTTTCCGGCACGGATGTCGTCCAGCGGCTCGATCAGGCCGCGTCCCAGCAAGTAGCCCCAGGCGCGGTTCGCGTAGCTGGAGGCGAAATACCGGTTGTCCGGAGAAGTCAGCCATGCCGCAAGCTGGATCCGGCGCGGGCTCTTGGGATCGACCTCGGCCTTGGCCGGGTACGGGAACTGCGGTTCGGTCACCGCACCGGTCCGGTCATGGACAAAGGTGCCCGCCGGATTCTCAGCGACCTTTTCGAACAACGGTTTCGCGCCTTCCACAGCGGTGCCACCGAGTTTGCGGCCCTTGCTGTTGGCCGCGTCATCGGCGAGGGAGAACTGCGCGAAATACGCACCGGTCTGGTAGTACTGGTCTTGGGTCCACCGCTCAAACGGGTGGTCATGGCACTTGTTGCAGTTGAACCGGGTCGCAAGGAACAGGTGGGTCGTGTTTTCCAACGCCTCCGCTGGCTGGCGCAGCACTTTCCAATAACTCGCGGCGGGATTCTCAAAGTTCGACCCCTGCGCCGTCAGGATCGAGCGCACAAACTGGTCGTATGGCACGTTCTTCTCCAGCTGCCCGCGGATCCACATCCGAAACGCGTCAGCGCCTTCGCGTCCAAGGAACTTCGCGTTCACCTGAAGCATGTCGCTCCATTTGTTGGTCCAGTGGTCCAGAAACTCCTGGGTGCCAATCAGACGATCCACCGCAGCCTCGCGCTTCTCACGCGTTGGCCGGGTATCGTTCAGGAATGCCCGGAGTTCTTCCGGCCCGGGTGGAAGCCCGGTCAGATCCAAGGTCACCCGGCGCAGGAACTCGCCGTCTGTGCAGAGTTCGGAGGGCTGGATCTTCATCCGCTGCCATTTGGAGGCGGCGAGTTCGTCGATCCGGCCCCAGGTTTCAGGCGCCTTCCATTCAAATCCTTTCCGGTCACCCATCACGGTCACGGTGGTTGCCGCGTAACTTCCCTCGAACCGGGCAAGGATCGGTGCCTCGCCCCGGCGCAGCGTCTGGACCAAGCCGGCGCCGTCGACGGTGGACACGTCCACGTTGCCGGAATCTAGGAACGCGTCAGCCGTCACGTCGCGCTGAACACCGTCGGTGTAGGTGGCAAGAACGCGCATCTGGAGCCGGCTCCCGACCTGGCCCAGCACAGGGTTGATCGGCAGGACCTCGATCGACTTCACCCGGGCGGCGGTCTCCTTGAGCTTCGCGCCTTCGGCAATCCACTGGCGCAGGATGCGGTAGGCCGGATCGCCGTTCTCGCAACGGCGCCCGCCCTCATGCGGGACCTCGGCAATGGCCTTGAGCAACATCAGACTGTCGTCTGGCGAAGAAAGGCTGACCCTGCGGCCAGCGAGTTCGTCGGTGAGTGCCCGGACGTCAAACAATGGGTCGTAGCCGCGCAGCGACAGCTTGAATCCACCCTTCCCGTTCTTGGATCCATGGCACGCGCCCTGGTTGCACCCCAACTTGGTCATGGCGGGATTCACGTCCCTCACGAAATCGGCTTCGAAGGGTTTCTGGGCGCCCGCCACCTTGACCGGGACCTCGGTGGTGCGTCCTGCGTAGCTGACCTTCAGCCGGGTTTCGCCGTCCCGGGCCGGCACCAACCGGCCACGCGGCGTCATGGTTGCCAGCGGTTCACCAAGCTCCAGCTTGGCCAGACGCGTCACGTCCGCCACCTCGCCAGACACCAGCTTCGCAGTCACCAGCACCTGGACAGCATCGTTCCTGCGCGCAATGTCGATTTTGGCCGGACTCACCTCCAGCGCCTGAATCTGCCCAGGTTCCGGTGCGACTTCGCCCTCCGCCACGGCTGGCTCGGCCGTCCGCCGGACCAGCGTCCGGCCCACAGGCGGCTTGGCGCCTTTCTGCACCGGTGCCGCCGCAAATTCGCGGCTGACCATTCCAGTAGACACGTCCACGAAGCGCACCGCGCCGTCACTGCCCGAAACCGCGACCCGGCTTCCATCGGGATGAAACGCGAGTGCATAGGGCGCCATGGGCAGCTTCATGTGAACCGTCCGCCATCCGAATGTATCTTCAAATGCGGCTAGCTCCGACGTCTCCTGCGGGTTCCGGTCCTTGGCCGGTTTCGCCCGCAAATTCTGGATCTGTTTGGACCCGGTAAAATCTTCGCCCACGGAAAAGACGGAGAGTTCACCGGCGCCGTCCAGCGCGCTGACAGCGGCCAAATGTCGACCGTCTTTTGAAAACCGGACAACGCTGACCCGGCCCAGCATGCCGTCGTACTTTTTGATGAGGTTGGCGTTGTCGCCAATCCGACGGGCGGCGGTCCGGAAGATCTGGAAGAGCTGAGGGCTGCCATCGGCGCCGCCCACGGCAATCACGTCCTGTTTCGGGTGGCGGTCCACGGAATCCAAGCCGCCGCGGAGCGCGCCTGGGGTGATGGAGGTGACGTTATCGATGAACCGCTGGCCGGGCACATCGGACAGTTTGACGGTCATGTCCCGGGCCACAGACACCACATGATCACCCTTCGTCGAGAACACGGTTTCCAATGCCCACTCGTTGTGGGAGCCCATCTGGAGCAGCTGTTTCCCGGTCTGGACTTCGATGACACGAACGGTGTTGTCCGCACAGCCGAAGGCGATCTGCGTGCTGTCGGGCGACCAGCTTGCTCCGTACAACGTGTCCCAGCCAACGGGAATTGAGTTCTTCAACTTCTGGGTGGCTACCTCCCAAATCTGAACCTCTCCCATCCGGCCTGGGTCGCCCCCAACCACCAGCAACCACTTGCCGTCCGGAGAAAAGCGCACGTTCTGGATCCGCTGCGAGATCCCAATCAACCGGCCGGCGATGCCGGATCCGTCGGCCTTGTGAAGGAGAACTTCATGAAATCCGGACACGGCGAGCAACTGGCCGTCCGGGGAGAAATCCATGGAGGCAACCACGGGCAGGCGCGGATAAACGGGCGGATGTTCGGCGTCAAAATGGGCTACGGCGTCCGCCGGCGTGTCGTCCTTGGCACCCTCGGCGATCCAGCGCCGGATCACAGCCAGTTGGGGCTCTGTCAGGGGCGGCTTGTTCTTGGGCATCTCTGCGGAACCGTCCACGGGCAGAATCTGTTCGAGAAGGGAGCCCTTGGAAACGTCGCCCGGCACCACCGCAACCCCTTCCTTGTCGCCCCCGGCGAACATTTTCTTCATGTCGGTCATCACGTAACCGCCCTTGGCCTTGGCCGGCTGATGACATCCCTGACAGTTGGCCTGGAAAATAGGCCGAACCTCGTTGAAATAACTGACAGGAGCCTTGCCGGGGCCAGATTCAACCGCGTGCGCGCCAGGCGCTCCCAGTGTGAGTGCAACGGGGGCGATGGGAAAAATCAGGCCACGCAGGATGCGGCCTCCGATTTGGTGGAGGGTGGTCATGGGGAGGAAGACGGTTGATCTGCTCGTCTTGATAGGGCGAACCGGGCAGCCCGGCCACCCCCCTCTTTGGGTGGAGCCGGAGCAACACCAGCATCCCCTCCATCCCGGAGCGATCCGGCTCACAGGGCGCCGGCCTGCTTTTCTAAGACCGGCCTTGAGGACGGGCCAGCCTCTTTAAACCGATTCAAAGCCCATCTCCTTCTGCTGGGCGAGGTGACCGGGCAATGACCCAGCCCCCAAACACCGGGCGCCCATTGGCAATGACCTCCTTCGAGAAACACCCAATTTCGACGCTGCCTCTTCGAGTTTTCTCACTCCAGAAGCTCCACGTGCACCGCTCCAGAGCCCGCCGGAACGAGGAAAAAGCCGTGGCCGATCCTCTGCTTTTGAAGCAGCACGCCCCAAAACGGGGTTGGGCGTCCGGTGTCGGGATGAAGAAACCGACCCGACCACAGACCCGTCCCAGGCTGGATGGCCATGCGGAATCCTGCCGGATTCGGCCCGATCAGGGCGACTTTCTGCGAAGGCAGTATCCAGAGCGACTGGCTGAAGGGCACGCTGGAAGACGCCCCGTTTTTGAGGGTGAAGAGCGCATTTGCGCCGGTTTCACCGGAACTGGCGCGGCCGGCCTGGGGCTGCGGAACCGCAACCCTGGCCGGCCGAAAATAACGGCTGCCCACCAGATCCAAAACAAGCCCACTTTCCCAGCCCTTGGGATACGCCTTCGCAGCCAAGATACCAGGCCTGAACCACCGCAACGCCGTGCCGTCGACATCCGTGGTATCCAAGTTCCTGAACCGAACATCGCCCCCAACCGATCCTCTTCCCCGGTACAGGTAACAGTAGAACGGCCACGCGTAACCCTTTGAGATCGAGTTGCCTGCACTCACCGGGGTCCCGTCAGCAAGCCTGCCCGCCATTCTGACAACGCCACTCCCCGAAAGGACGAGATACCCAATGCCCGCTCCCTGAGGCAGGTCCATCCCGGGCATACCCTCGACCGGCTTTGCTTCAAAAACCACCGTGTACTGCCCAAGCACGTCTTCACGCACGTTCATCATCCGCGGAGCATGGACCGGGGACAGCGCCGCGACGGGTTTTGCAGTGAACGGAGCGCGTTCCGCATTCATTCGGACAAACTCCACTCCGGCCTCCGTAACTAAACCCGTAAGGATGTCTGGATCCGCAGAATCCAGACTGAAACTCCATTTCAAAGGCGTTTTACCCCGGCGCATCAAGGGCAGGGCTGCAACCCGGGTTTTTCCGAAACGCGCAACGCCATTGCTGTCCAACGCTCCTGCGGCCCGGTAGCGCGCGCCGCCCAGCCACAATGTGGCGCTGAACGCCCCAGTTCGTCCCACAGCAACCCGAACCATCCCGCTGCTGGCATGAGCGGCTATTCCGTCCTCCGGCTCTCGCACGAGTCCGTTGTAAACCCCGAACTGCTCGCTCGGCGAAAAGACCCTGATCGAGAATGACTGCGCGAACACTGTCTCGCCGGCCTCCACAGATTCATACAGCGCAACGGTGACCTGCGCTTGTCCGGTTTGACGGCTCGATGGCTTGTAAACCAGAGTGCCCGTCTCGGAAACCGTCGGCTGCCTCTCGAAAAGCTCCGGACGATCCACGCCCACGACAAAAATCAGTCTTGGGTTTTCCGACTCCGGTGCGCCGGACCGGATCTCCGTGGCCCAGTCGGGGACCGTTTGCTCCGGAGAACCCAGAGCGACTATTTGGTCCGGGCCTTTTTTGAAACTAGGTGCTTTCCGAACGTCCACTCCCCACTTCGCGTACAGCACCATCGCCGCGTCCGCCGTGTAATTCGCTCCCGCCGCGTAGTTCGCTCCGGTCCCGTCGGCGGCTGTGTTCCAGCCCGAAAACGTGTGGCCCGCTTTCACCAAGTTCCCCGTGTTTCCCGACAGCGCCAACGCAACTCCCTGTGTCTTTGTCTGCGACGCTGGCGCAGTTCCGCCCGTCGCACCGTTCGCCTGGTAACTCACCGTGTACGTCGGAATCAGGCTCCACTTCGCGTACAGCACCATTCCTGCATCCGCCGTGTAATTCGCTCCCGCCGCGTAGTTCGCTCCGGTCCCGTAGGCGGCTGTGTTCCAGCCCGAAAACGTGTGGCCCGCTT
>CAIURC010000138.1 GCA_903901425.1 uncultured Spartobacteria bacterium | reverse complement strand
GCCGAGGGCGAGGAAGAGGCGACCTAAAAACTATCAACTCCTGACCAGGCCGCGTCGTTTAACCGGGAACCTTCCCCGCAGAAACCGGCCGAAAAAGAACGGAAGTCGGACTAGCCGGAAAACCTTATCTTAGTGCCATTCCACCCTGACCCCCGACGCACGCGCAGAGAAGGGGTCAGGGTGACCCTGCCCCCCAAATACAGGAAGCGCGCCCGAAATCAGCGCCGGTTTTTTGCGGGGACGGACTCCGGCCGGGTGTATCCGGAGCGGGCAGTGACTTCTGGGGGTTCGGGGAACCGGCCTTGGTCCTTGGAATCGAGAATCCACTGGTCGAGCGCCGCACGAAGACGGCTGAGCGCCTTTTGGTGTTCCGGGTCCGTGGAGCTGGCGAGATTCCTCTGCGACCACGGATCGGAGTCCATGTCATAGAGTTCCTCAGCGGGGAGGGGTTGCAGATAGAAACTCTGTTGCCATGGGGCGAGGCCCCCGGCGCGTCCAAGCTCCTTGATCAGGTTCCAGACGGGGTACGAGGTTTCTTTGTATTTGGAAGGCTCAAAAAAAGGAACCTGAGGCATGAGGTTCCGGATGTAACGGAAGCGCGAATCGCGGGCGGTGCGGAGTTGGAAGAGGGCTTCGCCGCAGCGGTCCCGGGCGGCGAATGCGAACTCGCGGGGTGGCTCGGAAAACGGGCCGAGGAATGCGCGGCCTTGCATGCCGTTGGGCTTGGGTTTTTGGACGAGGCTCAGCAGCGTGGGCGCGATGTCGATGGCCTCAATGATTTGGTTGTTGGAGGTGCCGGGGTGGAAGCCCGCTGGAATGGGATGCCCTGCGGGCCAGCGGATGAGGAGCGGGATACGGAGTCCGTCATCGTAAACAAACTGTTTGCCCCGGACATGGGCCATCCCATGGTCGGCCATGAACAGGATCACGGTGTGTTCGGCGAGGCCTTCGTCTTGGAGGGCCTGAAGAACTGCGCCGACTTTGCGGTCGAGTTCACAGGCGTCGTCGAGGTAACGCGCCCAATCGGACCGGGTAACCGGATGATCCGGGTAAATGGGCGGCACCCGGACCTGGTCTGGCTGGATTTTGGTGGGGCCATGGAACGGCCGGTGCGTTTCCTTGAAGTTGATTTGGGCAAGAAAAGGCTGGTGCGTTTTCAGGTCGGACCAGCGGCTGGAATCAAACGCGCTCCGATGGTTCCGCGGATCTTTCGGGTTCGGCTTGTTGCCGTTCTCCGGGAGGTAAAAGTTGAAATCGGTTTTCCCGGTCCCTTTGAACCCGAGGGAATCCGGGAGTTCCACCAGGTTGGCGGTGAAGTAACCGGCTTCGCGGATCCAGTCGGTGATGAGCCGGGCCGGTGCGGGAAGCTGGTATCCGTCATCGAGATGGGACCGGTGATGGTGCGCGCCAATCGTGGTTTGGTACATGCCCGTCATGAACGCCGACCGGCTTGGGCTGCAGACTGGGGCGGTGGTGAATGCGCGGGTGAACTTCATCCCGTCCGCCGCCAAACGGTCCAAGTGCGGGGTTTGGACGAGCGGTTCCCCGTAGCAGCCGAGGTGTGGGGAAAAATCCTCGGCGATCAGCCAGAGAAAGTTCAGCCGCGGTTTGGCGGGAAGAGTTTCAGCGGCGGAAAGTGTGCCGAGGGTGGCTGTCAGGAGGCCAAGGAGAAGGAGGATGGGGCGCATTGTTGGCTCCTGTTGAACCCCGGAACGCCTTGTGGGTTGCGGGGCCGCCCGGGGGCCATTCGTGAAATGGAGCTTCAGATTTCCCCGAGCCGGAAAGGGCTCAGTTCCTCACCACGCGGAGCCGGATGGGTGGGGTGGCCTGACCGCCGTCGCCTTTGGCGCGGAAAAAGATCCAGCTCACGCTCTCGGGCACCCATTTGGCTGCGGTGAGGAAAAACTCGCGTTCGACTTCTCCCTCTGGGATGAGGAGCCCGTTGAGGCCGAGGTTATCGACGTACACGCCGTGGGGCAGGTTCCGGCCAGAATCCTCTTTTCCAAATTCGACGCGGTCTTTGAAGTCGATCCGATCTACCCGGATCCGGGAGGAGATGGTTTCTCCGGGATGAATCACGAGTTCCACCGGATCTGCGGAGCCATTGGAAGGAACGACTTGCGTGGTGAGCTTCGGCGGTTTTCCGAGTTTCAACTCCTTGAATGCGGGGCCACGGTTGACCCTTTCGATCCCTGCGAGCTGGGTCTTGCCGACCCATTCAATTTTCGCCACGGCCTCTGGCGATGGCGCTGCGGCGTCTTTGTCTGCATAGATGGCTCCGAAGGCAAATATCTGGCCCCGGCCAATTCTGATGGGGCCCTGTGTGCGGAACCCGGGCGGCAGATTTTCGAATGTCACATCAATGGGGCCGTCGAACTCGTCCATGCGGCTGGCCCGGAGTTGAAATTCTGCGCCGCTGCCCGGTGAGACGGTGAGCGAATTGCCGAGGCTGAGGGTCAGAGAGAAGTCCGGTCGCGAAGGGCGGGCGATCAGGCGGTATCCGAAGGCATCTCCGCCGAATCCGCGCACATCTGAAAGTCGGAGCCGATACTCGGCATCAGCGGGTGCGGTGAAATGGAGGATGGAGTCGTGGCCGGCGGCGCGCTGGGGGTCGTCATCGTTCTCCCAGTGAACGGGAAAGAGAGGGAGTCCGGTGGGCGGAGGGATGGTTCCGGGCGGGAGCGGCCGGACGGTGTAAACGGGTTGGCCCAGGGGATGAGCCAGGGGGGACGTTCCGAAATAAGTCTGACGGGCGCCTGAGCCGGGATACACCATGAAGCCGGAGTCTGGTCCGCGGGGGTACATCCAAAGTTTGACCACCTCGCCGTTGCAGTAGAGGAACTCGTTGAGCTCCATTTCGGAGTAGTTCTGGACCCGGAAATCGTCCGAGGTGCTGGAATCTTTGCCGCGGAAAGTGAGCCATGAGCTGCGTGTAGCCTGAAGCAGGACGCGTTCGATCTTGTGGCCTTCTGCATCGAGGACTTCGAGGTGGGAATCCAGGCCAGATTTTTCGCGGGCGGCAAACACTTCAAAGCTCAGGCGGTCCCCCTTTTTGGCGGAGAACCGGAAGATGTCCTGGTCGCCTGCGGTGCCAATCCGGCCCGTGATTTCGGCAGGAAAAACCACGGGTTGTGCCTCTGCCACGGAGGAGTTGGGTTCCTGTTCCGCCACCGGTGCGGGCTTGGAATCCGTTTTAGCCGTGCTGGTTTCCGGAGGAGTGATTGGGGCGTGCTGAGGGTGGGCAGCCGGGGCTGGGATACGGAGATGGGCGAGAGTGCCGTCCATGCGTGTGACCTGAAGCAGGGCGGGATCCGAGGTGGGGAGTAGTGCCGTGGGCGATTCGGGCTGGGGTTCGAGCGTTTGATCCAGATCGAGTTGGGGAAAGGTCCAGAGTTTTGCGGAACGGTCTTGGGCAACCGTCAGGATCCGGTTCCCGGAGTGGAGGAACGCAATCTGGGTGACGGCAGATTCGTGCGCGAACCGGGTTTCGAGGATGGGATTGATGCCGGGCTTGTTGATGCTCTCGAGTTTCCAGAGTCGGAGCCTGCGGTCTGCGCCAGCGGCAAGGACATGGCTGCCGTCGGGTGTGAACAAAACGCGGAACTGTTCGCCTTGGGGTTCCTTGAGTGTGTCGAGGCGTTCGCCGTCCTGAACCCGCCAGATTTTCACGGTCTGATCGGCACTTGCGGATGCGAGCAGTTTCCCTTCGGGGTGAAAAGCGAGATCGAACACGGCGCCATTGTGGCCGGTGAGGGTGCGTGTCCGGTTCTCATTTTCCCAGAGGTGGATCCGCGTGTCGTAGGAGCCCGACGCGAGCCGGGATCCGTCCGGAGACCAGCGCAGGGAGTAAACGAGGTCCCGGTGGGCGTCGGCGATTTCATGGACGGGCTGTTGGTTCTGGGGATCAAAAAACCGGATCCGGCCGCGGATCCCGGCAACACCGGAGGCGGCAGCGATGCGGCCGGTGGAGCTGACTGCGAGCGCGGTGACTTTGCCCTCAAACCCTTCGAATTTTTGAAGGACCTGTTGGGATTGCGCGTCGAGCAGTTCTACGGTTTGGAAACGTCCGACGGCCAAGTGTCGGCCATCTGGGGAAAGCGCGGCCGCGGTGATGGCTGGGGAGTTTCGTTTCCGGAGGGGAAGGTCCGGGACGGTGACGAGCGAAAGGATGGAGACGTCCCCGCCATTGGGGCCAGGCGCGCCTTCCTGAAGCCACGCGTCGAGGATCGCGAGTTCGGCGGCGGTGGGTTGGGGTTCTTTCTTCGGCGGCATGGCCGGTTTTTTGCCGTGGATCACCCGGTGGAGGAGGCTTTCGGCACCCGGTTTCTCTGGGAGCGGTGTTCCGTTTTCGCCGCCTGTTTTGAGGCTGGCAAACGTTTCGAGGTTGAGGTCGGCCTCGTTTTCTTTGCCGCTGTGGCAGCCTGCGCAGTAATCGCGGAGGATGGGGGCGACATCGGCGTGGAAATCCACGGCGCGCAGTGTGGGGTGTGTGAGGCTGGCAAGAAGTACCGTGGCGCTCAGGATACGTGGGAGGTTCATGGGGCGCGTGGGATCAGTGTTGGAACAGGAATTCGCGGCTGGTGAGGAGCGCCCAGAAGAGGTCCTCCAGGGCGGTCCGTTTCTCCTCTGGCGGGGCCTCGTTGAGGAGGCGGACGGAGGATTCGGATTCAGCCGGCGTGGGCATTCGCCCGAGGCAGCTGAGGAACGCGGATTCGACCTGCTGCGTTTCGGGGGTCTTCAGGAGTTCGGACACCACAGAATCCTGTGCAGCGAGTTTGTTGTTGAGCGTGGAGCCGTTGGAGAGGTGGAGGGCCTGAACGATGCTGGGCTGGTTGGAGCGCTCGCAGTCGCACGTGATCGCCCGCTGGTTCCGGCCGAACGTTTTTAGGAAATAAGATTTCACCGCCGAGTCATAAGTTTGCATGGCCCGGAAACCTTTTGGGTAAAAGCTGGTCTTCTCAGACGAGCCATCGGCGTTGAGGGTTTCGGAGAATGTCTCGGGAACCCCGGTCACGGCGCTGATGGCGTCGCTGAGCACTTCAGCCATGAGACGGCGCGGGTAATAACGGGCAAAGTACCGGGAATCGTTCCGGTTGGATTCCGAAGGCGCGCTGGAGCGCTGGTAGGCGGTGCTGTTGAGGATGAGCCGCATGAGCGCCTTGAGGTCGTACCGGTTTTCCACCAGGAACGCGCAGAGCATTTCCATCAGCGGTTCGTTGGTGGCCGGGTTGGAGGCCCGCAGGTCGTCCACCGGGTTCACGATACCGATGCCGAAGAAGTTGGCCCATACCCGGTTGACGATGGCCCGGGTGAAGTACGGGTTGCTGGGCGAGGTGAGCCAGTCGGCGAGGATTTCGCGGCGGTCGCGGCCGGTATCGGTGACCGGCGAGCCGTCGAGGGGTGCAGCGGGCTGGGGTTTGCCGGTGCGCGGTTGGATCAGTTGTCCGTCTGGCACGGTGTACAGGGTCCGTTTGCCGTCGCCGTTCCGCGCATCGCCGCCCCAGCCTTTGGAGCGGACCTGAGAAAAGAGGTTGGCGAAACTGTAATACTGGTCGTTGGTCCACTTCTCGAGGGGATGATTGTGGCATTTGGCGCAGTTGATGGAGAGCCCCATGAACGCCTGGCTGACGTTCTCCGCCATGGCCTCTGGTTCCTGATGGACGGCGAAGAAATTGGTGGCGCCCTGCTCCATGCTTCCGCCGCGGGCTGTGACCACGGAGCGGACCAGGGTGTCCCACGGGTCCCCGGCCTCCACGCGTGAGCGAATCCACTGGTAATAGGCCTTCACAGCGTCGGGCCTGAGGTGTTCGCCGCTGACCAGCAGCAGATCCGACCAGCGGTACGCCCAGTAATCCACGAACTCAGGGCGCTGAAACAGGCGATCCACCACGGCCGCCCGTTTGTCAGGACGCGGGTCGCTGAGGAACGACCGGACCTCGTCGGGTGTCGGAATCAGGCCGAGGGTATCGACAAACGCGCGGCGGAGGAACGTGGCGTCGTCCACCTCGGGAGCAGGCTCGAGGCGGAGTTGGCGGAGTTGGGCGTGGATGGCTTGGTCGATCCCGTTGCGTTCCTTCCAGCGGTCCGGGGCCGCGGTTTGTGCGGGTGCGGGGAACGGGGAAGCCACGCGGGCCATGACAATCCGGCTCGAAAACCATGCGGTGACCGCGCCTTCCCCGGAGCCGATGACCTCCGCGTTTCCGTTGGCATCGGTGAGACGGAGCAGGGTCTCGTCGGTGGCTGTGAATTTGGCCCAGCGCGTCACTTCCTCCACCCGTCCGTCTTTGTACCGGGCCAGCACGAGGAACCGGAGCCGGTCGCCCTTTTTCAAAAACCAGCGTTTGGGCAGAATCTCCAGCGACTCCAGCGGGGCGTCTCCAGGTTGCGGGCCGGGAGCGCCGTCTGCGATCCATTCTGCCAAGATCCGGTAGTCCTCGGACTTTGGATCCAACCGGCGCCCGCCCTTGTGAGGCGCAGCTGCCGTGGGTTTTGTGAGGAGCAGGCTCCGGACCGGGTCACTGGATTCGATCCGGCGTCCTGCGGCGTCCCGGGTGAGGTTCAGATAATCAGATTCTGGGTCGTAGGCGCTGAGGCTGAGGCGGAACCCGCCTTTTCCCGCAAGTGCGCCGTGACAGCCGCCCCCGTTGCAGTTGGCTTTGGAAAGGATCGGCAGAATCTGGCGCCGGAAATTCCAGGGCTCGGGTTCTGTTGCGGGACCGATCTCAACGGGGATTCGGACCTGGCCGACGCGGATCCCGGTTTTTCCTGGGCGCAGCGCATGGACCTGGCCGTCCTTGGAAACCGACGCGATCCCGGCATCTTCGGACTCGAATGAAAGCGTGGAGGGAAGTGCGGTGGCGATTCCGGCGTCTTCCATGACCGCGATGAGGCTCTGGGCCCTGCCGGGGGCAGGGAACCGGAGGTGTTCGGGGTAGACTTTGAGTGTTGCTTCGCCGATGGCGGTGAGGGGCGCCAAGGCCGCCAGCAGCAGAGGAAAAAAGCTCGGCTTCATGGGGAGAGAAACGAGGTGACGCGATCAGGAAAAGAGTTCGCGGATGGGCTGACGGCCAAGGTCCACGAGCGGGAACGGTCTTCCCGAGGGGCCGGGCAGGAACGCTTCGGAGTTCAGGCCGAGGCTTTGGAAGATGGTGGCCACCAGGTCGCCAGGCATTACGGGCCGTTCGACGGGGAACCCGCCGATCGGGTCGCTTTTTCCAATGACCCGGCCTCCCTGGACACCGCCCCCGGCAAACAGTGCGGAGAAACATTGGGGCCAATGGTCGCGTCCGCCAGCGGGATTCACTTTGGGCGTCCGGCCGAATTCGCTGAGTGCGGCGACCATAGTGTTTTTGAGAAGACCGCGCTGATGAAGATCCTCGATGAGGGCGGAGTAAGCCTGGTCGTACAGGGGGCACACGACATTTTTCATGCCGTCGATGGAGGTGAACGGCTTGGAACCGTGGATGTCCCAGGTGGTCTCGCCAAAGACGGTCAGGAAGGTGTTCACGGTCACAAAGCGCACGCCGTTCTCCACGAGCCGCCGGGCGAGCAGGCAGCACTGGCCGAACCGGTTCCGGCCGTAGCGGTCCCGGACCGAGTCGGGCTCCTTGGAGAGGTCAAAGGCCGCCCGGGCTTGTTCGCTCGTCATGAGCCGGAAGGCCGACTGAAAATTGGCGTCCATGAGCCGCGCATCCTCGCTGGCTTCGAACTCGCGGACTGCGCCCTCCACGATCTCCCGCATTTTCTTTCGGCGTTCCAAGCGGACGGCGCCGATCAGGTCGGGCGGCAGCAAGTCGGGGACTTTGAAGTTGGGCCTGGACGGATCCGCCATGAGTGCGAACGGGTCATGCGACTTGCCGAGGAAACCGCCGGCCTGGCCGTTGGGCAGGTTGCCGCCGCCGCGTCCCATGAGTTCCGGCAGGACTACAAACGGCGGGAGATCCCCCTTTTTTCCGAGAAGATGACTGACCACGGCGCCCATGTGCGGGGTCTGGACGCCGCCGGTGAACCTGCGTCCGGTCTGCATCATCTGCCAGCCGGCATCGTGCACTGCGGCGCCGTCATGGTGACAGGACCGGACGATGGAAAAGTGGTTGGCGATCTTTGCATGCTGAGGAAGTACCTCGGAGATTTGGATTTCCGGAGCGTTGGTGGCGATGGGCTTGAACGGGCCGCGCACCTCGGATGGGGCATCGGGTTTCATGTCCCAGAGGTCGACATGGCTGGGGCCGCCGAGGTTGAAGATCAGGATGCAGGCTTTCTCGTCGTGACCTGGCAGGACCGCGCCGGCTTCTTTTGCGGCGAGATACTGAGGGAGTGAGAGGCCCAGGGCCGAGAGTGCGCCGATCTGGAGAAATTCGCGACGTTTGAGGTGACTACCGCCGCAGAGAGCGGCGGCCTTTTCGGAGAGGAAGTCGAGCATGGAACGAGGGGGTTCAGGACACCGTGGGTGAGTCGCTGCGGGTTGTATACCCCCTGTTTGGGGGGCACGGTGTGGACGCTAGCATGGGCGCAGGGTTGCGTCTTGCACACCCGGAGCGTGTTTTTGTAATTAAACCGCATGGACTCGTGGTGGCGGAGTGTCAGCGATCCCGCGCAGTGGCTTGACCTCATGGAAGCGCTGCCGGCTGTCTGTTTTTTTTGTAAGGACAGCGGGGGCCGGTTCATGCGGGTGAATGCCGCAGGCGCGGCGCTGCACGGATGTTCGCGGGAGGAAATGATCGGCAAAAAGGACGCGGACCTGCATCCGCCCGCCTTGGCCGCCCAGTATGTAGAGGAGGACCGGAAGGTGATGCGGACGGGGCTCCCGCTCTTGGACCGGATTTGGCTGGTTTACAACGCGGCCGGGACGCCCGGCTGGTTTCTTTCGAGCAAGTTCCCGCTGCGGAACCCGCGGGGCGAGGTGGTTGGGATCGCGGGTGTGATGCGGGTCCAAGATGCCCCGGGGGGTGTGGCAGGCCCGGGGGGCTACAACCGCCTGACGCCTGCGCTAAACCATGTGCTCACCCATTACGGAACGGATCTGAGGATGGAGGCGCTGGCGGAACGGTGTCATCTTTCGGTGAGCCAGATGCAACGGGAGTTCCAGCGCTGTTTTGGAACCACGCCTTCCGCGTATCTGCTGAATGTCCGGCTGCTGATGGCGCGGTGGCGTCTGAAGAACACCGGGACATCCGTGGGCGCGATTGCGTTGGAGTGCGGGTTTTACGACCAGAGCCACTTCACGAGGGCATTCCAGAAGGCGCATGGAGTCAGTCCGCTGAAATACCGGAACAACCCGGCCTATCTTTAAGCGGATCGGTGTTGTGTTGGGTCCCAAGCGATGGGAGGGGGACTTTTTAGGGCTGTTCCCCGAGGTTGCCGGGGTTGTAACGGGAACTTGCGGTTGAGAGGATGGAGGGCAGGGCGGGGGTCTTTTTTGGCCCAAGGCTGCCGCTGGAAAGGTCCGGAGTTTTTACCTGATGTTGTCCCAGAAAAAAACGGAGGTGGATCTGGTGCCGCTCCTGCAAAGGGCTGGGCGGCGGTACCGGAGACGGCTGAAGGCGGTCCGGAACCGGTTTTCGCCGGAAGCGGTGCACGATCTCCGTGTGGAGACGCGGCGGTTGCTGGCCCTGTGCGAGTTGCTGAAAGGGCTGCGCGTGGGGCCGCCTTTGGGAAAGCTCCGCAAATGCTTGAAGAAGCGGTTGGAGATGTTTTCCCGGCTCCGGGATGTGCAGGTGCGGATCGGGATGTTCCGAGGTGGGATGGCGGAATCGGGATTTCCGGTGGCCGCGGTGACGTTGATTTTGCCCCAGCTTTTGGAGGAGGAACGTGGGTGCATCCGAAAATTAAGCCGGAAAACCGGTTCACTGCGGCCGGGGCCAGTGGTGTCGAGATTGCGCGATTTGGAGTTGGTGGTTTCTGGAATCCCAATTGCGAAGCTTTTTGGGGTGTTGGAAGAGACGGAAGCGAGAGCGGTTCGAAAGTTTGCCGCGATTTGTCCGGAGGAACCCGGGCGTTTTCATGAGGCGCGTGTGGCGCTCAAGCGGCTGAGGTATCAGGCGGAGATTCTGGATCCATGGGTCTCAACGGTGACGGAAAAAAGGCTCCAAAAGATCCGCGCGCAGCAGGATGCGTTGGGCGAGATCCAAGATCTCGACACATGGATTCACGCGCTGAGGCGCGGTCTCGAAAAAGGGCGGTACCCGCACCACGTGACATCCGCGATCCTCGAACAATCGGTGAACCGTCTTGGGGCGTTGTGCGCAAAATTTTGCCGGGACCGCCGGATGCGCGTGATCGGCGGATTTGCGTGACCCCGGTGTGTGCGCGTGATCCCGGTGTGTGCGCGTGATCCCGGTGTGTGCGCGTGATCCCGGGGTTGCGCGTGTTCCCGGGGTTGCGCGTGTTCCCGGGGTATACGCGTGTTCCCGGGGTTGCGCGTGTTCCCGGGGTTGCGCGTGTTCCCGGGGTATACGCGTGTTCCCGGGGTATACGCGTGTTCCCGGGGTTGCGCGTGTTCCCGGGGTTGCGCGTGTTCCCGGGGTTGCGCGTGTTCCCGGGGTTGCGCGTGTTCCCGGGGTTGCGCGTGTTCCCGG
>CAIURC010000137.1 GCA_903901425.1 uncultured Spartobacteria bacterium | reverse complement strand
TCCATTGAAGTCCATTGAAGTCCATTGAAGTCCATTGAAGTCCATTGAAGTCCATTGAAGTCCATTGAAGTCCATTGAAGTCCATTGAAGTCCATTGAAGTCCATTGAAGTCCATTGAGCGGCCGGATGCCAGGGGCTAGAGCAGGCTGCTCCAGCCTGAAGCCACTGTGCAATGGCCTTCCCGGCGCGGCGCAGGGCGTTCGGATGAAACTCTTCCTGCAATCCGGTTTTTAATGAAGGCGATGTACCGCCCTCCTTTCCTCCAGCCGAACTGCGCCCTCGGTTTTCTCCAGATCTGGATTTCTGCCACAACGCTCCTGTTCGGGGTGGCCCAAGCGGTTTCAGCTGCGGAGTCCGGCCAGAAAAAGGGACGTCCCAACGTGCTTTTCATTTTCGCGGATGACCAGTCTTACAAGACGGTCGGGTGTTATCCGGAATCCTTTCCATGGGTCAAAACGCCCGCTCTGGACCGTCTGGCGGCAGGCGGTGTCCGGTTTCATGCGGCCTATCTTGGGGCGTGGTGCATGCCCTCGCGTGCCTCGATCCTGACGGGCCGGCACCCGCATGGGATTGAAAGCATGCGGATGGCCTCTCCCTACCCCGCCAGCGCCTATGATCCGAAGGAGTGCCCGTTTTGGCCCGCAGAAATGCGACGTCAGGGATATCATACGGCGCAGATTGGAAAATGGCACACCGGGATCGATTCGGGCTGGGGCAGGGATTGGGATCACCAGATCGTGTGGAACCGGCCGCTCCATCCTGAAAATGCGGGGGCCTATTACGACCGCCAACTCGTCGCGATCGACGGGCAGGAGCGCTGGGTGGACGGGTATCCCGCTGACAACTACTCCCAGTGGGCCGAGGAATATATCCGGGGAAAAAACCGCAACGCGGAGCAACCGTGGTTCCTCTGGTTGTGCTACGGAAGCATTCATGGGCCGTCAATCCCGGCGGAACGGCATCGGGGCCGGTATGCGGAAGCGCCAGTACCGCGACCTGCCGACTTGTTTCCGCCACGGCCAGGCAAGCCTGCGTATTTGGATCGGATGCAGGCGTGGATGCGGGGGGACAACGGAGAGGTGTTTGCGGGCGCGAGTGGGGAGTCGTTTGGGGATGTGAGCCGCAAAATGAAGCAGACGTTTGAAGGGTTTGTCCGGCAAATGAACGAGTGCGTTCCCGCGATTGATGAAGGCGTCGAGCGGCTGATGCGGGCGCTGAAGGAGACCGGTCAACTCGACAACACGCTGATCCTGTATTCTGCCGATCAGGGGTTCGGAATGGGCGAACACGGGTTTCGCACCAAGCTGGGCCCGTACGATGCCACGCTCCGTTCGCCGCTGATTGTATCCATGCCAGGACTGGCCAAGGCCGGTAGCGTCTGCGAGGTCCCCGTGAACGCCCCGGACATCGTGGCCACCATCCTGGCGCAATCCGGCGTTCAGGTTCCATGGAGTGTGCATGGCCGCGATCTCAGTCCTCTGTTCAAGGATCCAAAGGCCGCATGGCCGCACCCCTGCGTGTACGAGTTTAGCGGAGACCAGTACGGCAAACCGGCGCGGGAGGTGGTGGAGGAAACGCCCGAAAAAGCCGAGTACCACCGGGTGCCCTGGTATTCTGCGGTGGTTCAAGGTGGCTGGAAACTCATCCACTACTGGAAGCCTGGAGTGGGGGACGAACTCTACGATCTGAAGAACGACCCGGAAGAGTTGCGAAACCAAATCGCGGAGCCAGCACAGGCGCAGCGCATTGAGGCGTTGCGGGCTGCACTGAAAGCCGACCTCCAGCGGACCGATGGTGTTCGGTGGGAGAATTCAGCGGCAACGATCCAGTAAAAAAGGGGCGCTCTGGATCGGAGGACGCTCATGGCAAACTGAGCCCCGCCGGAACTGCGGTTGGCAATCCGACCCGTACGCACGGTCGGGCCCCCTGGGAACAAAACGACCGGTGATCCCGGGCGGCGCGCAACAGCAATGGCCTGTTATCCGCAAAAATTCCGCACCTTGGTCGGGCGCACAAACGGCGTTGGATGCCAAATACCGGCGGTACACAGACATTCCTGCCGGTCGTTACCCACCGCCCGGGGATTCGAAAGCCCGCGCACCATCATCGACGCGGGGGGGCGTCCATTTTCCTGAACCAATCTGGACACGGCAACAACCCGCTCGCCGGTCAATCGCCGCACATCTTTGGCGTTGGCAATCGCGGCCTGCAGAGGGATGCTGCGCGCTTTTAAAAGCCAATCACCCAATCTGGCCGCGGCGTTTTTGACCCGTTCCAAAGGCGGAAACCGTCCGGCCTGCAGCCGGCCCGTAAACCCAACTGTGACCCGATGAAAACACCGCCTTCAAACACCGTCCTGAGCAAGAACGTCCACCTGTTGAGGTGGGTGAACAAAATGGTGGCCCTCTGTCAGCCGGACAATGTCCATTGGGTGGACGGAACACAGCGGGAGAATGACCGGCTTTGTCGGGAACTGGTCGCAGCAGGCACCCTGATCCGGTTGAACCAGGAAAAATGGCCGGGCTGTTACCTGGCCCGTTCGGACGCCAGCGATGTTGCACGGGTTGAGGAACGCACCTTCATCTGCAGCTATTCCAAGGAAGGCGCTGGTCCCACCAACAACTGGGTCAACCCCTTCGAGATGAAGAAAAAACTCCGGTCCCTGTTCTCTGGATGCATGCGGGGCAGGACCATGTACGTCATGGCTTTCAGCATGGGACCCCTCGACTCGCCCATGTCCCAGATCGGCGTCCAGATCACGGATTCCGCCTACGCCGTCATCAACATGCGGATCATGGCGCGCGTTGGTCGCGAGGTGTTCAAGCGCATCGACAGCACCAACCGCCGCGTTGTTCCCTGCATGCACACCGTCGGCGCCCCGCTTCGCAAGGGCCAGAAGGACGTCCCATGGCCCTGCAACAAGGAGAAGTACATCGTTCATTTCCCTGAAACCCGCGAGATCTGGAGCTACGGCAGCGGCTACGGCGGCAACGCGCTTCTGGGGAAAAAATGTTTCGCCCTCCGCATCGCCTCCGCGATGGCCCGGGACGAAGGCTGGATGGCCGAACATATGCTCATCCTCGGCGTGGAAAATCCGAAGGGCGAAAAGACCTATGTCGCCGCCGCGTTTCCCAGCGCCTGCGGAAAGACCAATTTTGCGATGCTCATCCCGCCCAAGCACTTTGCCAACCAAGGCTGGAAGGTGTGGACCGTCGGTGACGACATCGCATGGATCAAGCCGGGCAGCGACGGCCGGTTGCGCGCCATCAACCCGGAAGCCGGTTTCTTTGGCGTGGCGCCCGGGACGGGGCATCACACCAACCCGAACGCAATGGCGGCTCTGGCCAAGAACACCATTTTCACCAACGTCGCGCTCACTCCGGACGGCGGCGTCTGGTGGGAGGGCATGACCCCCGAACCCCCGGCGCGCGCGATCGACTGGCAGGGGAACGAGTGGACGCCCGAACTGGCTCGCGAGAAGGGGGTCAAGGCCGCGCATCCCAATGCCCGGTTCACCGCCCCGGCCGCGCAGTGCCCCACCATGGATCCGGCCTGGGAGGATCCCGAGGGTGTTCCCCTGAGCGCCATCATCTTCGGCGGACGCCGCGCCACCACCATGCCGCTCGTTTACCAGGCCTTCAACTGGAGCACCGGCGTCTATGCCGGCGCAACCATGGGCAGCGAAATGACAGCCGCTGCCGCCGGCACCATCGGCAAAGTCCGCCGGGATCCCATGGCCATGCTGCCGTTCTGCGGCTACAACATGGGCGACTATTTCCGGCACTGGATCTCCATGCAGCGCACCCTCGCTGAGACCCCGCGCATCTTCCACGTCAACTGGTTCCGGAAAGGCGCCGATGGCAGCTTCCTCTGGCCTGGATTTTCCGAAAACATGCGCGTCCTCCAGTGGATCGTGGAACGCGTTCGCGGCCGCGCATGGGCTCGGGAAACCCCCATCGGCTGGGTTCCGCATTATTCCGACATCGACTGGACCGGCCTCGATTTCTCCGAGGAAAAATTCGAGGAACTCCAGCATTTCGACCGGAACGCTTGGCGCCAGGAAATTCTCGACCACGAGAACCTGTTTTTGGACCTCCACACCCATCTCCCCAAAGAGATGATCTACGAACGCGAACTTCTCATCTGCCGCATGTAAGGCGTTCCGCTTCTTCCCCCCATGAACTCCAGAAACATCGGGAGCCGCCTGCCGGCTCTAGGCGCCGCAGCGAGGGCATCGCTCTGCGTTCTTCTGCTCGCCGGCACGCTCCAGGCTCTGACCGTCCATGTCGATCCCGCCGCACCTGCCGGTGGGACCGGCGCCGAGTCCGATCCTTTCAACTCCCTCGAGGCCGCGCGTGACGCCCTCCGCGGCAACGGCGGCGGCGAGGTGCTCCTTCATCCCGGTGTTTATTCAAGGACCGAGCCCCTCGTCCTCGGGCCCGCAGATTCAGGCACCGCGGACCGACCCGTGGTCTGGAAATCCGTCAAACCCCACTCCGCCGAACTGGAGGGCTCCATCCGCGTTCCAAAAGAACTCTGGGAGAAGCCCGGCGCCGAAGACGAAAAACGGCTCGATCCTGGCGCAAAATCCAGCATCTGGTGTCTGGACCTCGCAAAACTCGGGGTCCGGCATGCAAACGCGTATCCCGCGAAATTCGCGGGCCGCGGCGGGCTCTTGGATTTTCATGCCAACGGGGTGCGCCAACCGCTCGCACGCTGGCCGGACGGTTTTCCGGAAAAAAGCGCCCTCATGGGGGAAGTGCTGGAGCGCGGCAAAATTGAGGGAAAGGTCCAGACTCCGGGCCGGTTTGTCTCGGAGGAAAACCGGTGTGCCCGTTGGCAGGTGGATCGCGGGGTGTGGTTGGAGGGTTACTGGCGCGCGCCCTGGGAGCCGTTTGTGATCCGGGTTGCCGGGATCGGTCCTGCCTCCCGCGTCATCACATTCGCCGAGGCGCTCCCCAACGGGATCGGGTCCAAGTACGCAAAGCCGCCCGCCCTCGGAAACCGGGACGAACCTTGGTGGGCTCTGAATCTGCCCGAAGAAATCACCGTGCCGGGCGAATGGGCTGTGGATTTCAACTCCCGGCGCCTTTTCTGGTTTCCGCCGAACCCGCAGGCCATGGACAGCGCCAGGATTGCCGACATGGACGGTCCGGTGCTGCGGTTGAACGGGGCGCGTCACCTGCGGTTGGAGGGACTCCGGGTCGTGCGCGGACTCAGCCACGGCGTGGAACTCAAAGAGTGCCACGCCGTGGAAGTGCGCGGACTCGAGGTCGCCGACTGCGGCGGAAGTGGCGTGGTTGTCCAGGGAGGCACGGAGGACATGGTGCGCGCCTGCGACATCCATGACACCGGGGAGTCCGGGATCCTGCTCATGGGCGGGAACCGCGCAAAGCTGGAGCCGGCGCGGCACCGGGCGGAGAACAACCACATCTGGCGGGTGGGCGTCTACCGGAAGACCTATGCGCCGGGGATCCTCATTGGCGCGGAGTGGGGTGGGGGAGGCGGGGACGGCAGCAGCGTGGGCTGCGTGGTCCGACACAACCTAATCCACGACACGCCGCATGCCGGGATTTTGTATGGCGGCAACGACCACCTCATTGAACTGAACGAGGTGGCCCGCACCGTGCTCACCTCCAGCGACATGGGCGCCATTTACACTCAGGCCGACTGGGCCAGCCAAGGCAACGTGGTCCGGCACAACTTCATCCACGACAACCCGCGGGCGATCGGCGTCTACCTCGATGACGGCGACAGCGGGGACCGCGTCGAAGGCAACCTCTTTGTCCGCAACATCAACGGACCTTCCGTCTGTGGCGGACACCACAACATCGTCACCGGCAACCTCGTCTACGACTGCAACCGGTTCGGCCTCTACATCGATGCCCGTGGCGTGGCCCGCGGCTACGACAAGAACAGCCGGCACGCCCAGAAACTCCAAGCCCTGCCTTTTGCCGAACAACCCTGGTCCAACCGCTACCCCCTCCTCGGCAAACTTCAGGATTCTGATCCGCGCCTGCCCCGCGGAAACCAGATCACGGAAAACGTGGTGGCCCGGTGCCCAAAACCCGAGTACCGCAACGCCAAGCCCGACGAACTCAAGAACACCGTCATGGAAAAAAACCTGGACCTCGCCAATACCGATCCGGGCTTTGTGGATGCGGCCCGGCACGACTACCGGCTTCGACCAGAGTCGCCTGTTTTCAAGGCGCTTCCCGGCTTCAAGCCGCTCCCGTTCCCGGAAATGGGACTGATGCGCGACGAGTTCCGACCAAAGGCCGTCGATGCCGATGGCCGTCCGCGCTGAGCCCGTTCCGCTGTCTCCAGACAATCAGGAGCCCAGCACCGATACGACGATGTGCCTCGAGTGCGGGGCGCTCCGGTGTTCAAACAGGAAAATGCCCTGCCAAGTGCCGAGTTGCAGCGCCCCATTCGCGACCGGAACAGATTCGCTGGTCCGGGTGAGCACCATCCGCAGGTGGCTCGGCATGTCGTCGGGCCCTTCCGCGGTGTGGACAAAATAGTCTGCCCCCTCAGGCACCAGACGTTCGAAAAACTCGTGCAGATCCACCCGCGCCGAGGGGTCCGCGTTTTCGTAGATGACAAGGCTCGCACTCGTGTGTTGGACGAAAACCGTCGCAAGGCCGGTCCGGATCCCGCTTTCCGCAACAATCCGGGCCACCTGCGACGTGATCTCGTAGGTGCCTTTCCCCGCTGTCCGGACATGGAACGTTTGTGTGGCTGCTTTCATGGAAATCTCCGCGAATCCTATCCACCCAGCCCGGGCTTGAAGAGCGGAATCACGCGGCGCCCCAACAAACCCGTCTGATGGATCTGCTAAAAACGGCTCTCCGATTGCATCGCCGCGGGAATACGCCGCCTTTTCGCCTAAAAGTCCGGCGGCGCCGCTGCGCGCCACTGACCGTTGAAGGGCGGAGTTCTCTGCGGGAAGGCGGGTTCAGAAGCCGCCCTGGCGAAGCGCGCAAAAAGCCGGGCCAAGCTGCTCGATGACTGCAGATGCAGAGAGGGACTCCTCCGAATGCCGGCCTGTGGCCACCGCAATCTCAGCGGCCCGCCCACACACCCACGCCCCGAGACACGCCGACTGGTAGAGCGACACACCCTGGCCCGCCAGCGCCGCGCAGACACCTGTAAGCACATCGCCCATTCCGCCGGAAGCCATGCCCGGATTCCCCGTCGCATTGTGGAAAATCGGTTGGCCCCGTTGGCCCACCAAAGTCCTCGACCCCTTCAGAAGCAGGACGTGCGGAAATTTTTCCGTGAACCGCCGCAGCGTGCTTCTGCGCGGGGGTGCGGCCGCCTCGGAATCCAGACGCTGCATCTCGCCCGGATGGGGCGTCAGCAGCCGTGCACCGCGGGCTGACAGGAGAATCCCGGGGTCGCCTGCAAGTGCGTTCAACGCATCTGCGTCCACCACCATGGGCAGCGGGCTTTCCCGGAGCAGTGCCAGAATCTCTGCGTCCCGGCTCCTGCCAAGGCCGGGCCCCACGGCAAGGATGTCGAACCGCATCCGGTCGAGTTCATCGAGCGATCCCAGCACCCGCACCATGACTTCCGGTGTGACGCCCGCAGCCACCCGTTCCTCGATTTCCGCAGGAACCAGAAGGGTCACAAGGCCTGCTCCCGAGTGGACGCAGGCGTTTGCCGCAAGGATGGCCGCTCCACTCATCCCGCGCGAGCCGGCCACGATCCCCACCCGCCCACAGTCTCCCTTGTGCAAGTCAAAGCCGCGGGTGGGCCAGCCCAAGCGGAGTTCCCGTGCCGTTCCCACAATGTCCCCGGGGACAGCGTCCCCGGCGACACGAGTAATCCGTTCCGATAACGCTCCCAATGGAATCACGCACAGTCGTCCAACCCTCGCCACGGCAGGCTCCGCCAGAAGACCCGTCTTTGCAAAGCCTACCGTCAACGTGACATCCGCACACACCGCGTCTTCGTCAGACGCTCCCGTGTCCCCATCCAGACCAGAGGGGATATCCAGTGCAAAAACCCGCGCACCTTCCTCCCGGCGCGCCCTATTGATCTGGCGCGCCGCGCTCCGGATCGGTTCCCGGAGCGCCCCCGAGGCCCCTGTGCCCAGCAATCCGTCCAACAAAACCAGCGGCAGGCCCGGCCTCGCAGCCCCGTCCCGGGGAGTCAGTTCCCGGAACTTCTGCGCGGTAAGCGGGCTCCACTCGGACTCCGGGAAGGCGGGGTGAAGCTCAATCGCCCATCCATGGCCGGTCAGATGCCGGGCAGCCACCAGGGCGTCTCCGCCGTTGTGTCCCTTCCCAAAATGCACGCGGCAGATTCCCGGCTGCGGTTGGAACTGGCGGATTGCCGCCGCCATACCGGCGCCTGCCTCTTCCATGAGGGACTCGGCGGTCAAGCCGTCGGCGAACGCGGCCTCTTCAACGGAACGCATCTGGTGGCAGGAAAGCAGCATGCGAGAGTCTACCGGTGCGCAGCCCGGAATGGGCACCAGAAAAGCAGGCCGGACCCGGGGTTCATGGCGGCAAATCCGTTCTCCGCTGCAGCGCAGGTTCCGGCAGGCCGGGCCTGTGCAGCGGGAGAACGCGAGCCTGCGGAAGGGAAGGCTGCCTTCAGCGGTGCCGGCTCATGATCCCGCGCGCCACCGCTTCCGCAAGCTTCTGACGGTAACTCGACGACATGATCCGCGACGCTTCCGAGGGGTTGGTCAGAAACCCCAATTCCGCCAGTGCCGCAGGAATCTTCGAGTTCCGCAGCACATAGTACCGCCGTTGACGCACCCCGCGGTCCACGCCTCCCGTCGACCGCACCACCTCCCGGTGAATGGATGCCGCCAGCGCCGCACCACTCCGCGACCCGTACGAATACGTCTCAATCCCAGAAGCCCCGGAGCGGGACGCCGAGTTGAAATGGATGCTTACAAAAACCGCGCCCCGGTTCGAATTGCCAATCTGGCAGCGCTTACCCAAGGGGATGAAAACGTCCGTGCTTCGGGTCAGAACCGTCCGGTATCCGCTCGCCTGCAGAACCCGGCTCAGCCGCAGCGCAACGTCCAATGCGTAGCCTTTCTCCGGGATCCGTTGCCCGGGACCCCCTCCACGGTCGTGCCCACCGTGTCCGGCATCGATCACCACGGTCGGCGCCGCCATGGCGGAAGCCCCAAGAAACAGGACGGCAAGGACGACGCGCAGCAGGTGAATGCCCATGTACTCTCACGATTTGAGCATCCGGGCCTGAATTCCAGCGCAAAGTTCTGCTCCCATGCAGATTCCTGCGCACGCTCAGGCGAACTGCGGGTGCCCCGTGATCTTCGCTCCAAATTCTCCAAGCGCCTCCGGCCCCAAATCCAGCGGAAGCCGCGCCCCGGACCGGTGCCACCGCCCCAACCACGCCCCGTCCAGCAGACGGTGACGCGTCCCCGCCGCCGCCTCTGGCGTCAGCGCAATCGTTGTCTCGGATTTCTCCCCGCAGCCCCTTCCGTGCGCCACATAAAAGCCGGCTCCCAGCATGGCGGCGCGGACTGCGGTCGAACACGAGTACGTGAAGATCTCCACGGGCCGCCCTTTGCATGCCACGCGGAGGATCTCGAAGGCCGCAAGCCCCCACGGCTCCGAGACGCTGCGTGGGGAGAAGAAATCGTAAAACACGATGTCTGGCGCCTCCTGGGTCTCCGGGGCTGTCCGGAGAAAGTCCCCCTCGACCAGCTTCCAGCTCAAGCCCGGGAACTTTTTGGACTGCCAGGAGCCGCTGCGGAGCAGCGCCACAGGGCCACCATGGCGGAGGTAGGGAAACTCGTCATGATGACTCAGTGCGAGGCGCAGAGGATCCAGATCGTTCTCAAAGCTCACGATCTGCAGCGGCCGGGACGCGGGCGGTGTCAGGTTTTCGTAACACGCGATGGCCGACATCGCGTTGGCCGCGCCTCCAAGACCCACGTCCCAAATCACGAGCGGCTCGGTGCCTGTACCAAGCCGGTTTTGAAGGTCGCTCTGTTCAATGTACAGACGCTGCGCTTCCGTCAGGGGCGGCGTCCGGGAGTGCATCAATTCCCCCGAGGCACAGTGCCGGATGCTTGAAAACCCGGCTGCCGACCGGTGCACTTCGTACGCGCCCAGCGACCGCGCCAGCCCCGTCTTCTTGGGAAGGTGGCCCTTAGGGTCCGTCGGATGATCCAAGTCCGGCGCGTGCAGGTACGCGCGGCGTTCCCGGTAAAGCGTGGGAAAACTCCCGTCCAGAATGCTCGCCCGAATGTCCCGCATGAGTTGCTGGTAGAAATAAAGGTTGTGCTGCCCCAGCAGTTGCCAGCCCAGCGTCTCCTTGGACTTGATCAAGTGGCTCAGGTACGCCCGGCTGTAGCGCCGGCATGTCGGACATCCGCACGCCGGGTCCAACCCTTCCTCCGCATATCGGTACACCCCACGGCGCAGTTGAAGGAACCCCCGCGAGGTGAAAGCGCCCCCCCGCTGCGCCACCTGCGTCGGCATGATGCAGTCAAACATGTCCAGGCCCCGGTGCACCGCCTCCAGAAGATCCAGCGGCGTGCCCACCCCCATCAGGTACCGCGGTTTCAGCCTCGGCAACAGCGGCGCTGCAAACTCGCATACCTCCTCCCGTTCCCCGCGCGATTCCCCAACCGCAAGCCCTCCCAGCGCAAACCCGTCAAACGGAAGCTCGGTGAGCCCTTCCGCGCTTCGCCTCCGGAGATCGGGAAACAATGCCCCCTGCACAATCCCAAACATCGCAGGAAGCGCCTCCCCGCGTGCCTCCAGACTCCGCACCGCCCACCGCTGCGTCCTCAGCAGCGCTTCCTCTGCCGCCGCATGGTCCGCTGTCGATGGGATGCACTGGTCCAGCGCCATCAGAATGTCGCTCCCAATCGATAGCTGTGTCGCCACGCTCAACTCCGGGCTCAGCAACAGGTCTCGCCCGTCCACGTTGCTTTTGAACACCGCCCCGGCTTCCGCCATCGAACGGTCCCGGTTCAGGGAAAAGATCTGGTACCCGCCCGAATCGGTGAGCACCGCGCGCGGCCACGTCATCAACCGGTGGATCCCGCCCAGCCGCTCGAACACTTCCGGCCCAGGCCGCAGCAGCAGATGATAGGTGTTCGCCAGCAGCACCTGCGCCCCGCAGTTCTCCAGCGTCTCAGTCAGCTGCGCCTTCACTGTGGCCCGTGTTCCCACCGGCATGAACGTGGGCGTTGCCACGGGACCGTGCAGCGTCTCAAACACGCCCGCGCGCGCCGCCGTACCGGGACACTCAGCCTGCAGTTGGAAAGGGAGCCGGTTCATTGTCCTCCTTGAAAAGCCGCCCCAGACCTCACGGGATCCCCAGCCATGTCCGGATTGTCAGCTTCACCCCTTCCGGCAGCGCATCCAGGGCAAGTGCCGCCAGACCCAGCACCACAAGGATCCCCACCGACTGCAGCGTTCTCAAAAAAATCCGGGCCGAACGCAGCGCAATCAGCGCCACACTCTGTCTCCGACACAGCGCCTTCTGCCGTTTCACCAAACCGCGCAGCACTTCGTTGTCCGCCTTTAGGTTCTCCGCCGACGCCTCCTCCACCTTCCGTTCCAACACCGCCCCGCGCCGCAATGCCTCCGAAAGCTGCTTCTGCAGCGCTTCCTTCTCGGCCCGCGCCTGTTCCAAAGCGTCTCCTGCCTGCGCCAGCGCCACCGATTTCCCCTCGTAGCTCTCACTCAACTCCCGGACCCTGTCCCGCAACGCCAGAAGTTCGCGGCCCCCGGTGTCCTGCGTCAGTTGCGTCCTCAACGCCTTCAACTCCGATTCCTGCAACTCCACCTTCCGCGCCAGTTCCTCACGCGCGGCTTCCGCTGCCGTTGCCTGCCGCCGCGCCGCAAGGATCCGCTCTGTTGCCTGTTCCTCCGCCCCAAGACTCGCCTTCTGTGCAATGTCCAGTGCCGCCTTCAAGGCGTCCCGTTCCGAAAGCAGCACCTCCAACTGGCCGCGCGCGGTCCCCAGCGCCAGACGCAGTTCGGTATCCGCAGCCGATGCGGCCGCAACCTGCTCCGATGCCGCCCGCTGGTCCCGGACACGAACCGCCTCGGCATTTTCCAACTCGGCCCTGAGCGTCCGCTCGGTTTGACGCGCCGCCTCCAGTTGCCCATGCAGGGCATCATAGGCCGCGCGCGTGCTGGCCAGCGTCTCCAGCAGCCGCGCCTGTTCCTCCATGCCGCCTGGAGACGGATCTGCGCCCCCGGATCCCCTCAGAGCCGGCACCTGGATGGGCTGTTCGCACGTCGGACATCCCGCCGCCCGGCCAGCGTCGCCCGGCTCCGCAGCAATGCTCTGGCTGCAGTGGGGGCAGTCGAAATGGATCAGTTCGGCGTCGGTAACAGGCATCCTCAGAACGGGGGAGCCGCACGGCGTCGGCCCCTTTTCCCGGTCGCGGAGGCTAAAAGGGAGCGCATCGCGTGACAACCGCAAACAGGAGGAACACACCGGCCGTCCCCGGAGCGCTCCGGGTGGGGATGCCAATTTTCCCGCTTATTTTCCCGCTTGTCAGCCGGGCAACGATCAGCCAATCATTCTACTCGGCCATCGCCACGCGGGTATAGCTTAGTGGTAAAGCTCCAGCCTTCCAAGCTGGCTAGGAGGGTTCGATTCCCTCTACCCGCTCCAAAATAACGCAAACCCCTCCCGCAGAGGGGTTTTTGAATTTCAAGGGGGTCTCGGCCGGGGGCGAAAAAGGGCAAAGTGCAAACAAAAGTGCAAACACTTCCCCCGAAATCCGGCGGTGTCCAACGGCGTTTCTCAGGGTCCAATCGCTGAACGGGGTGTGGTCGCGCGCGCTTACTTGTCTCGCAGCGGCGCGGAGGTCTGCATGGTATGGTTCCCGCGCGCGCATGATGGGCGGCGCTGGGTGTCTGGTATTTCCATCCTCACCACGTCATCAAGCCGCACGCCAATCCAGAAGCCCGGCAAGCCCCCGGTCCAGCCTTTCAAGGATGGCCGTGATCCTTGCCTCCGACCTGCGCTTGAGTTCCTCCCGGGGGAGCCCCGCCCAAGTCGGGACATCCCTGCCAAGCTCCTCGATTGCGTGGCGGCATTTCCAAGAGAGTCTGATAACGCCTCGCCTCAATGGTTCAATCGGAATGAGTTCCCCGGTGTCCTTGGCGATCTGGATCTTCAGCCACTCGATTTCGAGTTTCAGCTTTTCCAACTTGAGGCCCTCAAGCTCCGCCAGCACCCAGCCCAGAGCTCTGGCCGCACCATGGGGGGCGTTCTTCCTTGCGGCAAACCACGCCGACACCCCTTACCGGATCTCCACGAGAAAGGGGGGCAGTGTGCAAATTTTGACAAAAAGCGGCGCTCTCCGAGAATTGCGGGGTCGCACGAAGCACGCGAACTGAATCTCCCGCTGGCTTTTACCATGTTTAGAAAACTGACCCCAATGGATCACCCGATCAAGGAGCGGGCGGGGATCACGCAGGCCTGCCGGACTTCGTTGCAGGTGAAGTC
>CAIURC010000136.1 GCA_903901425.1 uncultured Spartobacteria bacterium | reverse complement strand
CCGCGCAGTAATGATCGAGGAACTTCCGGGCGGCGGGAGTGAAGTCCGAAGCAAGGAGCGAGGACGTTTGCAAAATCCACAGGGCGGTGTAACAAAGTTTCTGTAAATTGATCCTTGGGGAGCTGCGTAATGGAGGACGAGCGAGAGCGAGTCCGGAGTGCAGCAGATTCCCAAGGGCGCGCGCCTGGGGTGGATGAGGTCGGTCACGGCAGGTTAGGTTTGAAAGTGAAAAGAAAACCTCAACCCAGCCCACACGGGCCCTGCCATGACCAACCCTGATTCCCAAAATAACTTCCTCCACGACCTTCTCCAGCTTCTTTCACAAGAAGGCTCCGGCGCCTTCTCTCAGATCCTCCAACTCCTCCTTAACAAAGCCATGCTTCTGGAACGCTCCGCCGTCCTTGAGGCAAAACCCTACGAGCGCACTTCCGCCCGAAAGGGCTATGCCAATGGCTTTAAGTCCAGATCCCTTCACACACCCCTGGGGGCCCTTTGCCTCAACATTCCTCAAGTCCGCGGCGACATAGAGTTTTATCCCTCGGCACTGGAGCGTTATTCGCGCACAGACAAGGCTCTCCTCCTGACCATGGCGGAGATGTATGTCCAGGGCGTCTCCACACGAAAAGTCGACGAGGTTCTCTCCACCCTCTGTGGTTTGCGCGTCTCCAGTTCCCAAGTCAGTCGCGCCACCGCCGAGCTGGAACCCCAGTTCGACTCGTGGCGCAACCGCCCTCTCGGAGCCCAGCCCTATCTCGTCCTGGATGCCCGGTTTGAAAAAGTACGTGTCGATGGAAGTCTGAGGGACTGCGCGGTTCTGGTAGCCATTGGCATCTCAGAGGACGGCCGCCGCTCCATCCTCGGCACCAGTTGTGCCCTCAGTGAAGCCGAGGTTCACTGGCGGGGCTTCTTGGAATCGCTCCAGCAACGCGGCCTCCATAGCGTGCGCCTAATCGTCAGCGACAATCACCAAGGTCTGCGCGCTGCCATCAAAGCCCGTTTTGGAAGCGTCCCCCACCAGCGCTGCCAGTTCCACCTCATCCAGAACGCCATGGACCACGTACCCAAACTGGCTCTGCGGCCCAAAGTTCTTGAGGAGATACGCGCCATTCTTCACGCCCCCAACAAACTCACCGCGCAAGCCCTCCTGCGGCAGATGGTGGAAACTTATTCCAAAAGCGCCCCGGAGCTTGCTGCGTGGCTAGAAAGCAACGTCCCCGAGAGCTTCACTGTTTTTGATCTGCCCCCGGAGCATCGGGTAAAAATGCGGACCAGCAACATGATCGAGCGAGTCAATCAGGAGCTCAAACGAAGGACCCGCGTCATCCGAGTCTTTCCAAATATTGCTTCCCTGTTGCGCCTGATCACAGCGCGCCTTTGTGAAATTAGCGATGCTTGGGAGAGCGGAAAAATCTACCTCAACATGAACCCCGAATCTCAATTCCTAGCCGCCTGACCGACCTCTCCACCCCTGTTGAATTTACAGAAAAAAAGTTGCGTGGCCGTGCACATGCGGGTGTTTCGGGGCCGCAACCCCTCGCGCTAATGCTGCGTTCCCTCGTACGCACTTTAAAATCTGAAAGCGTCAGATGGTCCCAGCATCGTTGTTGAAGCATTAGTGCGTAGCTTCCGAAAATCCAAAGAGGGCTCACCGTTCTCGATTTCGTTCGTTTGATTTTGCACGATGACAGGTGGCCGGTGGCCCCATTAGCCGATCGGCCAATAGACGCTACTTGAAAAAGACAGTACTATATTAATCGTTGGTTCATACGCTCGCTCTCTCCCCATTCCCCAATGAACATTAGCATGAGCCGCTCGCTGTCTCACCGTGCCTTTTTGAAAACGACGGGAATCTCTCTTGCGCCATCACCTCCTGAAGTGATGAGACCTGCTCTTTCCCTCTCAAGCAACAGAGACCCCATCCCTTGTCGAATGGTCTCAATCAATACAAGTGTAAGTATCTAACCCGCAATTCTGATCCGGGTTCCGAGCATACGTCCGCGAAATTG
>CAIURC010000135.1 GCA_903901425.1 uncultured Spartobacteria bacterium | reverse complement strand
GCCGAGGGCGAGGAAGAGGCGACCTAAAAACTATCAACTCCTGACCAGGCCGCGTCGTTTAACCGGGAACCTTCCCCGCAGAAACCGGCCGAAAAAGAACGGAAGTCGGACTAGCCGGAAAACCTTATCTTAGTGCCATTCTGCCCTGACCCCATAACTCGCAGATCGTGGTCCGGTGTGGCAGGGGCGGGAAGGACCGGGTCACGGTTCTTCCCAAAAATGCAATCGAGCCCATGAAGAAACAGTTTTCACAGAGCCGTTCACTCCATCAAAGAGACCGAAGGCTCGGGATTCCGGGAGTGGAGCTGCCGGGGGCGTTGGCGCGGAAATATCCCGCTGCCGGTTCGGAGTGGGGTTGGTTCTGGGTCATCCCGGGTCCGGGCCTCTCGACGGATCCCCGTTCGGGAGTCGTGCGCCGGCATCACATCCATCCGACCCTCCTTCAGTGCGCCGTACGCAGCGCCGCCCGGGAGGCGTCGATAGCCAAGACCGCAACTCCACACACCTTCCGTCACTCGTTTGCGACACATCAGTCCGGTTCCGACATCTGGACGCTTCAGGAGTTGTTGGGCCACAAGGACGTTTCCACCACGATGATTTACACCCATGTCCTAAACAAACCCGGGATTGCAGTACGCAGTCCCGCCGACACCCTCCGAGCAGGGGAACAGTCCTAACAGCTGGGAACCGTGTATCCGGTTCCCAGGCGGGACGCTTGTTCCCAGCAGTTCTATTGCCGGTACAGTGCCTGGAGGGATTCCCCCCACTCCGCACCGCATGCGCGCCCAGCGGATCCCGGCGGTTTCACCTTGCTTCCGGGATGTTCCACCCTGTACCGAAACGAGAGGGCCTTCCATAGTGCAGCAGCCGCAGAATTTCACAGTAGCCGCCCGATACATGTTAGGCGATTCCTCGCGCGTCCTGTAATGAACGAAAAAAGCCTACCGCAGACAGCACCAGCGTCTCAACCGAGGCGCACGCTTCACGCGGCGGTTACTTTGGTCGTCGCAGGCATCCTTTTCTTCGTCGTCCGCGTCCTGGACGGCATCAATTCTGCATTCGGGGCTTTTGCAGGAAGCGTGGACCATTCTCCATTCCTCTACGTCTCCATTATAACGCTTTTCATTGTGGCTTTCATCACGCACCGCATTGGACGCTGGCACGGATTCATCAGCACTCTCCTATTCACCGGCTTCGTTGCTTGGATTTGCTGGGCCGCAGCCGCAGACATCGCTCGTGGCTACCAGACCGGTTGGCAGGATTACGCTGCTCAGCAGTGGCTTTCTATTCAGCGCCGGTCACTCATTTTGGGCCTCGTCTTCGCCGTAGTTTTCTGCATATTTCCATTACGCCAGACCAACTCCAATGAGACCGGATTCGCCTAACAATGCGCTGCAGCGAACGGCGCCGGCTGTCACGTCAACTGCTTGGGCAGACGCCGCGCCGTCCCTCCGCCGTCGCTGCATTTTTTGTCGTTCGGCGACTTGCGCTCACTAAGAAATAAAGCTCAATGAATCCGTTTGAAGTAGGTTTACTCGGAAACGCTATTGGATGGGGCTATCGAGTCACTGCCGTCGCCGTCGCTTGCGGCGCTTGGTTGCTTCTCCGGCATTTTCGGGCCCATTCCTCGCGGCCTTGGAGCGCGCCCGCGGTTGCCTCCGCTGCCCTTGGTGTTATGCACCCAAGTATTTGGGTCGCGATCGCCGCAGCGGCAAGCGTTCCATACTACGCGCTTCCATGGGTTGGCCGTGGCGACGATGAACTTCGGTCCTTTATCTACAGCGCCGTTGTCATTGTTCTCGGCATCGTAGGGCTTGTGCGCGTCTTGCGGTCGCAGCGTCAGCTTCGCGGTATTCCCTGCTGCATCATTGGGTTCCTTACCGGCGGCTACTTCGCTATCTTCTGGCTCTGGATTTTTCTCCAGTTCTTTGGCGCCTATCGCGGACACGGAGGGCATGGGCCGTAACTCGCAATGACTGCGACGCCGAACCAAACACTGCAGCGGACCTGCGGGAGTTGGGCGGATTCGCTTGCACGCAACGCCCATTCAAAGCTCCCGCAGGCAGCTGAGTTTTAACGTTAGGCAAAAAATGCATCAGCCCACTCCATCCGTTAGCCGCGCAGATGTTGAACGCGTCGTGCGGCGGGATTTTCCGAAAGGCGCGGCGCTGGAAGTGCTCACGGCACTCGATCGGTATGGCGTCGAAGAGTATGAGCTCGAAAGAGACCGTGTGCAGTTGGCTGTGCTTAAGCTCGCGCGCGGAAATCTGGGGCTCTTCGTGGATTTTAGTGGGTGAAAAAGGTGGGGCAATGGCAAAAACCGTGGATGGACGAACACGATCGAGCCCTCTGTGAGCACTACGGGAAGATGCTGGGACTGGAGCCCGGTTGGGAGGTGAGCCGAGTGGAGCTGCGCACCCAAATGATGAAGTTAGAACTGGGGGTGGAGTGGGTGAATGCCGGGGCGATTTGTGCAGAGTGTGGCAAAAAGTGTACTCGCCATGATATGGCTCCGGAGCCCCGGTGGCGGCATCTGGACGCCATGGGATTCGAGACCCAGATTGTATCGCGCTCTCCGAGAGCGAATTGCGGAGAGCACGGGATTCACTAGATGAAGGTGCCTTGGGCGGGTAAACACAGCCGGTTCACTCTGGCCTTTGAGGCGTTGGCGATCAAAGTGCTGCAGGCTTGTCGGAGCGTCAAAGCGGCCTGCGAGCTGCTGAAGATCAACTGGGATGCCGCACAGGAGATTATGAAGCGTGCGGTCAAGCGCGGCGAAGAGCGCCGCGTTTTGGATCAACTCAAGGCGGTGGGCCTGGATGAGAAGAGCTTCCACCGGGGCCAGAGCTCTGTGTCGGTGATGGTGGATCTTGAGCGGGGAGCACCGCGTGTTCTGGATGTGTGCGATGGCAGAAAGAAGGAGGACGCTATCAAGTTGCTCGAAAAACTACCCGAACCAGTCCGCAGAGGGGGCGAGGCAGTGGCTGGACCTGAGCGCGGCCTATCAGGGCACCGCGGAGGCGGTGCTGCCGAAAGCCGAGGTCGTATTTGACCGCTTCCACATCAGTAAACTGATGGGCGAAGCGATGGACAAAGTCCGGCGTAAGGAGAACAAAGAGTTGCTGAGCAAAGGCGACAAGCGTCTGGTGGGCACCCGGTACATTTGGCTGTACCATCCCGATGAGATTTGCAAACGGGAGAAGGATCCCACCCGCGACAGGGTGTTTGAGAAACTTGCCCTCTCCCGGTTACGGACAGCCCGCGCATATTACTACAGGTTACTGTTCCTCGAGTTTTGG
>CAIURC010000134.1 GCA_903901425.1 uncultured Spartobacteria bacterium | reverse complement strand
CAGCGAACATCTCCGCCGCTTGCAATCTGCGTTGCTCCTGCCTGCTCCTTCTGCCTGTCACAGTTTTCAAAGATCTTCTTGCCATGCGTGATAGCAAGCAGGTCCTTTACCAATTATGAGGCTTTTTTGGAATTGTCAGTAGGCTGCAGTGGAGCGTACGGCGCTCCAAGTTTACCCTCTACACTCTTCTGAGATCCCTTGCAGGATCGGGCGCTATTTGGGAGCACGGTCCGGCTGTGTCGCTGCGCTCAACCGCCGGCTACGAGCGATATTTTTTCCTCCGGGCCCCCTGAGACAGGACCCAGATCCCACCCGGTCCGGCTCCGGATGTTCCGGCCATTTGGCCGTTACCCTCCCTGCAGGAGTCACAAAATAACCAGACCAGACTTGACCAATGCTGGCATCCTGGGTTCATTTTGTGCGAGATGATTTCCATCAATATTTACGAGGCAAAAACCCAGCTCTCCCGCTTGGTTGCCGCCGTGGAAACCCGTGGCGAAACGGTGGTGCTCTGCCGGAATGGTACCCCCGTGGCGAACATCGTCCCCCATCGCAGGGAAAGCACCCTCGAACCCGATCCCGAGTTGCGTGGCGCCCGATACGTGGGGGACCCCACGGCTCCGCTCGGCGCGGCGGATTGGCCGGAGGAGCTGCGGTGATCTTGCTGGACACCCATGTCTTGGTTTGGATGGCCTCCAGTCCGGATCAGCTTTCCCAAGCGGCGCGGGAAGCCCTACACCAGTTCAAGGGGAGCCTATTGATCTCGGCAGTATCGGCCTGGGAGATCGCCCTGCTGCACAAGCGTGGACGGCTGCTCCTGCCCGTCGCCCCGGAGGTGTTTGTACAACGGGCGGTGACACGCCATGGCCTGAATGAACTGCCGGTCACCACAGGGGTGGCCATGGCTGCAGTGGCATTGCCGGACATCCACAACGATCCCTTCGACCGAATCCTGATCGCCGAGACTCTTGAAAGAAAGTGTCGTATAGTGACCAAGGATGCAGTGATTCCTACGTATCCCGGGATTCAGGTGGTTTGGTAGCTGGGGCCGCAGACAGGGCTCGCCCCTCACACGCTCCCATGCGCGGGCTCATTTCGTCGATGGTTCGTACGGGTGTGCTTTCTTCACGGTAAAGAGTTTCATCTCGTCACCAACGCCTTTCAACGGAGCGGCTCCCACGCACTCCATTTCAAACACCGATCCTACGCGTTTGGCGACTTCGTCGCTCACGAGCAGCGGCGGATTGGGGGCTTTGGCCTGACTTTCAATGCGCGCCGCCACATTGACGTTGTGCCCAATCACCGTGAATTCAAGTCGCTGCACACTCCCCAAATACCCCGCCACCACCTCGCCCGCATGAATCCCAATCCCTGACTTCAGTCCAATCCCGTCCGCGGCAAGCTCTTCATTATACTTCGCCAATCGCTCATGCATCTCCATTGCCGCCCGCACCGCCGATACCGCGGGATTGTCACCCGAACTTCCGTCGATCAAGCCGAATACCGCCAACACCGCATCTCCGATGAACTTGTCGACCATTCCGCCATTGGATCGAATCGCCTCGACCATTTCCGTAAAGTACCCATTCAGGACACCGATCAAGCGCTCGGGCGGAAGTGATTCACTGAGCTGCGTGAAGCCTCGGAGGTCGCTGAACACGATGACGACGTCACGCTTGATCCCACCCAGTTCGACCTGCCGCCCATCACGGGCGTACTTTTCAATGAATTCGGTTGCAACTTCCGGCGAAACAAACCTTCCCAACGCATCCCGAATGCGTTCGCGCAGCAACAGCCCGTTCGCCATGTCATTGATGCCTGCGGCCACCAGCGACAGTTCGTCCGGACGACTCGTTGACACACTCGGTTCAAAATTGCCTCCACCCACTTTCCGCACGGCTTCAAGCAGTTTTTCGGAGTCCTTCCGCAAGCTGCGCCCGAACGCAAAAGCCGTCACGAGCGCCGCCGAGGTAAAACCTACTGCGAGCACCGTCGCCTCAAGCACATATCGATGGAGGCCACCCAACTCCGTCACGATGCGCCGCAACGTCAACAGCAGGACGATCACCGGGACTGCAGTGAATACAACATACCCCTCCATGAGCCTTCGCCCCAGCCGTTCGTGCAAGTGTGCAGCGAGAGGTGTTGTCGTCTGCATCGTCCGTTCGAACAGAAGGTATTCCAGTTGCGCAACGATCCCGGCCCCCAGCGCCCAATACCCAATGGCTAACTTGATGTGACTCGCAAACGGAAACGTCGGATGCAGGACCGCGTGCAACGCGACCGCCACACACCCTGTCACACCAAAGGTCAATATCGACAAAATATATGCCCTGCGCGCAGGGGGCACATCACCCTTCACGCGTACGACCCGAAACAAAACCTCCCGAAGAAAGACGTGCAGCACAAACAGCGCTCCCACGGAGCGCGCGAGCGAATCCGGAGTCAAACTGCACATGAAAGTGCAGACAAGGCGCGCATAGACAAACGTGAACAACGAAACGAGAGCCGTTGCAAAGTGCAAACGTAGTCGTGCCCCCATGGGCAGACGAGCCATGATGGACGTGGCCATGAACAACCGCTACGCGAGACGTCGAATCTCGTCCACTCGTTCTTTCCATGCGGAAGACACAGCCCCTGACGCAGAGCGTGGGCAACCCTCACCCGTGTTTTGGTTCTCAGCAGGGAATTCGCTTCAGCATAAATTTCCACAGAGCCCGGTTGATCTGCGTCGGGACAGAGAGGAACGACAGGAATGCCGCGATCCCCCACCCGCATTTCTGAAACCTTGATTCTTCGGACAGGCTCCGCAGCGAGCCCCCCCTCTGGACGGGAAGCCCATGGCGTCACATGTTGATCTTTGAATTTTCAACCAAATGCCGATCCGTCATTTTTCAACAGGTGCCCCCACGTCATGCCCCCTTGGCTTTTGGATCGCGCGATTGCCTCGGATTCTGAGACTGGGCGGCTCGATCGGTTTGCCAATGCAGTTCTTGCGGAAACCAAGGCGCTTCAGATTGTCCTTCAAGGCTGCGGGGGCTGAGCAGGGCGGCAGGCTTGCTGCTTACCGCCCGACCAGCGTGGTTCCCCCCCTTGAATCCGGTCAGTGCGTGTTGGCGGAAATCCGGCCGACGATCCCGAGACAGCGCGTGATCAGCGCTGTCCAACCGGTCTGATGGTTCGCCCCCAAGCCGCATCCGACGTCGGCATGGAAATACTCGTGGAACAACACGTTGTCCCGCCAGTTCGGGTCGTCAGCGTACCGGAAGTTGTCGCCGAAACACGGGCGCCGGCCTTTTTCATCGAGCGTGAAGATCGTGGAAAGCCGTTGCGCGATGCCGCGCGCCACCTGGCCAAGGTTGGCCCGGTGTCCGCTCCCGACAGGGTACTCCACAGTGAAGGTGTCTCCGTAAAAATGGTGGTACCGTTCCAGGGCCTCGATGAGCAGGTAATTGATCGGGAACCAGATCGGGCCCCGCCAATTGGAGTTTCCGCCGAACATGCCGGACTGGGATTCGCCCGGTTCATAGGCAATTCCGTAGGTCTGGCCGTCCAACTGGAGGGAGTACGGATGGGCCTCGTAATGTTTGGACAAGGACCGGATCCCGAACCGGGAAAGGAACTCGTCCTCGTCGAGCACGTACCGGAGCACGCGTTCCAAGCGTTCCTTGGATGGGATGGCGAGGAGGCGCAGCGTGGATTCGCCCTCCCGTTCCCGGCGTTGCATGCAGGAGATATGGCGGGACAAGTCCGGACGATGATCAAGGAACCACCGCATCCGTTTTCTGAATCCGGGAAGTTTGTCGATCTTGCGCTGGTCCAACACCTCGCACGCCAAAAGCGGGATCAACCCCACCAAAGACCGGACCCGGAGCGGCACCGTGCGTTTTCCTTCGATCAACAACTGGTCGTAGTAAAAACCGTCCTCTTCGTGCCAGAGACCGCCGCCGCCCACGGCGTTCATGGCGTCGACGATTTCCACGAAATGCTCGAAAAACTTGGACGCGATGTCCTCGTACGCGGGCCGGGTCTGGGCCAACTCGAGCGCCATGGACAGCATGGTACCGCAGTAAAAAGCCATCCATGCGGTCCCGTCGGCCTGCGCCAGGGACTGCCCGCTGGGCAACGGCTGTGACCGGTCAAAGAGACCGATGTTGTCGAGCCCGAGGAACCCGCCGGAAAAGATATGGCGCCCCTGGACGTCCTTGCGGTTCACCCACCAGGTGAAATTGAGCAGCAGCTTCTGGAAACAGCGCTCCAGGAAGAGCAGGTCGCGTTCGCCTTTCCGGCCGCTCACCTTGTACACGCGCCAGCATGCCCATGCGTGCACGGGCGGGTTCACATCCCGGAAATTCCACTCGTAGGCGGGGATTTGTCCGTTGGGATGCATGTACCATTCGCGGAGGAGCAACTGGAGTTGGTCCTTGGCAAAATGCGGATCCACCCGGGCCATGGGGATCATGTGAAACGCGAGGTCCCACGCCGCGTACCACGGGTACTCCCACTTGTCCGGCATGGAGAGCACGTCGCACGCGTGGAGATGCTGCCAGTCGCTGTTCCGGGTCCCGGCATGTCCGGGCGGCGGCCCGGGCATCCCGGGATCGCCATCGACCCATTCCTTGACCACGTACTGGTAGAACTGCTTGCTCCACAACAACCCGGCATAGGCTTGGCGCACCACCCGCTGCTGGTCCGCATTCAACGCCGGTGCCGTGATCGCCGCGTAGTATTCCTCGGTCTCCCGGATCCGTTCCGCAAACGCCGCATCAAACTTCGTGCCGAACTCCGCTGGGGCCGCTCCATCGTCCCCCACCCGCGTCAGACGGAACTGGAGTTCCACGCTGCTGCCGCCGGGAATTCGCAACTGGTAGAAGGGCGCGCACTTAGTTCCGGAATCGGTGTCCACGGCGTCCTTCCGCCCATGCACCACGTAATCGTGGAAGGCGTCTTTGACGTGCGGCACGCCATTCGGGACCCCGTAGAGCCGCATCTGGTTGGTCTCGTTCTCCGTGAAAAGAAGCGGCGCCTCTTTTTCGAGGCTAAACTGGAAATCGCCCAGAGTCGGGTGATTGGCGAGAACAGTCCGGGAACTAGTCCGCTTCAGAACGGGCTTGGCGGTTCCGCCATAACACGGGCCCCAGCCCCAGGTGTTCCGGAACCAGAGCGTGGGCAGGACATCGATCTCCGCTTCCTCCGGGCCGCGGTTCTCGAGGCGCACCCGGATCAGGATGTCCTCGGGAGCCGCCTTCGCGTATTCGACAAATACGTCAAAGTACCGGCCTCCGTCGAATGCCCCGGTCTGGTGGAGTTCGAATTCGCGGTCGAGTTTGCCGCGCCGGGCATTTTCCTCAATCAACCATCCGTAGGGGTATTCGGTCTGGGGATACTTGTAGAGGCCCTTGAGATAGGAATGCGTGGGGCTAGAGCTGAGGTAATAATACGCCTCTTTGACGTCCTCGCCGTGGTTTCCCTGCGGGTTGCTCAACCCGAATAGCCGTTCCTTGAGAATCGGGTCCCGCCGGTTCCAGAGCGCGAGCGCAAAACACAGGCGGCTTTCCCGGTCGCTGATTCCGAGCAACCCATCTTCGCCCCAGCGGTAAGCCCGGCTGCGCGCATGGTCGTGCGGGAAATAGTTCCAGGCATCGCCGGTCTCGGAGTAATCTTCGCGAACCGTCCCCCACTGGCGTTCGGAAAGGTAAGGCCCCCAGCGTTTCCAGTTTTTCTCGCGCCGCACCTCCTCCAAAAGTCGCAATTCTTCTGCTCCGTGCTCGGGGGTCATGCGGGAAAGGCTAACTTCCCATGGGCGCCTGTGGAAAGCCGGATCCGGCTCGGGTCGACACCACTTCGCGAAAAAAACCTTTCGCTTTCCCCGGCGAGTCCGCTATACGGAACCCCTCTCCGATTTTTGCGCGATTAGCTCAGTGGTAGAGCGCTTGCTTCACACGCAAGAAGTCGCAGGTTCGAACCCTGCATCGCGCACCATTTTTTCCTCCGGAATCCCGGACCCCGCTTCCCGTCCCCTGCCCGATCCGCACCGCGCGGTTTTTTGGCTATCGAAATCCATGCCCAATCTTTCGTTCGAGCCGGGACGCATGGGCGGGACAAATGGGGGCCCCGGGTGCGCCCTTCTTTTTGCCCGCCAGAATTGCTCTGGCCCTGCCCCCTTCTCCTCGGGCAGGCTCCATGCCATGGACAGTTCTCTTTCGGGTTCCCAAAAACGCGCGCTCAAAGCCCGGGCGCAACTGCTGGAGCCGGCGCTCAAACTCGGTCATGGCGGAATGAGCCCCGGCTTCATTTCAAGCCTGCAATCTGCTCTGGCCCAGCACGAACTGGTCAAAATCAAGTTCACCGATTTCAAGGACGAAAAGAAAACGCTGGCTCCCCAGATTGCAGAGGCCACGGGAAGCGAACTGGTGATGCGCGTGGGCAACGTGGCCGTCTATTACCGGCCGAGATCCGCAGGAGAATGACATGACGCGGACCGAGGCCTGCATCGCGCTGAACCTGGTTCCCAACCTCGGCCCGGTCAGGCTCCGGAAACTGCTCGACCAGTTCGAGTCGCCCGAGCGGGTGCTTTCCGCGCGGGCGGGCCAGTTGGAACAGGTCCCCGGCATCGGCCCGGAGGTGGCCACTGCGATTGCCCAGTGGGAAAGCTCCGTCGATCTCCAAGGCGAACTGGCCAAGATCCGGGCGTTTGACGCCTCCATCCTCACCCCATGGGACGCTCTGTACCCGCATTCCCTGCGCGAAATCCATAATCCGCCCGTCGTGCTCTACGTCTGGGGCGAGATTCAGGAACGGGACCACCGGGCCGTTTCCGTGGTGGGTTCCCGGAAATCTTCGTACTACGGCGTGGAATGCGCGAAAAAGCTGTCCTATCAACTGGCCTACGCCGGGTTGACCGTGGTCAGCGGCCTTGCGCGGGGCATCGACACCGCTGCGCATCAGGGGGCTCTGGCCGCCAAGGGACGCACCCTGGCCGTCCTCGGCTCCGGTCTGAACCAACTGTATCCCCCTGAAAACTTCTCGCTCGCGGAAAAAATCGCGGCCCAGGGCGCCGTTCTGAGCGAGTATCCGATGGACACGCCGCCTGCCGTGCCGAATTTCCCCTACCGGAACCGGATTGTTGCGGGCTGGGGCAGCGGGATTCTGGTGGTCGAGGCGGGTCTCAAGAGCGGCGCGCTGATCACGGCCAACCAAGCGATCGACCAAGGCCGGTTGGTGTATGCCGTCCCGGGACCGATCGACCGGCCGACCTCAGCTGGAACCAACCGGCTTATCCAGCAGGGGGCGAAATTGGTCACTTCGGCTTCCGATGTGCTTGAAGACCTCAACGCCCTTTTTCCTTCGGCTGCCCCCGGCTCCCGTCGGCCGGCGGCATCCGTACCCGGCGACAGCCCACCCCCTCCGCCCCCCCAGGTGACGCCCGACGAAGCCCAGATTTTATCGGCGCTGGTCCGGGGACCACGGCACCTGGACGAACTGTCTGAAGCCTGCGACAAACCGGGCCATCTGCTGAGCGCCATTCTCCTTGGACTCGAGATGCGTACCCTGGTGGAAGCCCTGCCCGGAACCCAGTACCGGCTGCGCCCTGCAACCGCCCCGACGCCCCAGACTCCCTGAAAACCGATTTGACGTCTGCCAACCGGTTCCCCTAGGTTCCGGCGCCTTCGCACTGGCATCTGGCACGGATGGGTGTCCGCTCCGTGTGTACCGTGCGCCCGAGGCAGCAACCCACGCCGACCATGTCCAAAACCCTCGTCATCGCGGAGAAACCGAGTGTTGCGGGGGACCTTGCCCGCGTGCTGGGAGCAAAAAAAGAAGGCGAAACCTTCGAGAACGACCGGTACGTGATCTCCTCTGCGGTCGGTCATCTTCTGGAAATTCAGGCTCCGGAGGGGGCCGAACCTGCCCGCGGGAAGTGGAAGATTGAAAACGTGCCGGTCCTGCCAGTGCAGTTCGACCTTGCGCCGATTGAAAAAAATGCGTCCCGGCTGACCCTGCTCAAACGGCTGCTCAAACGGAAGGACGTCACCGAGGTGGTGAACGCCTGCGACGCCGGCCGCGAGGGCGAACTCATTTTCCGCAATATCGTGCGGGCCAGCGGGGTTCAGAAAACCACCAAACGCCTCTGGCTCCAGTCGATGACTCCGGAAGCCATCCGCACGGCGTTTACCCGGCTCCGCCCAGACGAGGAGTTGCAGCCTCTGGCCGATGCCGCCATCAGCCGCAGCGAAGCCGACTGGCTGGTGGGCATCAACTCCACCCGCGCCCTCACCGCGTTCAACTCCCAGGGCGGCGGTTTCCAGAAAACGACCTCCGGCCGGGTCCAGACCCCGACTCTCGCCATTCTTGCCGACCGCGAAAACAAGATCCGCGCGTTCAAGCCGAAGACCTATTTTGAGGTCCATGCCGAGTTTGGCGTCGCCTCGGGCTCCTACTCGGGCCGCTGGTTTGATCCTGCATTTAAAAAAGGAGCCGAAGAGGATCTCCGCGCCGAACGGATCTGGGACCAGGCCGCAGCCGAGGCCATCCGCGCCAAGTGCCTGCATCAGCCCGGCACCATTGAGGAAAAGAAAACGCCGTCCACGCAGGCCCCGCCCCTGCTCTACGACCTGACCACCCTCCAGCGCGAAGCCAACAGCCGGTTCGGGTTTCCCGCCCGGATGACCCTTCAGATCGCCCAGGCCCTGTACGAAAAACACAAGGTCCTCACCTATCCCCGGACCGATTCCCGCTACCTGCCCGAGGATCATCTTTCCACAGCACGCCGGATTCTTGAGGACATGCCGCTCGCCTCGGTGGCTTCGTTCGCCCGGACCGCCCTCCAGAACGACTGGGTCCGTCCCAACAAACGGATTTTCAACAACGCCAAGGTCAGCGACCACTTTGCGATTGTCCCGACCGGCACCCATCCCCGCGGTCTCTCCGAGACCGAGGAGAAGATTTTCGACATGGTGACCCGCCGGTTCGTCGCCGTCTTTTTCCCGGCCGCGCAGTTCGAACTCACCGTCAGGATCACCACGGTTCAGGGCGAATGTTTCCGGACCGACGGCAAGATCGTCACCAACCCCGGCTGGTTGGCGGTGTACGGCAAACAGGCCGAGTCCGAGTCAGACTCCGAGAAGGCCGTGGTGCCGGTGACTCCCGGCGAAAAAGCGGACACCCGCGACATTTCGGTGAAGCAGTCTGAAACGAAGCCGCCGGCGCGTTTCAACGAAGCCACCCTGCTCTCGGCCATGGAAGGCGCAGGAAAATTGGTGGACGACGAGGACCTGCGCGAGGCGATGAGCGAACGCGGTCTGGGCACCCCAGCCACGCGCGCCCAGATCATCGAGGGGCTCCTGACCGAGGGCTACATTCTCCGGGACAAACGGGATCTGGTGGTCACCGCCAAAGGCCTCTCCCTCATCACGCTTCTCCGGTCGCTCCACGCCGAGGCGCTCACCAAGCCCGAGCTCACCGGTGAATGGGAGTTCAAACTCAAACAAATCGAACGCGGCGCCCTGACACGGACCGCGTTCATGCAGGAAATTCGGACCCTCACCCAAGACCTCGTCCAGAAGGTCCGGGAAGGCATGGGCCGCACCGTGGTGGGCGAGTTTGCCCCGCTTGAGTCGAGTTGCCCCAAGTGCGCCTCGCCCGGCCCGTTCCGCGAAAGTTTCAAGGCATACGAGTGCCCCAACCAGGAATGCAAACTGGTGGTCTGGAAAAACATGGCCGGCCGGGAACTGGAACGGACTGAAGTCCAGGCGCTTCTTAGGGACAAGAAAGTCGGTCCCCTGGAAGGGTTCCGGAGCAAGCTGGGGCGGCTTTTCAGTGCATCCGTGATTTTGGGCGAGGATCACCGCCAGAAGTTCGATTTCGAAAACGACGCCACCAGCACCGAGGAACTCCAACCCGTGAACCCGGAATCCCTTGGCACCTGCCGCTGCTGCAGTTCCGGCCAGGTGTTCGAGACCGCGAACGGGTTTGTCTGCGAGAACCAGCCCAAGAAGAGCTGCGCGTTCAAGATGGGCAAAGTGATCCTCCAACGGGAAATCCCCCGTGTGCAGGCCACAAAACTTCTGCAGACCGGAAAAACCGACCTGCTCCAAAAGTTCGTCTCCGCAAAGACCAAGCGGGCGTTCTCCGCCTATCTGGTGTTGGGCGAGAACGGCAAAGTCGGCTTTGAATTTGAGCCGCGGGAAAAAAAGGCTACGTCCAAGAAGCCCCCGAAAAAGGCGGCACCCACCGGCAACTCCTGATCCGGCCCGGAAACGGGGTTGGCGCCGGGGTCCGCTGGACAGCAGCACGGGTTGTCTTTTAGAGTCACGCGCACTTTGGAAACCCCACTCGCCATCATTGCCGGAAGCGGCGCCTATCCCCTCGCCATGGCCCGTGCCGCGCGCGCGGCGGGCGTCCCTAGGATTGTTGCGGCGGCATTTGAAAACGAGACCTCCAAAGACTTGGTTCCGCTGGTGGACTCGATCGAGTGGATGCGCGTCGGGCAACTCGGACGCCTTCTCCGGTTCCTCCGCGATTCTGGAACACCGCGCGCGGTGATGTCTGGCCAGATCCACCCGAAAAACCTGTTTGATCTCAGACCCGACCTCAAGGCATTGGTGCTGCTGGGCAAACTCCGGGAACGCAACGCGGAATCCATCTTCGGCGCGATTGCCGACGAAATGCAGAAGGTCGGCGTCGAACTGCTGCCGGCCACCAGTTACATGGAGGAGTTTCTCGCCCCGGAAGGCCGGATCGCCGGCCCGAAACTGAGCCGGCGCGCCCAGGCCGATGTGGAGTTCGGTTACCGGATCGCCAAGGAATCGAGCCGGCTCGACATTGGCCAGACCGTGGTGGTGAAGGGCGGCACCGTGCTTGCCGTGGAAGCATTCGAAGGAACCAACGCCGCCATCCGGCGCGGCGGCGAACTCGGGCGCAAAGACTCCGTGATGGTGAAGGTGTCCAAGCCCAACCAGGATTTCCGGTTCGACGTTCCGGTGGTTGGCCCTCTCACGCTTGAAGCCGCCCGGGAGGCGCGGATCTCGGTGATTGCGGTGGAAGCCCGCCGCACGCTCCTCTTGGAACGCGAACGGCTTTTTGAACTCGCCGAAAAGGAGGGGATCACCCTCCACGGCCAACCCCGAACCTTATGAGCCCCATCCGCGCCGGCGTTGTCGGCACTGGCAGCATCGGAAAAAATCATGCCCGCATTCTTGCGGACCTTCCGGACTGCACGTTCACAGCCATCTACGACGCGAACCCGGATACCGCCCGGGAAATTGCCGGCCAGTACGGCGCCAAACCCACTTCAAGCCTTGAGGAGTTTGCGAGTCTGGTGGACGCCGCAACCGTTGCGACCCCCACCCCCACCCACTTCCCGGTGGCCAGCTTTCTGCTCCAGCAGGGCCGCCATGTGCTGGTGGAAAAACCCATCACGGAGAACACGGCAGACGCTCATGCGCTCTCTCTGCTCGCCCAGCAAAAAAACCTGGTGCTCCAAGTGGGCCACATCGAACGGTTCAACCCCGCCCTGAGCGCGCTGGAAGCCAAACTCAACCAGCCCCGCTTCATCGAAAGCCACCGCCTTTCGCCGTACCCCAATCGCAGCACCGAAATCGGCGTGGTGCTGGATCTGATGATCCATGACCTCGAGATCATTCTTCATCTGGTCCGGTCTCCCATCGCCTCGGTGGACGCCGTTGGCATCCCGGTACTCAGCAAGGGCGAAGACATCGCCAACGCCCGAATCCGGTTCGAAAACGGCTGCGTGGCGAATGTCACAGTCAGCAGGGTCAGCCCGGAGCGCCTCCGGAAAATTCGCGTGTTCCAAAAGGACGGCTACCTCTCGCTCGACTACCAGAAACAGGAGGGCTTCTTCTACCGCCTGGCCAATTCCGCGGAACCTGAAAGCTCCCTCTTCAAAAAACTGCTCGCCTCGCGGGACGAATCGATTGTGTCGGAGTTTGCCGGCCGCAAAATTGTCCGGGAACCGGTGCTGATTGAAAAAGGGGAACCCCTGCGCCGGGAACTTGCATCGTTTCTGGAATGCGCAAGGACAGGGATTCAGCCCAAGGTGACGGGCCACCAGGCCACTGCCGCGCTGGATCTGGCGCTCCAGATCACGCGGCAGATCGAGTCCCTCTGAGGCGTTTCCCCCTGCGTCCCGCTCCATTGACCATGAAATTCTACCTTGTCGCCGGGGAAACCAGCGGTGACTCCCGGGGAGCCGAACTCATCCGCGCGCTTTCCCCGCGTTTTCCAAGCGCCGTGTTCCATGGTGCCGGCGGTTCCCAGATGCGCCCCCTGTGTTCAGCCCCATTTCTGGAATGGACTGAACACGCCGTGGTCGGGCTCTGGGATGTCCTCCGCAACTACCCGTACTTCAAACGCCAGTTTGAGCGGATGCGCCGAGAGATCGCCGCGCTCCAACCCGATGCCGTCATTTTCATCGACTACCCCGGGTTCAACCTCCGCCTGGCAAAGGCGCTGCGCGCTGCGCATCCCCAACTCCAACTCCTCTACTACATCAGCCCCCAGGTCTGGGCATGGAACCGCGGCCGGATTCCAAAAATGGCACAGTTCCTCAACCTGATGCTCTGCCTGTTCCCCTTCGAGACTGACCTCTACCAAAACTCCGGTCTCCACGCGGTCTGCGTGGGCCATCCCCTGCTCGATTCGCTCGCCCAGAAAAACCTTGGAATCAGCCGGGATCCAGACCTTGTGGCGCTATTGCCGGGCAGCCGCGAAAAGGAAGTCCGCAAGATTTTCCCGGTCCTGCTCCGCGCAGCGCGCGAACTCCGGAGACGCCGGCCGGGCACCCGGTTCCTGGCTGCAGCGGCTTCGGAAAAGGTGGGCCGGCTCATGGCGGACCTTGTTTCTGCGGAGGGATTGGACCCGGGCTTCTGTCCGATCCGGGACCGGGCTGCCCATGCGCTCATGCAGCAGGCTTCAGCGGGAATGGTCGCATCGGGAACCGCCACGTTGGAAGCCGCCTACTTCGCGATGCCCATGATCATCGTCTACAAAGTGGCATGGCTGACCTGGGTCGTGGGCAAGCTTCTGGTCAAAGTGCCGTTCCTCGGAATGCCCAACCTTCTGGCGGGCCGCGAAATTGCGCGGGAATTTCTGCAATCGGCAGCGACTCCAGAGCCAATGGCCGAGGAACTCCAGCGGCTTCTGGACTCGCCCAAAGCCGCGACCGAGGCCGCTCGATGCTTGGCGGATGTGATTGCGGGCCTGGGCCGACCGGGCGCTGCAGACCGGGCCGCAGAAGCCATTCACAGCCACATGAACTCCCTCCGGCCCGGCGGGGCGGCTGCTGCACACCCGCGGCCATGAATTCTGCAGAGAAACCGGCGGAACCGGAATCAACCCATGTTCAGGGGCTGCCAGCTCTCCCGCGCTGGCTCGGACCCGCACTCTGTGCGTTGATTGCCGTGCTTTTCGTGGTCCGGAACCTTCCCTGGCATCTGGACGACTACGACCAGGCAAAACAGGCTTTTGTGTCGTTTGAAATGGTGGAAACCGGGCAGTGGATCTTCCAGCACACGCCCTCGGGAAAAATTGCCACGAAGCCTCCCCTCGCGGGCTGGATCTCGGCTGGAGCCTACAATCTTCTGGGCGGCTCGCTCAACACGCTCGCATGGCCGCTCGCATGGCGCATTCCCTCTCTTTTGGTCGCGGCGTTTCTGCTCCGGGCACTTTGGACACTGGGCAACTCGCTTGCAGGAACCCGTCTGGGGGGGCCGGTCGCGGTGGCCGCGTTTGCGCTCACCGTTTTCACGCCTCGGCTCGCCAGCTTGGTCCGGACCGACATGCTGCTCACCGCATCCATCACTGCAGCCGGACTCCTCGTACTCCAACAAGTCCGTGCCCAGTCGCCTTGGTCCCCGCGGGCGCGCTGGGGTCTCTTTGCCTCAATTCTCGCCTCGATGCTCCTCAAAGGCCCGATCGCGTTCGCGTTTCTTCTGCCCGGCCTTGCGGCGTTTGCCCTGTTCTCCAAGGACTCCCGCCGGTTCGCGTGGCCGGGCTTCCTGCCATGGATCGCACCGTTGCTTCTGTTTCTGCTCTGGGCCGGGATCGGGATCGCGATCAGCCCGGAATTTTATGAGCAGGTGGTTCTGCGCGAATTCCTTGGCCGGTTCCAGACCGGTGAAAACGCCGTACACCAGCCCCGGAACCCGTTTTTCTATGTCGGCCTGCTTTTGCTGCGCTGGCAGCCTTGGGGCCTCCTTCTCGCCTGTCTGTGTGCATTGCCAGAAATCCGACGCAGGTTCCGTGAACCGGCCGTCCTCTGGCTGGCCTGCTGGGGCTTCGGCGGACTCCTGTTCATGTCCCTGATCCCGTCCAAACGCTTTGACCGGATCCTGCCTGCCATCCCGCCTCTCTGCCTTCTGTTGTCCGCATGGATTCCCACGATGGGCAACTCCCGTTTCCCGGCAAAAACCGTGCAGCGTCTTGCCCTCAGCGCGGTTGGAGCCGCCGCCCTGTTCAGTTCCGCATACGCCATTTCCAAGGCCATCTGGGCGTACTCCAATCACCAGTCCGCCCTCGTGGACCTGGGGAAAAAGGCTCTCGCACTGGCCGCAAACTCTCCTGCTCAACTGGGCGTTGTCCGGGGGGGCGACGAGGGACTGCTCCTGTACACCCGCCAAACCCGGTTTCTCTCCGAGGACACCGCGCGAAAGGCATGGTCAGAAGGCCCGCTCCGGTTCCTGATTGTTCCTGAGAAATCCAAAAAAACGCTGGTGCCCACCCTCCCAAACGCGCGGCAAATTTTGCAGACTGGAAAGATCGAGGGCAAAGCCAGCGCCTATCTGCTTCTCGAAAAAACCGCGCCCTGAACAGGGGCCGGGCGCGGCGCACTCGTTCCCGGGCGTCAGGCCTCCGCGACTGATCGGCGCGGCCTGCTCACCACACTTTTGAGGAGCGTGTAGAGCATCTCCAGACGGGGTATAGAAAGGCCGACTCCCAATCGGACCGCCTCACCCCAAATCGACTCGACCTCCACCGGACGCCCAAGTTCCCAGTCGATCAGGCTTGAGGTCCGGTACGGGCCCATCGCCCCGCTGCGTTCGAGATGGTACCGGGAGTATTCCACGGGAATCGCGTGCCCGAGCCGGACCGCAATGCCACGGGCTTCCTCCATGAGCTCCCACGCCAGTTGGCGAAGCGATTCGTCCGCCAACACATCGGCCACCGTCACGCCGCCAGCGGCGATCGAGAGCCCGTTGAAGGGAATATTCCAAAGCAGTTTCCGCCAACGTTCCTCGCCCAAACTCTCCACCACGCGCACATCGACCCCCATCGCACCAAGCGCAGCCGCGACGGCCCTCACCAGACTTCCCGGGGGCCGCCCAAAATCTCCCAGCGAAAGCGAGCCGCGGTCCAGATGCAGCACATGCCCGGGCGCCGTCCGGTTGAGGCAGACATAACAGAGCCCCCCAAGAACCCGCTCTTTCCCCCAGCGCTCCGCCAGGTATTCCTCGTTCCCGAGTCCGTTCTGGAGCGTCAGAAGACGCGTGTTCGGTCCCAACAACGGGGGAAGAATAGCCTCCAGCGCGCTATTGGACGTCGTCTTCAATGCAATCAACACCAGATCACACGGCCCGATTTCCTCGGTATTCCCGTACGCCTGAACGCCTTCCAGCCGCAGCGTGCTGCCTCCAGTTTCGATGGTGAGCCCCCCTTTTTTCACCGCCTCGAGATCTGACCGGAGCAGAAAATGCACATCCGCGCCGCCCAGCGCCAGCAAGCCCCCATAATAAAGCCCCACCGCTCCTGCTCCCACGACTGCGACCCTTCCAAGTGTCTCCATCTCTACATACTAGCCGCGCCGCGGGAGAATGAGAGGTACAAAAACATGTCTGCCGCAGTCCGGAAACAGGGCTGGCACCGCGGTTCCGTTACCCAGCGCCCCAATGTCGCCTTTTGCGCATCCTGCGAAAAGAACTTGTGCAATTCTGTGCAGAATTTAACTTTTTCTCGGTCCCGTGCTGCCTCAGCCGGGCTGTGTTCAAACCTTAAACCCTGAAAACACAATGCTGAAACGCACATTCACGACTCTGGCCGCACTCGCCATCGCTGGCGCATCCGCCTCGAGCGCTTACGGCAGCGAAGAAGCCCTTCTGAAGCTTCTGGTTTCCCGCGGGCTCATCAAAAAGAGCGATGCCGATTCCATCCTCGCCGAGACCTCCAAGCCTGCCAAATCTGGAAAATCCGTGGTGGACGCCAAAGGCGCAACCGTGACCTCCGTGGCGCCCTCCAAGCTCAAGCTGAGCGACTCGATTGAGCAGCTGAAAATCTACGGTGATCTGCGACTGCGCTGGCAGCACGCCAACGCCGACTTGGACGGATCTGGCAACGATTTCCAGGATCAGTCCTTCCGGTTCCGCCTCCTGTTGGGCGCTGAAGTGACACTCGCCGAGGACCTCTTCGCGGGATTTGAATTCTCGACTGGCTCCAGCCCGACCGACCGGTTTGTGACCTTGGGTCAGGACGCGGACGGCAGCGGCGACTACAAAGTGGCCATCAGCAAAGCTTATGTGGGCTGGAATCCGATCCCAGAAGTCTCTTTGGTCGGCGGCCGCCAAGCTGTGCCGTTCTATTCCACCGAAATGGTCTGGGACCGCGATGTGCGCCTGGACGGCGTCACCGAGAAAGTCGATCTGGCCAAGCTGATGAACTTGGGCGGTGGGTTTGGTCTGGATCTGATCGCTGGTCAGTTCATCAGCGGCAACAACCAGTCCTTTGAATCCTCCGCAGTGCTCGGACGCAGCCGGAACACCGATGCCTGGCTCTACCAGGCGCAGGTGAAAGCCTCTGCCGACCTCGGGCCCGCCAAGGTCACCGTTGCTCCCGGCGTGCTCTGGGCCAATGGCGCTTTCAGCTCCAACAATCCGCGGAAAGGCACCCTCGGATTGGGCGGTTCAGCCTTGGCTGCAACGGCGGATGTGGCCAACGACGTAGGTGCACTTCTGCTCCCTGGCGACGTGAGCTTTGATCTGGCTGGAGCCCCGGTGAAACTCCTCTGGGATTTCGCTTACAACTTTGAAGCCTCCACCGCCACGGACCGCTTGGTGGCCTCCACCAGCGGAAACGAAGATCGCCTCGCCTACCTGCTCGGGTTCAAAATCGGCGACAATGTCACCAAGGGCGATCTGTCCTTCTACGCCAACTACCGCCATCTCGGCGCAGGCTCTGTGAACCAGGGATTCAGCGACTCGGACTTCGGTCTGGGGTACCTGAACCAGCGCGGTTTCCAAGTGGGCACCTGCTATAATCTGACCAACGCAGCCAGCGTCTCGCTGGCCTACAGCGCCACGCGCCAGATCGATCAGGACCTCACCCTCCTGCCTTCCGGCGGCGTGAACGCCACCCAGCTGGCCACCATCCAGCTCGGCGTCGAATTCTAAGCAGTCAACCGCTTCAACTCTGATTCCCGGAAGGGCAGGATTCACCGAATCCTGCCCTTCTTCTTTTCCGGCCGGGGTTTCCTACTTCAGCTTTTTCAACGCCTCAACGCCCAACTGCCGGGTGTACGGATCGTCCTTTTCTCTGTCGGGAAGCGCCAAGCCGCGCTCCAACGAAGCCAGCGCTTCCTTCCGACGCCCCTGCGCAAGGTAAGTCCTTCCCAGCTGCACATGGTGCGCCAGACGGTCCGGCGCCATTTTCGCAGCCCTCTCAAAATACTCCGCCGACTTCTCGTACGAGGCAGCCGGCAGTTCCCCGTAAACCACTTTCGCTAGGGCCCGCAGCACCGGATTCAGTCCCGCGAGTTCGTAGTCCCATGCGCCCAGCAGGTGGTAGGCGTAGTCGTTTCCCGGATCGATCGCGATGGATTTGTCGGTCTCCTCTTTGATCAGCCGCGAATACGCAATCTTCGTCTTTCCATCGCAGTACGGCGCCACCCGTCCATAGCACACCGCAAGCGCGAGATGCGCCATCGCGTTGCCCGGATCCGCTGCCACCGCGCGCTTGGCGAACTCCAACCCCTTCTCCGCACACGCCTGTTTCTCCTTCTTGGAATCGGTGTCCACCATCGCCAGACAATGTTCCCTGGCAATCCGCCGCAGGATTTCGGCGTTTCCAGGCTGTTGCCGGTCGGCTTCCTCATAGGCCGCCAGCGATTCGCGGGTCCGGAGTTTTTCATCCAGCAGATCCCCCTTCCGAACCCACTCGGCCGCAGGCCCGGTAAGCGCCATCGGCGCAGCCTCCAATCTGGAACACAGGATTCCCCCAACCAAGGCCAGCACACAGCCTGTGCCGCGCACCCATCCAGCTCCGCGCCTGATCGAACCCGGCCCTCCGTTCCAAGCGGCCTGAGACAAAGTTTTCATGGTTTCCGGAACCGGTAATGCGACACGAACCATTCCTCTCCGCCTGCGTACCCCCAAAGCTCGGCGCACGACATGAAAAAGATCCGCCAATAGGACCACCAGCGCTGCGCCGCACCGGGCCCATAGGTCTCCTCAAAAAGCGGCCAAATCTCGGCCCGGTGTGCGTCCATGTTCTTCAGCCAAGCCTCAGAGGTCTTGGAATAATGGGTGCCGTTCACCACCCAGTGTTTCTCAATCCGCAGCGCCTCTTGGAAATGAAGGAGCAGATGATCCGATGGCATCTGGCCACCCGCGAAAAAATACCGGGTGATCCAGTCCTTATCGCCCTGGTCTTCATAGTGGTAGGCGATGTCCCGGTGCGTAAAAATGTGGACGAAAAGTTTACCCCCGCTCACCAGCGCACGGCTCACCTTGGCCATGAGCAAATCGTAGTTCTTCATGTGCTCGAACATCTCCACCGAAACCACCCGGTCATAACCCGGAGCAGGCTCAAACACGTTCATGTCCGCCGTCACGATCTCCAAGTTCCGAAACCCGCGCCGGGCCGCCTCCGCGTCAATGTATTCCTTCTGGGTCCGGGAATTGGACACCCCGGTGATCCGGGCGCCCGGATACTTCTCGGCCATCCAGAGCGACAGGGATCCCCAGCCGCAGCCCAGTTCCAAGATCCGCTGACCGTCCGCAAGCTCGGCGCGTTCACAGCTCAAAGCCAGCATCCGCTCCTCGGATTGATCCAGGGTATCCCCATCCTGCCACAGGCCCGAACTGTACTTGAGACGGCGCCCGAGCGCGCACTGGTAGAAGCGCGTCGGCACCTCGTAATGCTGTTCGTTCGCAGCGGCCGTCTGCTCCGCAATCCCGCTCCGGCGGAGTCCTTCAACGTGCCGCATCACGGCCTCCTGCCGCGCCTCGGCGGTGTCCGCCCGCTTGTCGCGCAGCGTTTTCCAGAGCAAATACCGGATCCCGATCCGGATCAACGGGTCCGGAACGAGTCCGGTTTCAAGCAGATGGTCAAGGTTCATGAACTTTGGATTCTGGCGTATCTTCTTTCCGAAACCACGGCACAAACGCGCTAGTGGTCCGCTGGTAACGGCGGTAGGCCTCCCCCTTGCTCCGCAGCGCGTACTCCTCTGTCAGCGGGATTCCGGTTACGCGGCAGAGAAAATGGGTCATCAACAGGGGGCAGACCACCGTCCACACACCGTGCGCCGACCCGAGTGCCCCGAGAAAGAACCCCCACCATACCAGCGACTCAAAAAAATAGTTCGGGTGCCTTGAATACCGCCACAGGCCGGCCTCGCAAACCTGCCCCCGGTTTGCAGGATCCGCCTTAAACCGGGCCATCTGCGCATCCGCCAACGCCTCCCCACCCAGCGCAAAAAACGCCAGTGCCACGCCCGCCAACTCGACCCAGCCCAGCCGCGCCTCCGGATTAAACGCCGAAAAAAGAAACGGCAGCGAAAACACCACGACCAGCAGGGCTTGGATCTCGAAAAAAACCAGAAACCGCCATGGCCCTGGCCAGCTCGCCCTCAGCTTCTCATAGCGCACATCCTCCACCGGATGATGCCGGACCACCCGCCTCAAAATGTACGTCCCGAGCCGCACACTCCACAGAATACCGGCCACCCCAAATAGCGCTTTCCGCTCCCAAGGCGCGCCCCCAACCGCCCAGTACACCGGCAACAACACCAGCAGCCCGTACGAAAATGCCACGTCCAGAAACCCGTAGTTTTTGACCCGGACACTGATTGCCCAGACCACTGCGAAAAACACCAGCGACACCGCTGCTCCCAACCCCGCCGTCTCAACAAGTCCCATTCAGCGCCCTCCCCCGTTCTGAATCCGTCCTGCCACCCCGCGCAGGACGGGACGCAGCACCCCATACAATGCAAACGCCGCCACCGGCGCCACCAAAAGCCAGACCAGAACCCCGCCCGCCAGCACACCGCCAAATTCGCGCAGAAAAACCCAGAACCCCTCCCGAAACCGGCCCGTGATGGCTTCTAGGGAGAGCGGGAGATGGTCCCGGCCCAGAAGCGTCTCGCCGGCCCGGTAAAACGGGAGCAGGAGTGCGATCTGGAGCGGGTAAGCGAGGTAGTTCACCATCTGGATCACCGGCTGGTTGAGCCGCAGCCACCAACCCGCCAGCGCACAAAGACCGGTGGCGATCCCCAGCACCGGAACGACCCCCACCACGAAGCCCAACGCGACACTCCAGGCGATCCGTTCCGGGGTGATTCCCTGCCTGAGCTGTTCCAGCACCGGCTGCACAACTCTGCGCCTGAAAAAACCCGAATCTCCCCCCCGTTCCATGTGCACCTTCATGGTCAGTCCCGGACCAGAACCGCACGCATGGGCGCGTCCGGCGGCAACCGGAAGAGCACCAGCAGCATGTAAGAAGCCATGGCAATGTTGCCCAGCACGAGCACACCCAGCAGCCAGAGGATCCGTGCCACCCATCCTTTCTCCCGGTAGGCGACCCACAGATAAAAGGTGAGGAACGCAAAATAGGTGTCGAACAGGGTCGCCACAAACCATGGGTTTCCCCAGACCTCCCGCGGGATCTGCAAAATGGACTGCTGCAAACTGGCCCAAGTCGTGACCCAGAGCATGCTGGCCAGCACCCCCAGAAATGCGATTCTCAGAAACCAGATCATAATTCAGTTTGGGTTTTCTCGTGGACTCTCGTGGACGCTCAAAAGTGACACCCGTTCAGAACTCCTCGTGCAGGAACCGGTTGTGCGGACGTGTATAAACCGCCTGAACCACGCTGATGTTCCGGGTGGCAAACGCCGCCTCGCAATACTGCAGGTAATAGTTCCATTTCCGGATGAACCGGTCGTCGAACCCCTGCGCGCGCACCTCCGCGAGCTTCTGGTTGAACGTCTCCCACCACAGGTGCAGCGTACGGGCATAGGAGGCGCCCATGTCCTCCAGTCCGTGCAGGAACAGGTTGCCGGTGCGGTTCATCGCCTCGTTTACCCGCCCCACACTGAGTAGAAGCGAGCCCGGGAAAATGTGTTTCTGGATGAAATCCACGCCTCGCAGGAGATCGGCATGCCGGCAGTCGGGCACGGTGATGTACTGCAGTCCAATCAAGCCCTCGGGCTTGAGCACCTCATGGAGCTTGGCACAGTAGACCTCAAGGTAACGGTCCCCGATTGCCTCCATCATCTCGATCGACACCACCTTGTCGAACTTCCCCTCCACGGCCCGGTAATCCTTGAGCAGGATCTCCACACGGTCCGACACGCCCTCCCGCTCAAACCGCTCCTTGGCGTACCGGTACTGTTCCTCAGAGATCGTGACCGTCGTGATTCGGCACCCGTAATTTCGTGCGGCATGCACGCTGAACCCGCCCCAGCCGCTTCCAATCTCCAAGAGATGATCGGACGCCTGCAACCGTACCTTCTGGCACAACGCATCGTACTTTGCCCGCTGCGCGTCCTCCAACCCCTGCCCTTGCCGCGTGAAATACGCGCTCGAGTACGTCATCGTCGGGTCCAGCCAGAGCCGGTAGAAGTCGTTCCCCAGATCGTAATGGTCGGAGATGTTGCGCCGGCTCGTCTGGACACTGTTCGGCCGCAACCAGTGTTTGAACCGGTTGATCCACTGCAGGAAATTCATCAGCGGCAGACGGCCAGGTGCCGCGGCAAACGCAGGGTTTGTCTCCAAGTTGGTGACCGCCCACGCAATCACACGCGCTAGGCTGTCTGTCTCCCAGTCCCCATCCAAATAGGCCTCGCCGAACCCCACGTCCCCGAACAACACGCATTTCCGAAAGAAATCCGGGTTCACCACGCGGACCGTTGCCGAGAGTTCGGCCCCCGGGGATCCGACCACGAATGTCCTGCCCCCAGGCAAGGTCATGTGGAGGTGTCCGAGGGTCATTCTGCCCAACGCCTGAAGCACCAAGGTCTGGTACCAGCCGCCCTCCGCCGTTCCGACGGCTGTGGCTCTTTCACAAGTGGTCTCGCTCATGGTGATGGTTGCCCTGCTCGATCTCGCGACCTCAACACTCCACGCTGCAAATGCATGTTCGCGGTCTTCTGATGGAAGGGCACGCGCTTTGCCCAAATCAACAGCGCGTTCCAGTGGATTAGAAAGATCACCCGGAGCGTAATCAGCGGATACTTGAGCGTCATCCAAAAAAGCGTCCAGCTGTCGAGGTCCACCCGGCGGCCAGCCACCGTGCTCAGCAACTCCTTGGAGTCGCCCCGTCGGTCATCCACCCGCACCTGGAGCCGTTCCCCGGGCAACCGGAGCTGGAAGTCAAAACACAAATCCAGGTCCGAGAACGGCGACACGTAAAAGTGCTTGGGCACCACCCGCCGGAACCCGCCCCCCGGCTGACGGTCTCGGAGAAGGTAGGGCTTCAATTCCCCAAAAGTGTTGCCTACCTCCGCCACCGCGCACAGCGGTTCTCCCTCCCCATCAAAACAGAAATAAAACGAGACCGGATTGAACACATATCCCAGAACCCTCGGAAACGTGACGAGCACCGCGCGCCCCGACTCTGGCCAGTCCACACCTTCCCCGGCGAGATACCCGCGCAGGGATTCCTTCAAATCCCGGCCCGGCAACGGCAGATGATCGCGGTCCCTGAAACAGTAGAAGTTCCACGCGTTCCGACTGAACCCGGCCACGTTCTCTGCGACCGCATCCAACTCGTCCAGATCGAGGCAGAAAAGAAAAACCCGGTAATTGAACCGGTGCCGCCGCGGCACCAGACGGTGATGCATCACCGTGCATTCGTAGAGGCAGGATCTCAACGGTGCGCAGCCCATCCGGGCGCCCCCTCCCAGAGTTCCTCCCCGGAAATGGCCCGGGCGCACTCCAGCGCACTGGTCAGGCCGTCCTCGTGAAAGCCGTACCGGAACCATGCTCCACTATAATACGTGGTCTGATCCGGCCCGATCCGGTTCAATCCGGGAAGCTCGGCCTGAGCACGAATCGCCCCGAGGTTGAACAGGGGATGCTCGTACTCCAGACGCCGAAGCACCTTCTTCTCGTTCACCAAATGCCCGGCATTCAACGACACAAAATAATTGCGCCGGTCCGAAACACCTTGGAGCCGGTTCATCCAATAGTGCGTGCTAGGCAGGATGCCGCCTTCTTCCTTACCGTCCAACCGGTAGTTCCACGAAGCCCAGCACCGGCGCCGGCGCGGCATCACAGATTCGTCCGAGTGAAGAAGGACCGAGTTTTTCTGGTACTTAAACTCGCCCAGCAACCGCGCCTCGTCTGGAGTCGGGTCTGAAAGAAGCCTGAGCGCTTGGTCCCCATGACAGGCCAGCACCACCTTGTCATAGTCCGCCTGGTGACCGTCTTCGCAGGTGACACGGACCTTGCCCGGAACCTCGGACCGGCTCACCCGCGCGGCGCGGCGCCCCAACTGAAGCCGGTTGCCCAAGGGGCCGGTGATTCGGGAAACATAGGACCGCGCGCCATTCACCACGGTCCGCCATGGATGATGGGTGTGCATCCCCAAAAAACCATGATTGTGCCAGAACCGGATGAGCGTGGTGGCGGGAAACTCCTCCATGAGTTCAGGCGGCGTGGACCAGACCGCGCTGCTCATCGGCACGAGGTAAAGCTCCATGAACTCCGGGGTGTATCCCCGTTCCCGGACCCACTCTTTGAGGGTGAGATCTGCGTTCCTAGGATCGCCGAGGGCCGCCACGGCCTCCGCGTTGAACCGGCCGATGCTGAGCAGCATCCGCCAGAACTTGGGTCGAAACACATTGCGGCGCTGTCCAAAGATCTGGTTGAAACTGCACCCGTTGTATTCCATCCGCGCGGGCAGATGCTGCACGCTGAAGGACATGTCCGTGGGCTTGGTTTCCACCTCCAGTTCCCGGAACAACCGGGTCAGGTTTGGGTAGGTGACCTCGTTGTACACCATGAACCCAGTGTCGACAGGGAGTTTGCGCCCGCCCTCGTCCACCAGCACCGTGTGGGTGTGCCCTCCGGCATACCCGTTCTGCTCGTAAACGGTCATGTCGAACCGCTCCTTGAGCAGATGCGCCACGCCCAACCCCGAAATCCCGGTTCCAATGACCGCCAACGTCTTCATGCCGCGCCCTCCAATCCGGCGCGGGTTTTGGCCTCCTGATAGACCTCGGCCGGAACCGGCCTCAAATCCCAGATGACCCCCAGCCAGGACAGCAGCTTCAGGCCGTAGTAAGTCAGATCGATCTCCCACCAGTAAAACCCCTGCCGGGCGGCATGCATGAACCGGTGATGGTTGTTGTGCCAACCCTCCCCCAGAGTGATCAGGGCCAGAAACAAACTGTTCCGGCTGTCGTCCCCGGTCGCAAACCGTTTCCGGCCAAACACATGGGCCAGCGAGTTGATCATCAGCGTTCCGTGCAACAGCACCACCGTGCTGATGAAAAAGCCCCACACCACCATCTGCCAGCCGCTTGTGGGCACCCCGTTCGCCCCAAGAATTGCTCCCACCCCGTAAAGAACGCCCGCCATCAACAGTGGCACCAACATGTCGAACCGGTTCAAAAACACGAGCTCCGGGTACTTCGCCAGATCCTTCACCGCCCCGTAATCCGTCGGAAAATTCCGGCTGCTCGTCATCCACCCGATGTGCGACCACCAGAACCCGCTCACCAAAGGAGAATGCACGTCCTCCTCCTGATCCGAGTGCCGGTGATGATGCCGGTGCACCGAAGCCCACCAGAGCGCCCCCCGCTGCACCGCCAGATTACCCCAGACCGCGAACAAAAACTGCGCCCAGCGACTCGTCCGGAATGTCCGGTGCGAGAAGTACCGGTGGTAAAACCCCGTGATCGCAAACATCCGGATTACGTACAGAAAAACCGCCACTCCAACCGCGCTCCAGCTCCACCCGGTCCACGCCACCCCGAGACAACCCAAGTGCAGAAAGAGGAAGGGCACGCACCGCTTCCATTCAAACCGGTCGGGCTGCCGTTTCACCGCCTCCGCGCCCTCCGGAAAATAGTCCGAGTCCACCCGGCGCACCAGCCATCGCCAGAGTGTTCCCTCCCCGGTCTGGGGGTCCGACTCCATCACCGTCTGATTCTCGGATCGCATGCGCACCCGGGGAATACTCAACCTGCGCCCTGTCGAAAAGAGGATTCGCTTCCAACTGGGTCCTGCCAACGTCCTAAAAACCCGTTTCATCCCGCACCCGGAAGCCAATTTGCCCCATCCCTTGAGCGGCAACTACCTCTGGGGCACCCTCTCAAAGCGCGCAGGATCGTACCCCTGGGTCTCCAACCGCTTCAAAATCGAGGCGTACTCGCGTTCGGACAGTTTTTTGGAACGCGACAGCACCCACCCGTAGTTCCGGGAGGGATGCCCAACCACCGCCCACCGGTACTGGGGATCCAAGTCCACCACCACGTATTCCGCCGTGAACACCCCAAAAAACCGGACCCGCCATTCTGCGTTGCTCTGCGTGTTGTGCACCCATGCCAATGCGCGGACCTTCTTTTCCGGCCCCTCAAAGGAACCTTTCCGGTACCGGAACCCGTTGTCGATCCTGCCATCCGGTCTCAGCGCATAACTTTCCACCGAGTTGTAACACCCTTTCTCAGCAAAGTACGGGATGTTGGCAAACACGTACCAGTCGCCCATGTACCGCTTGAGGTCCACGTGCTTCACGGAACACAACGGTTTCCGCCCAGAATCAAGCCCCGCGCACCCCACCAGAAGAAGGGACACGGCAACGCAAACCAAAAGCTGCCACGGCAAAAAACGGGATTTCATGCCCATTCCCCTCTCCGGAGTACCAGCCAAAGGCAAGGCGGAACCAGACCCCGGCCCATTGATCCACCGCGCACCCGGGTCCTCTGGACCTCTAGGGAACCGAGTTTACTGGGAGTCGACCGGCTTGAGCTCGCGCACCCAAATGTTCCGGTAACGCACCGGGTTCCGGTGGTCCTGGAGCTTGATTGCGCCCTTCTCAGGATGCGGTTCGTATGTTCCCACCTTCTTGTGCGGGGTGTTCCCCAACAACTGTGTGTGGTTCTGAACCACCACCCCATTGTGCAGAATCGTCACAAAAGCCGGTTTCTCCAGTTTCCCATCCGCACCGAAACGGGGCCCGGAAAAGAGAATGTCGTAGGTCTGCCACTGCCCCGGCGGCAACGAAGCGTTCACCAGCGGCGGCGTCTGACCGTACACCGCCGTGGCCTGGCCGTCCGGATAGGTCTGGTTTTCAAAGCAGTCCAGAACTTGCACCTCGTATTTCCCAAAGAAAAAGATCCCGCTGTTGCCGCGCCCCTGCCCAGTAGCTTCCGGTGGCATGGGAGACGCCCATTCCACATGTAGCTGGAGGTCCGGGCCAAACTCGCCCTTGGTCACAATGTCACCCGTTCCGTTCACCTCCGCGTACCCATTTTCCACCTTCCAATCTGCCGACCCGGATTTGCCCGTCCATTGGGAGAGATCCTTGCCGTCGAACAACACCACAGCATCCGAGGGGGCCTTGGAAGGTTTCGCCTGGCTGGGGAACTCGCCGGGCGTCACCACCTTGGGCTGGGGCCTGAGCCCGTCGTGCACGTGCCACTGGGTGCCGGGAATCAGCGGGGTGTCCTGATAACCCAGAGGCTTTTTTTCTTGGGCTATCGCGCTCTGGCTGACGAGGGAAACAACGGCACCAGCAACAACAAGGGGGATCAACGGTTTCATAGAATAAAAAGGGGGTTGGTTCTGGCTGGAACACCCTGCCTCAGGGCCCAACGCAGCCAAGGAACGCATTCAACTAACCCGTTTCCCGACCTCTCCCTAGAACTTTTTTTCACCGCTCTCCCTCCGTATTCGCAGACAGCCGTGTCGTGAATGCTCAGGCGGCCCAGTTTTTCCGCAGGTTCCGCGACCTCGCTCTCGGCGCATACTACACCCCCCAAGGAATAAAGGCAGCGGGGTCTGTGGGAAACGTCCCTGTCGCAACGTTGGAGGGGCCGACCACGGAGGCGCTACGGCATCTGGGGCTGGTTTGAACCTCACCTAAAGCCGCCTGAGCCGGGAAGCACTTGGCAACGCATCAGGCCGGCCATCGGATCCGCGGCGCCTCCAGAGAATCCCTCCCCGCCCGCCGAGGATACGCCGCGGACCAACGAAGATCCGCTCACAACGCCTCGCTCGCCTTGGCCGGGTGGGGATTCCTATCACCCCCAGACGAATCAGGAGAGAATCTCGTGGATCACGTGCCCGTAAACATCGGTCAGGCGCCGGTCGATTCCGTCGCGACGGACAGTGAACCGGGTGTGGTCGATGCCCAAAAGATGCAGCAGCGTGGCGTGCACGTCGTACACTTCCGTCGGATTCTTCCGGTCCATCGGCTTGTATCCCCGCGGGTCGCTCTCGCCATGTGTCCCCCCCCTTGATCCCGCCACCACACAGCCAGTTGGTGAACACATACGGGTTGTGGTCCCGCCCCTTCAGACCATTTTGTGAGGAGGGCATCCGGCCAAACTCTGTGGTCCAGAGAATGAGAGTGTCCTACAGCATCCCGCGCTGTTTGAGGCCTTGGATTAACGCTGCGGCTCCGCGCGCCATTCCCATCGCTAACGGCCCATGGTCGCGCCGAATGTCCTCGTGGGAATCCCAGTTCCGCCTTGGGAAACCGTTATCGTTCCCGCTCCAGATCTGGACAAAACGCACGCCCCGCTCCAGGAGACGCCGGGCGGTGAGGCACTTCTGCGAAAAATGAAATGTCTCCTCCGCCTCGTTGATTTCGGACGGCCATTTCTAGGCACCTTTATCCAGTCCGTAATGACGCAGGATATGCTCTGGCTCCTGCTTGAGGCTCAATGCATCCGGCGCGCTCAACTGCATTTTGGCTGCCATCTCATAACTCCGGATCCGCCCCTCCAGCCGGGGATCCTCGGGATGCCGCGCCGCATGATCGCGGTTGAACCCTGTGAGATCAAATGAAACCCGCCGGAGCAACACCGCCTTGTCGGCTCGAGGCGAGGGCCCCTTTTCTCGGAGCCGGACCCGCAAAAAGCATCCACGGGATGCACGTTCAAAACGGGCACCGCAGGCGTGGAAAGCGGACGGAGTGACCACCAGTCCAGCGGGTCCCTGCGTGCAGTCTGGTTTTCCTCGGGCCACGGCGCGCCCTGAGCGATCCATTTTCGCAGGGTCTCGATCTGGGCCGGGGAGAGCGGTTTTTGGGTGCTCTTTTTTGGGGGCATGAGCATGTCGCTGTCCTCGCCGGAAACAAACCGCAACACAGGGCTTTTCGCAGGATCGCCGGGGTGGATCGCGGCCTCACCGGACTCGCCCCCCTTCAACGCGTCATCCCGCCGGTCAAGACGGTACCCACTCTTCTGTTTTTCAGGCCCGTGACAGCCCATGCAGTGGTCCCGGAAAATCGGAAGCACTTCCCGTGAAAAATCAACTGCGGCGGGTTCCTGGGTTTTGGCTTGGATGCAAAAACCGGGGACACTCAGGAGAAGGCAAAGAAGCGCACTTCGGGGAACTTGCATTCCAAAGTAATCCCACAGCCGTGGAAACAAACACAGTCACGCAAACGCGTGATTCTGGATCTCTGGCACACGCACCCCCAGCGCATCGCGTGACTTTGGGCATAGACGCGCTTGGTGAGAAGAGCATCACACGGGTGCTCCGGCTCCGCGGACGCTCTCCGAATCCGGTGAAATTCAACAACTTCCCTTTCCGCCCACTCACTCCGTTATGCTGCACGCGCCCGATTGCCTGCTCTCGCTGCATTCAACGCGGCACTCAAAAATCTCCCGCCTAGCACGCCCCATCATGGTGCCCATCCCTGTGGAGCACCAATCTATGGAGATCGGCCTCGCACCCGGGCAGACCCGCCATTCGGCTCACCTGCCCGCATCCCTTCGGAATTGGCCGGGAGTGCTCCCAAGATACTTGCGAAAAACCCGGCAAAAATAGGCAGCCCCGGGGTACCCCAGTTCCAGAGCGATGGATTCCACGGTCAGATTGGTGGAAAGCAGCAACTCCTCGGCCCGGCGGAGGCGAAGCCTCTGAAGCCAGTCGTTGGGGGTCATCCCCGTTTCCTGCCGGAACTGGCTGTAGAATTGCTTGCGCGGAATGCCGACCGCAGAGGCCACAGCATCCATCCCCACAGGACGCCCCATGTGAGTTTCTAGAAATGTCATGGCAGCAGAGATTCGAGCCGAACCCGTGTTCTGGGAGCAAGAGCCGAGATTCTCTGCGATCTGAACCAAGGCCCATGCAACCGCATGCCGAAGCATGGCTCGTTGGCTGTGGCTCAGCGGCTGTGCCTGACTCGCGAGAACCAATCTGCGCAACTGCTCCGTCTGTTCCATCAGAGACCGGCTCATCGAGAACACCCGTTTCTCTCCCAATCCGAATTGCTCCACCACCCAGCAGGATTCCCACTCACTCAAGGGACTGTGCCCGCATTCCGCCAGAGGCGGTTTACCAAAAAATCCGAGCGCAAAGAAGTCGCAGGGCAACCGGACATCGTTGTCTCCCCGGTGGCGGAACCCGGGGGGAACCAGAAGAAAATGGTTGCCAGGAACCTCCACCTGGATTCCATCCTCCAACTCGTACCGCGCAGCTCCGCGAAAGAACATGAGGACCTCCCAGAAATCATGGGAATGCCATGCCACCCTGCTGGAGAGGAAATCCGTTGTCGCGGTGACATAGGCGAGCTGGGGAAATCCGAGATCTACGCCAGTCAGTTTGGCTTCCCGGACTTCAAAGACTTCGCGTTCGGCAGCGGGACGAGGGACACGGGGCGGCATGTGCGATTGTCCTTTTGTGTCAGACACAAAGATGAAAGACAATCCATCAAAGAACGCCCCCCTGCCACAGGTATTCTTCCTTGAATAGTTTTGGCGCACCCCTCCACCCGCAACTCCAACCTGTGCAGCGTCTTGCTTCCACTCGTGTCATTCCGCCGCCCTTGAGCAGACCAATCCTTCTGTCCTAATGAAATCCGCACTGCTTGCGCTGGTTGTTGCCCTCCCTTTCCAAGTCCGTGCTGAACCCGCACAGAAGCGGGCAGGTGCGGACACTCTCGACCTGCCAGACCCCGTCCAGAGACCGGTGCGCTATTTTGGCGATATTCATCCCGTGCTGGTCGAGCACTGCGTTTCCTGTCACGGACCGGAAAAACAGAAAGGCGGGCTGCGTCTCGATTCACGAGAAATGGCTCTTTTGGGGGGCAGTTCTTACGGCCCGGCAATTGTTCCGGGCAAAGGTTCGGAAAGCCCGCTCCTGCGCTTTACCGCGCATCTTGAGCCGGACATGGAAATGCCCCCGAAGAAAAAAATGTTGGCTGAGGAAACCCTCGCCATTCTCAGGGCATGGATTGATCAAGGTGCAGACTGGCCAGGAAAAGCCGGGGGCACGGCTGCCGGGGAGTCCATTTTGGGAAAACAGGAGGTGCTCTTCAAAAAAGCCGCCCACCACTGGGCGTTTCAGCCAGTGCCTCCCGCCCAGGCCGGAACCCTGGAAGCCGGATCCGAAGCCATTGATGCGTTTGTGGAGAGCAGGCGGAGAACCGTAAACCTTTCCCCCTCTGAAAGGGCGGACGCCTCAACCCTGCTCAAGCGGCTCCACTTTGATCTCACGGGACTTCCGCCCTCGCCCGCAGAGATGGACCGATTTGTAGCCGCTTTTTCTGCAGATCCGGACATGGCAGTGGCCGGAAAAGTCGACCAACTTTTGGCGTCCCCCCACTTCGGCGAACGCTGGGGCCGACACTGGCTGGACATCGCGCGCTACGCTGACACGCAGGATTTTTTCCCGGTGGACGACCTGCGCTACCCGTTTGCATGGACTTTCCGGGACTATGTCATTGCGTCATTCAACGAAGACAAACCCTACGATGAGTTTGTCAGGGAACAGATCGCCGCTGATTTGATGGGATTCCCCCAGGACCATCCGTCTTTGGCGGCGCTCGGCCTGCTCACCGTGGGGCCCCGTTTTCTGAAACGCGAAGACGAGCAAATCAACGACCGGATCGATGTGGTCACGCGGGGAATCATGGGCCTCACCGTGGTGTGCGCACGCTGCCACGACCACAAATTTGACCCTATTCCCACGGCAGACTTCTATGCGCTGTACGGAGTCTTCAAAAGCACGGAAGTCTGCAACCCACTGCCGGCCATCGCGCTTTCCCATGCAAAAATCCCCGAAGAAGTTCGCGCGGATTATGAGTCCCGAAAAAACCTGGCCGTGCAGGCTCTCAACGATCTAACCACCCGCCAACGGGCCAAAGCACTCGAAGCAGTCAAAGCGAAGCCGGAAGCCTATTTCGATGCACTTTGCGCATTGGAGTTCCAGAAAAAGGAGATGCGCAAGGTGCTCAGCGACACCCAGCTTTTGGAGATTGCCCTGGACCCCCTCCACAAAAAGTGGACCTCCTTCCGGAAATCCCCGGAACACCTGGAAGACCCGGTGTTTGGCGCTATGACTGAAGTGTTAAAGGCCGCCGTGGATAGAAAACCAGAAGTTCTCAAAACCCTACTGGGCTCGGGTAACACCTCTGCATCAGGGCAGGCGATTCATCCGTGGGTGCTGAAAATCCTGCGTGAAAAAAACCCGGAAAACGAGGAAGCCTTGGCACGTGCTTATGGCGCGGTGCTCGCCACAGCGATCTCCGCCTCGGATCCCGCCGCGGCTGGCGTGCTCGAAGCCTTCCTGAGGAAGGACGGCCTCTTAGACTTCCAACCCGCCGATGTCGAACGGGTTGCACGGCCCTCCCGCGAGGCCCGAAACGAATACGAGAAACTCGGAAAAGCGGTCTCAGAAATCGAGGCAACCCATGAGGGCGCTCCGGTGCGGGCCATGGCGCTCAAGGACCGCTCCAAACCCTTCAAACCCGTGATTTACATGCGCGGAGATCCCGCGAAACGGGGCGAGCCCGTGGATCGCCGCTTTCTCGAGGTGCTGGATCCGGGCAAGACCCCGTTTCCTGCTGAACAAAGTGGCCGCAGAGAACTGGCCGAGAAAATTGCCAGCAAGGAAAATCCGCTGACGCCACGCGTGTGGGCCAACCAGGTGTGGCGTCATCTTCTGGGTCGGCCTCTGGTGAAAACCCCAGGGGACTTCGGCCTGCAATCCGAACCACCCTCCCATCCCGAACTGCTGGACTGGCTTGCCTCGGCATTGATGCAACGGAACTGGTCCACCAAGAAATTGGTGCGGGATATTGTGCTGAGCCGCACCTACCAGCAAAGCAGTGCGGACCGGCCGGAGGCATCGAGGGTCGATCCTGACAACACAGGGCTCTGGCGCGCAAACCAACGCCGGCGAGACTTCGAATCGATGCGGGACGCCATGCTTTCAGCCAGTGGTCAGCTCAATCCCGCCATCGGAGGACGCGCAGTCAACCTCTCCACCCAACCCTTTACCACTCGCAGAACCATTTACGGATTCGTGGACCGTGTGAACATTGATCCGCTCTTCACCACGTTCGATTTTCCGTCCCCGGACATTTCGAACACGGAACGCTCACAGACGCTCGTTCCGCAACAGGCGTTGTTTGCGTTGAACGACGCATTTATCATCGAGAAGGCCTGTCTGATGGCCTCCAAGGCTCAGGAGGAAGTGCCTCCGGCATCACTGGACCCCTCGGACGCCCTGATCCGGTCGCTGTACCGACTTGTCTACCAGCGCCTCCCCACCCCTGAGGAAGAGGCTCTTGGCCGGAGGCTGATCCACAGTCCGCTGGCTCCGCCGGGAGAACCACCCGGCGGCGCCTGGCGGAGCGGCTACGGGAGCGCCGACCCGCAGGTTCCTCGGGACCAAGCGTTTCAGCTCCTGCCGCACTTTGATCAGAAAACCAAACGCTACCAAGGGGCACGGGCGTTTCCTGACCGGGTGCATGGTTTCGTCAGCCTCAGCGCCGGCGGGGGACATCCGGGGGCCGGAATTGGCATGGCAGCCATCCGACGCTGGGTGGCTCCCTATGCCGGTGAATTTGCAGTGGGCGGCGAGATCGCAGTGGCGGCAAAAGCCAGCGGCGACGGAATCCGTGCCCGGATTCTTTCATCCAAAACGGGTCTGCTGGCCGAATGGATCGTGGACCGCAACAACGGATCCTCCTGCCAAACGCAGGTGGAGAAGATCAGGGTGGAACAGGGTGAGATTCTTGATTTCACCGTGGACTGTCGTGAAACCACGACGAGTGACGGGTTCCGATGGGCTCCCACGCTGCGTCTGCTGGTCATGCCGGAAATGGCGCCCAAGAACCTCCAAACCGTCTGGGACGCACAGGCGGACTTCAAAAACCCGCCCCCCCCGAAACTGACAGCCCTTGAACGCATGGCCCAGGCGCTTCTGATCACCAACGAATTCATGTTTGTCGACTGACCCCCACTTCTTTCCGCCATGAACCCACAGTCCGCACACCTTTCCCGCCGTGAAGCCCTTTCCAGGGCCGGTTTTGGCCTCGGAAGCCTCGCGCTCGGGGGACTTCTCCACGAACTCGGCCTGACAGAAGCCAATGCCGCGCCTCTTTCCCCACTCGCGCCGCGGCGTCCCCAGTTCCCGGGCAAGGCAAAACGCATCATTCATCTGTTCATGAACGGCGGACCGTCCCAGATGGACACCTTTGATCCGAAACCCAAGCTGAACGAACTCCACGGCAAATCCCTCCCCATGTCCGCGGAGTTGAGTAAAGACAAGCGCCTGAGCGGCGCCGCGCTTGGCTCGAGCTTCAAATTCACCCGACACGGCCAGAGCGGGATCGAAATCAGCGAACTCTTTCCCCATGTCGCACGGCACGCAGACAAGCTCTGTGTGGTGCGCTCAATGTTCAATGACGTGCCCAACCACGAGTCGGCACTCATGATGATGAACACCGGCAGCCTCACCCTTCCAAGACCCAGCGTCGGTTCCTGGACGCTGTACGGGCTCGGCACCGAAAACCAAAGCCTCCCGGGTTTTGTGGTGATGTGTCCCGGGGGACTCCCAGTCGCCCAGAGCGCCAACTGGCGCAGCGCATTCCTGCCCGGGATCTATCAGGGAACCCACATCGACACCAAAGAAACTCAGGCAGACCGGCTGATTGCCAACCTTCGCAACGAGGCGATTCTTCCCGGCCAGCAAAGGGAACAACTTGGCTACATCCAACAACTCAACGAGTTGCACCGCAAACAGCACCCCAGCCATCCCCAACTCGAAGCCAGAATTCAATCGTTGGAACTCGCATTCCGCATGCAAACCGAGGCCACCAATGCCTTTGACGTCAGCCAGGAACCCCAAAACATCCGGGAGATGTACGGCGACACCGTGCAGGGCCGACAGATCCTCATGGCCCGGCGTCTGGCGGAACGCGGGGTGCGCTACGTGCAGGTCTGGCATGGAAGCGGCCAGCCATGGGACACCCATGAAAACGTCGAGGAAGCGCACCGCCGTCTGGCCACCGAGTGCGACAAACCCATCGCCGCCCTCCTTGAAGACCTCCAGAACCGGGGCATGCTCGACGACACGCTGGTACTCTGGGGAGGTGAATTCGGACGCACCCCCACCGCCCAAATGCCGCTCACTCCAAAGGTGGGCCGGGACCATCACAACGACGGGTTTTCCCTCTGGATGGCAGGCGGCGGCGTCAAGGCCGGCCACATCCACGGCGCCACCGATGACATCGGGCTGCACATTGCCGAGGGCAAAGTCCATGTGCACGACCTCCATGCCACCCTCCTGCATCTGCTCGGATTCAACCACGAAACACTCACCTACCGGTATGCAGGCCGGGATTTCCGACTCACAGACGTCGAGGGCGAGGTGGTCAAGGAACTGCTCGCGTGACCCAGACAGCCCGGGCACGCGCAAACCCTTGACCCCTGACCAGACCTGAAGTGGAGTGGGGCCGTGACCAAACTCGTGCTTCTGGATTGCGATTCCACGCTCAGCGCCATCGAAGGAATCGACGAACTCGCCCGTCTCCGCGGCGACGAAACCTTTGCAGCGGTTGAACAGATGACCCGCGCCGCCATGGAAGGCGGCACCCCGATGGAAACCATCTTCGCACGGCGCCTGGAGTTGATTCAGCCCACCCTCGGCGAGTTGGAAGCCATCGGACAGAAATACATCGCCCAGGTGGAACCCACCGCCTCAGAAACGGTCCGAGCCCTGGAATCCATGGGCTGGCGCGTGGCAATCGTCAGCGGCGGGTTTACTCAAGCCATCCTCCCCCTCGCCCGGCACCTGGGCATCACGCGGGTGGAAGCCGTGGAACTGCTTTTCGACGCCGATGGCCGCTACCGCGGGTTTGATCCCCAGAGCCCCACCGCGCGCACCCGCGGAAAAAACGAGGTCGCAAGGCGCCTCCGAGCAGAATGGAACGCCCACCGTGTGGTAATGGTCGGGGACGGCGCCAGCGATCTGGAAGTCAAGGGTGACGCAGATCTGGTGGTCGGTTACGGGGGCTATGCCGTCCGGGAAAAAGTCCGGCTGGAGGCAGACGCATTTATTCTCCGCCTTTCGGAACTCACAGCCCTGCTGGCGTAGGACTGTTCAGGACGCTCAACAGTGCATTCTGCCCCAGTTCCCGGGGCAAGGCTTCTGCAAGGCAGAACCGCTCCCGAGGATGCGGGATCGGGACTCCAGCCGAGCTCAGGAGCGGCATCTCGCGGTGAGAGAACCCCTTCGCCACCGAGAAACCAGTGGCCTTGCATCCGGAAGGAAGGAACAAACAAACCGTAGCCTGAAGGATAATTATGCGGGTTTCTCGGACAGCCCCCGGGCACTGCGCCACAACCTCTGGGGAAGTCCTCCGAGCGCGAGCAGCAGGAGCTGGCTGCCGACGAAAATCATCAACCACCGGAACCCAGACTCCATGAATCCGTAGCTGTGCAATCCGATGCCCAGCATGTTGACGCCAAACCAGGACCAACTCGTTACGATGTTCCCCACGATGGCCAGATTCGCCATGCCGCGTTCCCGGACCAATCCCCCCCAGCGGGCATGCAGAATCAGCGCATTCCAGAGCACGATAATCAGCGCCCCGTTTTCTTTCGGATCCCATCCCCAGAACCTGCCCCAGCTCTGGTCCGCCCAGATGCCGCCCAGCACCGTCCCGACAAAGCTGAACAGGGTGGCGAAACACACAATCCCGTACACCATCTTGATCAGCGACTTGCCCGTGGCGGAATCCAGACCGGACGTCAAAACACCGCGGCCGATGTAAATGATGGCGAGGAACCCTGCCACATAGGTGGACGCGTATCCCAGCGTCACCACGACCACATGGGTGGCCAGCCAGAAGTTGGTGTCCAGCACCGCGCGCATCATCTCCATGGTGTCACCCGAAAGCGCCAGCATGTGGGCAATGATCAGCGTCAAAAAACCAATGGTGCTCGAAACCGCCAGGCCCACGGAGTTCCGCCAGAACCGTTCGAGCACCAGACCCAGGATGCATGCGCCCCAACCAATAAAGACCGCGGAAGAGTACAAGTTGGTCACAGGCGGCCGGCCTTCCAGCAACATCCGGGTCAACAGCCCGCCGGTATGGATGCACAGGGCCGCCACCACCAGCCACCATGCGGTGCGCCGTGCCACCTCCATCCGGGCAGGTGCCGCCCAGTAGAGCAGCACACAGACAAACGCCATCACGTACATGCAGAGCGCTTTGTAGAAGGGCTCCACCCGGTTGAACGTCTGTTCCCGGCCCGACTTGATCACCTCCCCCGGCACGGTCTGCTGCAGCGCCGCGCGGTAATCGGCCACGGCCTCGTTGAATCCCGCCGCATCCCCGCGGGCGTAAGCCCCGGAAATCCGGGCGTAAGCGCTCAAGCCAAAATGCATCGGCTCGCCGCGCGCGAGTCCCACCAACCCCTCCACCGACCGCTTCCAGTTGGATGCGCCCGTTTCGCCAGCCTTGGGTGTCAACAAAAGGGGCGGCTCCAGCTCGCCCATTGCCCCAAACCGGTTGATGTCCGCCATGAACTTTTCCAACACCCCCTCGTCATACGGTTTTTTTTCGTTCTTGGCCGTGTAGGCGGCGACTCCGGCAGCCGCAGTCGCGGCATACGACTGGAGTTCGGCAGGCCAGTCCTTGGCGTTCTGCGGCTGGAGCGTGTTTTGAAGGCGCATGTACAGCCCCACGCAGTTCATCAACCGCACCAACCCCTGCTCGTACGGCGTCCGTTTCTGCTGGTTCACCATTCCGGCCCGCTGCCCCTCTCGCTGCAGGTCCTGCAACCGCAACTGAATCAGGACCCACGGAAAATGTTTGCCGTCCGTCTGTGCAGCCTTGTCGGCATTCATCGGCAGGCCGAGCAATCCCTTGATGTCCGGATGATCAATCCGGAAAACCGGCCAGGTGTCAGCCACCTGCGGCTTCATCATCATTGCCGCCATCCATTCCGAGGCTGACAGAATCCGCGGCTTTTCCAGGTTTCCCTTCCACGGCTCCAGGTTCACAGTCTGCTTTTCCCGGAGCTGGAGGAGAGAGTTCCGGGCCAGCGAATCCATCGGCTGACAACGGCCATTCGAAACGACGGGCAGCGCTCCAAACTGCTCAAAGTCCATCCCGCCGGCCGGCACCTTTTTCGGACGGATCCCGCCCGCCGCCCAGCCCAGAAATACCACCGCCAAAATGATGGGGAACCACTTTTTCATAGGGAATCAGGAGTTGCTCCGGCGCCGGAGAACGAAGTTGGAAAGGTGATAGAGGAACTGCCAAGTCATGCCCAACCCGACCAGCACACAGGCAAGGTAGGGAGTCAGCCAGCCCGGGTTACGCACTACCTGAAGCGTGCTGCTCCCGAGGGCTCCGGGTTTCTCGGGATCCTTGTCCATGCCAGACTGGAAATATGTCAGGCCCGCGTACCGGAGCGGGTTGTTCATGTAAATGTCCACCTCCCGAGTCTCACTCCGCTCCCGGTTCACCAGACGCACCCGGCTCTGAAAATTCTTCGGGATCGTCGTGCCCGGATACACCTCATGGGTGGTCTTCAACAGCTGCACGCTGAAAGGATAGTAGACCCGCTCGGACCGGAACGCGCCCCGCCACACCTTGCCGCCCGCTTCAAAATCCTGGGCCAGCGCCACCCGGTCGCGCCCCATGAACCACGGCGAAAACAGCCAGGCACCAAGGCTTTTTCCTTCCTGCAGAACTTCCACCACTGCGTAGGGCCAGTTTTTGGTGTCCATCGCCCGGGCTTCCGGAGCCGGAAATACCACCACATCCGACCCCAACCCCTTCTCCACAGGGGAAGCCAGACCCTCTAAACTTTCCCCCTTCCCGATCCGTTCCGCAGCCACCTGCATCGCACCACCCTGCTGGGTAAAGCGCCCCAGCATCTCCTTTCGGAACCGCCCTTTCAGCTCAGTTTGCAGCCGGCCGGCGCGCCCCGGATCCGCCGAAATTTTCTTGGCTGCCGCCACGAGATCCGTAACCCCAGTCTCGCCGACTGCGGCGAGTGCCGCCACCCAAACCTCGCGGCGCCCCGGCATATCCCCGGCTTTTTCCGCCTGGACCGGCAACCCCTCGGCAGTGCTGTAGTTGCTTTCCAGCGTGGCCAACGCCGTCTGAAGCCTGCCCCCGGCCTCGGTCACCTCGCTTTTTGCCATTACCTGGCTGTTGATCCGGTACTCCTTGATCCGCAAGGTGAACGGGAGGTCCGGATGCCGGAGCTCACCGCCCTTGGCCACCAGACTTTCTGGAAACGCCACCACCTTCTCCTGGCCGTCCCCGGCATCGATGGAAAACGCCAGTTCATGTTCCCGGTGACTTTCCGAGTAGCTCTTGGATTCGCCCTCCCGGAAGTGCAGGAAGGTTTCCACCGAGAAAATGTCGGTCGCGAGTTGGCCCACCAGAAGCAGGATGATGCCAAGGTGCGTCAGATGAATCCCGGTCTTTTTAGCGGTCCACTGGAACCTCTGGATATGGGCGCCAATCAGGTTCACCAAGAGCACCACGCCCAGCAGGTAACCGCCCGGAAGCGGCACCGGAAGCCGGTGCCCAAACAACATGGGCCCCCAAACCATCCACTGTTTGAAATATCGGACCTGGGCTTGGTAGAGCCCCTCGTCCGCCTGCGCCACCGTCCCCACAAAAACCAGAATGATGGACAGGCTCAGACACACCACCGTCAGCCGGAGGGAACTCAGAAATTTCCAGATCGCACGCATGATTTTAAAGGGGGTTCGCTCGTCTCTTCCAATGCAGGCCGGTCACGGTTTCTCCGCGCCTGCGATCCGCACGGACTTCAGGAAACTCAAAAAGGCCGGGCGCTGTTCGTTGACTCCGGTCTCGGGTCCCGAGAGTTTGAAGAACCAACTGGCATCGGGCTGATGCAGGAAAGCGGTCACCATCCGCTGCGCGGCGCCTTCACGGTTTCCCGCAACTTCAAAAAGCTGTCCCTCGCCGCCCGCGACCTCGACCTTGCTGATTTGCTCGCCGAGTTTGCCGGGTTCCAACGGGGGCTGTCCCACCTGTTCACGCCACATGTTGACCACCATCTCCTCCTTGCCGCTCAGGTTCGGCAACGGCGTGACGCTGATCCCCACCTCGCCCCCTGCGGTTTTGACCGTGAACTGGGCCGCGTTCACCCGGCCAGCAGGTGCCTCCGTCCAACCCTGCGGCAACTCCCAGGTCAGCCGACTCCGGGCCCGCTCAGCCCGGCTTTCCCTGGCGGCCCCCGGATCCGCATCGGTTCCGGCGTTCTCCCTGGCCGTCTCCTGCAAGGGCTGTTCTTTTGGAACCGTATAGACCTTGGGGGACTCGGGCCGCCCGCAACCGGGCAGAGTCAGACCTGAAACACAGGCCGCCAGAATGAGGGTTGATCGGATTCGCATGCGCAGTTCGCCAACAAGAAACCTTCGGCACCCAACACGCAACCGCTTTCCGCTCCTGAAAACAACCCCCCTCTTCGGGTGACCCCGCCAACAGCGCCACCGCCCCCCCTGCTCACTCGCCTTTTTTGACCTGGGCTGGCCCGGCAGCAAGCCGGCAGGCAAGGGGGATGGCTCCCAGCCATACCAAGGACACCTGGACGAGAATCAGCACCTGAAAATACGAGAACGGTGCCCAGTCCGGCCTGAGCTGAAACCCGGTGACCCCCACATGGTCCTTGATCGCTCCCGCCAGAAGCGCTCCCGCAGCCCCCAAAACCCCAACGGCAGCCAGATGCATCCCCATCGCCAGCGTCCGGCTGCCGGGTTCGGTGCATTCCTGCGTCAACCGCATCTGGCACAGAGTGACCCCCGCATAGGCCGCGCCCATCCACAGCGAAGCGGCACCTGCCACCAGCACACCGGCTGAAACGCCTCCAAGGCCCGGCACCCGCTGGGTGCCCAAACAGAGCCAGGACAGACTGGCCAGTGGCCCCATGATCATCAGCCACACCAAAACCCGAGACGCCCCACGCCGGTCCACCCACGCCCCAATCGCCGGGGTCCAGAGCACACCTCCCAGAGCCGCAGCCGCAAATACCAGAGAAGCCTCCCCGTACGACGCTCCCAGCGCTTCTTTCAAATACACCACACTGAAAAAACTCGGCAACCCACTCACATAACCCGGCATTGTCACCGCCGCCGTCCAGAGGCCCATCGCCCAAGTCAACCGCCGGAACCGTTTGTTGCCCCAGATTTGCCGCAACCGCACCAGGCCCCCGCATCCCTCACGGTTCCGGTGTGGCGGTTCGTGCACAGCGAGGTGCAGGACGATATCGGCCACGCCAAACAGTGCGCCCACCACAAACACAATCTGGAACCCGGCCAAGCCCGCGCTCTTCTGCAGGACCACTCCGAATACCAGCGCTGCGATCAGGATCGCCACGGAGAGGTAGCGTTGCCGGCCGCCCCAGAACCGACCCGCACGCGAGGCCGGCACCAGGTCGGCCATCCAACTGAACCACAAAGAAACCGAACAGTTCGCCAGCAATTCGCTCAACCCCAAACACGCAATGATCCAGAGGGGCCACTGGTCGGCACTTCCGGCAAACAGCCATGGCAGAAGCGCCGGCCCCAGCCACAGGAACCGGTGCGTCCCGCAGAGCAATCCCCACACGGGTTTGCGCCGGACCAACCCCTCCCCCAGATAGGCCGCCGGAACTTGCGCCAGCGTTGAGAGCTGGCGGGCTGCCGTCAGCATCCCCAGCTCAAAGCCGCTGACGTGCAGCGCCTCCATGAACAGCGGCAACGCCATCCCGTTGGCCACCGCGATCCAGATGCTTCCCAAAAAACCCGCCGCGACATTGATCCGCAGTGCCCTTCCGATCACCGGATCGGAATCGGATGCGTCAGACACGGGCAATTCGGTCATGCCCGAGAATGAATTGCCCCCGGCAAAACGCAACTCCCGGCCCCGCGCTCAAACCGTTCCCCCCGCACTAGCAATCCACTGGCAGCCGCACCCAAGGGAGACGCCCCATAACGCTCACTTGACCTTGAAAATCTTCACGTCCTCCACCCAGACAGTCCCCGGAATCAGGAAGCTAAACCAGCGTTTCATGGGATGCGCGTACCCTTCGGACCGGTGGCTGGCCACGGGTTTGCCATCGATGGAGAGCCGGAGTTCGTCGCCTTCTGTTACCAGCACAAGGTCATGCCACTCGGTATCCCCGGTCCACGGGAGCACGATTTGTTTGCTCTTGATCAACGCATCCAGATCCGCCGGCCGGGGCTCTTTTTTGTCCGTGTATTCTTTGAGCCGTTTCTGGATGGCCAGATTCATCCCGCCCGTCTTGTGGTCCATGAGCATGACCTTGCCCGACATCGGATCCAGCCGCCCGTAACATAGGTGCCCGGCGTGGACATCCTTCAGTTCCCGGTCCACAAAACCCAACTGCAAGGCCTGGTCCGGCTTCAACTCGGGAAACCGGTACCGGACAAGCACCCCGCCGTCAGCGAACCCGGCGTCGTGGTGGATATGGGCCGCGTGCTTGGCCTCCTTGGTGGCGCTGGCCACCTTCATGATGCCGCCATCCAAATCCGCCTGCTTGATCTGCGGCACACGGTCTGCCGTGGCACTCTCCCAACCGTTGCCGATGTCCTTCAATCCTGTCCCGGTCTCCTCGCGTTCAAACGTCTCGTGGAAAATCAGGGTTCCTTTGGACTTCAACCACTCAGCATCCCCGCCGGGCAGAGCAGTCTTCTCCGCTGCCAAACACGGCAGCGCGCAGGACACAAGGAGGAGGAGAAAAGGCACCGGACTGGATGAGTTTTTCATGGGGAAATGGAGGCTGAAGAGCGCGTCAATCGGTGGGGATTTCCAGAGTGGACTCCGGTTTGCCTGAAAAATCTTCATCCCCCCTGTGCCCGAGGCGGTTTTCCCGGGCATGGAGCAGCTTGGTTTTCGCCCTCCGGAGTCCGCCGGTGCAAGAGATCAAACACCGGGACGGCCGTCAGCGCCGCGAGAGCGCCCCCAGCAATCAGATCCAGGAAGACGTGCTGCCCGGTGGTCAACGTCGACAGCGCAATTGCGCCCCCCCAGAGGAGGTTGAAGTGCTGGGCCCCGGCTGGCGCCCCAATCTCCCGCAGGACCCGCCGCATCCCAAGCGCCGTGTACACGGCAAATGCCACATGCAGCGACGGGCATGCGTTGCCAGTGGCATCCACGCCCTCCAGAAGATCGAACCCCGGATGCTGGGCCCGGTTCGCCACCCGCTCCGCGGGAACCGCCGTGGGACTGAAATAAAAGATGCTCATCCCCACCCCGCTGATCAAAAGCGCTCCCGTGAGATACACCAGGAGCTGTCTGAAACCCGCGTAGAACGCCGGCAGAATGATCACGTAGGGCCAGAGCGAAAAATAGATCCAGATGGACCACGGCGCAAACCCCACCCAGCGGTCCACCACAGTCAGCGGCATCGCGAGCGCCGGCACCGACGGATGCCGGAGGATCCACAGATACGCGTAAAAGAAAGCCCAGACCATCACCACGGATCCCGTGAACTTCAACGCCCAGAGATGGTGCATCCGGCTCCGGAGCACACGGATCCAGGAAACCGATTGGGACTCGGGATTCATTGGGGCAGAGTGAGAGGTGTTGATCGGGTTGAGTCCGGTGCGAACGCGCCTTCAACACGCACACCCGCATCCGGGCGGGCTTGCTTCGCACAATGCGCAACGGAGTGCCAGCCCCGATTCGTTCCCCCAAAAAACCGGCCCCGGTTTTTCCGGGGCCCGCCATGGTTGCCCATGGAAGCGAAGTCCCACGGACATTCTCCCCCTCAGCCCGGGCATCTCTAGCCGGTACGGCGTTCAACCACCCAAGAACCCCGGATCAGCAGCTTCCGATACACCGAATGGCTCCGAATCAGGCCGAGGCGGCAGCGACCCCGCTACAGCCACAGATTCGTTCCAAAAGATGAGTGACCCGGATGCTTGCGATCCAACCCGGGGCCATCGCGAGAGGCTTCATGGCAAACGAGCCCGCGATCTTGGGGGTGCCCGTTACCGTGTGAACGGGGCGTTCTTGCCCCGCGGCTGACCACAGGCTAGGCTATCCAAGTGACAGCGACACTTTCCATCAAGCGTCCGAACTGCCTGACCTTGCAGGGAAAGAGCCGCGCGGAGTTGGAACAGGGCAGCGCGTTTTTTCCGGCCTTGAAATACTTCAAACTGGGGGAGATCCCCTCCGGCCAGGCTGCCCTGATGGCAGGGATGGGCAGAGCGGCATTCTTGAACGGGGCCAAAAGAAGCGGCGTAGCAGTCATCGAAATGGATGTGGCTTCGAAGTGGCTTGCACAGGCGCCCTGGTGCTCCGTGCCAAAAAGATTTTGCCAATGAACCCCATCCACTTTGACCATCTTCAACGCTGCTGTTTGACCTTGGAACGCTCGCTGCAAATCCTGAAGGCGTGCGAACCCGGCAGCATTGACTACGAGGTGGCTCGTAACGCGGTGGTGAAGAGTTTTGAGCTCACGCTTGAAACCATCGGGAAATTACTCCGAAAGATCCTCAAGGAGTACACAGGCACTCCCAAGAAAGTGGATGAGCTCATCTACAAAGACGTTCTCCGGCATTCAGCCCTCCATGGACTGCTTTCTCCTGAGGAACTGGAACGCTGGTTTGCGTATCGCGACAACCGGAACAGCACGGCGCAGGATTACGGCGTGGAATTTGCCGAACACACGCTGGGGCTCATCGAGGTGTTTCAGAAAGACGCCCAGCGGCTCACAGACACCCTGATCGCTAAACATGGAAATCGTTGACGCACTCCGGGTCCGGGCTCAGGACCGCACGGAACTTGAACGGATCTTGAACCAGTTCGTGCCGAATGCAGAGGTGTGGGCTTATGGCAGTCGCGTGGACGGTTCGGGGCATGAACTCAGCGATCTGGACCTTGTAATCCGGCACCCTGCGGAGTCAAAGGCCCCCGCGGGCCTTGTCCTTGCAAAGCTCAGAGAGGCATTCAGTGAAAGCAACCTGCCGTTTCTGGTGGATGCCCATGACTGGTCGACTCTGCCGCCTCCATTTCGGGCAAACATCGAGGCACAACACCTCGTGATTCAACCCGGAGGACAGGAGAAGGCGCGGGAATGACGAATCCATGGAAGAGGGTGTCCCCGCGTCCGAATGGAGTCAGGGCGAAAAGCCCTCATCTCCCGCCGTCACTCATACCGGCAAGAAAAGGCACAGGGAAATTCAATTTGGATGGTTTGTGCCATCCCGCAATCCGGTGAAACCGCCGCCTTTTTTTCCCGTTTTGCACTCAGCCCCCTGTCACACGTGGAGGAAAAAGCATGTTTCCCATGCGTTCAGAATTTTCGCGCCCTCAACACCAGCAGATCCAGCCCGCTGAATTGCGAGAATGCCCTGTCGATGGTGATCATCTGGAACCCCAAACGAATGGAAAAGGCGGCCAAGTAGGCATCGAGCCCCAGTTTCGGAGAATGCGTGTTGTGGATGGCCAAAACCTTCTAGGTTTCCTCCACGCCTTCAGTTTCGTTGGCGAGGGTGAAGCGCTCATCCTTCAGAAAACCGCCGCTCACGTCCCATGCCTCCCGGTTGATTAGCAGAGGATTTCCACAGCCAACCAGCACCTCGGCGGTAGTGAGCAACCGCAGCAATCCCTGCTGGGTGACGCGGCAAAAGCACAGGCTGGCACTCCCAGCCAGCCTTTCAGCTAAGCACGAGCCGCCCGGTGGTGCGTGCGTTTGGAGAGAACCAAGGCCAGCCAAAGATTAACGTCGAGTAGCTTCATGGCTCCATCCCACTTCTTGTTTCAGGAGCACCTCGGCGGCCTGTTCCGGCGTGAGCTTCGCTTGCGAAATCGCTGGGTGCCGGCACTGGATCAGGGGCAGGGCAATGGACTACCGCCCCACCCCGGGGCCGCATCCGGCAGGATGCCGTCCACACCTTCGGCGATTCCCTCGTCTTTCAATCTCGATGTCTTTGCCGCTGCAAGACCGCTTTCTTCTCGGGCCTGGCCCGCCCTTCTGGTTCCTAAACCTGCGATCGCCCGCCCCGATGCGCACGCCGCAACCGCCTGGCCAGCTCCCGACAACCTCTACCGCTCCTCAAGCAAACGGCGCAGGGTCGGATCCAAAGCCGCTGCCATCGCTTCCGCCCCCGCGGCATTCGGGTGAACGAGGTCCGGCATCCGTTCAGTGTCCAGCGTACCATCAGCCCGGCGAAAGACGTTTCCCACATCCACACAAAAGACGTGCCGCCCATCCACCAACGTTTCCAAGAGCTCATTGACGCGCCGGACCGATTCCATGGCTTGGGCGGAACGATTGTATTTGCGCTTGTAGTCGGTCAGATCCCCCGGGCCACCGCAGGGGAGAATTTTAACCAAAAGAATCCGACTCGCCGGATGCCGGCTCCGGATCAATTCCACGATGGCCTTTATCCCCGCGAAAGTCTGCTCACCCGAGTGCACAGTCTTGTAGTGCTGGTCATCCGTGTTGTTCGTGCCGATCAGAATTCGAAACACCTTTGGCGACCTTCCGAAATCCAGTTCTCCGTTCTGCAGATTCCATAGAATATTTTCTGTCCGGTATCCGGAATACCCCAGATTGATGGCCTTGAGAGGAGCGTAGTATTTCTCCCACACCGCTTGCAGCGGCGCCCATTCGCCGCCCGACTCCAAACACTGCGTGATGGAGTCACCCACCAACGCCAAATCATACTCGCCCGAGCGAACCGCAGCCACCTTCTGCTGATGCCGCGCCGTGTCTTTGCCGGACGCAAAGTCCGCATCTCCGGGTCCCGGTTCCGCCCGGAGGGAAGGCAGCAACAGGCCCACTCCAAGGAGTGCCGCGAGAGAATGAAGGCCTGGGGTGTTTCGCATAAGCTTCTGGAGAAAAAAATCGGGATGAATGAAAGACCATCGCAAAGAAAGGCACACAGGGAGCCGCCTTCTTTCCAAGACAATCCCATCCTCTGTAACACTGAGGCTCCCACACTTTCCACCAACATTTTTTTCGCTCCCGCGCGGGAAAGACTTCCCCGCTTTTCGCTCATCGCATTAGGCTTCAGCAACCGGAAAGCCTCGCTCCTCGCGCAAGCGCCAAATTTAGGCGCATCAGCCCCCCCTCTCTCCTTCTGCCCCAATCCGCTCCCCAAGCGTTTCCCGTGATCCGCCCGAAAAAGCGAATTCCTTGCAATCCGAGTGGTTCATAGCACCACCCGTAGGCATTCTGGACGAGGCCGGACTCCTCGGAGCCCTGTCGGGAACCCGAGGCCTAACTGCGGGCGTCCTTATGGTGACGCTCAAACGACTTGTGCAGGGCAAGCCCGCTGCATTGATCTGATCGATGCTTTCCTTAAGTTTATCGATTTCGTGTTTTGCCTGAGGGCATGCGATTCTCCGGGGAATGAAAAAAAGCATCGCCCGTTTTGGGGCACATTTACCGAAGCACGCGGTGGTTCTCAGCGCGGTCGCGGCGCCTTTTCTTGGTTTGGCTGCCTTTCTTTTTCCCGCCTGGCGGCTTGGTGCGGAAACGGGGCAGGAGGGGTTCTACAGTCTGCTGAAAACGTCGATTGAACAGGCTTCCGGACTGAGCTTTCTGCTTCTGCTGTTGACCGGAGTGGTGCTCGGTTTTTTGGGGAGAGGGTCTGTTGCCCTCCATGGCAGCATGACCATGGCGGCGTTTCCGGCGTTGGCGGTGGTCCAGATGCTACGGGATCCGTCCTCGCACAATCTCTGGCCGTTGGAGTTTGTGATTTACGGCCTGATCAGTCTGGTGGCCTGGGCGGGGGTTTGGGCGGGGCGTTGGATGCGAGGCACGAGCGCCTGCAGCCTGAAGTCCTGTGTTGGCCTGTGGCTGGGCGTGTGTGCGTGCGTTGGTTCCTCGGATCTTCAAGCGGCAGGCGAAAGCGTTGAGAAAGCCCCATCGGAAAGTAAGCCCCATGCGGCGCTGGTGGGGGAACGGTTCCCAACCCAAACCAGCGAAGGCGGGTTGGGAATGGAACTGAGCGTGGCCCCGGATGGGACCGTGGTTTCTATTTTTGGAGCGACCCTTGCGTTTGATTATAGGGCGGAAAAAGGCCAGCTGTTCCTTTCCCAAGCAGGGGAGAGCGTCCCTGCACAGAAGTACAGTCTCGCAGAAGAAATTCTGATCATTGGCGAGGGCGTTTCGCCGATGCAGCTTTCAAGGGTTAAAGGCGATTCAAAGCAGGGGTTGGTGGGGCTTTGGCGCGGCCCCCATCCCGCGGGTGCGCAGCAGACCATGCAGTTCACCGCCTCCGGCGTCTGTTATTTGACCGTGGAAATGAAGGTGTCCAAGGGTTCGGTTCAAGGTGGAAAAGTCATTCTTGGAAGGGAGAACGGCGTGGCTGAATACGACTGGATCGCAGAAGGGCAGGAATTGGTCTTGATTGAAAAAGGCACCGGAAAACGCTTTGTCCACAAACGCAAACTCTGACCCAGAGTGCCCGGCGTTTGGACTCCTGACCGCCTAAAATGAACCCACCGAATGGACGGATTGCCACATCCAAACGTCTCGGAAGAATGTGGAGCGGCAAGAGGATATGGCTCCAGCCAGCACCCGGTGGAGCTCAAACATCCAGTTGAGATGATCACTTGGGTCGAAAATCAGGCGCATACGAAGGCGATCGCGCAGAACGCGTTCTTCAACAGCCTTTTGAACGGTGAGATGAGCCGGGAAGAGTTTGCGCGGACTCAACGGCAATTCTTCTTCGCCGTGCGCTACTTTTCACGCCCCATGGCAGCGCTCATGGCGCGCCAGCCGAGTTCATCATTGCGGAAAGGTTTGGTCCACAACCTCATGGAGGAACATGGCAGCGCTGAAGATGGAAGTCGGATGGACCCTGCCCTTTCGCATGATCTGACCTTTGTGCGCTTCCTGGAAACCTTGGGTGCAATTGGGCCAGGGGGCCTGGACCGCGAAGGCGCTTCCGTGCGCGCCTTTAACACCAGCCTCATGGGCACTTGCCTGATGGAACCCGTGGAGATGGCTTTCGGGTGCCTTGGAGTCATCGAGTATGTCTTTGCCGACCTCTCAGCCCTCATCGGCCAGGCCGTCGTGAATCGAGGATGGATCAACCAGATTCGACTCGTGCACTACACGCTGCACGCCGAAATCGACCGACGCCATGCGGGGGATTTTTTTGAGGTTGTGACAGAGGCTTGGGATTCCGGAAGCGAACGACGTCGACTGGTCGAAGAGGGGGTGCATCTCGGACTCCATGTGTTCAACCGCCTGTATGAAGATCTGTGGCAGGAGGCACGCTTGACCCCATGAATGTGCCGACCTCACTCCGATCGGCTCCCGAAGTTCTCCGACGATGTCTGGCACGTTCCGCAGGCCGTCATTTGGCGCGGGGCGCGGTGTTCGCCCTGTTTTATCTGGGATGTGCCGCCGGTTCGATCGCCGTCGCCACTCAGGCAACAATCGCTTGGCCGTTTCTCCTGAAGATGTCGATCTCCTTGCTCGTGGCGGCTTCCTTGCATGGGATCCGTCTTTTCACCCATGAGACCGTCCACGGTACTTTGATGGAGAATCGCATCCTGAATACGGCATCGGTTTCCCTGTGCACACGCCCCGTTCCCGAGCCTGCACGCCTTGATCACCCAGATGCTGTTTGATTGGGAATGGAGCTGTTTTTGTCGGGCGCTTTTTACTCAGGCTCATGCCGTCTGTGGTCATGACTGCGTCCAAGGTGGTCCTGCGTTTGCACTGCAAACTTGGATCTGCACGCCTCCGGCATCCTCTTTTTGGTCTCCATGCCATCTTCAAACGTGAACGCACCTGATCCATGGGCCATCGAAGCCTCCACCCTCCCCCTCGCTTTTGCTCAGGTCCGTGAAGACCCACGTCTGGACTGCGAAATCGCGGAGACGCTGCCGCGCGACGGTGTTGTGGTCATGATCGCCTCCGGTGGAGAGACCGTCATTCCGCTTGCACGCCGTCCGCTGGCACGCATCCATGCGGTGGACATGAATCCGGCCCAAATCGCCCTCGCACAATTGAAACTGCACCTGGCCGGAACAACCCCGCCGGAGGTCATTTGCCAAATTCTGGGTCACGAACCCATGCCCCCATCGGAACGCCGCAATACACTGAAAGCTCTGCTGGCAACGCTGCAACTGCCCGCGACCATCTTCGGGCCGCTGGGGCTGGTAGCCGAACTCGGTCCCGATCATGCCGGGCGCTACGAACGCTGTTTTGCCGCCATGCGAGACCTCATCCACGACGGATTCAGCCCACGAGAGGCTCTCGCAAAGGTCATGACCCTTCCAAACCTGACGACCCTCTTCGGCCAGCAAGCGGTTCAAAACCCGCGTCGGCCATTTTGCGAGCACTTTGCCGATCGGAGCGAGGAGGCCTTCGCCCGCAAGGAAGCAGCCGTCAACCCCTTCCTCCATCAGATGTACACGGGTACTTTTGCACCCGGTCACCGATACGATTGGCTGGAGCGTTCCGAGCCCATCCGGACAGAGGTTGTTTGGCACCACGGGACCATGATGGCAGTTCTCTCGGAACTGCCGCCCGCAAGCGCTGACATGGTCCACGTCTCCAATATCTTGGACTGGCTTTCGCCCGCACAGGCCACCCAGACGTTGAACGCCGCCGCGCGCGTCCTGAAACCGAACGGCAAACTCATCGCCCGCCAGTTGAATTCCTCGCTCCATTTCGAGACCCTGACCGATTCCATCGCCTGGGATGCCGAATGGGGCCGGCGAATGGAGCCGCGTGACCGCTCATTCTTCTATCCACGGATTTTTGTTGGCATACGTCCATGACCATCCACAGCTTCCGCGAGGCTCCCCCAGAGTGGCTCGGTCTGGCTCTGGAGCAGTTCGAGCACCAGTTCCAGTATCCGCTTGGCGCAGACGAGACCTTCCGAATTTCGCATGACCGCAAGTACCTGCCGTTCTTTGCCGCCATGGGAGCCGCCACGTTGCTGGTAGCAGAGCACTCGGGCGCAGTGATCGGCACCCTCGTCCGTGTTGAGCGATGGATCAAAGTGCATGGCAGGAAGGTTTTAAACCGGCCCGTCCACTATCTGGCGGATTTGAAGGTCAGCGCAGGCGCCTCCAAAGGGCGCGTTCTGGCTGCCCTCATGCTTGAAGCCCGGCGCCAGATCGAGCTTACCGAATTCCGTTCCTGTTACAGTGTGGTGATGGGTGGCACGGCCCGCCTCCCCTCCGATTACACCGGCCGCATGGGAATCCCTAGCTTCGAGAAGATTGCAGAGATCATCATCTTGCGAATGACGCTCAGGAAACCAAGCCAGACCACTTTAACCACTTCAACTTTCCGGAGTTCCAGTAATGACTGCGTCGCCATGGGCCGGCGTCGCGATCTCCGCAGTCAGATGAACCCCATTCCATTGCACGGTGGTGCTTGGCTCGAAGACACCCGGCGTGGCAAACGCCTCTGGACGGGCAACGGTGCAGAACTGGTCTCGGCGCACCTGAGCTCATTTCGATTCAAGCAGCCATCAGAAGGAGCACGCATCATCCAAAATGCTCTCGAGTTGGCTCAATCCCTGTGTTTTCCGGCGGTGTTCACAGCGGTGCCCGCATCGCATTACCCTGCCTTGAGGGCGGCCTTGACGACAGTCTCCTTTCAAGAGGCGCCTGCCGCGATTCACGGCTGCTGGATGGATGCCAATTGCAATTGGTGGGTGGACACCGCGGAGATCTGAACCTGAAGAGGGGTTTCCGTCACCCTACCCCCCCGCACATCCCTCCCACCGCACACAGGCGGTTCGCACCCATCCAGCGGTTTGCAAGCCGAGCCAAGGCGTCGGATCGGCCGGGGTTCAGTTTTTGGGTTCAGGGGTCACGCTGTTTTGAGCCCCTCCTCCCACCAGCGCTCCGCATGCTCCTCTCCATGCGACTTCACCTGCAACGAAGTCCGGCAGGCCTGCGTGATCCCCGCCCGCTCCTTGATCGGGTGATCCATTGGGGTCAGTTTTCTAAACATGGTAAAAGCCAGCGGGAGATTCAGTTCGCGTGCTTCGTGCGACCCCGCAATT
>CAIURC010000133.1 GCA_903901425.1 uncultured Spartobacteria bacterium | reverse complement strand
GGGGTGCGGGGGGTGCGGGGGGGGCGGGCAGTTCGGCCTCCATGGCCAACCTGATTGTCCCGAAGCCGGGGGTCTCAGTTCTGAACTATCCGGTTTTGATTTCACGCGGCCTATGAAAATCTCATCCTCCCGAGCTGCCGGATTCACATTTGTGGAGTTGCTTGCCTCCTCCACGCTCATCGTTTTGCTGATGTTGGTGCTGGTTTCGATGACGGACGCCACCACCAAGACCTGGCAGTACACCAGCCGGAAGATTGAACAGTTTCAAGGGGCGCGTGTGGGTTTTGAATCCATGACGCGGCGGCTGAGCCAGGCGACGTTGAACACGTATTGGGACATTGAGACCGTGACCACGGGTTCCGGGGCCACGGAAACCACGGTTCCCAAAACCTACGTGAGGCGGTCTGAGTTACGGTTTATCAGTGGCCCAATGTCCATTTTCACGGAAGGCGACCCGAGGTATCCCACGCACGGCACATTTTTCCAGGCCCCGCTTGGGTTCGTGGAGGACCGGTCCAAGTACGGCGGGCTGACCAACCTGTTGAATACTTGGGGGTATTTTGTCGAGGTGGGCGAAGAGGGAGCACCGGTGCCCACGCCTTTGCTCAAGGAGGTCAAACCCAGGTGGCGGTCCCGGTTGAAAGAATTCATGGAGCCCAGTGAACGTCTGGGGGTGTACAAGGGGCAGGCCGATCCGGACACGGGTTTTGTGGTTCCCATCACGGGCGCGTCAGACCGGTCGTGGTTCAAAGACCCCCTGATGGCCAAGACCCGCCCGGTCCGGACCTTGGCCGAGAACATTGTCGCCCTCATCCTGTTGCCCCAGTTGCCCGCGGGCGACTTGGCGGCTAAGAGCGGCAGTGTGCTCGCCCCAGGATATCTCTACGATAGCACGGTCGAGAATTCAAACGAGGACATCAACCCCCACCATCAACTGCCTCCGGTGGTTCAGGTGATCATGGTGGCCATCGACGAGGAGTCCGCCCGGCGGTTGGACGAAAAGGCGCCCAGAAGCCCAGATCTAGGGCTGAGCTTCGGCCAGTTGTTTCAGGACCCGGAAGTGCTCCTGCAAGGGACGGGAGCGGGTGGGGGAGGGGGCGCGGCCTCGATGGGAGACCTACAGCGTCTGGAGGCCGTTTTGGTGGCCAGAAAGGTCAATTACAGGATTTTTAACAGCAACGTGATCATCCGCGGCGCGAAGTGGGGCCGCGAAAACAACTGACCCAAAGAATTGAACCAACCGGAGGAATCTCTCGACTTATGAAAAGAACCCCCAACCCCCGTGGTGTTGCCCTCGTTGTGGTGCTGGCTTTTCTGGTGCTTTTGTCGGCACTGATTGTCTCGTTTTTTTCGAGCGTCACAACCGAGTACGCCAATGCAAAAAGTTTTTCGGACGGTTTGAGTACCCGGCAGTTGGCCGACTCCGCGGTGAATCTGGTGATGGGCCAGATCCGCGAAGCCAGCACCCGGGAAAACTCGGCTTGGGCTTCGCAGCCGGGAATGATCCGGGTCTATGATCAGGACGGATCCGTTGGGGGATTCTACAAACTCTATTCCTCGGACAAGATGCTGCTGGACGAGAATACCATCCGGGCCGATGGGTTCCGTCCGGATGCCGATGTGGCTCGGGATTGGTGGACGGCTCCAGGGTTGTGGACCGACCTGAATTCACCGGTGAAAATCCCCAACACCAACGCAAATTCTAGCGAGAAGTGGATTTACCGGTTTCCCGTCTTTGACCCTGGTTACGCGGAGTCGTTTCTGAGCCGGAAAGGAAAGAATCTTGGGAACGTGATTGAGGGGTTCGAAATCGATGAGGACGAGGCGGTGGCCAGTGGTGCGGTTTCCAGCACCCAACTCAGCGACCTGCCGCCGGAAGAAAGTCTCGCCCGAATGCCAGTCCGCTGGATTTACATGCTCAAGGACGGAACCCTCACCTCACCGGAAGCGGGGACAAAGCCAGGGGAAGTCCGGTGGACGGCCAGCATGGATCCGTTGCTGCGTCCGACCAAAGACAACCCTGTGGTGGGGCGGATGGCGTTCTGGACCGACGATGAAACCTCCAAGGTCAACATCAATACCTCCGGGGGCGTTTCAGGGCGGGATGTGACGGATTTCAATCGGAACAATGGAACCTCCCTCCTGGAGACGGATTATCCGGGCAGTTTTTGGGACACGCCCAGGTTTTACACGTACTTTGAACGGGGAAACATTGCCCCGAATGCACTGCCCAGCGGCGCCACGAACCCGGAGGCGGGGAGGTACATGACCACATCCCCCGTCGACGGCAGTCGGCCAGGAAACGGCTTGGCACTTTCCCAAGCCGTGAACGGGGAGTTTCAGCGCAGCCCGGGTCATCCTGCCACCAACTCGATGGGGGTGATTTTCAAGGAGTTTCTCACTTCGGAACAAATCTATCAGATCACCCCGAGAATTTTTGGGGGCGGCGGCAGGAGCTCGCTGGGGGGGATCAACACGAATCGCCTTCTGGCTCCAAATGCCGGCGACGCCAGGGAACTGGTGGCCTCTCCACTCGAACGGAAGGGGGAGCGGCTTTATGCCTCCGTCGACGAGTTCCTCATGAGCCCCCTCTGGAATGAGACGACGGGGCGCGTACTCAATGATGAAAGAACCAGGGTGCCGAATGTCCTGACCCCGGATCTGCTTGAGAAAACCCGTTTCTTTCTCACGGCCAGCAGCCGGGCCCCTGACCTGAACCTTTACGGACGCCCGAGGGTTGCACTCTGGCCCCAGAACCGCAACCCGGCCGGCCGGACTCCCACCGACAACCTTCTGGCGTTCTGCTCCACCATCGGCACCGCCGACACCTCCGGATCCAGGTCCCGTCCCTCCATCAAACCCTTCTACTTCCAGCGCTCCAACCCATGGAGCGGCAGTTGGGATTTCAACAACAACGACATTCTGACTGGCACAAAGAGAAACCGGTTTCTGCTTGAGGATTACCTCAAAAAGATGACCGAGACGCCCGTGCCCGGATTTGGGGCCCCGCAGTACAGCCGGTTTGGGGGCGGGGCGACCAGTTTTGCCGAGAAGTATGGGGTGCTCAACCATGCCCAGATCTTGGTGGAAATGATGGACTACATCCGGACAGTGAACCTGCGCGATTCGACTCAGGATCTTCGTCTGGGGTTGAACAACCCGGCAAGAAACACGTTCAAGTTCTCTCCCTACGGCATGGCGGTCCCTTCCCAGGTCCAGTTGACCAGCGGGCTTTCCACCCAACTCGTCGGAATGGGCCGATTTCCTCAGATATCGGAGATCTCCCTGGTGCTGTATCATGCAGGGTACGTGGGCAGCTACAGGATCCCTCCTGCAACGCGGGGGGCTGCGCCGGTGGAAGTGCCGAGCAGCGTGGTCGGGCAGGCCGAACTGGCGAATCGGGTTTATACGATCCGGGACCCTTCAGATCCCACCAGGACGGTGAACGTCCAGAACCTTGCGGTAAATTTTCCTCCAGAGCTTTGGAGCAATGGGCGCAAGCCCCGGCTTTACGATGGAACCGCCAATATCGACAACGACCAGAGGCCGGTTCCGGTGGTGATTGTGAGCGGGATCGCGTGTCCACTGACACCCACCCACAACATGGTGAAGGCCTTCATCCTCCTTGAATGGTACAATCCCATGCAGGGGTACGCGCCCACCAAGTCTTTCGCATATGGGGGAGGCACACAAAGGACCACCAACCGATTCACCGTTTCGATCAGCGGTCTGGATGGTTTGACATTCGAAGGTCAGCCTCTGAATTTTCCTTCGGGAACCCTCACGGAGTCCATGTGGTACGGGTCTGAGGGGGTCTGGGGTGGAAGAAACTCGGGTGGCCCCGAGGGATTTGCACATATGTTCCGCGTGCCCGAAGCACAGAGCGCGGCGACGATGATCAGTCCTACGGACACGAAGACCGGAAGAACTTCTTCCCAGCCAAACTGGTATCAGTTCCAGACGGAGACTCCGATCTTGATTCCGGAAGACGGTCTCGTTTCGGGGGCTTTAGGGGTTTCTGCTCCGAAGGCGTTGGGCGGTACAGACATCACAATCCGGGTGTCCGTTTTGCCGGCACAGACCGCAGTCAACTCCGCCGACAACCCGTCCATCCCAACCAATGAAGCCAGGGGAGGTCTGCCCGTGTCGGGGCAGATTGTCAAAACCCTCCAGCTCAAGTTTCCTAACACCCGATGTCCGGTTCCAACGGACGATGTCTGGCTGGAGGCCATGCCCGGGTTGATGGGCGGAGCAGGCTCGCAACTGGACCTGATCCCCATGGCGGGCGGGATGTGGAAAACCCCTGTGGCGGAACTCAGTCAGGGATTCCGCAGCATCGCCGCGCCTCCCACTGGCAACATCACCGTTTCTGCTCCACGAAACTTTAAGTACCGGGATTTTGTCTGCAACGCGCTCGTGACCAGAAATCTCGCGGCTCCAGACGCTGGGTACGGAGGGATTGTGAACTTGGATCCGATTGGCCAAGGCCCGACTGGACCGGGCGTGGATCCGGGCGACGTGAAGAGTCTGGCGGGAAGAATCAAGTGGTCCATGGGATACCCCCGGCTCTACATCACCCGGGATGGTGATTTCACCGATAATCTGACCGTGACAGAATCCGCCAGACGTCTGAGGTACTCGGGGATGTGGAAGCAGATTGTTCAGCCGGGTGACACGGTCCGGAGTCTGGTGATCGGCGGAATCAGAAATCCCAGCTCAGACACCACAGTCTTGAAGGCAACGGGGTCAAATGGAGCGACCACCGACCCTCGGTTGGCGGCACTCAGTCCCGTTCTGTACAGCGATGGTCGGGAGCCGGCTGGAGTTGCGCCGGTGTACTTTCCGCATGCGCTTTACAAAACCATGACGCGGCAAGCCCAGAGTTTAAGGACAGCTGCGGGGAACGTCTACTACTCCGGGTACGCAGCCATGCCCTTCAATCCGCATGCGCTCAAAACAGCCGCAGCCGCCGGAAAGCTTCAGAGCGTGGGCAGTAGTTTCAGGGTGCGCGAGGTCCAAACCCAGTTTGGCAACTTGGCTGATGCTCTCCCCGACAACCGGGTGCTCCTATGGGACAGCAGCCGGTTTGATTTCCCCGAATTGTCTGCGCCGTTTTCCGACATGCCTCTGGCAGGGGTCCAAAGCGGCAGGCCTGTCTCCACCATGTTCGGTCCCTACCGGAACAGCCTGTCCGCTGACCTCCCGTACTGGTTCAACTCCACCGGGGTGGTGAATGCGAACCGTCAGGCCGGTGACTTCGACAACGGGCTTGGGAGCCTTGCCGATGGCGCCTTTGCCGGGAAACCCGACGAAGGCAATCAGTCGTACCGGCGCTGGAACCCACTCTACAAGAGGTGGGACTACGTGTATAATTACTACGACTGGGCGTACGCGGATCCCTTTGAGAGTTTCTTCAGCCCAAACCGGCAGATCGCTTCGGCAGTTGGGATGGGCTCCCTGCCCGCAGGGCGAGGGGCGGGTTGGCAGACCCTCTGTTTTTCCCCGAACTCGGCTGCCTCGGTTTCAAACCGGGTCAAAGCGCCGCACCCGGGCGAATTGAATCCCCCGGACCACCTCCTGCTGGACCTCTTCAACATGCCCATTGTGGAGCCCTATGCCATCAGTGAACCGTTTTCCACCGGGGGCAGGATCAACCTGAACTACCAGATCGCCCCCTTTGGATGGATCAAGCGGAGCACGCCCATCCGTGCCGCGCTCCAGTCGGTCCGGATCACCGCCGTTCCGGCTTCCGATGTGCATACCTACAAGGCCGATATTGGGGGGCGTCCTGCAAGGCGCGGGGAGAGTGGCCGCACTTTTGAAAACTACCGCCTGCTCCTGGACCGGAACCAGACGGTGCAAGATCTGGACCTGAAGTTTGGCCAGTATTCCCCCAGTGCCCCGGAACGTGGGTTCTTCAAGTCCGCGAGCCAGATTTGCGAGCAGTTCTTGTATCCCTCCCAGCAATCGCTGCCGAACGGTTTGACTGCGCCCAAGGCCAGCACCAACCCAAATGCGGGCCGGGAATCGCGAGAGGCTGCGATCCGGCAGTTCTGGAACCAGTACGGTCAGTTGACTGGGGACAACATGCGGGAAAAACCCTACTCGGACCTCTATCCGCGGCTGACCACCAAATCGAACACGTTCACCGTCCATCTTAAGGTGCAGACTCTGAAGAAGAGGCCGTTTGCCGGGGGCAAAAACGCCAGCACGTTCTATGAGGAGTGGGTGGAAGGAAAGGATCAGGTGCTCTCCGAGTACCGGGGCTCGGTACTGATCGAGCGTTACATCAATCCTCAGGACCGGCGGTTTGACCGGAACGATCCCGACACGGTCGCCAGAAGAGATTACATCGACGTGGACGACATCACCGGAACCAGTCTGGAGTCCGCCTACAAGTTCCGGGTCTTGGGGGTCAAAAGGTTCCTCCCCTGAGAACAGGCCGGCCACCGCTCCGTTCCGGGCTCGATTCCCGGTGGGGGCCGTGGGGGCGGTGGATTGGGGGTGGACGGCCAGAGCTGCGGGCGGTAGGTTCGGGGAGAACAGGCACAGAACAATGGGCTTATGAGACCGGGACCAACGCCATGGCAGTTGAAGACCTACTGGGCGGCTCTGGCGCTGCTTTCTCTGGCGGTGATCGGATCTCTGTCGGTGTCTCTGGTTTGGTTAACCAGTCGGGTTCTGGCATTCCTCCAGCCCATTTTGGTTCCCTTCGCCGTGGCCGGTGTCATGGCCTATCTCCTGGATCCGGTGGTCGAAAGACTCGTGTCCTGGGGGTTGTCCCGGCAGCGTGCCGTGCTGGGGGTGTTTGCCGCCGTCACTCTGGCTCTCGCGGGATTCCTGTTCTGGGTGGTGCCCAGCGTCTCCAGAGAGGCGGTCCAACTTGCAGGAAAACTGCCCAAGCTGACCTCCGACGCCCGGCGCCTCGTCGAGAATCTGGCTCGGGAGGTCCGCCAGAAGTACAACATCCAGATCCTGCCCGAGTTTCCTCAGGCCGAACACGGTGCGTCGGATACCGGAGCGCGCCAGGTGCCCTCTCTCCCGGCGGACTCGAAAACGGCCGATTCCGGGGTGCAAAAGCTCGATTTGGCGGTGGAATCCCCGGAGGCGCTTCTGGATCTCCAACAGTTTCTCTCAGGAGACTGGCTGAAACGGGCCGTGCCCGTGGTGATCCGAAACATCTGGAATTTTGTTGGAGCCAGCGTGGGTGGGTTTCTGGGGGTATCCGGGTTTCTTCTCAGCTTGGTGATCGTGCCGATCTACCTGTACTACCTGCTGATCGAGAGCCGGCACATCTCGGAATCTTGGGGCGATTATCTCCCCCTGCGTTCGTCCCGGTTCAAGGACGAGGTGGTCGAAACTCTCGAGGAGATCAACGGATATTTGATGGCCTTTTTCCGGGGCCAGCTTCTGGTGAGCCTGATCAACGGGGCGGCCACCGGGCTGGGACTTCTGGTGGTGGGACTGGATTTCGGGCTCCTGATTGGATGCATGCTCTGCGTGCTGGGGCTGATTCCCTATCTGGGGATCATGATGTGCTGGGTGCCGGCGGTTCTCATCTCTGTAGTGCACGGCGGAAGCTGGATTCTGCCCGCGCATCCCTGGTGGCTCTTTCCCTTGGTAGTCACCGGAATTTTCACGCTGGTCCAGCAGATCGACGGTCTTTTTGTGACCCCGAAAATTGTCGGTGAATCGGTGGGATTGCACCCCATGACCGTGATTGTCTCAGTGTTTGTCTGGAGCCTGCTCATGGGCGGCTTGCTGGGCGCGATTCTGGCCGTGCCCATGACCGCCACCTTGAAGGTTCTGCTCAAGCGGTATGTCTGGCAGAAGCGCTTTTTTCTGCGGCCCGATTCCGGGGAAGGCCCGGAGGGGCAGTCGATGGAGGGAGAAAGGGCATGAGCCGCGTCGTCCTCCAGGACCAATCTAGGCGAGATGTGATGGTCTCCATCCTCTGGGTGATTGGGCTCGCTGCCGCGCTGGGATTCGGCTTCTGGAAATATGCGAGCAACTCTCCGAGTGCGTATTCCAACACCCTGAAGGGAGTCATCCTCGAAAAGCGGTTCACGCCGGACAGGGAACAGCTCATCACCTACGGCCGCAAAGGACTCAAGACCCAGGAAAGTGACGGGGAATACCTCTTCAAAGTGCGCGTGCCTCCAGGCAACGAGGTGATGGAGGTGCCCGTGGATCGTGGCCTTTATCAGGCAAAAAAAGTGGGTGACACCGTCACCTTTTTGCGGCCGGAGTCGGGCAAATGACACTCCCTTCGGGCAGTCTTGTGGACGCGGTTCCATGCGAGTTGCGGGCGGTGCTGGAGCAGATCGAACCTCTGCGGCAGCGCCTTCTGGATCATCGCGTGTACCGCAATCTCGCCGGGCCTGAGGATCTTTGCCGATTCTCCGAATACCATGTCTACGCTGTTTGGGATTTCATGTCCCTGTTGAAGGCGCTGCAGCAGCGGCTAACCTGCATCGCCGTGCCATGGGTGCCCGTGCCGGAGCCCGCGATTTGCGGCCTGGTGAATGACATTGTGGCGGGCGAGGAGAGCGACCGGGATCCCGATGGCGCACGCTGCAGCCACTTCGAACTCTATGTGGCGGCCATGAGACGGTTGGGGGCGTGTACTGCTGGAATTGAGACCTTGGTGGCAGCTGTTCAGGCAGGGAAACCGCTGGAGGAAGCTTTCGAGGTGGCTGGTGTGCCGGAGCCAGCCCGCCGGTTTGTCCGCAAAACATTTGCAATTTTGGACCGGGGGCGGGCGCATGAGATTGCAGCCGCATTCACGTTTGGACGGGAGGACCTTTTGCCAGGGGTCTTTAAAGCTCTGGTCGACCGGTTGAATTCCGTGGATCCCCAGAGGACGGGTTGGTACCGGTTTTATCTCGAGCGTCACATCCAGTTGGATGGCGAGGAACATGGCGAGATGGGGTTCCGCATGGTTTCAAGCCTGTGCGGATCCGTCCCCCAGCGTTGGAAAGAGGTGGGCGATGCTGCGACCGGCGCACTGGAGGCCCGACTGCAACTCTGGGACGCGATTGGGGATGCCATCCGAGTCAGAACCGGGGCCAATATTTCAGACCCGAGAGTTTAAGAGCCCGGCGTTTTGTGAGGACCGCCGCAGGGAATCCTGCGGAGAGTGGTCGGGCTGGCGGGATTCGAACCCGCGGCCTCTTCGTCCCGAACGAAGCGCTCTACCAAGCTGAGCCACAGCCCGAAGTGGAGTGGAGAACGTAGCAGGCTGCCGCACGGGGTCAATAGAAAGGTGCAAAAACGGCAGGGGTGATCCTCAGGCGAGGAAAAGGCGTTCAAAGGTCCACCAACCGCCGGCTGCCGCGATGGCCAGTGAGCCGGGGATCACGATCCAGCGCCGGTACAGTTCGGGTTTGCGCAGCCACACAGTGGCCAGCAGGGCGAGTCCAATCACTGCAAGCTGTGCAGACTCCACTCCCGCATTGAACCCGAGCAGTCCGGCGGCGAGCGCCCCCTGGGTGAGGTGATAGTTGCCGAGCGCCGAGGCAAATCCCAGGCCATGGACCAGCCCGAAACCAAACACGAGCACCAGCCGCCAAGGGGTGTACTTGGGGTGAAAAATGTTTTCAACCGCGATGGCCACAATGCTGGCCGCGATGATGGGTTCAATCACCGCTGCAGGCGCGTGAATCCAACCGAGTGTCGCGCAGGCCAGAGTGACCGAATGGGCCAGCGTGAACATCGTGACCTGGGCCACCAAGGGACGCCAGTTCCGGCTCAGCAGAAAGAGCCCGAGCACAAACAGGATATGATCAGCGCCCTCCGGCAGGACGTGAACAAATCCCTGCCGCAGAAAGCTCAGGAAAGCGCTCCAGCCATCCCCTGCAGTGGGGACCGGAGACACCGCATTTTCCGGGATGCCGGTGGAGCTGCCGGAGGTCAACCCCTCCAGACTCAGGACAAAGCTGGATTCGCCCGGGAAAAGCACCGCCATGCGGGGGTGCGATTCGCCGCGGATCACGTTCTGGAACACCACGCTGAGTTTGGACGCCGGCGTGGACCGGATGCGCCAACCCGTCAGTCCGGATGCAAGCGTGGTGTTCCATTTTCCGGTGAGAACCACCGCCTCCTCCTCGGGACTGATGGGCGTGCCGCCCTTGGCGGTGAATTCAAACGCCAGCTCCGGTTGGATCCGGCCCACCGGCTCTAGAAAAAACTCCACGCAGCGGCTGACCAACGCAGCCGCTTCCTCCCGCAGTTTGGAACGCTCGGCATCCGTGAGCGACTGGAAGCCGGCTGCTTTCAGGGAGGGCGCCAAGTTCGGGTCGGCGTCCAGACAGCGCGGGTCCACTTCCACGCTCACGGTGGCCGCTCCGTTCCCTTGGAAATGGGTGCGCACCGGAATGTCCGGGGTGGGATGCGCCTGAAGAGCGGCGGGAATCAGAAGGAGGAGGGCCGCAAAACAGGCTTGCGAAAAACGGATTTTCATGGGGGAATGAGGGACAGTGTGGGGAATTGGTTTCCCTGCCACAACCAACAAAAACAGCAAGCCCCATGAAAACCCTCCTTGCCCTTCTCGCCCTCACCTCCCTCGCCGTCAGCGCCCAAGCTGGTTGCGGAAAGAAAGTGACCGACGAAGGCACCCTGAAGTCCTACGACGCTGAAAAGAAGACCGTGGTCATCGAGAAGGCCGGTGGCAAAGCCGCGACCATCACCCTGACGCCCTCCACTGCTGGCGCGGACAAAGCCGCTTCCTTGGTCGGCAAGCCCGTGACGGTGGTTAGCGAGCACAACAAGGCTGAAAGCATCGCTGCCAAGTCCTAAGACAATCTTCCAACCAAAAGCCCGGCGGAGAAATCCGCCGGGCTTTTTTTTTACACTCGGGCGCGCGCAATGGCCCAAAGTGCAGGGATGGGAAGCGTGCTTGAATGTGGAGGGGGTTCAGATAATATTCCAAAAATCTTCAGGCGTGCACAGAAACGCTGACGTTTTCGGGCCTTGAATCTTGCCTCCAAACTTATGAGTACCTCGTCGCGTTCGGAATCGGTTTCAGGGAATGGGAAGGGTGTTTGGGGGAACGCAGTCCGAGGGGATCTGGTGGCGGGGATGGTGGTTTTTCTTGTGGCGCTTCCTCTCTGTCTGGGGGTTGCGTTGGCGTCGAATGCCCCGCTTTTTTCTGGGATTTTGGCTGGGGTCATTGGGGGAGTGGTGGTGGGACTGCTCAGCGGCTCCGCGTTGAGCGTCAGCGGGCCCGCCGCGGGGTTGACCGCGATTGTGGCGGCCCAAATTTCAAAACTGGGGGCGTTTGAGGCGTTTTTGGCGGCAGTGGTTGTGGCGGGAGCGATCCAGATTGTGCTTGGAGTCACGAGGTCTGGTTTCATTGCCGCGTTTTTTCCCTCCAGTGTGATCAAAGGGTTGCTGGCGGCCATCGGTCTCATTCTGGTTTTGAAACAGATCCCGCATGTGCTTGGGCATGACAGAGATCCGGAAGGGGAGATGGCATTCGAGCAGCCAGACGGACGGAACACACTTTCTGAAATTCTGGACACCTTTTTTGACTTTCAGGAGGGAGCTCTGGTGGTGGGGTTGGCCTCCTTGGGTTTGTTGGTCCTGTGGGGGCGGGTGAGTTTTTTGAAAAAATCCTCAGTGCCGGCCCCCTTGGTGGTGGTGGTGTTTGGGATCGCGGCCCAGGCCGCGCTCGCGAAATGCGGCGGGTTGTGGGCCATTGAATCTTCGCATCTGGTGCAGGTGCCCAAGGTGGCAACTGGCGGTTCTGTGCTCGATTTGCTGACCGCTCCGAGATGGGAGGCGTTTCTGAATCCGGCGGTCTATGCGGCAGGCGTGACAATTGCTCTGGTGGCTTCGTTGGAGACACTGCTCAATCTTGAAGCGGTGGACAAACTCGATCCGGAGCAGCGAGTTTCGCCGCCGAACAGGGAGTTGGTGGCTCAGGGGGTTGGAAATCTTCTGGGAGGTTTGGTGGGTGCGCTGCCGATGACCAGTGTGATCGTGCGCAGCAGTGTGAATGTGAATTCCGGCGGGAAAACCAAGCTCAGCACTGTGGTACACGGGGTTTTGATGGCGGGAAGCGTCCTGTTGATGCCGGACCTGCTCAACCGGATTCCGCTGGCGGCCCTCGGGGCCATTTTGCTTGTCACGGGCATCAAACTGGCCAGCCCGGCAATCTTCCGGCAGATGTGGGATGCGGGGCGTTCCCAGTTCGTGCCGTTTGCTGTGACGGTGGTTGGGATTCTGTTCACCGACCTCTTGGTGGGCATCGCCCTAGGGACTGCAACCAGCGTGGGGTTTCTCTTACACAGCAACCTCCGCCGCCCCCTGCGGCGGATTGTGGAACGTCATGTTTCCGGGGAGGTGTTGCGGGTGGAGTTTGCCAACCAAGTCAGTTTTCTGAGCAAGGCCGTGGTAGAAAGGACGCTCAGGGAAATCCCTCGCGGCAGTCATGTGCTCTTGGACGCGCGGAACACGGACCACATCGATCCTGATATCTTGGATTTCCTCCACGACTTTCAAAAGACTGTGGCGGTCGCCCACGGGGTCCAAGTGAGCACCTTGGGATTTCGGGAAATGTATCCGGCTTTGGAGGACAGGATTGAGTATGTGGATTACGCGAGCCGTGAGGTGCAGGGAGCGCTCACACCCCAGATGGTGCTGGAGATTTTGAAGACCGGAAATGAACGGTTTCGGCAGGGACAGCGTTTGAACCGGGATCTGGGACGCCAAATGTTGGAGACTTCCGCGGGTCAGTTCCCAATTGCAGTCGTGCTGAGCTGCATCGATTCCCGGGCGCCCGCAGAGCTTGTTTTTGACGTTGGCCTGGGCGACATCTTCAGCGTGCGCGTGGCCGGAAACGTGGCCAAGGACAAGGTGGTCGGGAGTGTCGAGTATGCATGCGGATGCGCCGGTGCAAAACTCGTGGTGGTGATGGGGCACTCCATGTGCGGAGCGGTACTGGCTGCGATTGATCTTGCAGGCAGTGCGACCTCAGTCGAGGAGGCCACCGGATGCGGGAACTTGCAAAACCTTTTGGGTGAGATCCAGTGCTCCGTGGATTTGGTGGGCCCGGATTCAACAGGAATGGTGCACTCCACGATCGGTCGTTCAGCGGAGTATGCCAACGTGGTTTCGCGTCGGAATGTTCAGCGAACCCTGGGGGTTCTGCGGGAGCGCAGTGCCCTGCTCCGCCGTTTGGAATCAGAGGGTAAAATAGCCCTGGTCGGTGCTTTCTATGATCTGCAGACCGGGCGGGCGACATTTCTGGAGCCTGCCTCGGAGGGCTCGTCCGCGATGGCCGCCGGATTCCAAGTGACCGCGGCCTGAACGACTTTTTGCTGCAAAGACAGCGAATCGGTCTAATCCCATTCGCGGGCCGCGGGTTGTCCCATCGCAGTCACACCTTCTTTTTTCAACCGAATCCCCCAATGAAAAACGCACTCAAAAGCACGCTTTCTATTGTCTGTCCTCTTGCGGTTGGCATGGGAGCTTACTTTTTGGCCTGCCCCACCGCCGGGGCGCAGGCGCCGGCCGCGCCAGCGCAGCCGTCTAAAAAGGAGGTCCGCATGACCCCGGACGGAAAATGGCCGGTGCATAGCATGGAAAGGCCGCGTCCCGAGGGGGTGCCGCCCCAGTACGATGGGCGCCGCGTGCCGGTGCCCAAGGGGGCTGAATTGCTTTTCGACGGGAAAAGTTTGGAGAACTGGAAATCCCGGAAGCTAGATCCGTCCAAAAACTCGGATGCGGCCGGTTGGACGGTGGTGGCCGGGGAGGAGGGATATTTTGAAGTGGTTCCGAAGACCGGGCCGATTCAGACCCGCGGCGTGATCGTGGGGGACGGCCATCTTCACATCGAGTGGGCAACTCCCTCGGAGGTAGTCGGCAAGGGGCAGGGAAGGGGGAACAGCGGGGTGTTCATCGGCGGGTATCCCGAGGTGCAGGTGCTGGATTCCTTTGAAAACGACACTTATCCCGACGGCCAAGCTGCGGCGTTGTACGGGATGTACCCGCCGCGCGTGAACGCCTCCCGCAAACCCGGGGAATGGCAGGCTTACGATATCGTCATCGAACGCGCCAAAGAACGGGACGGAAAGGTGGAACACCGTCAGCGGATCAGTGTCTGGCACAACGGTGTCCTGGTTCAGGACGGGGTGGAGTTGGATGGCAAGCAGCAGGAGGGAGCGCTGGAGTTGCAGGATCATGGAAACCCGATGCGGTTCCGGAACATTTGGTTTCTCCCCATGGGGAGCGCCTCAGGAGCAAAGTAAGGACCGGCTCATGCCCAGTAGGCGTGGTGAAAACCATGCCTTCTGCGCAAAGTAATGCCTTCTGGGCCATGCGATGCCCTCTGGGCCATGTGATGCCGGACGGTTTTCAGCCATTCCACTGAAGTGAAGCGGCAGAGTGCCCGGGGGTTGGCGCATGTGAGGTCCTGATGGACCTGCGGATCTACTCGGTCTTCTTTTTTCCGGGCTTGGAGCCGAAGCGCAACGCGTTCTCGGACTTCATCTTTGCGAGATCCTCGGCCGACGGGGATCCACCAAACTGCCGGTAATAGATTTCCTGGAAGGGATTGATGTCCGGGCCCACAGCCTTTTCGTTGACCATCATGGGCAGGCATGCCTTCCACCACTGTTCAAATGCCTGACTCAGTTCGGCCACAACCGCGGGGTTCTGCGCAGCGACGTCGTTTTTCTGGGCGTAATCGGTGGAGACATCAAAGAGCTGCCATTGGGGTTCCTGTGCCCCTTTCTCGCTCACGAGGGTCCAGCGCGTGTTGCGGACGGAGGTGGTCTGAAACTTCTGGGTGTTGGGATCCGCCAGTTTTGGCCAGCGGCCCACGTGGGTGAACAGGACACGGTCTGCCCAGGGGGCTGTCGGGTTTTCCAAAAGAGGCACCAAGCTGCGGCCTTCGATCTGGGTTTTGGCCTTTTCGGGAAGCGGCGCGCCGCAGATCTGGGCGAGGGTGGGAAAGAAGTCGATGTGGGCGGTGAGCGCCTTGCAGTCGGCGGGGGCGATGGAACCCGGCCAGCGCCAGAATGAGTTGGCCCGTGTCCCTCCGATCCATGCGCTTCCCTTGGACCCGTGCATTTCTGCGTTGAACACGCGGACACCTGCGGTGCCGCCGTTGTCATTCATGAAGACGACGAGCGTGTTCTGGCCGATGCCCCACGCATCCAGTTTCCCCACCAGTTTTCCGACGTTCTCATCGATGTTGTGGAGCATCCCAAAAAAGCTCTCCGTGTCCTCGGGAAGGCCCTTGCCGGCGTAAAGCGCCTTGTCTTCCGGGCGCGCAATGTAGGGGCCGTGTGGGGCGTTGGTGGGGATGTAGGCAAAGAAGGGTTTGCCCGCCTTGTGCTGTGCTTCCATCCAGCGGGTCGCCTCGGCATAAAAGACGTCGGTGCAATACCCCTTGGTTTTCTCAAATGTCCCGTTGTGAAGGATGGCCGGGTCAAAATACGAGTTGTCGGGCGCGTCCCCGCAGGACCCCGGAAAAATCTGGCCGATCCCGCCGCCGCCGTGGATGAAGGTCTCGTCAAAGCCGCGGCGGTTGGGCTGGTACGCGGGTTCGTCGCCGAGGTGCCACTTGCCAAAAATGCCGGTGGAATAGCCGGAAGAACGCAACACCTCAGCCAGAGTGACGGCGTCCAACGTAAGGCGTTCCCGTTCCAGAATGGTGTGTGTGATGCCATTCTTGAATTCGTGCCTTCCCGTCAACAAGGCGCTCCGGGTCGGGGCGCAGGTGGGGCTCACATGGAAGTCCGTAAACCGCAGGGCTTCAGACCGCAGTTTGTCCAGATGGGGAGTCTTCAGGACGGGATTTCCATGGGCGGAAATGTCGCCGTACCCCTGGTCGTCGGTGAGCAGGAAGAGAATGTTTGGGCGTTTTCCTGAAAGGGCGTCGGCGCGGGTCTCAACGGCGACAAAGGAACAGAGAAAAACAACGGAGAGCAGGGGCTTGAGCATGCAGTGGGAGGGATAAAAAAGGATGATAGATGCAACCCCTCGCGGATGCGGAAGTCGCGAAAAAAAAGCGGTCCAGTAGCAGGGCGGGGGAGGTCGGGATTTCTCCCGGATACGACCGCTTCAGAGGCTGGTTCCCTCGGTGAAATGGCGGTGCAGCCCCGGATAAATGGTGCCGGAGGCCAGCAAATCCGCATGTCTCCCGCGTTCGCGGAGGGAGCCGTTTTCGAGCACCAGAATCTGATCGGCAGCCCGGATGGTGCTCAGGCGGTGGGCGACGACAAAACTGGTGCGTCCTTTTAGAAGCGTGGTCAAGGCGGTCTGGATTCTGGCTTCTGTGCGCGTATCCACCGCACTGGTGGCTTCGTCTAGAATGAGCAGTCTCGGATTGGCCAGGAGCGCCCGGGCGAAACTGACCAATTGCCGCTGCCCCGAGGAAAGGTTGGAGCCGCCTTCGCCGACCTGCGTCTCCAGCCCCTGTGGCAATGCGTCCAGAAGGTCCAAGAATCCAAGGCGCTCCACCACGGCGCGGACTTCCTCCACGGTGGTCTCGGGTTTGGCAAAGCGCAGGTTGTCGACAATGGTGCCTTCAAACAGAAAGCTGTTCTGGTGGACCACACCCAGATGGTGGTGCAGGGAGTCGGACTGGATCTGGCGGATGTCGAGTCCGTCGAGCAGCAGTTGTCCGGAGGAGGGGAGGTACATCTTGCCCAGGAGCGCAGTGAACGTGGTTTTTCCGCTGCCGGTGTGTCCCACCAACGCCGTGGTGGTGCCCGGTTCCGCGCTGAATCCGATGTTCCTGAGCACAGGGCAGCCCGGTTCGTACTCAAAGCACAGGTCGCGCGCTTCCACGTGGACCCCCCTTGAAATCGGGCCGGGCAGGGGCAGTGCATCCGGGGGATCCTGCCATGCGGGCGGGGTGTCCAGCAGCCGGAACACGCGTTCTGCGCCAACCATTGCCGACAGAGCCGAAGAGTAGAGGTTCCCCAAGGCCTTGATGGGCTCAAAAAACAGGCCGGAGAGAAAGAGGAACTGGACGATGTCGGACACGGGAGTCTGGGAGGAAACGGCGAGCACCCGCCAGCCTCCCAGCAAGAGCAGCAGCGCTGTAAAAAGGTGCGTGGTGAACTCCAGCAGCGGCAGAAACACTGCCGATGTCCGGGCAGATGCTACGTTGTAGCCGGACTGTTCCTGGACCAATTCTGCAAACGAGGCGGCATTGACCTCCTCCCGCACAAAACCCTGTGTGACCCGGATCCCATTCACCGTCTCTGCCAGCGTGCCAGTGATCCGGCTGAAACTCTCCGTGGCGCGCCGCTGGGCTTCGGTGGCGCGGCGGGTGAAGCCGTGGTGGAGGAACCAGACCACCGGCGCCAGAAGCAGGACCAGGCCGAAAAGCAGAGCGTCGTAGAAGCACATGAGCGCCCCGGAAACCAGCATTTGTCCAATCTGAACGACCCCGACGAAAACCACGTCCTGAACGCCGGTCCGGATACTGTCGATGTCGGAGGTCGCCCGGCCCAAGATCCGGCCCAGTTTCTGGGTGTCAAAAAATGCGGCTGGCATTCGGATCAGATGTCCAAAGACCGCCCCGCGCAGGTCGTGGATGACCGCCTCCCCGAGTTCTAGGGCGTACCGGTAGCGGTAGTGAAACGTGAAGTTTGTAAGCAGAGCAAGAAGCCCGTAGCCCAGTGCTCCCAGCAAAATCCCGGATGGGTTCCGGTGTTCAATCGGCCCGCTGAGCACAAGGCCAAGGGTCCATGTTCCCAGCGGCAGCAGGCCCGCCCTCAGAATCACATGGAAAAAAAGCCAGTTCCGGATTCCGGCATGCGGGCGGGTGAACTCAAAAAGCCGGCGCAACAGGCTGACCACTCCCAGCTCCGGACGGATCTGGGTTTTTTCCGGGTCGCTGGACACCACGGTGAGGCGCGGGGCGGTTTTCATGCCGTTGCGTGGTCCTCCCCCTGTTCCTCCAAGTGGTGCCGCATGCACTCCCGGTAACAGCCCGGCTGGTCCAGCAATTCCGCGTGAGTGCCCGTCTGCACAACCCGGCCATGGTCCAGGACCAGAATCCGCGTGGCTTTGCGAAGCATGGCTGGTCGGTGCGAGACCAGAAAGGTGGTGCGACCTGCCATGGCCGTCTCAAGGGCCGCCAGAATCTCCGCCTCGGTTCCCGGATCCACGGCGGCTGTCGGGTCGTCCAGCAGGAGGATGTCCGGGTTGCGGAGCACGGCCCGTGCGATGGCGAGTCGCTGGCGCTGGCCGCCTGAAAGACCGATCCCGGCTTCGCCAAGGACGGTGTCGTAGCCTGCAGGCAGGCGGAGAATGAACTCATGGGCGCAGGCCACCCGGGCTGCCCGTTCGATTTCAGCTTGAGAGGCCTCGGGGCATCCGAAAGCGATGTTTGCGGCAACCGAGGTGCTGAAGAGAAAGCTGTCCTGAAACACCACGCCCACCCGGCGGCGGAGCGCCTCCAGATCGAGTTCGCGGAGGTCGTCGCCGGCAAGCGTGATCCGACCCGAGGTCGGGTCGTAGAAGCGTGAAACCAGACTCAGGAGCGTGCTTTTTCCACCGCCTGTCGGCCCGAAAAATGCAATGCACGCCCCGGGCTGCGCTTCAAAGCTCACATCCTCAAGCACTGGTTTGTCGCCGTACCCGAACCAGACGGAGTCGAACCGGAGCGCTCCCGGACGCGGTGGCTTTGCATCCGAGGGAGAACGGATCGAGGCTGGCGCATCCAGGATTTCAAAAACGCGGCTGGCTGCACGGAGACACTGCTGGGCGGTGTTGGCGATGTTCCCGATGCCGGCGACTTGCCCGGAAACCTGCTGTAGCAGTGCGGCAAAGGCCACCAGACCGGTTCCCACTGGAAACTCGCCTCTGGCGGAGAGCAGTCCGCCATACGCAAGAAGGACCAGCAGGTTCGCCTGGCTCAGAAACAGAATGGACGGCACAAACGTGGAGACGGTGCGGAAAATCTGCCGTTGTTTGTCCCGGAGCGAGTCGTTTGCGGAGTGAAAGCGCTGGAGCGCATCCGGTTCGCGTCCAAAGGCCTTGATGACATGAATGCCGCGGAGGCTTTCAGTGATCTTCTGGGAGAGTTGATCGTTGAGCTTTCCGGCCTCTTCGTAGGCGGGTTTGACCCTTCTGGAAAAGAGGGCTGTGGCGATCCAGACCGCGGGGGATGTGGCCAGACACGCGGCTGTCAGCCCCGGGTTGAGGGCCACCATGTATCCAATGGACGTGGTTACCGTCACCAGCAGGGTCACAATCTGGAAGAGCACGCCGTCGAGAAAGAGCCGGGTGGATTGGATGTCCCCGGCAATCCGGTTGATGAGCGAGCCGCTGGTTTGTCCGTCAAAAAAACGGAATGAGAGCCGCTGGAGCCGGGCGTAACTTTCCGTGCGCAGGTCCCGAACCAGGCGGCCTTGGAGCAGGTCGCCGGTCCAGATGCCGTTCAGGGCCGCTAGAACCGCCCGAGCCAGTGCGATGGCCAGAAGCGCCAGTGCCGTGAACAGAAGCAATTCCTTGGGGGGCAATGCAGCCAGCTTTGGGGGCATCCAGCCCGGCGGCGGGATGCTCGGATCCACGGCATGGCGCAGCGCATCAATCCCGAACCCGGTTAGAGCGATAATGCCCATCCCCAGCAGCAGCAGTAGAAACTGGGAGGACAACACCCGCAGGCAACTCCAGCGGTAGCGCCAGACCATCCAGAGCAGCCGGAACACCAGACGCTGCGGACCGGGCGGTTCTGTGGAGTCAGGTTTCAGGAGTGCAGAAAGGTGCGAGGTGTCAGGGGCTGTCCCGCTGGAAACGGAGACTGTTCAGAAAAAAGCCACGTTCCAAAGCGCGAAGAAAGCGGGATGGCTGCCTCACCAGGATTCGAACCTAGACAAAGTGATTCAGAGTCACTTGTGCTACCATTACACCATGAGGCAATGAAGGGGGCCACAAAGACTAGTCGCGCCGGAGGGTTTGTAAATCGGTTTTTGAGTAATCCTTTCATTTCCAGCCGCAACGGCTCCGCCCGTCCGCATCCCGGGGGCGGCATCCAGCGCCGGGCCTTCAGGGAACGCATGGGGAAGGCGAATCTCCTTGTCGATTCCGCAGAGCTGGCCTATGAGCGGTGGCGTCGCCGGCGGACAGATCTTGGATTTGAAGAAGCTGGAAGGGCAGTTAGCTCAGCGGTAGAGCGGCTCGTTTACACCGAGTTGGTCGGGGGTTCGATTCCCTCACTGCCCATGCTTCGGAGGTTTCCAGAAGTCCGACCTCCGTCCAAAAGCCCCCCCTCGATACCCCTCTTGGGCAGCCCGGGCATTCCTGTGGCTTCCCCGCACAAAAAGCCCCCAAGCTCCCCCACTGGTTCTCATGCGTACCCCTCGTTTTTTTCCGACTTTTGTCTGCAGCTGCCTGATTGTTCCGATCTGTTCTGGAGCAGAGTCGGCTCTTCCTCCTGAACCCGTTTTCCGGGTCCAGGAGATCGATGCGGCGATCCAGATCGGGTACGGAATTGCGATTGCCGATGTGGATGGGGATGGAAAGCCAGACGTGCTTCTTGCCGACCAACGGTCCGTGCAATGGTACCGGAACCCTGGTTGGGAGAAGCATGTGTTCTGCGAGAACCTGACCGAACGCGACAATGTCTGCATCGCCGCACAGGACATCGACGGGGATGGCAAGGCGGAGGTGGCCGTGGGGGCCCAGTGGAATCCCGGCGAGACCGACGACTTGGAAAAAAGCGGCGGCGTTTTTTACCTGATTCCGCCGGCAGACAGAACGCAGAGATGGGAGTCGGTCCGCCTGCCTCACGAGCCCACCGTCCATCGGATGCATTGGGTGCAGTCTCCCGGAGGGGATTGGGAGTTGGTGGTCAAACCGCTGCACGGGCGCGGCAACCGGAACAACGCGGGCCAGGGCAGCCTCGTGTACGCCTACCGCAAACCGTCCGATCCGCGAACCCCGTGGAAGCGGACCTTGGTCAGCGACTTCACGCATGCCAGCCACAATTTTCATCCCGTGCGCTGGAAGGGGGCCGGCGAGATTCTCACGGCCGCCAAGGAGGGGGTTTTCTGGTTCCGAAGCAAGGGCGACGGGTGGGAGCACCGCCAGATCTCTGAGATCTGGACCGGCGAAATCCGGGACGGACGGTTGCCCAATGGAAACCGGTTCCTCGGCGCCATAGAACCGATGCACGGGGGGACCGTGTCCGTTTACTCGGGTACAGCGTCCGGCGAAGGCCAATGGGACCGGCGTGTGCTCGATGAAACGCTCAAGGATGGGCATGCCGTGGTGGTGGCTGATTTCCTGGGGGTGGGCAGCGACCAGATCGTGGCAGGTTGGCGCGGTATGAACCCCAAGGGAACGCCGGGGGCCCGCATGTTTGCGCCCGTCGATCCAGACGGAAACCAGTGGCGGAGCAGCCCGGTGTCGGGGGAGGAGGTTGCGGTGGAAGATATCAAGGCCGGAGACCTCAATGGAGACGGAAGGCCGGACTTGGTTTTAGCCGGAAGACAGACCCGGAACCTGAGAATCCTGTGGAACGAGACGCCCACTGTGCCGGTTGGAAACCGGGTCCGTTGAATTCATTCAAAAGTGGCCGGAAATGGCAGGCTTCTGGAGGCGTCGCTCTGGAGAAGGGGAGTCGGTGCTGATCCGTCAGGAAATTGACCACCGTGTTCAGCCGAGTTTAAGAAAAACTCAGGAGTGCGCCCGGCGGGGGTCGAACCCACAACCTTCGGCTTCGGAGACCGACACTCTATCCAATTGAGCTACGGGCGCAAATCCGGAACGCCAGAGGCATTCGCGAGTTGCACAGTATGGGCGGCAGAAAAGAAACCGCAAGCATCAGATCGCAAGACGCACCACTTTTTTCCTGAACTCCAAGCTGCGTTTTAGGCCTATTCGCCGATTGAGCCGTTTGGGACCTGTTCTGGCCCACGAAACGGGTGCAGTGGAGAGGTGGGTGCCGGGGAGGGCAGGATTAGGGTTGGTCGGCAAAGTTCAGAAGCGGATCAACGCTCTTTGCGATTTCAGGCCGCAGTTTGACTGCCTCCGCGAGGAGCGCCTTGCACTCGGCCGGTTTGCCGATCATGGATGCGAAGGCAGCCAGTGCTGCCCGCCGTTCGGCCTCGGATTCGGGTGGCATCCCAGGTTTCAGCAGGGACTGCGCAACTTGGTAGAGGCTTTCAAGGTGGATGTCCGCCCATGCCACCGGGACCGTTCCGTACTCGGTCTTGCTGTGGATCGACTGTTCGTCTGCCTTCGCCGGTGTGCCGGGAATTGGACTCCCGTTTCTCCGGGCGATGGGCCGCTGCGATCCCGCGATGGAGATGTCTTGAATCAGCAGCCGTTTGAACCGGATCAGGTATTCCGTTTTCGCAAGGATCGCGGCCCTCTCCGCCCGGTATTTTTCGGTGCGCAGATACGTTTGCCGGACCGCCTCAAGCGCCTCTTGAAACTGGATTTTGTTGAGGGCAAGGAGCCGCTGTTTTTTCGCCTCAGTCAATTCCTTGAGGTCGGCAGCTTCCATGGAAGCCTGCCGGGCAGACTCCTGCTCCTCGGCGCTCTTGACCAGAGCTTCTGCGGACTCGGCGGAGGCAACCAAGGCCTCTGCGAGGGGCGGCGCAGATTTGAGTGCTGCCAGAGCCTCCCGTGCTTTTGCTGCTGCAGTCCGGCGGGTATCGGTATCTCCGGCGCGTTCAAGCAGCAGGGCAGCCTCCCGGTATGCAGCAAACTCGCTGACCTTGGCTCGGGCGATTTTGGAGAAGGTTTCGGCTGTTTCCTTCGACGTGATCCATTCCGGCCGCGTCGTCACCGACGTGGGATGGAAGTTTTCGAGGATTTTTGCGGCGTCCTCAAACTTATGTTGATTCCAGTCTTTGATTCCAGCGAGGAGCAGGCCAAAGCACCGGTAGTCCGGGTACTGGAATGAGCGGGTCTGGGACGGCGTCAGAGGGCCCTGAGCGCCCACGGTCCGGCCGATTTGGACAAAAAAGCTCGCCAGAGGAGCGTCGTCGGGGTGCTGTGAAAACTTGCCGCGTTCCGCCAGAAGACCGAGTGCGGTTTCCGCTCCTGCGTTGTCTTGGGCCAGAAGATGGGCGAGTGCCTGGTGAAGGATCAGCCACTGTTCGGTGGGCACCGGCAGGTCGGCTTCCGTCTGGAGTTCCTTGAATGCGAGGGCGGCCTCCTTGGGTTGGTTCTTGAGGAGGGTCTCCAGAGCCGTTTTGAAACGGGACTCCACAGAGGGTTTAAGCGGGTCCGTGACGGGTTTGGGCGCGGGTGCGGAGGCAGCCGGTTTTTTGCTGCGGTTGAACAGCAGTTTAGGGGCAACAAAGCCTCCGAGCACAATGCCAGCGGCAGTGAGAAGGGAAAGCCACTGGTAGGAAACCGGCTGATTGTCCGTGCGGGCCTTGGCTTTGCCCGCGAGTTCTTTCCGGGCAAACTCAAGGCTCTGGATCAACTGGTCATAGTTCTGGTGCCGGTCGCCGGGGGAGAATGCGATGGCCTTGTTGATGGCAACCGCTGTGGCACTGGAAACGCCCGGACAGACTTTCTCAATCGGATCAAATTTGCGTTTGAGTTCGCGCAGTTCAGGAATCGACACGGTCTCGCCGGTGAACGGAGGGCGGCCGGCAAGCGCATGGTAGAGGGTGGAACCGAGGGCGTAGATATCGCTCCGGCAATCCTCTTTGGCGTGGTCGAGTGTTTCCGGCGGCACGTAGTACGGAGTGCCCCAGATTTCATTGCCCATCTTCTGGCAGGAGTCCGCGAGGCCAGCGAGTCCGAAGTCGACGATCTTGGCCTGTTTCTTGGAGTCAAAAAGGATGTTACCCGGCTTGATGTCCCTGTGGATGAGGTTGTTCTTGAGCGCAGCCTCGAGTCCCTGCGCCACTTGGATCCCGACTTCCAGCACCCGGAGTTCTTCGATTTTCCGGGAGGGCCCCATCTGCCCTTCGAGGGAGCCTTGGTCCACCAGTTCCATCGCAATGTAAAGGAGGCCGCTGGACTCGCCACTGGAGTACACCTTGACCACATGGGGATGGTTGATCGAGGCGGTGGCTGCCGCCTCCGTCTTGAACTGCCGCAGAAAATCCGGGCTTTTGCCGTACTCGCTCCGGAGCACTTTCAGCGCGACCATCCGGCCCAGCGTCGTGTCCTTGGCCCGGTAGACGGAGCCCATGCCTCCCGCACCCAAAGTTTCTTGAATCTCGAAATGGTCAAACCGTTTCCGGACACGGAGACCGGCTCCGCAGGTCGGGCAATGCAGGAGCGCCAAGGGTTCCTCCCGGGAGACGTCAATCAGAGTTCCGCAGTCGGTGCAGGTTTCGGTGGATTGGGTGGCAGCCATCTAACAGGGCAGGGGACTTGAAAATGCGAAGTCCGAATCTGACGGGGCCTTGGGGGGAGGCGCCGGAATGATCAGGAGAGTTTGGCGAAACGGTCGCTGATGAAATCCCAGTTCAGGACCTTGGAGAAAGACTGGACGTAGTCCGCGCGGCGGTTCTGATGCTTCAGGTAGTAGGCGTGTTCCCAAAGGTCGATGCCGAGAACGGGAATCGCGCCCTGACTCAGCGGGGAGTCCTGATTGGGCGTGGAAAGGATTTCAAGTTTGCTTGCCCGGTTGCCCCGGACCACCAACCAGACCCAACCGCTTCCGAACAGTTTCATGGACGCTTCCGCAAACTGCTCCTGGAATTTCTGGAACCCGCCGAAGGACTTGTCGATGGCTGAGGCGAGTTCGCCGAGGGGCTTGCCGTTCTCGTTTTTTCGGAGGATCTGCCAGAACAGGGTGTGATTGGCATGGCCCCCCCCTTGGTTGCGGATGTCAGATTGGACCGCCTCGGGCAGTTTGGAAAGCGAGCCCAGAAGTTCCTCGATGGTCTGGCCTGAAATTTGGGCCTTTGCAACGGCTTGATTGAGTTTGCTCACGTAGGCGGCGTGATGCTTGTCATGATGGATCTTCATCGTCTCCGCATCGATGAACGGTTCAAGCGAGTCGTAGTCGTAGCCCAGCGGGGGAAGCTTGAACACGCCTTCGGCCTCAGGAGCGGGTGCCGCTCCTGCGGGAGGTGGGGCCTGCTGCCCAAGCAGGGGAAGCCTGGTGGCCAGAAGTCCGCCAGAGGTCCACGCGAGGGTTTGCAAGGCTTTGCGTCGGGTAGGCATAAACAAGGGAGTCGGGGGCAAATGAGGATCCGGAAATGACCCCGACACGTTCTCGCAGGAAGGCGGATTGTGCAAGTTTCTATTGTAGTACGCCAAAACCCGCCGGATCCGCCTTCCAAGCCGAGCAGACGGCTGTTTCGCCCATGCCAGCAGGATGTTGAGGAGGTGTCGGCTGGGGGCGTGTGAGCCCGTTCGCGATCGATCAGAACCGGTCCGCCGCCCGGCCCGCCGTCTGGACCGCAAACGAGTTCTGGATCACGTCCCGGATCCGCTCCCCCGTGCATACCTTGGAGGTCTGGTAGTCGACGTTCCCGTCCTTGCCGATGATCACCAGTTGGAACTTCGGGCTGCCCCCATATGCCGCTGACACCTGTCCAGGATTGTCCACCATCGCAAATGGGATGGTCGAGGGGACGCCCGTGCCGCCTCCAGTCAGTGCCGCCGCAAACACCACATGCCGGCCGGCGAACTGCTGGTAAATCTCCTCCAGATACCGGAGTTGTTTGACAAGGTCAGAGCGCTTGGCCGAGTCGGCAATCAGAAGGACCACCGCCTGGCCCCGGAGCGCCTTGAGCGAGCCCGGCTTTTTTTCCGGCGCCGGAAAGCTGAAGTCCGGAGCGGGACGAACCACCTCGGAAAGGGCCGGAAAACCCAGGAGGCAGAATAGGCAGAGGAGCGGGGCCAGACGTTTCATGGGATCAAACCTTCATGATCTCGGCTTCTTTCACCACGACAGAATCCTCGATTTTTTTGGTGAACGAATCGGTGAGCTTCTGGATTTCTTTTTCAAACCCATCCAGGTCGTCCTCGGTGATCTTGCCGTCCTTCTGGATTTTCTTGAAGGTATCAATTCCGTCCCGGCGCGCCGACCGGATCCGGACCTTGGATTCCTCGGCCATCTGGCGGACCGATTTGACAAGGTCTTTGCGGCGCTCCTCGGAGAGTTGGGGGATCGGGAGGCGGATGATCTTGCCGTCCACGGTGGGATTGATGCCGATCTTGGATTCTTTGATGGCGCGTTCGATGTCCTTGGTGGTGGATCCGTCGAAGGGTTGGATGACGACCAGGCGAGGCTCGGGCGTGGTGATCAGAGCTAGTTGCTTGAGTTTCATGGTGGCGCCGTAGGCCTCCACATCGATGTTTTCGACGAGGGCAGGAGATGCTTTCCCGGTTCGGACGGCAGCAAACTCGTGAGTCAGGTAATCGAAGCCCTTTTCCATTGCGGCCTCGGTTTCGAGCAAAATTTCATCGGGATCCATAAAAAAGGGGGTCGGGAGTTCAGATGTCTGTCACCAAGGTGCCCACAGGTTCACCCAAGACCGCTTTCCGGATGGTGTCCTTGGCCATCAGATCAAAAACCACGATCGGAATCCGGTTGTCCATGCACAGGGTGAATGCGGTTGAGTCCATCACGGAGAGCCGTTTGGACAGTGCCTCGGAGTAGGTGATCCGGGAATACTTTTTGGCGGTAGGATCCTTGAAGGGGTCCGCCGTATAGATTCCGTCCACTTTCGTGGCCTTCAGGATGACCTCTGCCCCGATTTCGCTCGCCCGGAGCGCGGCGGCTGTGTCTGTAGAAAAGAATGGGTTGCCGGTGCCCGCCACAAAGATGACCACGCGTCCGAGTTCGAGGTGGCGTGTGGCCCGGCGGCGGATGAACGGTTCGGCGACGCTCTGGATGGGGATGGCCGTCTGGACCCGGGTGGGAACGCCGAGTTGTTCCAGTTGGCTCTGGAGCGCGAGCCCGTTGATGACCGTGGCCAGCATCCCCATGTAGTCGGCCGTGGTGCGTTCCATGCCCCGGTGGCTGGCCGAAAGGCCGCGCCAGATGTTGCCCCCGCCAATCACCACGGCGATTTGCACTCCCAGTCCGTGCACTTCCTGAATCTGCTCAGCAATCTTCTGGACGATCTGCGGGGAAATGTTGTCCTTGCTCCCATGTTCGCGCAGCGCCTCTCCGCTGACCTTCAACACGATGCGTTTGAACTGCGGCTTTTTACGGGGCTTGGCTCTCGGTTTGGCTTTCGGCATTGGGGCCAGAATCAACACGAAAGAAAGGAGTGAAGGAAAGGCAAAACGCGGTCCGGATACCCTCAGCAGGGGGCAGGGGGCCTGGAAAAACCGCGCAGCGTTCTTTTTTGGGGTCGCATTGCCAGGCGTTTTGGCGGAGGAAACCAGGTATGAACGAGGCGATTTGCGTGGTTCTGACAACCCTGCCCAGCCCGGACGAAGCCCGTCGCGTGGCCGGGATTTTGGTCGGGGAACAGCTGGCGGCCTGCGGCAGCGTCCTGCCAGGCGTTGAATCGGTGTATTGGTGGGAGGGCCGGGTCACAACCGGGCACGAGGCTTTGCTGGTTCTCAAAACCCCGGTGGTCAGGTACCCGGACTTGGAGGCACGGCTTCGAACACTCCATCCCTACGAGGTTCCTGAAATCCTGAGGCTCGGCGTGGATGCTGGATGGCCCCCGTATCTGGAATGGGTCTGGGACTCCGTCTTGGGCAGCAAGAGCTAGACTTTGACCCGTTCGATTTGGGCGCCGAGGTTGTTGAGTTTTTCGTCAATGGACTCGTAGCCGCGGTCAATGTGGTAGACCCGGTTGATTTCTGTGATGCCATCGGCTTTCAGGCCTGCAAGGACAAGGGCGGCGGAGGCGCGCAGGTCGCTGGCCATGACCGGCGCCCCGCTCAGTCGGGGGGTGCCGTGGATAAAAGCCGAGTGATCCAGCAGATCGATCCGGGCACCCATCCGTTTGAGTTCGGAGACATGCATGAAACGCTGGGGAAAAACGGTTTCGGTCACGCTGCTCTGTCCCTTGGCCCGGGTGAGCAGGGCACACATCTGAGCCTGCATGTCGGTGGGGAAACCCGGGTAGGGCTCGGTGGTGATGTGGAGAGCCAGCGGCCTGGCCTTGCCCTGAAGGGTCACGGTCGTCTTGGTGCTCGAAACGGGAAACCCGGCCTGTTGGAGCGTCTGGATCACCGAGTCGAGATGGTGCGGGTTGACCCGCTTGAGGGTCACCTCGCGTCCGGCAATCGCCGCTGCCACCAAAAATGTCCCGGCTTCAATCCGGTCCGGAATCACGTCGTGTTCGGCCCCATGCAGTTTGCGGACCCCCTCGATTGTGATCTGGGAGGTGCCGGCGCCATGGATTTTCGCGCCCATTTTGTTCAGGAAATTTGCGAGGTCGACGACTTCGGGTTCCTCGGCAGCGCCCTCGATGACGGTAGTTCCCTCGGCAAGCACGGCGGCCATCATGACGTTGTCGGTCCCCAGAACCGTGGGGCCAAGTTTTCCCCGGAGATGTGCGGTGCCTCCGCGGAGTTTGGTGGCGTGCACGTGCACGTTGCCCTGTTCGACGCGGTGCGTGGCGTGGAGGGCTTCAAACCCCTTCAGGTGCAGGTCAATCGGGCGGTCGCCGATCACGCAGCCGCCCGGAAGCGACACCGTGGCTTTCCTCATCCGGCCCAGAAGCGGCCCAAGAATGCAGACCGACGCCCGCATTTTGCGGACAATGTCGTACGGGGCAACGGACCGGATTTTTTCCGCCTGAACGCGGACAGTTCCGCTGGCCCTCTCCACATGGGCTCCCAGATGGGACAAGATCTGGAGCATGTAATGGATGTCGCTCAGGTCTGGCACATGGCGTACCACGCACGGTTCCTTGGTGAGCAGGGTGGCCGCAAGAATTGGCAGGGCCGAGTTTTTTGAGCCGCTGATTTTGACGGAGCCGCTGAGGCGATGCCCTCCGTGAACGAGGATCTTATCCATAGGAAGCGAGGAGAAACCGGGAGTGTCCCTGGTAGTCGGGCAGAAGGCGAATGTTCCGGAAGCCAAGTGCCTCCAGACGGGCCTGCAGCTCCGGGCCTTGGTCGAGCCCGATTTCAAGTGCCAGCAGGCCGGCGAGCTTTTCAGGGCACTGCTCAAGAAGGCGCAGGATGAGTTCCGTGCCCACCGGGCCGCCGTCCAGAGCGGCTGTCGGATCGTGCTGGACTTCCCTCGAGAGCCCGGGGATTTCCGAGCGGGGAATGTAGGGCAGGTTGGCCACCACCAAATCGAAAACGCCAGAGACCGGATCCAGCAGGTCGCCTTGGTGAAAAAGAACCCGGTCGGCGAGCCCGAGTTGAGCCGCATTTTCACGCGCCAAAGAAAGCGCTTCGGCGCTGAAGTCCACGGCTTCGACCTGCGCCCCGGGGAGCCCGGCAGCCAGGGAGAGGGCAAGCACGCCGCTTCCCGTGCCCACGTCAACAATCCGCTGTGCCGACTGGCATTCCTGAAGCAGCATTTCAGCAAGCTGCTCGGTTTCAGGACGCGGAATCAGGGCGCGTTTGTCGCAGAGAAACTTTCTCCCCAGAAAGTCCACGGAACCGAGAAGATGCTGGAGCGGTTCCCCCGAGGCGCGGCGTTTGACCAGGTCGCGCAGGGGTTCAAGTTCCTTGTCGCTCAGGGGGCGGTCGAATTCGAGGTACAGATCCATCCGGCGCCGCTGGAGGACATGGGCGAGGAGGTGCTCGATGTTCAGGCGCGGGCTCTCGATCTCGTGCTTCTGGAAATAGACCGTGGTGGCCTTGAGAACTTCGAGAACAGATTTCATCGGGCCGGTAGATGCCACGTGCAGGTCAGGCGGTCTGGGAAGCGAGATTGGCCTCAGCGAGGCGTTCCTCCATGTCGGCTGTCTGGAGGCCCTGCAGCATTTCGCCGATGTTGCCTTCCATGAAACTGTCCAGGTTGTACAGGGTCAGGTTGATCCTGTGGTCGGTTACCCGGTTCTGCGGGTAGTTGTAAGTGCGCCCTTTTTCGCTCCGCGTTCCGGAGCCGATCTGGCTCTTGCGCGTGGCTGCGTATTTCTCGTTTTCCTCGGCCTGTTTGCGTTCCAGGAGGCGGGACCTGAGGATCTGGAGTGCCTTGGCCTTGTTCTTCTGCTGGCTGCGTCCGTCTTGGCACCGCACAATCGTGCCGGTGGGGATGTGAAGCACTTGGACGGCAGAATCGGTGGTGTTGACGCCCTGACCGCCGGGACCGCCGGAGCGACAGACATCGATCCGGAGTTCCTCGGGCTTGAGTTCAAGGTCGACCTCCTGAGCTTCGGGCAGAACCGCCACCGTGGCTGTGGAGGTGTGGATTCGGCCTTGGGCTTCGGTGGCTGGCACCCGCTGGACCCGGTGCACACCGCTCTCGTAGCGCAACTTGCGGAAAACCGATTCGCCCGAGACTTTGAAGATGATCTCGCGGAAACCGCCCAGTTCGGAGGGACTGGATTCGAGCATTTCGATCTTCAGCGCCTGGGTTTCTGCAAACCGGGTGTACATCCGGTACAGATCGGCCGCGAACAGGGCCGCCTCGTCGCCTCCGGTGCCAGCCCGGATTTCAACGATGGCATCGCGGTCTTCATTCGGGTCCGGGGGAAGCAGGGCGAACTGGGTCTGCAACTGGAGTTGGGCAATCCGCTGTTCAAGGACCGGGATTTCCGCGCCAGCCATCTCCGCCAGTTCACGGTCCGTGCCGGAAGCGAGTTCGCGGTTCTCGAGCAGTTCGCGTTCGGATTTCTGGAGGGCGTCCCAAGTTGCGAGGAGGTCCTTGATCCGCGTGTGTTCCCGGAGAACCTCCCGCGCCTGTTGGGGATCGTCGTACAGGTTGCCAGCAGAGATCCGGGCTTCCAGTTCGCGAAAGCGTTCCGATTTTCGGGCAACAAGTGGTGCGAAATCCATGGCTCGGGAGACGGTGTCTTACGTGGCAAAACAAAACGGTGAAGACGATTTCCTCGTCTTCACCGTTCGATGGAAACTGGACTGACGGCTACGCCTTCTTGCGGGTCGCGCGGGTCTGAACCCCGGAGTAGCGGCGCGAGAATTTCTCAATCCGGCCAGCCGTGTCGACGAACTTCTGTTCTCCGGTGAAGAACGGGTGGCATGCGGCGCAGATACCAATCTTGAGTTCGCGGCGCGTGGAGCGGGTGTGGTAGACGGCTCCGCAGGCGCACGAGATGGTCGTCTCGGAATAGTTGGGATGAATATCTGCTTTCATTGGCGGGAAAAATTGAGTCGCGCAGGTTAACCGCACCAGAGGCTTGTGCAACAAAAAACCTCGAAAAACCCCGAGAATCAAAAAAACGGCTGCGCGGCGCCCGGATTCGCGCCCGGACCGGACTCAGAGTTCGAGGAAGTTTTTGAGCAGTTGTTTTCCCTCGAGCGTCAGGATCGATTCCGGATGAAACTGGACGCCGTGGATTGGGAACTCGCGGTGGCGCAGGCCCATGATTTCGCCTTCCGCAGTTTCAGCGGTGATCCGCAGAGCCGCCGGCAGCGATTCCCGCCGGACCAGAAGCGAATGGTAGCGTGTGGCATCGAATGGGTTGGAAAGTCCCGAAAAAACGCCGGTGCCGTCGTGGAGGATCGGGGATGTTTTTCCGTGCATGAGCCGGCCTGCGCGAACGACCTCACCGCCGAACACATGGCCGATGCACTGGTGGCCGAGGCAGACGCCGAGCAGCGGGATTTTGGGGCCGAGTGTCTGGATGAGCGCGTTGCTGATGCCGGCCTCGTTGGGGGTGCACGGGCCCGGAGAGATCACAATCCGCTCAGGGCGAAGTGCGGCGACCTCCTCCAGTGTCACCTCGTCGTTGCGGCGAACCAGCGGTTCAGCTCCCAGTTCACCAAAGTACTGGACCAAATTGTAGGTGAACGAATCGTAGTTATCGAGGACGAAGAGCATGGGGATCAGCGGGGGGATTGGGCCCGGGCAATGGCCGCCATCATGCCCATGGCCTTGTTGACGCACTCCTGATGTTCGGCAGCTGGGGAGGAGTCGGCAACCACGCCGGCACCCGCCTGGACGTAGGCCTTGCTGTCCTTCAGCACCACGGTGCGGAGTGCGATGCAGGAGTCATGGTTGCCATCGAATCCAAAGTAGCCCACGGCCCCGGCGTAAACGCCCCGCTTGCTCTTCTCGAGGTCATTGATGATCTGCATCGCGCGCACCTTCGGCGAACCGCTGACCGTTCCGGCAGGGAAAGTGGCCCGCATCACGTCGTACGCGGTCCTATCCTCGCGGAGGTCGCCTACCACGTTGGAGACGATGTGCATCACGTGCGAGTATTTCTCGATCGTAAAAAAGTCTGTCACCCGCACCGACCCGTATTTGGCGATCCGGCCGACGTCGTTCCTGGCCAGATCCACCAGCATGAGATGCTCGGCCCGTTCCTTGGGGTCGGCCAGCAGGGCGGCGGCATTCTGTTCATCCTCCTGCTCGGTCGCTCCACGCCGTTTGGTCCCCGCAATTGGCCGAATCTCCACCCGGCCGTGCATGGCGCGGACATGAACCTCCGGGGAGCTTCCCACCAACGCAAATCGCGGCGTGGATGGCGTCCCGCCGAGGCGGAGGCAGAACATGTACGGCGATGGGTTCACAAAGCGCAGGGACCGGTACAGGGTCAGCGGGTCGCCGGTGTACGGGGTTTCAAAGCGCTGGGAGGGCACGAACTGGAATACATCGCCGGCACGGATGAACTCCTGGCCGTCCAGAACCGCCTTTTCGTATTCCTCACGGGAGGTGTTTGCCGACGGTTGAACCGGCGGAGCGGCGCATTCTGTGAACAGCCTGGCCATTTCCGCGGGCTTGGCCAACTGATCCAAGATCCGCTGGATGCTGGCCACGGCGTCCTCGTAGGCAGCTGACACCGGATCGGCCCCGGCATTCGAGTCCACCAGCGCGTTGCACAGGATTTTGAGGCGGCGCGTGCGGTGGTCAAAGATCAGCACGGTTTTGGTGACCAGAAAACACATCTCGGGCAGGCCGAGTTCGTCCTTGGGCGGCACCGGGATGCTCGGCTCGAAAAACCGGACCATGTCGTACCCGAGGTAACCGACGGCCCCGCCGGAAAACCGGGTATTGTCAGCGCCGGGCACAGCCACGGGCCGGTAGGTTTGCATGAGCGCCTCGAGTTCGGTGAGCGGGTCGGTGGTGGTTTCGAAACGGCGTTCAATCCCGTTTTCAACGATCAGGCAGGAGCGTCCGCGGCTTTCAAACACGAGCCGCGGTTGGTTCCCCACGAAGGAGTACCTCCCGGCTTGTTCGTTCTTTTCCACCGATTCAAGCAGGAAACTCGGCCCGCCGTCGTCGAGCTTTTGAAACGCCGAGACTGGGTTTTCCGCGTCTGCAACCAGTTCGGTCCAGACAGGGATGACGTTGCCCTGCTGGGCCAGGAGCCGGAACTCCTCGGGTGAAGGGTGCAGAGGGGGCTGGGACATGGGCATGGCTCAGGCGGAATACGTGGAGGCAGGGTCGAACACCCGGGACTCGCTTACGGCGATCTCGGCGCCCTCCGGGGAGTAGGTTTGAAAGAAGCAGCTCTCAAAACCGGTGTGGCACGCGCCGCCAATTTGATCCACCTCGAAAAGGAGCGTGTCGGCGTCGCAGTCCACAGCCCAGCGCACCACCTTCTGCGTGTGTCCGCTGGTTTCCCCCTTCAGCCAGAACTTCTTTCGGGACCGGCTCCAGTAATGCATCAGACCGGTCTGGAGCGTGGACTGGAGCGAGGTTTCATTCATCCATGCCATCATTAAAACGCGGCGCGAACGCGCGCACTGGACAATGGCAGGAATCAGGCCGTCGGAATTGTATTTGAGGTTCATCGGATGGCTGGAACTCAGAAATGCTTGAAGAAAATCGGTTTCCCGGCGTCGGATGCAGGCAACGGACGCCGGCGGCTCCAGTGGCCCACGAGCCAGAGAGTCGCCAGGAACCGCGCATCTGCGGAGGTGCCGGAGACCGCGCACCCTAGCCCGGTGCGGTGGGGGCTGCAAATGTTTTGCCGTGTCCCCGCGCCAGCTCGGGTCTTGAAAATCTCCTCTTGCGCGTTTTGGGAGGGCTTGGGTAGTGTACCCCCCCTTTCGGGCCAGGGTAGCTCAGTGGCAGAGCGGGGGACTCATAAGCCCTAGGTCGGGAGTTCAATCCTCCCCCCTGGCACTTCTTCAGCTTGGAGACGCCTTCCAAGCCGTCTCCCGGAACGACGATTCCGCTCAAGCGCGTCAACCGGTCCTGCCGCCTCCGGTGTTCCTACCGGTTTTGTGCCCGCAACCACTGCAGCGCTTCCCACTCGCTTTCAAAACGGAGTCTGCGGACATATTCGGAAAAAGAGGAACTGTCCCGGCGCTGAATCAGGGTGGCGATCATTCCGGGAGCCTCAGTCATGATTTTTTTGCGCTGCTCGATTTCCGCAAGCCTCACAGCGGGATCTATCGCGAGCCAGTCCGGTTTCGCGCCTTCGGGAAGCGCTTTGAGAGCCTTCGATTCAAAGGCGAAACCGATGAGCTGCCCGACCAGAAGCCGGGAGGATTCGGGCGAACTGAAAAGGCGTCCCATTTCATACGCGGATTGGAGCGCTGCATTGGCTCTTTGCGTGTCGCCCGAATCGGAGGCTGTCTTCTGCAGATCCATCAGCATGCGCGCCGTCTGTTGGACCGGGTTCGCATGGTAGATCGGAATCCATCCGGCCCCGAGTATCCCGGCAATGTCGGGATGGAAACCTTTCTCCTCCCAGAGCAGTTTTACGGCATCCATCTGTTCGGAGGTGTAGGTGTAAAAAGCAGGCCGCTCCAGACCCTCGCGGAGTTCGGCCAGTGCCTCCTCACTCGGACCCGATTTCAAGAGCTCTGCTGCGGAATAAATCCAAGGCAGGGGGTTGTTCGGAGCCGCCGCCTTGAGCCTCTCAATCATCGCCAACCGCTCCGGTTCAGGACCCGGTTGTTCCCCCGTTCGGATCGTATGGGGCATCGCGCCGAATGCGGCAAAAAGAACCACGGGGCTTTCAGGAAAAAGTTTTAGGGCCCGGTCCAGAAAAGTGCGTTCCTGCGTGCAGTGGAATGCGGCCACCAAGTTCGCCGCAGTCTCACCATGCCGGGAGAGAAAACGTGCGGCCTCCTGCGGGGTTGCTGGCTGTGGGGGAGATGGGGGTTGCCCATTTTGGCCAATAAGTGAGAGCAGGTGGTCCCATTCGGAAGGCGAGACGCTCCGGACCGTAGTTGCCGGTTCAGGCAACTCTGGTTCGATCCGTGGACCAGTCTGAGGGGCGGTGGATTCCGTGCGCGTGGGCAGTGCTCCGATTTGAAATGCCGGTTCGGACGGAAGGAAAAACCAAAGCCCGGCTGCGACGCATACGAGCAATGCGATCAAGAGAAAGAGGCGGGTTTTCATTTGCTCAAGACGGGACAGATGCCGGTATTTGTCTGATTGGAACCGCTGTTCCTCGAAACGGCGGGTTGGCGTTAGCCCGAGGTTCGGCCGGTGCGGACGTCCAGCCAGACGGCAAGTGCGAGCACGGTGCCGCGCGCGATGAACTTCAGTTCCGGGGGAAATGCGAGGAGGGTCATTCCATTGAGCAGCGCCGCCATGAGGGCCGCGCCGAAGAGGACTCCGGGTACGGAGCCTCGGCCGCCTTTGAGACTGACGCCGCCGATCACGCAGGCGGCCACGGCGTCTAATTCCATGAGTTCGCCCACGGTGGTGGTGGAGGCACCGGCGTAGGCGGTCTGCATGAAGCCGGTCAGTGCCACAATCCCGCCCATGATTGTGTAAGCCATGGTCACCACCCGCCGGACAGGGATGCCGGAAACCACCGCAGCTTCTTCGTTTCCGCCAATCGCGTAAAGGTGGCGCCCAAAGGGGGTGTGGCGCGTGAGCACCCAGAGGCAGGCGGCGATGCCGCCGCAGAGCACGGCGGGCAGCGGAATTCCGCGGTACTGGTTGGCGATCAGGACAAACAGCAGCAGACACTGGCAGCCGGTGAAAAGCCGAAGAAATCCGGTGTCCTCAGCGGGTCTGTCCACAGAGGAACGGGCCTGGAGGAAGCGCAGCAGCAGTGCAGTGCCGATCAGCAGCAGGGCACTCACGAGGCCCGCTGTGGGTGGAATGTAGAACGTGGTGAGCAGGGAATAAAGGTTGGTGCCGCCCCCGGTGACGACCGGGATGGTGGCGTTGTGGATCACCAGCCAGAAGAGGCCCTTAAAGACCAGCAGCCCGCCCAGCGTGATGATGAATGCCGGTATTTTTTCGCGGATGATCAGTGCGCCCATGCCGCGCCAGAGCAGGAGACCGGTGGCAAGCGCGGCCAGGAGAGCAAGCGGGGCCGGAAGGCGGTGTTCAAAGACGAGCACGGAGGCGATACCCCCCAGAAGGCCCACGCCACTTCCTGCGGCGAGGTCAATGTGTCCGGGGAGGATGACCAGAAGCATGCCCAGAGCCAGCGACGCGGTGATGGCCAGTTCGGTGGCCAGAAGGGAAAGGTTGCGCGGGCTCAGGAACTGCGGGGAAGCCGCGGCAAAAAAGAGGCAGAGCCCGGCAAGAATGAGGCCCATGGTGAGGAGCCGGATGGGGATTCGAGAGGACATGGTCAGGTGGCGGGTTGGGGGAGCGCTGCGGCGAGGAGTTCCTCCTGGGTTGTGCCGGAGCCGGTGAACTGGCCACCGATGCAGCCTTCCCGGAGAATCAGAATCCGGTCGCTCATTCCCATGAGCTCTGGCAACTCGCTGGAGACAAGGATCACGGCCCTGCCCTCGGCTGTGAGGCGGTTGATGAGTTCGTAGATCTCGAGTTTGGCGCCAACATCGATCCCCCGGGTTGGCTCGTCCAGAAGGACCACGCGTGGGCCAGTGAGGAGCACTTTTCCCAGAACGATCTTCTGCTGGTTGCCTCCAGAGAGATTCCCGGCACTCACCTCGAGCGATGCAGCCTTGATTCGGAGCGATTCCACCGATTCCCGGGCCGCAGTGGTATCGGCTCCGGCATCGATCAGGCCGAGTCGGGTGCGGTTCCGGAGTGAAGAAAGAGTGAGGTTGAACTGGACGGATTCCTGAAGGACCAGGCCATACCGGCGGCGGTCTTCGCTGACCAACCCCATGCCCAGTTGCAGGATTTCCTCCGGAGACTGGTTCTCAAGGGAGTGCTCCCCGAGTCGAACAGAGCCGGCCGTGCGCCTTCCCCACAGGCCAAAGAGATGGAGCAGCAGTTCGCTGCGTCCCGCTCCCATAAGGCCGCCGATGCCCAGCACCTCGCCGGCATGCAACTGAAGCTGGATCCCCCTGAGGAACGGCGCCGAGGTGGCCGGGTGCGACACGCTGAGGTTTTCCACGGAGAGCAGGAGCTGGCCCGGGGTGGATTTTCTGCGGGGAAAAAGAGTGTCGATCTGGCGTCCCACCATGTGGCGGATCAGATCTTGGCGTTGGAGTTGCGGGGTGGGACAGGTGTGGACCGATGCGCCGTCGCGGAGAACGGTGACACGGTCGGACAGTGCAAACACCTCGTCGAGTCGGTGGGAGATGTAGATGCAGGCGATCGATGCGCGGCGCAGGTCGCGGAGGATGTCGATCAGAATGCGGACCTCGTGTTCAGCGAGCGCGGCAGTAGGTTCGTCCAGAATCAGGATCCTGGACTGCTTGGAAAGGGCTTTGAGGATTTCAACGAGCTGTTTTTGCCCGACTCCAAGGAGGCGGACCGGCGTTCCCGGATCCAAGTCGACCTTGAACCGTTTGAGGAGTTCCCGGGTCCGGGCATGGATTGCGTTCCAATCAACAAAGCCGAGCGGTGTGCGGGGTTCGTTGCCGAGAAACAGGTTTTCGGCAACGCTCAGTTCCTCGAAGAGCGCGAGTTCCTGGTGGATGACCGCGATGCCTGCTCTCTGCGCATCGGCGAGGGAATTGAACTGCGCCGTTTTTCCGTCAACGCGGAGTTCGCCTTCGTAGGAACCGGCCGGATGAACGCCGGAAAGCAATTTGATGAGCGTGGATTTCCCAGCCCCGTTCTCGCCGCAGAGCGCATGGATTTCTCCAGGGAGCAGGGAAAAGCTCACACCCCGGAGCGCAATGACACCCGGGAAACGTTTGACCACGGAACAGGCCTCAAGGACCGGAGCGGACATTCGGGTTATTTTGCGGAGCTGAAGATGCGTTCTGCGGGATGAAACCCGTCCCGGATGACGGTCTGCTCGAGATTGTCGCGAGTGACCACGGTGACGTCCACAAGGAGGGAGGGGACGCGGACCGATCCGTTGTCGGTGGCGGCGGGAGCAAAGAGTGGTTTGCGGCGGGCCATCTGCACGGCAGCCTGAGCGGCTTGGGAGGCTAGCTGTGCAAGCGGTTTGTAGATGGTCATGGACTGGGTGCCGGCAACAATCCGCTGGCAGGCCGCCAGTTCGGCGTCCTGGCCGGTGACAAGGATCTTGCCGGCGAGGCCTTCCTCGGCCAAGGCTTGGACCGCGCCTCCCGCAGTGCCGTCATTGGAGGCAAGGATGGCGTCGAATCCGGAAGGGGCCTTGGTCAGCGCGGCATTCGCGATTTTTTTTGCGTTCTCGGGTTTCCAGTCCTGCGCCCAGTCTTCGTGGACGACTTGAACTTGTCCGGACGCAATGAGAGGCGCGAGCACCTCGTCCTGGCCCTGTTTAAAGAGGACGGCGTTGTTGTCGGTCTTGGAACCGTAAATCCGGACCAGGCGAAGAGGCCGGTTTTTTTGAGAGTCGACGAGGAACTGGGCCTGGAGTTTGCCGACCTTGACGTTGTCGAAGGTGGTGTAGAGGTCTACATCGCAGCCGGTGATGAGGCGGTCGTAGGAGAGAACGGGGATGTTGGCTTCGTGGGCAAGGGCGACAGCCCGGGCCATGGCTGCGCCGTTGTGGGGGACGATGACCAAGGCGTCGACGCCGCGGCTGATCAGGGCCTGGACATCGCTGATCTGGCGGGTGTCGTCGCTGTTGGCGGATTGGACCAGCAGATCTGCGCCGAGTGCGCGCACGGATTTTTCGAAGAGATCGCGGTCGGCCTGCCAGCGTTCCTCTTTGAGGGTGTCCAAGGAAAGGCCGATGAGCGGGGCGCGTTTTTGTGGGGAGGCGGCTGTAGACTTGCCGTTCTGGGAAACAACCCAGCCGGTGAGAAGGCTCAGCACGCAACTGATGACAACGAGGAGGTTCCGCATGGGGGTGGTTCAGGGGGTAACGTGGAGAGTGCCGGTGGACAAGATCCGCGCCCGGAGGCCACCGCGGCCTTTCAGGAATTTTTCGGCACCTGGTCCGAGGGCGCGGTCCATCCAGTAACAGGGGCTGCATTCGCCGGCACCGGCGAAGCGGACGCCTTGGATTTCGAATTCTGCGTTGAACCAGTGGGCGAGATCGACGCCCTCGGTGAGCACGTTTCTGCGGAGGGCAGACGGGTGGACGTTTTTGAGGCCGAGAGTCTGGGTAAGTTCGGTGAAAACTTCGGAGGCGAAAAAGGTGATCTGGCCTTTGTAATCGGGTTTGAAGTCGAGGAACCTGTCGCCTTCGATCCCGCGGCCGGCCAGGCAGAGAACGGAGGAGCGTTCCTCGACGGGGCTGGTTCCTGGGGGGAGGTCGTGGTGGCCAAAAAAATTGTGGTCAGCGGAGATGAAAAGCCCAAGCACCTTGGGCTGTGGGGAGGTCATGGGAGCGAACGTTAGCGGGGACGGGCCAGGGATGGAACCGAGTTTTTGCATTGCGGGCAGGGGGACGCCTGTGGAGAACGCTCTGGGATGAAACTGGAGGCGACGCAGGTCAAGGGGTTGTTGCTGTGCGGCGGGCGTTCGACCCGGATGGGGAGGGACAAGGCAACGCTTGAAGTTGGGGGCGAGGTGCTTTGGAGTCGCCAGATCCGGGTTCTTGAGGAGGCGGTGGGCGGAGAGGTGGCAGTCGCCGGAAGTCGGGCTGGGCCATGGTCCAAGACGGGCAGGGTGGTGGTGGATGACATGGATCCGGGGAAGGGGCCGATTGCAGGTATTGGTGGTGGGTTGAGCTGGGCGGGGATGGGACATTTGGTGGTCCTTGCCGTGGATCTTCCGTTGATGCAGCCCGGGTTTTTGCGGCGGTTGATGGAACTGCGCGGGGTAAGTTCAGGGGCAGTGGGGGTGCTCGATGGCTGCAGGGAGCCTCTGGCGGCGGTGTACCCGGTTGAGGCGCTTGAGATCCTTAGGGCGCAGATGGTGGTGGGTTGTTTTTCGCTTCAAACGCTTTGGCAAACGCTTTCCGGGTTGGGGCGGTGTGTGGAAATGCCTGTGGTGGATTCGGACCGGTCCTTGTTCCTGAATCTGAACCGGCCCGAAGACTTGGAATCGCTCCGGAGTTCGGAGTCGGAATGAGAGCCTGTGAGTGACGGGGAAAGGATTTACAGGGTGTGAAGATGGAGGCATGGTGCTGCGCATGAAGCGCACCGTACCGATTCTCATCCTTGGGGGCCTGTTTGCGTGGGGGACGCCGAGGGGGGCGGAGGCGCAACCGGCTGAGATCCGCAAAAGCCTGGCGCGGATCGTGAACTCCGCGCAGGAGCCGAACTATCGATCGCCTTGGGTGCCCGGTCAGACTGGGGGCGGTACGGGTACGGGTTGGGTGGTATCCAAAGACCGGTTGCTCACCAACGCGCATGTGGTGAGCAACGCGCGGTTTTTGACGGTGGAAAAGGAGAACGACCCGAAAAAGTACGTGGCCCGGGTGGAACACATCGCGCACGACTGTGATCTGGCGTTGCTGAAGGTGGATGACCCAAGCTTTTTCAAGGGATCGGCGCCGCTGCCCTTGGGCGGGATCCCGGAGGTCGAGTCTACGGTGTCGGTTTTTGGCTATCCGATTGGGGGGGAACGACTTTCAGTGACGCGCGGGGTGGTGTCCCGGGTGGATTTCCAGACCTACTCGCATTCGGTGGTGGATTCGCATCTCTGCATCCAGATTGACGCGGCAATCAATCCCGGAAACAGCGGGGGGCCGGTTTTGCAGGAGTCCAGCGTGGTGGGGGTGGCATTCCAAGGGTACAGCGGCGATGTGGCCCAGAATGTGGGGTACATGATTCCGACCCCGGTGATCCGGCACTTTTTGAAGGACGTTGAGGACGGTCGGTACGACCGGTACATGGATCTGTCGATCGGAACGTTTCCGCTCTTAAATCCTGCGCACCGCCGGGCGTTGGGTTTGCCAGACGATGACCGCGGGGTAGTGGTCTCCAGCGTACAATCCGCCGGGGTTTGCGCGGGCATTCTGGAGCCGGGGGATGTGATTTTGTCGGTGGACGGCCGTGCGGTGGCCAGCGATGGCATGGTGGAACTGGACGGGGAACGCGTCCAGATGGCGGAGATTGTGGAGCGGAAGTTTCTCGGGGACGCCGTGCGGATTGGGATTTTGCGGGGTGGAAAGCCGCAGGAAGTGCGTGTGGTGTTTAACCGGGCATGGCCGTACGGGATGCAGGCGACCTCGTACGAGGCGCAGCCCAGTTATGTGCTGTTTGGGGGGCTCCTGTTCCAGCCGTTGACGCGGAACCTGATGGGGGCCTACCAGTTTCACAGCCCGCGGATCAGCTATTATTTCGACAGTTTCGTGTCCCGAGAGGTGTACAAGCGTCATCCGGAGGTAGTTTTGCTCAGTGGGATCCTGCCTGATCCCATCAACACGTTCCTTGGCGAGTTCCGGGAGGGGATTGTGGACGAAATCAATGGACGCAAGGTGGAGACCTTGAAGGACGTGGCGGACGGGTTTGCACAGGAGTCGGAGTTTTACGTGGTGAAGTTTGTGGGAATCGGGAGGCCGCTGGTTCTGGAGCGGTCGGCGGTTCTCGCGGCGCGAGACCGGATCCGGAGCCGGTATAATGTGGGGGAGGAACAGGCGTTGCCTGGGGCGGAGAAAGTGCGTGTCGGCAAAGCGGACTGATTGGAGCAAGGAGTTCACATGAAAAAAGCAGTTCAAATTGGAATGGCTCTTGCGGTGGTCGCATGGATGGGGCCGGGCGCGGTTGGCCTCCGGGGGCAGAGCCCGTCTCCAGACGCGGAACCGGCTGGTTCAGCGGCGGCTCTGGTGAAAACCGCGGGCAAGCCGTCCGTGGTTCGGGTGAATGTGACCAGTCAGGCGTGGGACTTTGTGCGGCCCTGGGGCAAACGGCCGCCGCTCTCCAAGCGAGCCGTGGGGGTCGTTCTCAAAGGGCAGCGGGTTTTGGTGACAGGCGAATTGGTGGCAAACGCGAACTACGTCGAGTTGGAGACTCCGGATGGCGCAGTCAAAGTGCCGGCTTCCATTGAGGCAGTGGATTACGAGTCGAACCTTGCCCTGTTGAAGGCTGAAGACGGCGGCTTCCTGAAAGGGTTCGCTCCTGCGTCTGTGGAAAAAGCTGTGGCCGGGGATGGGCTCTCGGTTTTCCAGCTCGAAAACACGGGGACGGTGCTCTCGACGCGTTGCGTGCTGAGCACGGTGGAGGTTGGCCGTTATCCGTTCGATGACGCGCCCCTGCTGCTCTACCGGACCACGGTGCCGCTCCAGTTCCGTGACAGCGGTTTTACCCTGCCCGTGTTCAAGGACGGCGCACTGGCTGGAATGGTGATGCGCTACGACAACGGAACCAAGAGCGCTGAGTTGGTGCCGGCTCCGGTGATTGAGCACTTTTTGAAGGATGCCTCGGATGGGCGGTACGAAGGGTTTCCGCGAGTTGGGATGTCCTATTCCAACATGCGGGACCCGCAGTTCCGTCGGTATGCGGGGATTCCAGAGGGTGTACAGGGCGGGGTGTATGTGACTGACGTGCTCCGGGGTGGGCCAGCGGAGTTGGCGGGCCTCAAGGCGGGGGACGTGGTGCTCCAGGTGGCCGGGCATCCAGTGGATCATGACGGCAACTATGCCGACCCTGTGTTTGGCAGACTCTCGATCACGCACTTGATTGGGCGGCATTTTTCCGGAGAACGCCTCGTGTTTACGGTGTTGCGGAACCGGGAGCGGATGGAAATTCCGATCGAGGTAAAGCCGAGGTCTGCGCGGCAGCAGGTGGTTGAGCCCTACGTGGTGGACCGGGCTCCCGCGTTTTACCTGCTGGGCGGGCTGCTTTTCCAAGAACTCTCAAGGCAGTACCTCAAGGAGTGGGGGCCCGAATGGACCAAGAAGGCGCCCGAAGAGTTTCTGTACATCGACCGCCACCAAGCGGAGTTGTATCCAGAGGGAGACAGGAAGGTGGTGGTGCTCACCGGGGTGTTACCCTCCGAGTCCACCATTGGGTACGAATCGCTGGCCCAGATTGTCCTCGAGAAGATCAACGGGAAGCCCATTCGGCGGGTTTCAGACATCCCGGCGGCGCTGGCTCAATCCAAGGACGGTATGCACCGGATCGACTTTGATAGTGACCCCGGGACCATCTACATGGATGCCGCAGCGGTGGCGGCCGGGGATGAGGAACTCCGCAGAAACTACGGGATTCGGGTATTGAACCGGATCGAGTAAGCGGATTGGCATTTCCGTTGGGGCCGGCGGCTTCTGCCCTTTGGCCTTTCAATAAAAAACAGCCGGGGACAATGTCCCCGGCTGGAAAATTGAACCTGCCCCTGAGCGCTGAATTTCTCGGAGAGTGGCTCCCGGTAATGCAATGGCACCGTGTCCTTTGTTTCGGACACGGTGCATGGAGAAATTAGGAGTCGGTCAGGCGATCGAGCCGATTAAGCGAGCTTGGAGAGCGCCTTGTCGATGGTGCTCTTGTGCCGGGAGGCCGAGTTCCGATGGACCCGGCCCGTTTTGACGGCCTTATCGATGGAAGAGATGAAGGTCTGAGCGGCCGCGGTGGCTGCTGCTTTGTTGCCGGAGGCGATTGCCGCGCGCACTTTCTTCAGGTTGTTTTTCACCGTCGTCGCAGTCCTGCGGTTTGCAAGGGTACGGGTAACAGTCTGGCGGGCGCGTTTCGCTGCGGATTTGGTGTTGGCCATAAAAATTCGGTGGACTTTTGTTTGCTGAAAGGACGTGAAAAGGGGTGTGAGGGTAGCGTGCAGACGCTGGTTGTCAATTAGGCAGTGAGGCGATCTCTGGGCGAGGTTGTGCCGGAATGGACTGGAGGAATTGAGGAGGCCGGGCTAAGGAGGGGGGCGTGAGGAGTCTGAGAACCATGGCCATGAGTCTTCCGCTGTGCCTCCTGCTTTTTCTGGCGGGTTGTGCGGGGGACAGGGAACACTTCCTCCGGATCAGCGTGCCGGAGCAACGGATGCTCGTATACGAGAAGGGCCGTCTGGTGGCGCAGTACCCAGTATCGACCTCCAAGTTTGGACTCGGAGACATACCGGGGAGCAACGCCACGCCGTTGGGCCGGCTGCGGGTGGCGCGGAAGATTGGGGGCGGCCAGCCGCTGGGAATGAAGTTTAAAAGCCGGGAGCCCACCGGGGAGGTGGTGGCGGTCAACGCGCCGGGCAGGGATCCGATTGTCACCCGGATCCTGTGGCTGCGCGGGCTTGAGTATGGAAACCGGCACTCGTTTGGGCGGATGATTTACATCCACGGGACTCCGGAGGAGGCAAAGATTGGGGCGCCTTCGAGTTACGGCTGTATCCGGATGCGTTCGCGGGATGTGGTGGCGCTGTATGACCGGGTCGGCGTGGGGGCCGGGGTGGAGATTCAGGACAAGCCGTTTACGGCGGAGCAACGGAGGGAGGTTTTGCAGTTCGTTTCGGCGGGCGCGGTGTCCCCCAAAGAGCCCCCTGCACAGTAGAACGGCTCTCCCTGTGTTTGGCGGGCGAGGGGTGGGTCAGAGCATTTGCTCCACAAACGGGCGGCTCTCAAAAAACGCGAAGTCATCCACTTTCTCTCCCGTCCCGATGAAACGTGTGGGAACGCCGAGTTCATTCTGGATGGCAACCACGCAGCCGCCTTTTCCGCTGCCGTCCAGTTTTGTGACAATCAGACCGGTGAGGGGAACGGCCTGGTGAAATTCGCGGGCTTGGTGAAGGGCGTTTCCTCCTGTGGTGGCATCGACCACGAGAAGGGTTTCATGGGGGGCGTCGGGTGCGCACTTGGAAAGGATCCGCTGGACCTTGGACAGCTCGCTCATGAGGTTGGTTTTTGTGTGGAGCCGGCCTGCGGTGTCGCACAGGAGAAACTCCACGTTCCGGCTGTCAGCGGCCTGATAGGCGTCGTGGCAGATGGCTGCCGGATCACCGTTGTACTGGCCTTTGACGATGTCACAGCCAATCCGCTGCGCCCAGACGTCGAGTTGTTCAATGGCGGCCGCACGGAAGGTGTCTGCGGCGGCCAGGAGAACGCTGTGGCCGCGCTTTTTCAACAGGTGGGCGAGCTTGGCGGTGGATGTGGTTTTGCCGGTCCCGTTGACGCCCACCACGAGAAGGACCTTCGGTTTGGAAGGCAGTGGACGCAGCATGAAATTGTCGCGGGGCAGGACTTTGAGGACCTCCTCGCGCGCCACCTCCACAATGGTTTCAGCAGTCAGTTTCTGGGCATCCGGACGGGCTTGGAGCGTCTTGAGGATCCGCAGGGACATTGAGACTCCCAGGTCCGCCCGGATCAGAGACTCCTCGAGGTCGTCCCAGTCGACCGGCTTTCCCGTGAATTTCTGAAGGATGGATTTGAAGAAGCCGAAGGCCATGGATTTAGGAGTCCGAAGGGGCGTGTGGAGGCAGGGGCAGGGAGGGGGGAGGAGCCGCCGTTCTGGCAGGGCGCGTCAACTGAGACCGGATTTTGTCGAGGACGCCGTTGACGAAGCGTGAGGATTCCTCGCCGCCAAATCGTTTGGCAATCTCGATGGCCTCGTTGATCGAGACGACGGGCGGGATGTCTTCGCAGAAGAGCATCTCGTAGATTGCGAGGCGCAGGATGTTCCGGTCCACAGGGGCGATCCGGTTGAGGTCGTAGTTTTCAACGCACTTGGAGATGCGTTCGTTGATCGCGGTTGCCTGACCGGTCACGCCTTCCACCAGCTGTTCTGCGAAGCGGCGGGTGCGTTCCGGGACGGGGTTCTGTCCCTGGCCGGTACGGAGTTCCCAGAAGCGGGTTCTGAGGGATTCGAGCGGTTCCGGGTTGAGATCGAGTTGGTAGAGGAATTGGATGGCCGCTTCACGGCCTTCGCGACGTTTGCCCATGGTGAAAAAAGTTAGGCGTTCCGGAGTGAGTCGAGGGTGGAAAGGATTCGCACGGCGGCGCGCGCGGCCTCGACGCCCCGGTTGAGTTCGGGTTCAAGGCAGCGGGCCCGAGCCTGCTCCTCGTCCTGGACCAGAAGCACTTCGTGGAGCACGGGAATCCTGAATTGGAGGGAAGTCTGGTGGAGGCGGTCCGTGATTGAGCCGGCAATCAGTGCGGCATGCTGGGTTGCTCCCTGCAGAATGACGCCGAAAGCAAAGATGGCGTCGGCCAAGCCACGGGAGGCGATTTCCTGCACAACCAAGGGTATTTCAAACGCGCCGGGCACGTGCCAGACCGCGGCCGGGGAACCAGGCGCGATGATGGACAGCTCGCTCAGCGCAGAGTCCACCAAGCCTTGGACGTACCGCGGGTTGTATTGGCTGGCAACAATCGCAAACTTGCGCGGGGCGAAAAGTGGACAGGGTCGGGATGGAAGCTCGTGTGCCATGGAATCGGGTGGCGGATGGTAGCGCAGTATGCGGGCGACGCAACCCCGCTTGCACGTCAGCCGCTCGCCGGGCGCGACGCAGTCTGGAATTAGAGGGTGTGTCCCATCTTGGTCCGCTTGGTCTCCAAGTACCGGGCATTGTGCGGGTTCGGCGCGGCACGGAGCGGAACCACCTCGGTGATCTTCAGACCGTGCCCCTCCAGCCCAATCACCTTTTTCGGGTTGTTGGTAAGGAAACGCATTTTTCGAACACCGAGGTCAAACAAGATTTGGGCGCCGATTCCATAGTCACGGAGTTCGGCAGGGAACCCGAGTTTTTCGTTGGCTTCGACGGTGTCCAAGCCTTGTTCCTGGAGTTTGTAAGCGTGGATCTTGGCTGGGAGGCCGATGCCTCGTCCTTCGTGCTGGCGCATGTAGAGCAGAACTCCGGAGCCGGCGGCCTCGATCTGGGCAAGGGCGTTGTGAAGTTGGGTGCCGCAGTCGCAGCGCATGGATCCAAAGATGTCACCCGTCAGACACTCGCTGTGGACCCGGACGAGAGTGGTCTTGGTTTTGGAAATGTTGCCCTTGACCAGAGCCAAATGGTGACAGCCATCAACCAGGGAGCGATAGAGGTTGAGCTGGAACTGGCCAAATGCCGTGGGGAACTGAATTTCCTGCTCCTTCTCCACCAGCCGCTCCCGGGTCCGGCGGAAAGCCACCAGATCCTCAATGCTGCACATCTTGAGTTTGTGCTTCCTCCTGAACTTTTGAAGTTCGGGCAGCCGTGCCATGGTGCCATCCGGATTCAAAATCTCGCAGAGCACACCGGCAGGTTGCAGCCCAGCCAGACGCGCGAGATCCACGCTCGCTTCCGTGTGGCCGGTCCGTTGGAGCACGCCCCCGGGTTTTGCACGGAGCGGAAAAACATGGCCAGGCTGCACCAGATCTTCCGAGCGGGATTTCGGGTCTGCGAGGATCCGGATGGTTTCGGCGCGGTCATGCGCGCTGATTCCCGTGGTGACGCCCTGGGCGGCATCCACCGACACGGTGAAGTCGGTGCGGTGACTTTCCCGGTTCTCGATCACCATGCGCTGCAGGGCCAGTTGTTTGGCGCGTTCCTCGGTGATCGGGGTACAGATAAGGCCGCGCCCATGCATTGCCATGAAATTAACGGCTGCAGGGGTGATTTTTTCCGCCGCCATCACCAAGTCGCCCTCGTTCTCCCGGTCGGCATCGTCGGTAACCACAATCATGCGGCCGGCGCGGATCTCCTCGAGGACTTCTTCGATGGGGTCAAAAGCTGGGTTTTGTGGCATGCGAGATAAGCACTATCGAATGTGCAGGAGGGTTGTGAAAGGGGATTTTGCAGGGGGACAGCTGCATTCCCTGTTTGGGAGCGGGCAAAAAGAAAGCCGCACCGAGGTGCGGCTTTCGGGAAAACTGGGGCTCTGCGTGCGGATCAGGCCATGAGGAGCACCGCACGGGCGCGCTTGATCTCGCGGTTGACCTTCCGGTGATAATGAGCCGGAAGACCGGTCACGCGCCGGGGCAGGATTTTCCCGGCCTCAGTCACGAAGCGGCGAAGGATTTCGGGGTTTTTGTAGTCAATGGCTTCCAACGCGACGTCGATCCGGCGCTTGGGCATCGGACGGTTGTGGCGGCGGAAATTGGTGCGGCGCTGAGCGGTTTTGGGCTGCATAAAAGGAGAATACGGTGGGATTGATCGGGATTACTTGGTTTCGCGGTGCAAGGTATGCCGGCGAAGGAACCAGTTGTACTTCTTTTTCTCGAGTCGGCTGGGGGTGTTGGGGCTCTTCTTGTTGCGCGTGGAGATGTAGCGTGACGCCGGTTTGCCTTCTGCCTTGGCTTCGGTGCACTCGAGGATGATGAAATCGCGGGCCATAATCGGGTAGGGTGGTGTTTTCTAATTAAAGTGGTCGGTGGTTCCCAGAAAGAATGTCGGTTTGCGGCACTCCGGGGACTCTTTTTTTAGTCTTTGCTGTCCGGTTGGGTTTCTTCCTCGTCAGACTCCGATGGCTCCTCGCCAGTGTCCGTCAGACCGAAGAGCGAGGTGACCGGCACCCGGCTCCGGCTGGCGCGGTTCTGTTTTTCAAGCTGAGCCTGACATTCCACGGTGTACCGGGTGAACGGGGCTGCTTCCAAACGCGCATGGCTGATGGGTTTCCCGCTGATCTCGCAGACGCCGTAGGTCCCAAGTTCAATTCGCTTGAGCGCCTGTTCGATCTCGTACAGCGCGTCCTGTTCCTGCGAAAGCAGGCTCAGGGCAAAATCCCGGTCGTAGGCATCGCTCCCGGCGTCCGCCTGGTGCATCCCAAACGCGCTCGCTTCGCTCCCTTCCGCGCGGCTGCGCAGCGTGTCCTTGGCCACGCCCGACATCGAATCCAGCATGTTGTCCCGGAGTTGGAGCAGGCGTTCCCGCTGCTTCCTCAGGAACGGCGTCAGGCTGACCTTGGGCTCCTCCAGTCCCAAATGCAGACCCGACTCATGAACCTTCGGGTGCGCCTTGCCGGGTTCCTTGGCATGGGCAGCTTCGGGCTGGGGGCTTTCCGCACTGGCGCCTGCAGCCTGCGTTTTGGCCGGTTTTGTCGCCTTGGCAGAGGGCTTGGATGGCTTGGAGTTGGGCATGGAGACTGGAAATTTAAAAGGACGGTTCCGGGGACTATCGTGGAAAATGGGGCAGCGTTTTAAGGGGTTTCGGCGGAGAGGGCAAGGGGATTTGCTGGGATTTGCTGGGATTTGCTGGGATTTGGTCGATTTGGTCGATTTGCTGGGACGGGGGCGCAAGCACGGACGCCCGGCCCCGTTATCCCCAGGTCCCTGATTTCAGAGTCCCGGCGCAACAGAGGCCAAAAGAGGTTAAACGGCCATCGACCCAGCCCCGGTACGGACTAGATGGAAAATGCCGCCCCTCACTTTGGAATCGAAGGGGCGGGTGCTGCGGGCCGGGCGAGGGGGCCCCGGCCGGGGCCTCAGGGTATTGCAGCCCCCGGCGATGAGAACTCGTTCTTCAGGTCAAGAATCAAGGTCTCCACCCGTGGTTTGCGCTGGCGATCCATCTCGGCCCGCAGCGATTCCTCAATCTTTCGGCGTTCCTCTCCGTACCGCTTGAAAAAAAGAGCCTTCTGCTCCTCGGCAAGCTGGAGTGCTGTTTTGGCAAGCGCGTTTTGGGCTTCCGCAAGCATCTTCTGGCGCTGCATGGTTTCGCGGTCCCTCAGCATCTTTTTCTCCTCCGGCGAAAGATTCGACCAGCGGAGAAAGTTTTGCTGGAATCGCTGAAACTGTTCCGGGGTGAGTGCGTTCAGGGCCTTTCGGACATGCTCAAATTCAGGGTCAGCCGGGGTTTTTGTTGGAAGCGGACCGTTGGAGGGCGGTTTGGGGGTGTCTGTGACAGGAGTCCCCGAGGGGTGCTGCTGGGGCTGGGGGTCTGCCGCCCAGGCCGCAATGCCGCTGATGAGGAAGAAAAAAATCAGAGCGGGCTTCCTTCGATCCATAGGTTCCCTTCCTCTGATGCCAGCAGTTCGTCCAGTTGAGAGATGACCCCGTAATCCGGGCTGGCTGCAATGACCTGAGCGATCTGATTGATGTTGTCCTGACGGCGCGTTTCGCGAGTCGATGGCAGGAGGAGAACGCTGCTCACGCAGAGGGCGGCCATCAGTCCTGCCACCCCCAAGGAAACCCGGCGGTTCGGCAGGGAAACCCAGAACTGAATCCGTTTCCAGAGAGACTGGGGGGCCGGGTATTCAAGTTCGGACCTCAGGGCACGCAGGACGTTCCGTGAAAAGTACGGCGAAACCTTGGGTTCCCGCGCTTTTCCGAGGAGATTCCAGAGTTCGGGGTCTTCGTTGGGATTCATGGTTTCTTATTGAAACCGGGGTGGGCCTCCGAAGTTGCAAAAAAAACGTAAGATTGGTTTCCCAAGTCCGTGGTCTTCAGATCCGGTGGATTCAAGGCACGGTTCTGAGGGGAACTACGTTGAGACCGGGTAGGGATCAAACCTGCTCTGCGTCCAGGAACCCTTCAAGTTGGCGAATTCTGGTGGGATGACGCATTTTCCGGAGAGCTTTGGCCTCGATCTGACGGATCCGCTCCCGGGTGACCTTGAACTGGCGGCCAACCTCCTCAAGGGTGCGGCTGTAGCCGTCCACGAGGCCAAAGCGCTGCTCAAGGACCTGGCGTTCGCGTTCGGTGAGGGATTCAAGGACGTCCTTGATTTTTTCCTTCAAGAGGACGATTGCGGTCATGTCGCTGGGGTTTTCAGCGCTCTTGTCCTCGATGAAGTCTCCGAAGCTGGTGTCGTCGCTTTCGCCGACCGGGCTCTGGAGCGAGATGGGTTGCTGGGCCATCTTGAGCACGGCGCGGACGCGTTCGACGGGCAATTGGATTTCGTCCGCCACCTCCTCTGGCGTGGGTTCCCGTCCGTAGTCTTGGACGAGCTGTTTCTGGACCCGCATCAGCTTGTTGATGGTCTCGATCATGTGGACCGGGATCCGGATGGTCCGGGCCTGGTCGGCGATGGATCGGGTGATGGCCTGCCGGATCCACCAGGTTGCGTAGGTGGAGAATTTGTAGCCGCGGCGGTACTCGAACTTTTCAACGGCTTTCATCAACCCCATGTTGCCTTCCTGGATCAGGTCGAGGAAGGAGAGGCCGCGGTTGGTGTATTTCTTGGCAATAGAGATCACCAAACGGAGGTTGGCCTCCACCATTTCCGTCTTGGCCTTGAGCGCTTTCCGAAGCCAGAGCTTCAGTTCAGAGTATTCTTTGAGAAACTCTTCCGGGCTGAGCCAGGTGCGCATCTGGATTTCGCGGAGTTTAGCCGCGTGATCGACCTTGCCCGGTTCGGGGCCGGAGGCGCCCGTCTTGCGGAGTTCCTCGAGGTGATGCTCGATCATCCGGTGGGTTTCGTCGGCCAGATGCACAAACTCCTCGGTTACCTTCTGTTTGAAGAAGAACTTCGGGTAAATCCGCTGGATGGCCCCGTGGGCTTTGGAGAACTCGGCGTACGACTTGGTTTCGTGGTTTTTGCCGCCATGCGTCACGTAGGTGCGGTACCCGTCGGAACAGGTCTGCGCGGCGGACTCCAGATTCTGGCAGATCCGCGGCAGGACCTTCATGTAGCGATCCCGGCTCTCGATCTTTTTGTCGAGGATGATCCGGTCAAAGCGTTCGCGGCCTTCGAGCAGTTTCTGGGCGAGATCGAGGTAAGCCCGGGAGATGAACCCGAAGCGGTTGACCGACTTTTGGACGTTGAGTTCGGCGTCCTCGATCCTCTTGGAGATCTCCACCTCCTGTTCCCGGGTCAGCAGCGGCACTTGGCCCATCTGCTTGAGGTACATCCGGACCGGGTCGTCCAAGATATCGAGTTTCGCCTCAGGCTTTTCCTCTTCTTCCTCTTCTTCCTGGTCCTTTTTGATGTCTTTGACGCTGTCCACCTCGGACGGCTCAATGATCTGGATGTCCAAGCTTCCCAGCCGAACAATGATCGCGTCGAGTTCGTTCCCGTCTGTCTCCCCAGGAAATGCTTCGTTCAAGTCGTCCCAAGTCAGGTAGCCCTGTTCTTTGTGGAGTTTGATCAGTTCCCGGATTTTTTCCTGGGTATCCGGTTGTTCTGCCAGAACCGTTGAGGTGCTGCCTCCCTGAGGCGCCTTGGTGGGAGCGGTCTGAGCCTCTTTCTTTGCGGAATCTTTTTTCTCTGAAACCTCTTTTTTAGCCGGCTCCACCGGGATTGCCGCGTTGGAGTTTTTCTGTTCCGGCTTCCGTTTGGCGGAGGATCCGGAGCCGCTCTTCGGTTCCGGAGCGGTCTTTTTGACAGGGGCGGTTTTGGGTGTCTTGGATGCGGGCATTGCCTTCGGCTCGGGATGGACGGTTTTGGATTTTGTCGCCGGAGGCTGGGGGGTGGCCTTGGACTTGGTGGATGACGTCGGGGGGGACGGTTTTGAAGGGGACGGTTTTGAAGGGGACGGTTTTGAGGGTTTAGCGGATTTTGACCCGGGTTGCGTATTTTTCAGAGAGTTCTCCGATGAAACGCGCCCGGTGCCTTTGGTGGAACCCTGTGCCGATTTGGCTCCACCGGGAGCCACGGAGCTTTTTCCGCCAGAAGCCGCTTTCTTTGCTGAAATTGAGCCGGTGGGCTTTTCCTTGGGGTTTTTCTCGGATTTCGGCGATCCAGACTTCGATCCGGAGGGCTGAGAGCCGTTTTTCTGTTTGGGAGCCGGGCTCACAGAAGGGGTCGGTTTTCGGTGGGTTGAAGGGGCGGCGGCCAAGCGCGGATTTTTTCCGCTTTTTGCAGCGTTCGGTTTGGCTTTGGGCATACCCAGGTGGTTAAAGTTGAGTCGGGAGCGGCTCCCGTGAACCAACCCCCTGCGGCCCGGGCCTCCGCCACGGAAACCGGGGTGAACCGGGCCTAAAGGGGTGGTTTGAGGAGCCCAACAATATCCGAGAGCCGGTTTTTTAATGCAAGGATTTGTTTCTGCAGTTGGAGGACGTCCTCCTCGGGGAGGATCCGGTTCCGGATCTGGATTTCCAAGGCGGTCATCCGGTCCCGGATCTGGCGCTTCTCCAAGGCGCGCCAGCAGTCCTGCGCGATCAACAGCGCCAGTTTCGGGGGCGTGGCGGAGAGAATTCCGGATACGGCGGATTCCTCGCGCGGATCCAGGGACGCGAGGAACCGGTTTACGGATGCCAGATCGCCCGGGACCAGATCGGATCCTAGGATTTTGGCAAGGAGCGGCCCCTCGGTTTCGCGGGCCAGAAGATCCTCCCAGTTTTCCTCCCTGAGCCATGAGCGGGCATTTTCGTCTAGGAGTGCCACGGTGGCCAGGAGGCGGACCGTGGGGTCTTGGAGAGGGGGCGGGGTGTCCTCGGGGGCAGGTGCGACAGGGGATTCACCGGACGATGCGGCGGCGCCGGTGCGCACGGGTTTGATCAGGCGCGCAAATTCCTGGGGCGGCAGTGAGAGCCGGTGGGAGGCCCGTTGGAGCTCGGTTTCCCGGCGGATCGGGTCGGAAAGCAGGCTCAGGAAAGCCGCGACCTTGTGTGCCGCACTGGTTCGGCCCTTTGGGGTGGCAAAGCTGGGTTGCTGGGTGAGGCGGTCGAGTTGGAACTCGAAAAAGTCTTTGGCCCCAGAGATTTGAGCGGAAAACGCGGCGGCTCCCTCGGTCCGGATCAGGGAGTCCGGGTCGTGGCCGGCTGGCATCTGGGCAACGCGGACTGAAAGGTTTTGAGCCAGAAGCGAGGGGAGAGAGCGTTCCGAGGCCTTTTCCCCGGCGATATCCGAGTCGAAGCAGAGGACAACCTCGTCCACGTACCGTTTGAGGATATGGGCCTGTTTCTCGGTGAACGCGGTTCCCTGCGGCGCGATGACGTTTTCAATGCCGGCCTCAAATGCGGTGATCAGGTCGAGCTGACCTTCGCAGACAATCGCGGACTTGGCCTGGATCAAAGCGCGTTTGCTCCGGTCCAGTCCAAACAGTACGGCACCCTTGGTGAAAAGCGGGGTTTCAGGGGAGTTGAGGTACTTGGCGGTCTTCGCCTCCGGGTCGAGGACCCGGCCGCTGAATGCGATGGTTTCGCCGGTATCTTTGTTGATCGGGAACATGACCCGTTCCCGGAACCGGTCGTAGGTGGGGCCATCGGGACGGTCATCGAACCGGGGTTTGACCAGCCCGCCTTCCAAAAGCTCGGTGTGGCTGAATCCCTCGGAGCGCGCCAGAGCCGCCATGGTGCTGCCCCCACCGGGGGCATACCCCAGTTTCCACCGCTTAGCGACCTCCACAGAGACACCCCGGCTGCGGAGATAGTCCCGGGCAGGCTGGGCGGCCGGGCTGCGAAGAAGTTGACGGTGAAAAAAGTCCGCAGCAAGCGCATGGAGCGAGATCAGCCGCCGCCGCAGTTCAATCTGAGCCGAGTATTCCGGGGAAAGCTCGTCCAAATCCAAGGGGATCCGGGCGCGTTCAGCCAGTTTCCGGGCGGCTGCGATGAAATCCAGGTTTTCGTACAGCATCACGAACCGGATCACCGATCCGCCCGCTCCGCAGCCGAAGCACTTGAAGATCTGGCGTTGCGGGTTGACGGAGAAAGACGGGGTGCGCTCTTGGTGAAAAGGGCAGAGCGCCTTGAAGACGGGGCCGTTCCGTTTGAGGGGGAAATAGGCGCCGACGACCTCCACGATGTCGTTGGCGCTCTGGATCTGTTCGATCGTCTCGGGTGGAATCAGCGGCACGTCCCCCCACTACAGGCGGTGAGGGGGCTGCGCAAGCGGGGAGCCTAAAATTCTCGGTTCTGAGACTTTTCAAGAGACCGAGGCGGAATTTACTCCCAAGCACACTCCCAGAAGGTCCGTGCGGCGTTCTGCCAGGACCTGTCCTGAACGGAGACCCTGGCGGCCGCCGCCATCGTTGCGCGCAGTTCCCGGTCTGCAAGGAGTTGCCGGATGGCCTTTGAAAAAGCGCCGGGATCAAGGGCCGGTGTGACGCGTCCGGTTTGACCATCCACGACGAGGTCTTTGGGGCCGCCATGGTCGCTGACCACGCAGGGGAGGCCGCTGGCTAGGGCCTCCACCACCACGTTCCCGTAGGTGTCCGTGATGCTCGGAAACACGAAGAGATCCGCAGAGGCGTAGGCCGTGGCCAGTTCGTCTCCCACAAGGTAACCCATGCAAAGAGCTTCAGGAGCCGCCTGCCGCAACTCGGCAAGGTGCGGGCCGTCCCCGACAACCGCCAGAACGGCCGAGCCGGGTTCCAGCATGCGCCACGCGGCCAGAAGAACCTCCAGATTTTTCTCTCGGGAAACCCTTCCCACGTAGAGAAGAACGGGCAGACCCTGTCTGGCTCCCCGGCGCGGCCAGAAGCCGAGGTCTCTTTTCGAGGGATGAAAAAGATCGGTGTCCAGCCCCCTGGGGAGAATCCGGATTTTGGACGGAACGATTCCGCGTTGGATCCAGGCGCTGCGGTAGCCTTCGGAATTGACGTACAGGACGTCGAGTTCGCCGTAGAACCAGCGCATATAAGACCAAGTGAGGGTCTCAAGGGAGGCGTCTTCAGTGAGGATCCGGACGTACTGAGGGAAATCCGTATGGTAAATGCCCGCCGAGGGAATGCCCAGAACCTTGGCTGCAAGGAGCGCGGTGAGTCCCACCGGTCCGGGGGTGCTGATCAGGATTTCCGTGAACTGTTCGCGCTGAATAAAGTCCAGGATTTCAAGCACTGGCGGGAAACTCAGCTTTTGGAGCTCGTACTCGGGGAGCGCAAATTCACCCACCGGCATGAAGTTCTGGACCGGGATTTCGGCAGGTGCGGGGTGGGAATTCGAGGTGACAACCAGGAGATCCATCTCTTGGGCCGTGCAGGCACCGGTGAGTTTCCGGATGGTGGTGGCAACGCCGTTGACGTCGTCCAGAGTGTCCGTAAACCATGCCCTGCGCCGTTTCCGGAGATTTTCCGGGACGGAGTTGCACAAGTTCCGGCAGAGGTTTCGAAGCCGGGCGCGGTGGGGTGTCTGGCTGGTGAACCCGTAAAAGTAAGGGGCCAGTGCGAGGCCGGCTGGGAGGAGCAGGCTGGCTTCTCGGAGCGCTTCCAGCAGATTACCCTCGTGGATTCGGGCGAGAATCCGCTCAAAGCATCGGAACGCAAACTGACTGGCCAGAAAGGTGGCCGACTGAAAGGCCCGGCGTTCCGGAGTCGGTTCGGCTTGAATCCTTGTGGCGAGCTGGCGCCGAAGCGTTTCGCCACGGAAGTCTCCGGCAAGCGAGGCATAAAGGTCCCGATGCTGGATCCATTCCAGCAACTGGCCCGAAGCCACTCCGTGAGCGAGGAAACCAATTTTTTCAGCCCACGAAAAATCCGTTGGGTTGCGCCCTTCGATGAACCGATCCCATGCCGCTGCCACAGGACTTGGTGACCCGAGTGACGGGAGTTTTGCGGTCAGGGAAATCCTGAGCGTGTTGTAGAGACCGTGCGAAAATGCGATGGGCGTCCCGGGTTCGCCCCGGGGTGTGCCCCTGCCTTTCTGGAGTTGGTGGAGAAATCCGGTCGCGTCTTCCGCCCCCGGAACCTCGGTGAAGGCTCGCCCGGGAAAAACGCCGCCGTGATCGTCGGAGCCACCAAACCGGAACTTTTTCCAGGGCTCGGCATGGGTGGGGGTGATGCCATGGCGATTGGCAAGGTCCTCGATTTTTCTCCGGGTGAGGTTCTCCAAAAGAAAGTCGAGCGTACTGCTCCAGAGAGCGTCTCGGTATCCGTTGAGGGATTCGAAGAGGGGAAAAAGGAGCAGCAGTTTTTCAATAATGCATGAGGGGGTGTCGGTGGGGTACAGGGGGTGAGCGACCCCATGGGCGAGGTGTTGGGAAGCCAAGTAGCTCTGGAGTTCGTAAATGTTGGCGCGAAGTCGTTGGATATCCCTGTGCTGTGCCTCGTTCAGTCCCCAGACCAGGATTTGTACCGAGTGCCGGTCCTCGGGGAAGGTGGCGGTAACCTGTTCGCTCAGAAAAACGCCGGGCCGATCTGCGATCCAAAGGCAGCCTTCCAGGGTGTCATGGTCGGTGAGGGTGACCAGGTCCATTCCGCGCTGGCGCAGCAGTTCGTAGAGCCTCACCGGATCGGAGGCGCAGTCCGGTACGCCGAGTTTTCGCAAGAACCATTCCGGCGGGCGCTGGCTAAATTTGGAGTGAAGGTGAAGGTCCGCTTTCATGGAGAGACGTTTGCGGGAAATCGGAGACAGGCTTACCGGGCGAACTCGTTCCGGTAGGGGGGATGGGCGCGGCCTTCAAGGACTGTGCGTGCCCGAAACGGAATTGTTTCCGGGTCGCCTTCAAGGCGTCATTTTGGGGTATCAATCAGGCCCGGAATGGGGCACGAGCCTGCCCGGTCCGACGATCGGAGGCACTGGAGTTTTTCTACATCCGCCCGTGGGCGATGGCTGCCGGCTTAGAGTCTGGTCTCGCCGTCCTTGGAGGGCGGGAACGCAGAGGCGTGCCGGAACCGCCGGGCATAAGCATCGGAGAGCGCATCCAGAAACTCCCCGGAACGGATGCCCTGCGCATTGAGTTCCCGGCAGAGTTGGTTGTAAAACTCCTGCTCCTGTTTCTGGACCGCCAGACGGTCTGGTGATCGTTCGCAGCGCCGGATTTACGGCTCCTTCGGTGACCCCCCTGAAGGTTCTCACCGTGTAATCCCCAGGAAGGTGCGCGGCTGTAGGCCCGGGGCGTTTTTTGGATGGCGCTCATCGGGTTTCCAAAAAATAATGTCCAAAAGCTCAGGGTGCCAGACCTTGAGAGGGCAAACATGTCCTTTTCCCCCCAGGCGGTCGACCCCACCGAGGCGTTTCTGCAGTTCCTCAACCAAGTGGAGCGCGGACTCAACCTTTACGTCCACAGTCTGGTTTCCTCCAACTCTGATGCCCACGACCTCCTCCAAGAGGTCCGGATCACCCTCTGGAAAAACTTCGCCACGTTCGAGCCCGGGACAAATCCCATGGCCTGGGCCCGGCGCATTGCCCTTCACCGGATCCTGAATTACCGGCGCTCGGAAAAAAGGCGGTCCGCGTTCTCGGCGGACCCGGAGTTCCTCGAAGCCGTGGCAGGAGAAATTGAGAGGCAGTCCCGGGATCTGGATTCGAGAGCGGACCGTTTGCACGAGTGCCTGAGGAAACTGCCCGATGCGCACCGAAAACTGATCCTGTTGCGGTATTTTGACGAATGCGGGGTGGACGAAATCGCCCAAAAAACCGAACGGACGGTGGAAGCCGTGTACCGTTTGGTGAGTCGGGTCCGCGTGGTTTTGCAGGAGTGCATGGAAAAACCGAGGGAGGCGGCCCCAGGAGCGTGAGTCTTTCTGATCAAGACAGAATCCAGCGGGCGCTTGAGGGCCTGCTCTCCGCCGAGGAGGGGGAGCAGTTCAAGCGCGATGTCTGCTCAGATCCCGAGTTGCGCGCCGATTACGTCCGTGCGCTCTGGCTGGACGCGCAACTGCGGGCGGATCGCAGTCGGTTGCCGTCCATCTTGGAACAGGACCTCCCCCGGCCGTTGCCGGCCGCTCGGCATGACGAAGCCGTTCAATTCCCTGAACGCCGCGGTTTGGGCTGGGGCCTGCGCTGGGCAGCCGCTGTGGCAGGCATTGCAGGGCTGGCTTTTGGCCTCGGGAAAAGCCAGCTCTTGGACGGATCGGTGGCGGTCCTGGTTCAGGCCGATCACTGCAAATGGGCTGGGAGCGAGCTCCCCACCGCCGTCGGATCCCGGCTCGGGCCCGGCACTCTCAGTCTGGTGGAGGGAATTGCCACGGTGCGTTTCAAAAACGGGGCAACGCTTTCGCTCGAGGCGCCTACCACCCTGCGTGTGCTCGACCGGATGCACTGCCGGCTCGTGGAAGGCTCGGTCACCGCCGAGGTGCCGGAGTCCGCGCACGGGTTCACCGTGGAAACCCAGGACATGAAGGTCATCGACTGGGGCACCAAGTTCGGAGTCTCCGCCAGCGCTCTGGGCGACTCCCAGGTCCGGGTTTTTGAAGGCGAAGTGGAAGTGGCCGGAACCCCGCATGCAGCCGGGCGTCGGCTCAACAAAGGGCAGGGATTCAACCTCAGTACCGGGACCGGCCCGGGCGACCAGGAACCTCTCCGGGTCCAGACCGTCGAGGAGTCCGGTGGTTGGACCAGCATCCCAACTTCCTTCGGCCGGGGTCGCGATGCCTATGTCCGGCGCGGCTATTCCGCGGTCAAAACCGGCGGCGCCCCGCTTTTGATGGTGAAACATTCCGAGCTTGAAGCGTCCAAAAACAACGAGCGCAGGGCCTTGATCACGTTCGATTTGGCGTCCGTCGACCTCGCTCCCGTGACCGAGGCAAGGATCCTGCTCGAACCCAAGCCCAGCGGATTCGGGTTTCCCTCCCTGGTGCCGGACTCGCATTTTTCTGTGTACGGTTTGATGGACGAGTCCCGGGACGACTGGGATGAGCGGGGGATGGTTTGGGAAAATCTTCCTGCGACTTCCGATTCCGGCCCGGACATGCAGGCATGGAGAAAAGTGGGCGAGTTTGGGATGGCGCGGGGCGCTTCTGGCACCGTTACCATCAGCGGTCAGAAGCTCGCGGAGTTTCTTCGCAGCAAAAAAAACGGGCTGGCGACTTTTCTGATCCTGCGGGACACGGGCGAAAGCGATCCGTCGGGATTGGTCCATGCGTTTGCCTCCCGGGAACATCCGGGCGCCACCCCGCCCACCCTCCAGTTGAAGTAATTCCCCCAGATGAAACAGGCGCTTTTTAAAACCATCGCTCTGGCAGGTCTTCTGCATCCCGTTCTCTCAATGGCCGATGCTGAGGGGGATCAGTTTTTTGAAAAACAGGTCCGCCCCATCCTCGTTCAGCGCTGTCAGGAATGCCACGGCGAGAAGAAGCAGAAGGGCGGTCTCCGGACCGACAGCCTGGCCCACCTCAAATCCGGGGGAGACACCGGGCCTGCACTGGTCCCGGGTGACCCGGAAAAGTCCCCGATCGTCGAGGCTGTCCGTTATGGGAACGACGACTTCAAGATGCCGCCCAAAGAAAAGCTGCCCGCCGCCGAGATCGCCGTGCTCGAGCAGTGGGTGAAAATGGGCGCCCCGTGGCCTGAAACGGCAGGAAAGACGGCCGTGGTGATGGAAGGCGGCTTCACCGAGGAACAGCGCAAATACTGGTGTTTTCAGCCGCTGAACCCCGGTGAACCGCCGGCCACGGGCGGTGGATGGGCCCGCAACGAAATTGACCGCTTTATTGCGGCGGGTCACGCCGGGAATGGGTTGCAGCCCTCTGCCGAGGCCGACCGGGCGGAATGGGTGCGCCGCGTGTACTTTGATCTTCACGGTCTGCCTCCGAGCCTTGAGGAGATCTGGGAGTTCGAACAGGACACGCGTCCCGATGCGCACGAACGCTTGGTGGACCGGCTTCTGGCCAGTCCGCGGTACGGGGAACGCTGGGCCCAGCACTGGCTGGACCTGGTGCGGTATGCGGAAAGCGACGGCTACAACGAGGACGCCTATCGGCCCGCAGCATGGCCGTACCGGGATTGGGTGATCCAGAGCCTCAACACGGACAAACCCTACGACCAGTTTGTCCGCGAACAAATTGCCGGGGACGAGATCGACCCGGAGAATCCCGCTGTGTTGGCGGGGACCGCATTCCTGCGCCAGCCTGTCTATGAATGGAACCAGCGGGATGCCCGGGGCCAGTGGGACATCATTCTCACCGACATCACCGACACTACCGGCGAAGTGTTCCTTGGCCTGAGTTTCGGCTGTGCCCGCTGTCACAACCACAAGTTCGATCCCATCCTCCAAAAGGACTATCACCGGCTCCGCGCCTTCTTCTCCGCCGTCCACTGGCGGGACGACATGGTGCTTGCCACCCCGGAGGAAAAACGGGTGCATGCCGAAAAACAGGCTGCATGGGAGGCCGCGACCCGGGGGGTCCGGGAGAAGATGGAGACCATCACGGGCAAGCCCGTGGAAGCTGCGGGAAGAAAGGCGCTCGAGGCGTTCAGCGAGGAGCTTCAAGGGATGGTCCGCAAAGACCCTGCATCCCGGAATTCGCTTGAAACCCAGCTGGCCGGGCTTTGCCAGCGCCAGATCGAACGGTTCCGCCGGGGCTACGATCCGCTCAAGAACCTCAAAGATCCTGTGGCGCGCGACGCTTACAAGGCACTCGCGGAGGAGCTCAAGGCGTTTGACCCGATGAAGCCCGCGCCGCTCCCGGAAGCTTTTGTTGCCACCGACACCGGCCGCGAGGCGGTGGCCGTCAGTTACAAGACCCGGAAGGGGCGCACGGAGGTTGCACCGGGTTTTTTGAGTATCTTGGATCCGAGCGAACCGGTGATCCCACCGCTGGAGCGGAGCACGGGACGCCGGCTGGCGCTGGCGAATTGGATCACGCGTCCGGACAACCCGCTGTCGACCCGGGTGATTGTGAACCGGGTCTGGCAGTACCATTTTGGACGTGGGATCGTCGCTTCGGCCAGCGACTTCGGGAGGCTGGGGGAGCCGCCTTCGCATCCCGAACTCCTGGACTGGCTGGCCCGGACGTTTGTCCAGGATGGCTGGAGTTTGAAAAAGCTGCATCGCCGGATTTTGCTGTCGGCCACCTACCGTCAGACGGCGCGGCGGACGCCCGACGCGGCAACCGCCAAAGTGGATCCATCCAACAAGTACCTCTGGAGGTTCAACCCGCGCCGGTTGGATGCGGAACAGGTCCGCGATGCGTTGCTGGCGGCGAGCGGGGAATTGAACTTGAAGGCGGGTGGACCGCCGGAGGAGGGGACCTCGATGCGGCGTTCGATCTACACCCGTAAGAAGCGCAACACCCAGACTGAGCTCCTCCAGCGTCTGGATGCACCGGCTGGGTTTACCAGCACCGCCGAACGCCAGAGCACCACCACCCCCATCCAGGCCCTGCTTTTCCTCAATGGCGAATGGCCCCTGGAACGGGCGCGCGCCCTGGCACGGCGGGCGCGGTCCGTGGAGGAGGCATGGCTCCATGTGCTTGGAAGGCGCCCCACCGGGCACGAAAATCAGATTGCCACCGGGTTTCTCCAGAAACGGCCCGGACACACCCAGACCCCGGGCCGCCCTTTGTCTGGCTATTCCGCGATTGAGGGCGTTTTTCGCGAAAATACCGGACTTGAACGTCTGGAATGGAACACACCAGAGCGGGAGGGAGACGCGTTCACGGTCCAGGCGGTGTTCAGCTTGGAAAGCATTGACAGAAACGCGTCCGTGAGAACGTTGATCTCCCGCTGGAATCAGGGAAAAGAAAGCGTGGAGGGATTCGGATGGAGCATCGGAGTGACCGGCGTCAAATCCCGGTACGTTGCTCAGACGCTCATCGTCCAACTCGTCGGCGAGGACGAAAACTCCAACATCGCCTATGAAGTGGTCCCCTCCAAAATCCCGATCCAACTCGGACACCGGTACGGCGTTGCGGTGACGGTGTCTTGTGCTCAACGCGTGGTCCGGTTCCGGGTCTGGGATCTTTCCGTTCCGGAAACGCCGGTGCGGGAGGCGGTGGTGCCTCATGCGGTCCGGCAGCGGATCTCGGAGGGCGCTTCCCCTCTGGTGATCGGCGGCCTTGCACAGCGGGCGCCCGGCCACCAGTGGGACGGCAAGATCGAGGCGATCCGTTTGGCGGAAGTGGAGGCCGATTTGGCGCCACTAGAAACCCCGTTGAAAAAGGACGGGCTGAAATGGCTTCCCGGCCTGAACGATCCGGCCTTTGTGGTGCTGGGAGCCGGTGCCCCAAATGCACAGGCTGCAAAGCCAGCCCCCATGGAGGACCTCTGCCAGATCCTCATGAACGCGAACGAATTTTTCTACCTGCACTGAGCCAGTTGAATCTCCCCCCTGTTTCATCTCCCGCATTATGAGCTGCAACCGCATTGATCCTGTGGTGTCCCGGCGCCACTTCCTTCACCGGGCCGGACTGGGTTTTGGTTCCGTGGCATTGAGCGCCCTGTTCGGCGAGGGCGTCCATGGAGCGGAAGCGCGGCCATCCATGCCAGACCTTTCCAAGATCACAAATGGGAAGGGGCGCGCCAAGAATGTGATTTTTCTTTTCATGGAAGGCGGCCCCAGCCACTTGGACACGTTTGATCACAAACCGCTTTTGAACAAGTTGGCCGGGCAACCTCTGCCCCCCAGTTTCAGGCCGCCCCTGACCGCCATGGGCGAAACCAAGGCGCCCCTGCTGGCGTCCCAACGCACCTGGAAACAAAGGGGCCAGAGCGGTCTCTGGATCTCCGACTGGTTTGAGCGCGTGGCGGAGCACGCCGATGACCTCGCCGTGATCCGGTCCTGCGTTTCGGACGGAATCAACCATGCAGGCGGCGTCTGTCAGATGAATACCGGCGCCGTTTTTGGCGGCCGGCCCTCGCTCGGGGCCTGGGTCTCGTACGGGCTCGGAACCCGGAACCGGAACCTGCCGGGGTTTGTGGTGATCAAAGACAGCGAGAGCACCGTGGTCAACGGAGCCCGGAACTGGGGCAACGGATTCATGCCGGCGGTCCATCAAGGGGTGGAGTTCCAACCCACAGGCGCCCCGATCCAGCATTTGGAAAACCCCAAGGGCGTCACCGCTCAGCGCCAGAGCGAGAAACTTGAACTCCTCCGTGAGCTGAACCGGGAGTACAACGCTGCCCGGCCCGACAACACCGAGCTCGAGGCCCGGATCCGCGGATACGAACTGGCCTGTCAGATGCAGGCGGAAGCGCCCGAGGCCGTTGACCTTTCAAAAGAGTCGGAGGCAACCCGCGAATTGTACGGACTCAACCGCAAAGAGACCGCCGTATTCGGCAGGAACTGTCTCCTGGCCCGGCGCCTGATCGAGCGCGGGGTGCGCTTTATCCAGCTCTACAGCGGGGCAGGCAGCAAATGGGACAGCCATTCCAAGATGGAGGAAAACCACGGACGCCTCACCCATTCGGTGGACCAGCCGATCGCGGGGCTGCTGTCCGACCTCAAGGCGCGCGGACTTCTGGGCGAAACCCTCGTCATCTGGGGGGGCGAGTTCGGCCGTACACCCATGAGCGAGAAGGGCGATGGCCGCGACCATAACCCCACCGGGTTCACTCTCTGGATGGCTGGCGGCGGTGTGAAGGGCGGTCACGCGTTCGGTGCCACGGACGACCTCGGCCTGTACGCCGTGGAAGACCGGGTGCACGTCCATGACCTGCACGCCACCATTCTCCATCTGCTCGGCGTCGATCACACCCAGCTCATCTACCCGCACAAAGGCCGTCCCGAACGGATCGACCTCAACGAGGGTCACGTCTTCGAAAAAATCAGGGCGTCCTGAGCGGAAACTCCAGGCCTCCGCGGTTCCCGGGTCAGACGTTGAACCGGAACTCCACCACATCCCCGTCCTGCACCACGTATTCCTTGCCTTCGATCCGGAGTTTGCCGGCTTCGCGGGCTTTGGCGTAGGAACCCAGTGCAATCAGATCCTCGAACGCGATTGTTTCGGCGGCGATGAACCCGCGCTCAAAGTCGCTGTGGATCACGCCTGCCGCGGCAGGGGCCTTGTCGCCGGCTCGGATCGTCCAGGCCCGCGTTTCCTGTTCGCCCGTGGTTAGGTAGGTCCGGAGTCCCAGCAGATGGTAGACCGCCCGGATCAGGGAACCCACGCCGCTGCTCTTCACCCCAAGCCCTTCCAGGTACTCGGCTGCCTCGGTTTCCGAGAGCGTGGCCAGTTCGCTTTCGATCTGCGCGGAAATCACCACCGCCTGCGTCGCAAAATGGTTCCGGGCGTATTCCTGCACCTTCTGCACGTACTGCGCCGCTTTGCTCGTCCCGGGCTTGCCTTCCAAAAGCATCCCCGAAACGTCCCCAAGATCCGATTCCGCCACGTTGCACGCGAAAATCGTCGGTTTCTGGCTGAGCAGGAAAAACTCGCGCACCAGTTTCTGTTCCTCGTCCGAGAGGGCAAGGGTGATGGCCGGCTTGCCTGCATCCAGGTGGGGGACCAGTTTTTCGCAGAGCGCAAGTTCAGCCTTCGCGGCTTTATCGCCGCTGCGAGCCAGTTTCTGGACGCGATCCGCCCGTTTCTGGACGGCCGCAAGGTCGGAGAGAATCAGTTCCGTGTTGATCACCTCAATGTCGCGCACGGGATCCACCGAACCGGAGACATGGTGGATGTCCGAGTCCTCAAAGCAGCGGACCACCTGGACAATGGCATGGACCTCGCGGATGTGGCTCAGGAATTTGTTGCCAAGGCCTTCCCCGGCGCTGGCTCCGCTCACCAGACCCGCGATGTCCACAAACTCAATCGCGGCCGGCACGATTTTCTTTGAATGAGAAAAGGCCGAGAGCGCGGCCAGACGGTGGTCCGGAACCGTCACCACACCGACGTTCGGGTCGATCGTGCAGAACGGATAGTTCGCGGCCTGCGCCTTCTGGGTTTTGGTGACGGCATTGAACAGAGTGGATTTGCCGACATTGGGGAGACCGACGATACCAGCGGAAAGCATAAGAAAAAGATGGGTTGCGGTTTCCCACCAGGGAACCCGGGCGCGTGACTTCACTGGATTGCGGCCCCGGCATCAATCCAAAACGCAGCGGCCCAACGGCCTCTCTCCGGATACGCTGGAAAAGGCGGCCTCCCGACCCGTGCCCGCTCAATCCTTGGGATCCGGCAGGACGGGGTTCTTCACGTAGTAGCGGACGTAATCCACGAACACCTTGGTCCGGCTTTCCATGCGGGACCCGTAGCCGTTTTCTGGGATCGGCCCGGACCAGAGCATGTGCTCCACCTCCGTGCTGAGCACGGCAAACTGCGGGCGTTTGGAGATGGTTTTGCGGTGGGTCCAGACCAGTTTCCCGTCGATGTAGAACCGGTAGGCGTCCTCGGTCCATTCCACGCCGTACACATGGAACCCGGTGCCGAGTTGGAGGTCTTCGGTGACAAATCCGTCTCCGTCATGGTGCTCCTCGTAGCCGCCCCAGTGGAGGTTGATGGAGGAACGCCCGTTCAGGTCCCGGCCCTCGTTGTCTTGGGAGCGGTGTTCGATCACGTCGATTTCCACGCCCGCCCGTGCCGGATCGTCATGGGGCCGCCCAATGGTCGGAGAATGCAGCCAGAAATCGGAGAACGTCCCGCTGGAGTCTTGAAAACTCATGGACGCCTCCCAGTACCCGTATGCGGACTCGAAGAGCCCCTCGGTGCTGATCATCCCCGTGTAATGGGTGCCGTTTTCCGTGTAGGTGGTGATCACCAGAATGCCGTCCTCGACCGAGACAGCGTCCGGGGTGTTCACGGCGTCCCGGCGCACTCCAGGGAGCCAGTGTTTCCACTTGGCGGCGTCGAGTTGGCAGTGCTCGAAGTCATCCTGCCATGCCAGCCGGTAACCGGAAGGGACCGTGGCATGGACGGGTTGCGGGAGAAGCGCCGTGACAGATCCTGCGACCACGGTCGCAAGGATGGCCAGCCTGAGGCTGGTCTTTTTGAGCAGGCCCCGCAGGGGGGCAGGGGATCCGGAGGGGGCACCTGAGGTGGAACCGCTACCGGAGGAGTGTATTGTTTGCATAGGACACCAGGGTTTGATGCACCTGCTGGTTCCTTTAAGAGCATGAGGGATGCCACGGAGATGAAGAAAGGGTTCATCCCGCGCGATCCCGGGCAGGGAGTGTGGAGGGGTGTGGAGGGGTGTGGAGGGGTGTGGAGGTGCGCCGCCCTGATCCGGCATGGGCGGGCTGCTTTTAGTGGAGCCACGCGGGCTTCTGGCCAAGTCACCCGTCCAGTTCACAGGGGGAGCTGTGCCACTGGAGTTCGCGGGCAGTACGATCGCCCCCTGCGGATCCGATAGGGAGCCGCGAGGGATGGTTTCTCCCAAAGCCGATTCGGGCCTTGAGATCCAAGCGCTTCGCCCTTGCTGCCCCAGTGCTCAATCGGGTAGGGGAATAAAAATGTTTCCAAAAGTGCAGCAGCCGCAAAATTCTGCAGCAGCTGCCGAATACATGTTAGGTTTTTATCCGCCATCGTTTTCTGAACACGTCCGATCCGCGTGCCTTACAATTTTCAATTCCTAAAGGCAACGATCAGCTTCAAATTCCAGAGCATAACGATTCACGAAACCACATTCTGAGTGATTTAAAATAAGCAATGAATTTAAGGACCATCTCCATCCTTCGCTTACTCGCATTGGCATTTATCCTCTTCTCTTCGTATATTGTGATTTTCACTTCGCAGGCATCCGCGCCAAATTATAGAGATCTCTATTGGAGCGTCCTGCCGCTTGCACTCTTTCATTTCCTGATTGCTCTCCTTTACTCATTCCGAATACACCACTGGACCAAATGGATTTCAGGATGCGCTTTCATTATAGCTTTAGCCTCATTCCTCGAGTTTACCTTGAGAGCATGGAAAACTTGGCTGTAACTGAATCGATAAATAGAGGAGCTAACAGCAGTCGATTCATATCAGAAACAGAACCACCCGCACCATTTAATAGGAAACCAGAATCCAACAGAATATTGATGAGAACCAAAAAGGATCACCACTCCTTACATGCGCTTATTCTGCTCCCACCGAAACCTAACAAGTCACTGCAGCTAACAGTCTACATGCGTCACAGTTACTGCTTTCGCAGCCGCCGCGCCGTCCCTCCACCGTCGCTGAGCTTGTTGCGCTAGGCCACTCGACCATCTTGTGATTCACGCCATGTCCATCACAAACCGAAGCAAGAAGCCTCGCGCTGTTTACATCGAGCCGGAGGGTGCGGACTTTTGGATGCTTCCCGAGCAGACGTTTGAGCTTCGCGTCGAGGCGAATTCCGCAGAGGACCGTTTCGAGCTTTTGGACGATGGCGAGAGCTTGCAGGTGTTTTTCGGCAGGTGTTACATTTCAGTATACTGCGACGGCCAGGAGCTTGTGTGCGGACATCAGAGACCGCAGGCACTATGACGACACCGTGGACAAACAATGCGCTGCAGCTAACCTGGCATGGCGTCTTTGTTTGCAATCGTTGCGGCCCGCGAGCCGGGTTGCTGAGCTTGTTTCGCTAGGCCACGCTGCGAAATTCTGCACGGGCGCAATGAAACCCATTCGATGCGAAGCCTCAGGTGAGGCGTTTACCATTTATCAGTCCGAGGACGGAAGCTACTGCTGCCCGGTATGCGGTGCTCTAGAGTTTTCAATCCCTCCGTATGATTCCGAGGGGCGTCCTTCGTTTGAGATGTGCCACTGCGGATTTGAGTTCGGGTATGACGACTCGCCGCTTGCATCAAAAGATGCTGTGGTCGGTATTCAGGCCAATTGGAGTCGGTGGAGAAGGGGGTGGGTCGAGCGGGCGGTAGTTAGCCCTGAAGCTTTTGCGACTCTCGAGGGGCAGTTGAAGAATATCAGACTTCGGCTAGCTTTTGATCTTCTTGTTGTTCCGGAAGAAAATGAAACCTGAGCCTAACCAGGCGCTGGAGCCAATCTAATGGCTCATCTTGTACGTTCGGCAAAAATATGAATCTAAATCGACAATATCAAGAGGTGCTTCAGGTTTTGTCAGGCTTACGTTTGGCTGTATGCGGAGCCGTAGCTGACATGCTATGGTTGCATTTTGGTGAAATGCGTTCGGTTGTTGATCGACGGGGCGTGGAAAAGCAAGTGGGCGAATGGGCGCTACATTTGCAGTGTTCGTGGAGATTTGTTCGTTCAGGCATTGTCGTTCTTGGAGGTTCAGATTTTTATTACGATGCGGTCACCGGTGAGCAATACGATTGGGATTCTAAATCTGAAAGTGTCTTCCATCGGAATTCAAAGCACCTAAATGAATTACTGGATTCTGAAAAGTTTTTGGTATCTGTTGTGCGATGTAATCAGGCTGGCGCATTTGATTTAGTTTTTAACCATAATTTGATGCTCAGTGTTATGCCGACTGAATCTAGTAGGCATGATCATGATGAGTCTTGGAGGTTTTTTGTGCCAAGTAGTGATCTTCCTCATTATGTTTTTCCGGGATTAAAAAATTAAAATAGCAGCCTTATTTGCGAACGAAAGTCTCTGGAATCAGAACCAAACCTACTGAGCCGAACCAGGCGCTACAGCGAACGGCTCCGGTTGTCACGCTGGCTGCTCTGCCGCCTTCGCCCGCGCAGCCAGCGCGCCAGCCTCCGCCGTCGCTGAGATTGGGGGCGTTCGGCCCCGTTGATCGTAACCATATGGGCAACCCCATCTGGCGGTCGGTCTGGGAGGGTTAGAGAGTGCGGGGATGAAATTCCATTCCAGTCGGAGGAAGCGGCGGAGCGAGGTCGAGATTCGGGAACTGCTCGAGCGCTATCACCGGAGCGATTC
>CAIURC010000132.1 GCA_903901425.1 uncultured Spartobacteria bacterium | reverse complement strand
CCCATCCATCGCGGTGTCTTCCTGACCCGCAATGTGCTGGGCCGTTTCCTCAAGCCGCCGCCCATGGCCATCGAGTTCATGGACGACCGCTTTGATCCATCGCTCACCATGCGCGAGAAGGTCACGCAACTGACCGAAAAACCTCAGTGCATGGCCTGCCACGCCACCATCAATCCGCTGGGCTTCAGCCTGGAGCAATTTGATGCGGTCGGACGATTCCGCTCCGAGGACAACCGGAAGCCGGTCAATGCCACCTCCGAATACCTGACTGCCGACGGCAAGACCGTGACGCTGCGGGGCCCGCGCGACCTCGCCCGACACGCCGCTGAAAGCCCTGAGGCTCGCCGTGGATTTGTCCGACAACTTTTCCAATACACCGTCCAGCAAGCCCCCACGGCCTACGGACCGGATCGACTTCAAAAACTCGATTCGGCTTTCCAAGAGTCCGGGTGCAATATCCGCCAGCTTCTGGTAGAGATCGCCATCCAATCCGCCACCTTCGATCCGAAGAACCCGCCCGGAAAATGAAGAACGACATCGACTCCTCCACACGTCGCCGATTCCTGCGAGATCTGGGTCTCTCTGCGGCGGTTCTGCCGTTTCTGGGCGGACTCCCCTCGCTTCAGGCTGCCCCACGGAAACGGTCCGCCCAGCGCATCGTCTTCGTCTTCACTCCCAACGGAACGGTGCCCGGTGAATTCTGGCCCGAGACCGCCGGAGCCGACTTCCAACTCAAACCCATCCTGGAACCGCTGGCCGCCTATCGGGACCGCATGCTCATCGTCAAAGGATTGTGCAACCGGGTTCGCGGCGATGGCGACGGACACATGCGCGGCATGAGCTGCCTGCTCACGGGCATCGAACTGCTCCCCGGCAATATCCAAGGCGGCTCCGATACTCCGGCCGGTTGGGCCAGTGGTCCTTCTATCGATCAAGAGTTGAAGGGCTTCCTGCAAAGCCGACCCGAGACGCGGACCCGGTTTGGCTCCCTGGAACTGGGAGTCGGCGTGCCCCATCGCGCCGACCCGTGGACCCGCTGGACCTACGCGGGATCCAATCAGCCGGTGGCGCCGCTGTCCGACCCCTACGAGGTGTTCGAGAAGCTGTTTGGCCAGGTGAAAGACCGGGAGAATCTCGGCAGTGTCCTCGACCAAGTGCGGTCGGATCTTCAGCGGGTTTCGCAGAAATTGGGTCGAGAAGAACGAGCGCTGCTGGAGCGGAATGCGACGCTGGTCCGCGAGATGGAACGGGAAATCTCCGAGGCCGGCCGCCAGAAACTGCGCGTGGCGGCACCGGTCCTCGAGCCCGGTATCGGCAATGAGAACGACACCATTCCCCAGGTTTCGCGCATGCAAGCCGACTTGCTGGTCAATGCCTTTGCCAACGACATGGCCCGGGTGGCCTCGCTGCAATACACCAATTCGGTGGGCCAAGCCCGCATGCGTTGGCTCGGTATCGACGACGGCCATCACTCGCTCTCCCACGACCCGGACCTCAACACGGGTTCGCAGGAAAAGCTGGTGAAGATCAACCGGTGGTTTGCGGGCGAAATCGCCGCTCTGGCCAAGAAGCTGGCCAACACACCGGAGCCCGGCGGCAACGGCTCACTGCTCGATCACACCACGATCTTGTGGACCAATGAACTGGGCAAAGGCAACAGCCACACCCACGAGAACATCCCCTTCCTCATGGTCGGCGGCGGACTGGGCTTCCGGACGGGCCGATCCCTCCAGTTGGAAAAGACGCCGCACAACCGGCTCTGGTTGTCCATCGCGCAGGCCTTTGGTCACGGCGTGAACACCTTCGGCAACCCCTCACTCTGCACCGCGGGTCCCTTGTCACTGGCCTGAAATCCCAGGAAT
>CAIURC010000131.1 GCA_903901425.1 uncultured Spartobacteria bacterium | reverse complement strand
TCGAGCGCCTCTTCCCCGACGAGGTTGCCCCGGTGCGATTGGAGGTTGCCCGTGACAAACCATCCTGCCCAGCGGTCTGCAATCGGGGTGCAGTGGTTGATGGGCGAGACTTCCGTGCCGGAGATCATTTCACCGTTTGCCTCGGAGCCAACCGAGCGCAGGACATGGCCGGGAACACCGAGGGAGCGCAGGCCGCCGTGGCACTGGAGGCATTCCGAGTCCCGGACCAGCTCTGGCTTGGCCACCTTTTCTTGGGACATCCGGTAAAAGTTCGCCCCGAGCGCGGGGTCAGCGGTGCTGACTTCCAGCACGGGTGAACCCGGGATGAAACCCACGTAAACATCGTCGTTGAAATAGATTGCGCGCGGGGTCTCCGGAGAAATGAGCCGGCGCTGAAGCGAGGTTTTCGTGAATACAAGGAGCTGTGAGGACGGCGGGATGTTGAGTGCTTCCAGAAGGGCGGGGAGATAGCCGCGGTCGGGATCCCAACGCAGTGGGAGGGATCCGTCCGCAATCTGGGCGCAGAGGCGAGACACGGCGTCATCGGGCTGGGAGTCCCGGTAGTGGATGGGGGCTTGTTCGTACTCGAGTTGGTGCGTGGATCCTTGGAAATCCTCGGCGCATGCGGTGGCGCAGAGAAAGGCCAGCGCTGCGGTGGCGAGGAGTTCCAAGCGGCGCACGGGGCGCAGGGGGGGCATGGGGCGAGCCGGGCGGCTTTTTAACGAGCCTGAGTCTTGAGAAATTGCCAGATGGCTTCGAATTGATCGGAGGCTTTGCCCTCGTAGAGGTCCGTGAGGGGGGTGCGACCTTCTTCGTCGGCGAATTTGGGCATTTTGGTTTCTGGATCGATCCGGAGGGGGTGAAGCAGCCATCGGTGGAAATATTCCTTGCGGAGGCGGTTTGACGCCCAGCCGAGGTTCACCCCCGGGGCTTCAAACACCGCCGTGGCTGCCTTGTCGCCCACCGCATGGCAGGTGATGCAGTTGAAGCCGCCATTCTCGCCGAGAAGCGTCTCGCCGTTTTTGACCTGTTCCTCGGCGGGTTCGGGTTCGTTGGCGGCGGCAAGCGGGAACCCGTGTCCGAAGGAGAGCCCTTGGGCGACGCCTGCCGAGACGGCCGTGAAGCCCGGCATCCGGGCGATCAACCATGGGCGCGGTTTGGGGTGCGGTTTTCCGGCAATGAAGTTTTCCATCCAATCCGGGCGGAGTTTTTCTCCGAACCAAGTCAGGTGCGGGAGCGCCGTGGAGGCAACGGGAGCGCCTTCCTGTTCGGGCGCCGGAGCAGCCGCTTGGAGGGGAGCCATTTCGTCCTCCAGTTCGCTCCAGGTGGAGGGCTTTCCATCCGCCGAATGGCAGGCGGTGCAGCGCATGTTACGGACTTGGCGCTCGGCAAATTCGAGGGGGGAATCCGATTTGAGTGAAGAAAATCCGTGTGCTGCAAAAGCGCGCAGGGCCTCTGACTGTTCAGGGGCGAGCACAAAATCCGGGGCGTTGCCTCGCTCGGATGGGGAATTGGCCATGCAACCCTTGGTCCAACCGGAAGCGAGCGTTGAGGGAAGTGTAGGTTGGGTGCTGGGCGGAAGACCGGCATGGCAGTTGAGGCACCCGCTGGTGGCCAAGAGTTGTCCGCCCCGCGTGGCGTCTCCCTTCGGGGCGGCAGTCAGTTCTTTCTGCGCAGTGGACATCAGGAAGCTGGTCAGTTGTGCGGCTTCCTCCTGTGTGAGGCGGAAGTTGGGCATGTGCGTCCATGCGTAGTTCTTGGCGGGATCGCGGAGAAACTCGGACAGCGCAGGGGCTTGCCACTTGGACTTGAGGTGCGGGAGCGGGGTGCGGCCATGGGCGTCGTTCCCGTTGAAATCGGGAGTTGTGTGGCAGGCGATGCAGCCGAGGTTCGCAAACAGAGCACCCCCGGCCGGTGCAAGCTCGGCGTCGGGCGCTGCATCTGCCTTGGGGGCGGTGGAAGCCAGGAATGCGGCCAGATCCGCGGCTTCCTGGGAAACTCCGCCATTGGCCGATTTGAACACCCGCGGCATCAGTGCGTGGGGGCGGAACTGGTGGGGATCCTGGATCCAGTGGGCGAGGAAGTTTTCGTTGAACTTGCGTCCGAGTTCATCAAACAGCGGTGCGTCTTGGGCAAGTTCAGGCATGCCCTGTCCCCGGGCGGGAATCTGGGCGGGATCGGCATGGCAGGCGGCGCATCGGAGTTGAGCAAACAGCAGGCGGCCCTCGCGGATGCGTTGGCTGGAGCGCAATCCGGCGTCTCCGGGGTTATGGGTGAAGGCGGTTGGAGGCACCGGTTCAGCGGGGAAATCCCGGGAAGCCCAAAGCAGTTGAATGGAGGCGTCTTTGCCCGGGGCGCCGGAAAATTCGGCGACGAGGGTGTTCGCGCCCTTGTTGAGTTGGAAGGGTTTGGATTCGGCCAAGGCGCTGGACTCGGACTCAAGGACGACCGTGTCGTTGATGGTGAGTTTGAAGCGGCCCTGGATTTTGGCGGAAAACGTGTATTTGGAGCGGAGCGGGGAGAGGATCGCGCCTTCCCAGCGAGCGGTGAACGGGCCTGCGGGGAGGAGCGGCGAAACCGGTTGGTCGGCGGGAACGTGCAGGGCGACCAGTCGGGCAGAACGGTGGTCGGCGCTGTTTGCGGACTGCAGCCTCAGAATCAGACCCTGAGCCGGTTTTTCCTGCTTTTCCTCGATCGGAACGGTTTTTACCAGGGAATCCGCGGCGAGCCATGGGGAGGCGGCGAGGGAAAAAGCGACGCTGCAGAGGAGAAGGCGGAATGCGGGAAGGCAACGCATGGAGGGAAAGGGCGGGTTTAAAGAGGGGCGAAAACTGGGTTCGTGAGTGAGCAAACCGAATCCAAAAGAGAAGGCGGCGCCTGGTCAAGCAGGCGCCGCCCTCGATGGAGAGGCGGAGAGGTTACTCCTTGCCGACGACGTTGATGGTGTTCACCAATTCACCGGGCAGATCCTTGCCGTCTGCGGATTTGAGGTTCATTTTGACCCGCATCTGGTCGACGGGTGTTAGGCCGTCGATTTCGAGGAATACCGAGCGATTGTCGGAGGCAACTTTCACCGACTTGATTTCAACCGGGTCCCGCCCTTTTTTCTCCGGATCGGACGGTTTGAAATCCGGCGAACCGTAGGCTTCGGTCCAGCGGTAGTTGTACTGTTCCACGGAATAGTTCTCGGCGTCTCCAGCGGATTTGGGGTCCACCGGGTTGGTGAACCCGATGTGGAGGCCCTTGTTGGTGACGCGGAGCGAGCTTTGGACGGTGACGGGCGCGCCGGTGTAGCGGACCCTGAAGAAGCCGGCGTCTTTGCTGCCCTTGGTTTGCCAGCCGCGGAGGCCGGCGACGTAGAGCTGGCCGTCGGCGGGGTTGAACCGGGCCCGCATGATGCCGGTGTCGAACTTAAGGGGGAGCCGGACAACGCCGCCCTGAATTTTGCCATCCACCTTTTCGGAGAGGACGAGGTTGACGCTGGCTTGGCCGTAGCTGAGGTGGAGCATCCGGTTTTCAAGCGGACCCCATTTGTTGCCGGTCACCCACACTTGGGCGCCGCCGGAGTTGTCCACATCCATCGGCATGTAACAGATGTGGGTGCCGTGAGCGGTCGGTTTTTCGGGCCGGTGGGCAAGGTCGGTGACGCCGACGAAATCGCCGGGCTGGACAATATGGACGTAGCAGGCGGGCACCCAAGTGCCTTGGTTGTCGCCGCAGCTCACGACGCCTTCCGGGCTGACGCCGATCCCGTTCGGGGCGCGCACTCCGGTGGCATAGACCTCGAACTTTTCGCCGTCCTTGGACACCTTGAACACGCAGCCGTTGTGCTCGCTGAGGGGGCCCCAGCCGCGGCCACCCGGATTCACAGGGCCGCCCTTGGCGAAGTAGAAGTTGCCCTGCGGATCGGTATGGAGATCCAGAGCGAACTCATGGAATCCGGGCGTCACTTGGACGTCGTTGTTGAAGTTTTCGTAGAAGTCCGCTTCGCCATCGTTGTTGACGTCCTTGAGGCGGGTGATCTGGTCCCGGCCGAGCACATAGATCTGGCCGTCCACGACCTTCAGGCCGAGGGCTTGGAAAAGCCCGCTCGCGTAGCGTTTCCAGGTGATCTCTTTGAGTCCCGCGTCGAGCCCGGAGGCAATCCAGACGTCGCCGCTCCAGGTGCAGAGAGCGGCGCGGCCGTCTGGAAGGAAGTCAAATCCGCCAAACCGGATCCACGCGTTGTAGGGGTTGGTCAGCGGGGGGGTGATGCTGTCCACCACATAGGGAAAATTCTCGTCTGGAGTTCCCGGTTCTCCCTCGGTTTTCACCACTTCCTTCCAGCGGGTACCGCCCCCATGGGTAAATCCGCTCAAGTCGGCGGGTGCCGCCGCTTTCCGAGCCATTTCGGAGAACCGGTTTGCATCCCCGTTCCCGCCGATCCAGTAAACCAGTTTGAACCGCTCGCTGCCGGCGAACTTGGGGAGTTGAAGCGAGGCTCGGCCCTCGGTGTTTTTCCAGACTGCGCCTGAGGGGGTGCCCAGAGCGGCGATGAAGAGACGGGCCTCGGGATTTTTTGGGTCGGCGGGAAGTGAAACCCCGGCGTTGTCTGGCAGGAGCTCGACTTGGGCGCCTTCCGGGGCCTCTGCGGCGAGGAGATGGAATGCGGCGGACCCGGCGGAGCTGACATGGAACGAGCGGGTCAACAGAACGTCATCCCCGATTTTTTCCGAGTCGGGCAGTTCAAGGAGGGCCGCAGAGCCCACGGTATAGGAGAGGGCTACGGACTGGTCCTTGACATAGAGGCCGCGGTATTTGGCCCGGGCTTTAGGCAGGGGGCCAAAGGGCCGGGTGGCGGCCCCGGTACCGGTGGGAAGCGGGCGTTCGTCTTTGAAAGAGCCATCCTGGCTCCAGCCCGGGGTGGGGTGGGTTTGGAAAACAATTTTTGCGTCTTTGGCCGGGGTTGGGTTGGGGCCGTGTTTTCCGTCGAAGATGACGCCTTTGAGGGTAAGGAAGCCGCCCGTCCAACCGCCAGACATGCGGAGAAGGTCGGTGTCAAAGAGCATGGTGGCGCCGTTCGCCAACCGGATGGTCACCCCTTTGTCGGTGGCGCAGCCTTTGCCCTGAAGGGTGCTCTTATCCTCGGTGTTGTGGATGGTCGAGGAGAGGAAAGGCCCGTAATCCATGGCCTCGTACTTGGAGGCCGGAGCGATTTGCGCGGCATGAAGGGCTGCGGTGCCGAGGACGGTGGGGAGTAGGGCTGCGATTCGGGTTTTCAAGGGGTGTAGGGATTAAATGTGCTCAGAAATGGGGTGAAACTGATTCTGGGGGACAACCGCCGGTGCTTGGAAGCCTTAGGAGAAAAACAGGTCTGGTGTCGAGCGCCCGTGTTTAAACGGACCCTAGGCCGTCCGGGCGGGGCATCTGGTGGGGATGCGGGTGAGGACAGAAATGGGGGCAGAAGGGTCGGGTTCGGGAGGGGGGGACACGGTCCACCGGGAGGGGAACCCCGGCAAAAGCGGGGAGTCGTGAAAAATTTCCTTAAGAAACGGATCCATTCGGGGTAGATCACAGTGGAGACAGTTGCTCGGTAACCTTCAGCCCCCCCCCACCATGTTCGGAAAACAGAAACGCAAAGCAGTCTGGGTTCAGTCCGCACTCGAACGTTTTGAGCGCCCGCTTTTGCAGTATGCAATGAGCATTGTGGGCGAGATTGAGCGTGCGCGGGACGTGGTTCAGGAGACGTTCATGCGGCTGCACAATCAGGAGCAGGAGTCGGTGGAGGGACATTTGTCGCAGTGGCTGTTCACGGTGTGCCGGAACTGCGCGCTCAAATCCCTGAAGAAAGAGGATCGGTATGTGTACGTGGAAGCTCAGGAGTTTGAGCAGAAACGGTGCGAAGGGACGACGCCCTTGGTGGAGTTGGAGCGCAAGGAGCGCGTGGCGCGGCTCATGGAACTGGTGAACGAGTTGCCCAAGAACCAGCAGGAAGTGGTCCGGCTCCGGTTTCACCATCATCACTCCTACCAGGAGGTGAGCGACATCACCGGGTTGAGCGTGGGCAACGTTGGATTTTTGTTGAATGCGGCCATGCGGAATCTGCGGAGCAAGCTGGAGCGGGACGACAAGGACGAGAAAATCATCTACCTAAAGAAGGGAGTTGCATGAGAACCCATCTGAGTGAGCAGGACCGGACCGATTACGCGCTGAACGAGTTGCAGCCTGAGGAGCGGCTCTATGTGGAGTCGATGCTGGCGGTTTCCGAGGCCAGCCGGGACGACGTCTGTGCGATGATTGATCTAGCGCAGATGCTCGAGGAAGGGTTCGAGTCCGGTCTGGAAGGCGCGGGAGTGGTTTCTGAGCTGGGTCTCAAGCCGGAACAACGCGCGGAATTGATTGCTTTCCAGCGGCCTGGCTCCCTCTGGCACCGGATTGCCGGGGCAGGCGCGGCAGCTGCCGGGTTGACGTTCTTGTTTGGCAACCCTGGCTTGAACCGGGTCAGCGATTCTGCCTCCAAGGTGGCTGAGGTGTCCACGCAGGTCTCCAGAATCATGGCGGCGGCGGTGTCGCCCGATGCTGTGAGTCTTGCGGCGCCTCTGGCGAACATTGCCTCTTTCGTGGACGAATCCGGGTGGGTTCCCGCGGTGAACTCTGGCGGGGAACTGGTTGATCCCATGGTTTGCACGCCGCCCACGGTGAAGGATTCGGCCGGTGTGCCGGTATCCCCGGACGACGTTTGACCCGATTCGCCAAGGTTCGGGGCCGGTTTCAGTCTGAAACCAATCCCTTGGGTGGGGGTTAAAGGTTGAGAAAGGCGCGTCCGCCTGACAAAAACCTTCCATTCTATGATTTCCGCAGCCCCTGTTGATCCCAGCAGTTCGAGTTCTCCGATGGATGACCGGGAGGGGGCGGAACGGTTGGTGGCCGCGTTTGAGCGGATCACATCCGAGATGGGCCGCTTCATCGTGGGGCAGAAAGAGGTGATCGAGGAGTTGTTGATCGCGGTTCTGGCCGGAGGCCATTGTTTGCTTGAGGGGGTGCCGGGTCTGGCGAAGACCGCGATGATCCGGTCTCTGGCCCGGTGTCTGGATTTGAGTTTCCGCCGGATCCAGTTCACGCCGGATCTGATGCCTGCGGACATCACGGGCACGGACATCATTCAGGAGACCCCAGAAGGGGGAAGGCGCTTTGTGTTCCAGAAAGGGCCGATTTTTGCGCAGATGGTGTTGGCGGATGAGATTAACCGGACGCCTCCCAAGACGCAGGCGGCGCTGTTGGAGGCGATGCAGGAGCATTCGGTGACCGTGGGTGGCCATACACTGAAGCTGGAGGAACCCTTTTTCGTGCTGGCCACCCAGAACCCGATCGAGCAGGAGGGCACTTATCCGTTGCCCGAGGCGCAGCGGGACCGGTTCCTTTTCCTGATCCGGGTGAAATACCCGTCCCGGGAGGAGGAGCGTGCGATTATTGAGCGGACCACGGGATCTGGGGGGGCGGAGTTGCGACCGGTCATTCACGCGGCGGAGATCCTGGAGGCGCAGCGGTTGGTGAGAAAGGTGCCCGTCCCGGACCATGTCTTGGATTTTGTGTTGGATTTGGTGCGGTACACGCGTGCGGAAGAACCCGGGGCGCCGGGTTTTGTCAAAGAGTGGGTGGAATGGGGAGCTGGGCCTCGGGCCTGCCAGAACTTGGTGATGGCGGGCAAGGTGCGTGCGCTGCTCAAGGGGCGGGTGCATGTGAGCGTGGAGGACATTGAGGCGTTGGCGCTTCCAGTGCTCCGGCACCGGATCGTGCCGACGTTTGCAGCGGAGGCCGAGGGGTTGGATGCGGACGGGCTGGTTTCAAAGATTTTGGCGGCGGTGCCGAGGGGCGCAGCAACGCACCGGAGCTGAGGCGATGCGGGCTGGCAAAACCAGAGAGCCGTTGGGAGTCGGGGAACCGACCCGGGGCGGCCAACCGGGGTGCCTGTGAGCGATCTGGGACGTTTTCTTAGTGCGGAAGAGCTCAGGAGGCTGGGCGGTTTGCAGGTTCTCGCCCGCGAGGTGGTGGAAGGGTTCTGTTCCGGGCTGCACCAGTCGCCGCACCGGGGATTCAGCGTGGAGTTCCGTCAGCATCGGGCCTATGTGCCGGGCGACGAGATCCGCTCGATTGACTGGCGGGTTTTTGGTCGGACCGACCGGTTTTATGTGAGGGAATACGAGGAGGAGACGAATCTGCGGGCGCAGTTGCTGGTGGACGTCAGCGGGTCGATGGGGTACGGCCCGGCTGGAAAGGCCAAGTGGCAGTACGCCGTGCAACTTGCGGCCTGTCTGGCTCATCTCATGATCCGTCAGCAGGACAGTGTCGGATTGGTGACTTTTGATTCGGGGATCCGGCGTGTGCTGCCGCCCCGCGCGCGGCCGAGTCATCTGCAGGCGATTCTTGGCGAACTCGAGGGCGCAAAGACCGGCGGGGAAAGCGACCTTGGGTCGGTGTTCCGCGCGGTCCTGCCCAAGCTGCAAAGGCGCGGGTTGTTGGTTTTGATTTCGGATTGTTTTGGCGAGGTTCAGCCGCTTCTGCGCGCCCTGGCCCAGTTGCGGCACGGGCATCAGGAGGTGCTGGTTTTCCAGGTTCTGGACCGGGACGAACTCGAGTTCCCGTTTCGGGAATGGACGCAGTTCGAGTGTCTTGAGCGGCCCGGATCGGTCCGGCTGCTGGATCCTGCGCAGGTGCGTGGGGCGTATTTGGAGCGGTTGGAGGCGTTCCGGTCCGAGTTGCGGCGGGGATGCAGGCAGAACCGAGTAGATCTGGTGGAGTTGACCACAGATTCCCCGCTGACGGAGGCCCTTGCGGTGTATTTCAAGCGCAGGATGCAGCATCGCTGAGGATGCCCGGCATGAATTTTCTCAATGGAACACTGTTGGGTGGGATGGTTCTGGGGGCTGTGCCGTTGTTGATTCATCTGCTGCACAAGCGGCGGTTCAGGGTGGTGCCGTGGGGCGCCATGCATTTGCTCGATTCGGTTTTGAAAACCAACCGGCGCCGGATGCAGCTTGAGCAGGTTTTGCTTCTGCTCATCCGGATTGGAATCCCGCTGTTCCTTGCACTGGCGATGGCCAGGCCCGTGTTCAAATCGGGCGGGATGGGTGTTTCAGGCAACGAGGGGCTTCTTTTGGTTGTGGATCACAGTTACTCCATGGGTGCAGGAGAAAGGCCCGGGGAGACTCTCTTTGACAGGGCGCGGCTGGAGGCGCAGGAACTCACCCGGACAGCCCCTCAAGGCGGCGTGTTTCAGGGGGTTCTCCTGGGGGAGGGGGGCGGGATCCTTCTCGACCGGCCGACTCATGACCCGGGCCGGTTTCTGGAGGCGCTCAAGCGGGTGACTCCGTCTGCGGGGCCGGCAGATCTGGCTGCCGGGTTGCAGGCCGCCGCTGGGCAGTTGGAAAAGCTCCGAGAGCCAGTCAAGAGCGTGGTGGTGTTGACGGACTTTCAGCGGGCGAGTTTTGGAACCGCAGACCGTGCAGGGGTGCGCACTGCGCTGGATCAACTCCGCGGGGCTGGGGTGGATCCGGCTTTTGTGGATCTCGGAGCCCGGAGGGGCGGCAGCCTTCACACCGACAACGTGGCAGTGGAAAGTGTGGAGTTTGGGAGCGGCCTTGCCGGCGTGGGTCAGAAGCTGCAGTTCCGGGCGGCTGTCCGCAGTTACGGCGAAACCGCGCATCCGGATTTGGGGGTGGCGTTTCGGGTCGATGGGGTGGAGAAGACAGTGGTCCGCGTGAATCTGGGGCCGGGCCAGACGCAGCAGGTGGTGTTTGAGCATGTTTTTGAAAGTGCGGGGTCGCACCGTGTGGAGGTGGAGGGGGAGGGGGACGGGCTGGCGGCGGACAACCGGTTTGTGGCGTGTGTACCGGTCCTGGAGCGCGTGGAGGTGCTTTTGGTGAACGGGGAACCCTCCAGCCAGGCGCTCCGCGGGGAGACGGATTTTGCGGAGGTGGCCCTGCAGCCCTTCCGGGCCGGGCGCATGGAATTGGCGGACCTGCTTTCTGCGCGCGTGGTGCCTGTTGAAAAGTTCTCAGGGGCAGTGTTGGGGAAAGCTGCGGTGGTGGTGCTGGCGAATGTGCCGAAGCTCTCGGATCCCCAACTCAAGGATCTCGAGGGGTTCGTGAAGTCCGGTGGCGGGCTCATGGTCTGGCCGGGCGCGAAACTGGACTTGGACTGGTACCGGGGTCCTTTTTTCCGGGACGGGGCCGGGCTTCTGCCGCTGAGTTTTGGGGAGATCCAAGGAGAGCCCCGCGACGCCGGCCGGACCGTGAATGTTCCGCCGCAGCGGTTTGAAGATTCCAGTCTCGATTTTTTCAACGATCCCCGGAACGGGAGTTTGGGCGATGCCGAGATCCGGGTCTGGCACCGGTTGGTTCCAGGAAAAGGCGGGGCTGATCCAGGCAAGGTTTTGGCGCGTCTGGAAACCGGAGACCCGTTTCTGGTGGGGCGCAACCATGGGGCGGGACGGGTGATCATGGCGGCGACCACGCTGGATGCGGACTGGAACAGTTTTCCGCTTCGACCGGTTTACATTCCGCTTCTCCAACGCTTGGTGCTCGGACTGGCCTCTGGGGGAGAGCCTCCCAGGAATCTGAAGGTGGGAGCGACCCTGACTTCTTTTCTCCCGGCGAAAGATGCGGGACGACGGTTTGACATCGGACTGCCCGAGGGCGGGACCGCTGTGGTGGAGGCCGTTGCCCGGGATGGAAAGGCGGTGTTGGAATTTCGGGGAACGCGGAAGCCAGGATTTTACACGGTCTCTGGACCTGGGTTGGAGCCGCAGCATTTTGCGGTGAACGCGTCGCGGGCGGAGTCGGATTTAACGCGGTTGAGTGCCGGGGAGTTGGAGGCTTTTTCGCGGGAAAACGGGGTGCGCGTTTTTGAGAATGCGGCAGCGTTTCGCAAGCTCCAGAGGGAGCGCCGTGTGGGCCGTGAGATCTGGCGGCCGATTTTGCTGGGGGTGCTGGCTTTGCTTTTTGGCGAGTTGTGGTTTCAGCAGCGGGTGACTGGCAGCCGTGTGTCGGTGCGCGGGATGGAAAAGGGGGTGTTGAGGTGAACAGCCGAGTTGAAACCACGCTGCGTTTCGTCGGGGAATGGCCCTGGGGATGGGTCGCGGCGCTGGCCTTTGTGGGGGCGGTTGGGGCGTTTCTGCTGTACCGGCGTGAAATCCATGGAGCCACCAGTTCGGCGTTGAGATGGGCGGCGGCGCTCCGCGCGGTGGCCGTGGGAATGACCGTTTTCATGCTGAGCGGGCCGGTATTGCACCATCGGAAACTGGTGGGTGAAGTGAGCCGGTTGCTGGTGTTCGTGGATGCTTCGATGAGCATGGGGCTCAAGGACCGGTCCATGGGGCTGGGACGAAAGGTGCTGGTTCTCGAGAGCCTGGGCATGCCGTTGGCCGAACGGAGTGTCTTGGGCATCGCTCGGGCTGCCGCCGGTCTGGGACGGCTTCGTGCCGGGTGGGGACGGTCCGACCGCGATCCGGAGACACTCCGGGGCGAACTCAAACGCTGGAGTCTGGAATGCGAGAAAGCGGCCACGGAAATTTCCGGGCAGGGCAAACGCGGGGCATCCCGTCTGGAGCGGTTCCGGCGGGATCTGTGTGGGCCGTTTTCTGAGCTTTCCAACCGCAGCCTGGAACGGCCTGCTGACGTGCAGAAACTGGCGCGGGAACTCACCGCGCTTTCCGAGCGGGCAGGCCAATGGGAGGACGAACTCGGGGCATGGTTTGAACAGGAGGCAGCCGGAGAGGGAAAAGAGTGGGCGTCAGAAATTCATGCGCGGTTTGACGGGCTCACGCGTTGGGACCGGGTCAAGTCGATGTTGTTGCGGGGCGAACCCACGGGTCTGCTTGCCCGGCTCGCGGCACAGCACGATGTGGAGGTGCTGGGCGTCCAGAATTCTGAACCGGTGCGCTGGTGGCGGCCCAGTGCGCGGGAGTCCCGGATTCCCCAGGAGTTTCCAGATCCCCGGGGAGCCGCGACGGACCTTGCAACCGCGCTCCGGAGTGCCTTGGGCGCCGGGCGCCCGCAGAAAACGGTGGCCGTTCTGATCAGCGACGGGCAGCACAACGACGGCCCGTCGCCAGAGGACCTTGCGAAGGTGCTCGCAGCCCGGCGAATCCCGGTTTTCGCAGTGGGCATGGGCAGTACGGTTCGTCCGCCGGACCTTGCCGTCTTGAAAACGGAGTTTCCGCAGACGGTGTTTTTTCAGGACCGGGTGCGGGGCGAGGCTGTGATCAAGCAGGATCTGCCTGCGGGCACCCCGTTTCAAATCTGGGTGCGTTCAGGAGACCGCGTGTTGCTTGAAAAAAAGCTGAAGACCGATCCGGAACAAATCCGGAGGGTGCCCTTGGATTTTCTGGTGGGGGACCTGGTCAAGGCGGGGTTGGAGAAACAGACGGCGGGGGTAGAGGTGCAAGGGGTGCCACTGGAGTTGGAGGTGGGGGTCTCTGCCGGAAGCGCCGATGGCGAGGCCGGGAACGACGTGGCCAGTTTCCGGATCCGCGCAGTCACGCAGAAGCGGAAGGTGCTCATTGTGGACGGAAGGCCGCGGTGGGAGACCCGGTACGTGCGGAATCTGTTTGAGCGGGATGAACAATGGGAGGTCAACGCCGTTGTGGCGGGTGCGTCTGCCGGTGAACCGGGTCTTGTGCGGGGGACCCAACGGGAACAGTTTCCGGCAACGGCTGCGGAACTCATGGGATACGACCTGGTGGTTCTCGGAGAGGTGCCCAAGGGCGTGTGGCGGGATGAGCTCGAGTGGATCCGGGATTTTGTGGGGGAACGCGGAGGCGGCCTTTTGTTGGTGGATGGCGCCCGGGACTGGTTTCGGGAATATGCTGGGACGGCGCTTTCCGGGCTGTTTCCGGTGGAGTGGGGAGGCGTGCCTGTGTCCGGGAAGGGCGTGCGTCTGGAGGTGGTGGGTGGAGGGGTTGGCCGGGCTGCGTTGAGTCTTGCGCCGGAACGGACCCAGAGCGCGGAGGTGTGGGCGGGACTGGAGGGACCGTCGTGGGTGGCGGCATCTGCGGCGTTGCCCGGGAGCGAGGTGTGGTTGGAGGCTGTGTCAGAAGGCAAACGCGTGCCGGCCGTCGTCTGCCGGCCATTTGGCGCGGGCCGGGTGCTTTACCAGGGGATGGACGAGAGCTGGCGTTGGCGCAGGGATGTGGCGGATCGCTTTCACACGGTCTACTGGAGACAGGTGGCCGATTACGTGGCGGAAAAGCCGTTTGCAGTGAAAGATCGGTTTGTTTCCTTGGACGCGGGTTCCATGACTTATCGGCCGGGCGAATCCGCGGAGATCCGGATGCGGCTTCGGGACGGGGACGGCAAGCCGGTGAAAGAAACCAAGGCGAATGCAGTCCTTTTCCGGAACGGGCAGCGTCTGGCAACGGTGCCGCTTAAACCCAGTGGGGTGCAGGGAGGGCTGTTTCTGGGAAAAACCGCGGCGCTTGAGCCGGGCGACTACGAGATTTCCGTGGAAGCCGCTGCGATTCCGGAGGGGGAGAACCGGGCCCGAACCGGGTTCCGTGTTGAGCCGCGGTCGGTAGGGGAACTCAGTTTGCTGAATTTGAACGAAGAGTTGCTGCGTTCGATGGCGTTGTCGACCGGGGGACGGTATTTGAGGGAGGAAGACGCGGCGCGTTTGGAGGCAGATCTAGCACCGTTGAGCGAAGGCCGAGTGATCGAACTCGATACCGCGCTCTGGGAAAGCTATTACTGGCTGGTCCCGATTGTGGTTTTGCTGGGAATGGAATGGGTTCTCAGGAAACGAGCCGGGCTGATTTGAAGTTTCCGCGTGATGCAACTGAACCCAGAGACTAAAGCGCGTTCGGGCCGGATTTCGCCGGAAGTGGAGTCGTTTCTGCGCGAATACTCAATCCGGAGTCGGCGCGTGGCGATGCGCCGTGCGGCGATTGCGTTGTGTGTGGTTCTGCCTGCGGGCATGGCGCTGGTGGGCGCACTGGACTGGTGGCTGGTGTTGGAGGACCGATACCGCTGGGGACTCAGCGGCTTGGTGTACGCGCTGTTTTTCCTGATTGAACGCCGGACCCTTCTGGACATCTGGGTGCGTCCGGGCGACTTGCGCGAGATTGCTGCCCGAGTCGAGTCCCGGGTGCCCGAGTTGAAAGGCGACCTCCTCGCTGCGGTTGAGTTGAGTGTTCCCGGGGCGAACGGTTCTCCGCAGTTCCGGGCCATGCTCCAAGAGGACATGGGCCGCAGAATGTCGGGTTACAAGTCGGCCACCCTCCTTTCATTCCGATGGATCTCCCGCCATCTCTGGGCCTTGGCGGGCTTGGCGGTTGCCGTAGGGATCGGCTTCATGGTGTCCGGTTTCCAGTTTCCCAGGCTCATGGTCCGCGCTTTTCTGCCGGGCGCGAATCTGGCCCGGGTTTCCCGGGTCCAGATCGAGTTGGTGGAACCCAATCCAGCGGAGGCACTGGTGCCGTTTGGTGAGACCGTGCCGGTGCGTGTGCTGGCCACGGGGGCCCGGGTGGACAAGGCGTTTTTGGAGGTGTTTGTCGCGGCCGGTGGGCGCCAGGTGTCCGAGTTGAACTCCGAGGGGGCTGGCGCTTTCTCAGGCGTCCTGTCTGTGGGGCGGGGCGATGTCGAGTACCGGATCCGGGCGGGAGACGCAATGACGCGCCGTTTGAAAATGCGGGCGCTTCCGCGTCCCCGGGTGACGGTGTTTGAGAAGCTTTACCGGATGCCTGCGTATGTGGGGGGCGAGCGCCGCGTGGTGGAGTCGGAAGGCGACTTGGCTGCGCTGGAGGGAAGCCGGGTGGAGCTGCGCATGGAGACCGATGTGCCGGTCAAGAAAGCGTGGATCGAATTCGGTTCTGGCGAGATTCCACTTGAGGTGAGCGGTGGCCGGATTTTGACGGGCGGGTTTGGTCTTGGCGAAAATGGCAGCTACCGGGTGCGGTTGGTGGCGGAAGAAACGGGTTTTGAGAACAAGTTTAGCCCCACGTACCCGATCCGCGTGACGCCCGATCAGGTGCCGCAGGTGGAGTGGCTTGCGCCGGCGAAGGACGTTCTTCTGGGGCCTCAGGAAGACCTTGCTTTGAAGGCCAGAGCCTCGGATGACGTGGGAGTTGCCGCTGTGATGCTTCTGGCCCGGATCAACGAGGGACCGTGGACCGAACACGCATGGAGTCCAGGCCCAGATGGCCTGTTTGAACAACGCTGGGATCCGGTTTCCGAGGGGGCGGCACGCGGGGACATGGTCACCCTGAAACTCAAGGCGCGCGACCTCCGTGGCGCACACAGCGAGAGTCGCCCGCTCCGGGTGACCCTGGCAGGCGATGGTTTCGATTCCCGACAAGCCAACGGGGTGCAGCGTTGGCGCGAGCTTTTCGCCCGGTTGCAGGATCTTCGAGCTGCCGCCGTGAAACTCGAGGGAGCTGCCGCTGCATGGAAGGCGGCTGATGCAAAGCCAGGTGGGGATTCCGGTGCAGTCCAGAAATTGGCAGCAGTGCGGACCAGCCTCGAGGAATGGCAGGGCCGTCTCCAGACAGCCCGGGAAGAGTCCCTCCGCGTGCTCAAACAGAGCGAACCGGGGCCAGCGGCGGGTCAGGTCGCCGGAGTCACCCGGGTCCTTGGCCGGATGGATGCCGGTCTTTCCAAGGAACTGGAACGTTTCCTTGAAATGGCCGGGGTCCTGTCCGGTCCCGATCTGCGCCGGGAGGCCGTGGGGAGGTTTGCCCAGGCGGCGATCTTTGCCGAGCAGAGGGCGCGTTCCTTGATGGAGGCGGGTGGCGTTTTTATCGGAGGCGCAGCGCTGGACGCCGTCTGCACGGGGTTGATGGCGGCATCTGCGGAGATCGGCCGACTCAAGGAGCGGTCTGACGCGGGTCCTGTGCCGGGAATGGAGGCGCGGATCAGAGCGCTCCTGGCCGAAGGCGCGGGTTTGGAGGAGTTGCTGGGAGTTTGCGTCGAATACGTGCCCGGCGGCGGCGAACGGATCCGGACAGCGAGATCGGAGCTTGGGAAACTTCGGGTTCGTGTGGACAAGGAGCTGGCCGGCGGCGGATTCCGGGGTGGAGAGGGTCTGGCGGATTGGCTGCGCGGGATCCGCCAGATGCAGGGCATGTGTCTCGGATTTGGTCGCGAAAGCGGGCTCCGTCAGGATCGTGCGATCCAAGATCTTGGGCGTCAGGCACCGGCAGAGTGGCGGATCGTGGAGAGTTTTCGTGTGGACTGGGACCGTGTCCTCGGGGACCGGAGATGGGATGAGGTGCGCCGGGGCGAATGGTATGCGGGTTTTTCGGGTCAGGGACAGAGGAGTTTCAAAGCGGACGGCGACACGGAGGAGGCGCGGCCGGGAAGTGACCCGCAGTTTGTTGGGGACTTGCGTTTGGCGCTTGCGGTGTTCAAGGGCATGACGCTTCCGGGCCGGGTTTTGGAGCCGGGCTACCAGCCGGAGTTTGAACGTTTCGAGGCCTGCCTGCGGGTTTTGGGAGTCGGACACCGGTTGGTTGCAGCAGCTGAAGCGGTTGCCGGTGTGTATGCGGGAGAACGGTGGGAGGGCCGTTCCGGAGCGGCAGGGATGGCCGGGGTGCGCCAACTGGAGTGGTTGCAGGGCCGGCTCAGGGAGGCCGGCGAAATTGCTTCGGTGCCGGGGCGCGACCGGGACCTTGCGGAAATTCTTGGGGTTGCACGCACCGAAACTGCGTCGATTCTGGCTCGGCAAGAGTTGCGCGGGATGGAGGGCGAGTTCCGGGACCGGTTCCAGCCCGGCCGCGGTTTCAAGTCGTTGGAGTCAGAGAGCGGGGCGGTTTACGAGAAGCTCCTGGAGTTGATTGTCCGGTTGCGGGAGCCGATGGAGCGCGTCCGCCAGGAACTGCGGGCCAAGGTGCCGTCCTTGTCGGAACGGATGGAGGCGTTGGCCGCGGAGACGCGGGCTTTGAAGTCCAGCACAGAGGCTCAGGCCAGCCAGGCGCCTGCCGCCGATTCGGCACCCGGGTCCATGGCTGAATCCAAGGCTGCGATCACCGGGCTCCGGGACCGGCAGGAACGCCTCAACGCGGAGGTGGATGCCGTCCGGGATGCGCTCCGGGCGCAGGCAAACCGCGAGGATTTGGGCGCCCGTGAAGGGCGCGAGCGGGCGCGGGACGCGGACGATGCGCTGGCGTTGCTGCGCGAACCGCCTGTGCGCGCGGCAGACGCTCTGGAGGCGGGGGTGCGTGCCGGGGACGCCATGAAGCGTGTGGAGGCGGCCCGGCAGGCGGCCACCGAGCAGGGGAAACTGGCTGCGGCACTGGACCAGTTGGCGCGTCATTTTTCGAAAGGGGGAAATCCAGAGGAAACCCGCGCGGGTTTGCGGGCAGCAGAACGCGAATTGGGGGTGGAGGACGAGCTCAACGCGCAGTACGCCAAGGCGGAAAAGATGGCCGAGTTGTCTCAGAAAACGCCCAAGGAACTCCTCGAACACCTGGAAAAGCAACTGCCCGGCAACCGGCTCATGCAGCTCCAGCTCAGCCAGATTTCCCGCATCGGTGTCGAGGAGTCGGCAGTCCGGGTTCAGGAGGCTGCGGGCATGGAGGAACGGATCGCAGAGCGTGTTCGGCGGAACCTGCCAGCCCCGTCCGTTTTGCCGGATACGCCTGCGGCGCCCGCGGCGCCTTCGATACCGGCGGGTTCGCCGGGCAGTGATTTGCCGCCGCCCCCGGTTTCCCCGGAACGGATGGAGGCTGCGACGGGCCAGGCTGCTGTGGCTGAGGCTGCCGCGGATGCCGGCCAGACCTTGGAACGTTCCGGGCGGCACGAAAAGCGGCTCCAAAATCTCCGCACCTCGGAGCAGTTGTCGGAGTTGGGCAAAGAGCTCTCCGATCTGGCGATGACCGGTGTGCCGGAGATCCAGCGGCAATTGCTCAAAGCCGTGCCAGACGCGTCTGCGTTGTTGGATCAGACCGCCCGCCGTTTCGCGGAGCGCGCGGACCAGTTGAAAAAAATGCCTCCGGCGCCTTCGCCCTCGCTGCGTCCGCCGGCGCAGGACCCCAAAGCGGAGTCCCCGGGTCAGGCGGGGCGTGACAGCATGCAGCCGAATTATCCGACTGAAGCCGCCAAGCCCAGTCCCCAAGAACAGGTCTGGATGGCGCGCACTCTGGACGCTTTGGATTCCCAAATTTTTGGTGGAAAACGTTCCGAAGGCAAAAATGGGGAGTCTGGGAAACCCGGTGAATCGGGAGCCAAGGGGGAACAACAGGCCGGCACAAACGGCAAGGATGCAAACGGTGATTCCAAGCCGGGCGAAAAATCCGGGGACGGCCAGTCCAAGCCGGACGCAGCTGGGAACGAGAATTCTGCTGGCAAGGGTGAATCTGCGGATTCGAAGCAGATGGCGGACAAGGCGCGTGCGGCCATGGCGGCTGCGGCACGGGCGGCGGCGGAATCCATGCGGGCCAACCGAAACGAGGCGGACACGAAGGATTCTGGCGGGCAGGCGGCCAAGGATTCGCTTCAGACCAAGGCGGGCTCGGGTTCCTCTCCTGAAGGATCGGGGGCGCGTTCTGGTGAACTGCCCGGGTTAAAGGCGGCACGGTCTGGGGACTGGGGACGGTTGCCCAAAAAAATGGCGGAAGAGCTTTCCCAAGTCCGGCGGGAGGAGGTTTCGGCCGAGTACCGTCAGCAAGTGGAGACGTACTACCGCGTGTTGTCAGAAAGGGCGAAAAAATGAGGGTGCGCACCTTGAAAATGCTTTGGCGGACGGGGGTTGGTTTGGGCCTGTTTCTGGCGGGTTCGGCGATGGAGGCGGCGGCAGGGGATCCGAAGGTGGACCGGGCTTTGAAGGAGGGCGGCGGCTATCTGTGTTCCCAGCAGGATGCGGCTGGCGCGATTTCTGTCCATGGCCGGAGCCGGACGGCGACCACAGCCCTTTCGGTGCTTGCGCTTGCGGCTCTGGGCCATCAGCCGAGTCATTCCACGCCGGAGGGCGCTGCAATGAAACGGGCGCTGGATTTTGTGTTGTCGGATGGGAACCAGACTGTGGATGGCTATTTCGGCCAGAAAGACAACTCCCGGATGTACGGCCATGGGATTACCACGCTCATGCTGGCGGAGATGCTTGGGATGGGGGCGGATGCGCGTCAGGACGCGGCGATTCTGGAGGCGTGCCGGAAGGCGGTGGCGCTGATTCTCCGCGCCCAGTTGGTGCCCAAGGCGGAACAGGCGCGGGGCGGATGGCGGTACACGCCTGAGGATTCGTCCGCGGATCTTTCAGTGACGGTCTGGCAGGTGATGGCGCTGCGGGCAGCGCGCAACGCGGGAATGGAGGTGTCAGGCGAGGCGATTGAATCCGCGGTGGCCTACATCAAACGGCTGTACCTAGGGGAGCCGGCCAAGGCCGGTGGGCCCCCGATGGGCGGGTTTGGGTACCAGAACAAAGGCCGGGATGTTTCCACGACTGCCGAGGGCTTGCTCGCACTCCAAGTCTGCGGCCAGTACGAGGCGGAGGAGACTTTGGGTGCGGCGGAACGGCTTTTGAAAGAGGGCGTGCGTCCGGATGAACGCTGGTTTTATTACGCAACCTACTACTACGCGCAGGGCATGTACCAGAGGGGTGGCACCCATGCGGATGTGGCGCGGCAGAAAGTCATGGATCTCCTGCTGCCGCTTCAAGGCAGGGACGGAAGCTGGGAGCAGGGCGGCGGAGACGGTCGTGAAACGGGCAAGGTCTACGCCACGTCGATGGCGATTCTGAGCCTCGCCGTGAAAAACCATTACCTCCCGATTTACCAGCGTTGAATCTTTTGAGCGCTGCGCCCGGAAAGGGGAAGAGGCAGGTGCAGCTTAGTTTTTGAGGTAACGTTGCAGATGTTCCCGGAGATCGGTGCGTGCACGAAAAAGGACGCTCTTGACGGCGGGCACGGTGATCTGGAGGACCTCGGCGATTTCCTCGTAGGAAAACTCCTCGTACCTGCGCATGAGCACTGCCATTCGCTGGACTTCGGGAAGTTGGTCGATCGCCTTTTGGATGGCGTCCTGGAGTTCGGCATCCTGAAGGGTGGAATCGGGAGTTTTGTTTTGGAGATCGCGAGGTTGGAATGCGCCATCGGACTCCTCCACCGTGGCTTCAAGAGAGCGGGCGGGATGGCGTTTTCTCCGGCGCAACTCGTTGCAGACCAGGTTGCGTGTGATGGTGAAAAGCCAGGTGGTGAACTTGGCGGTGGCTTCGTACCGGGAGGCGGATTTCCAGACCCGGATAAAGACCTGCTGGGCGATGTCCTCGGCATCGGCCTCGGAGCCCAGCATGCGGGCCACGGTGGCAACCACGCGGCGCTGGTGGGTTTCCACGAGGAGTTCAAAGGCCGCCGTGTCGCCCTTTTTGACACGTTCCATCCACGCCACGTCCTGTTCGGAGGTGTCGGCAGGGCAGGATGGGGTGGAAGGAATGTCGGGGGCGTCGTGCACAGGGGGCCGGAGGGCAGCGCTCCACGGAGCGCCGCGGGTGGAAGCATTCTGGGCGGAACGAGTTTCGTCAAGGACAGGGCGACAGCGGGCCACTTGCAATTGGACGTCACCCGGCTAGGGTGGCGACGTGCGAGTCGTTTCCGAACGGTTGATGAGTCCGGAGTTGCGTCCGGTGTATGAAAAAGTGCTTGCCGGGGTGCGGGTAAGCGAAGAGGAGGCTCTGGGTTTGTACCGGAGCCAGGATTTAAATGGCTTGGCGATGGTGGCCGACGTAGTTCGGGAACGGTTGAACGGGAATGTCGCCACTTACATCCACAACCTTTACATCAACTACTCGAACGTCTGCATCCTTTCCTGCCAGTTCTGTGCATTTGGAGCGCGCAAACGTGAAGCGCATGCGTTTGAGCATACGGCTGATGAAATTGTGGAAAAGGTGCGCGCTGGTCTGAACCACGGTATCACCGAGGTCCACATGGTGGGCGGTCTGCATCCCTCGCTTCCCGGAGACTGGTACTTGGAACTGCTCCGGGCGCTCCGCGCGCTCTCGCCGGACCTGTTTCTGAAAGCATTCACTGCGGTTGAAATCCGGCACCTCGCGGAGCGGGTGTTTCGCCGGAGCATTCCGGATACGCTGGAGGAACTCCGGCAGGCGGGTCTGGGCGCCATTACCGGGGGGGGAGCCGAAATTTTTGATCCCGGGGTTCGGGACCGGATTTGCCGGGGCAAGGAGACAGCGGAGGAATGGCTGGAGGTGCACCGGATCTGGCACCAGATGGGGATGCGGAGCACCGCGACGATGCTTTTTGGGCATGTGGAGACTTTGGAGCACCGGGTGGACCATCTGCGCCGGTTGCGCGAATTGCAGGATGAAACGGGCGGGTTTACGGCGTTCATTCCCTTCGCATTTGAACCGGCGGGCGCGCGTCCCGGGTTGCAGGGGATCCGGTATGCGAGCGCCCCGGAGGCGCTCCGGAATCTTGCGGTGAGCCGGATCTACCTCGACAATTTTCCGCATCTGACCGGGTACTGGATCAGCCTCGGGCTGCCGCTGGCTTCGCTGGCACTCCAGTACGGTGTGGACGACCTGCACGGGACGATTCAGGAGGAGAAAATCTTCCACATGGCCGGTGCGCAGACTCCGCGCCAGCAGTCTGTGGAGGCCCTTCGGGCCGCGATCCGGGAGGCAGGCCGTGAACCGCGCCAGCGGGACACTTGGTACCGGTGGACGGATTCCGAACCTGTTCAAACCCTTGCCGCCCAGTGAAAAACGGCGGGATCTTGGACGGCATCCGTATTGGGTGCGTAAAGTACCTCAATGCACGACCGCTCATTGGGGCGTATCCGGGCTCCGTTGTTTTTGAACATCCCTCGGCTCTCGCCAAGTTCATCTGGAACGGCGATTTGGAAGCCGGTTTGGTGCCCGTGTTCGAGGCATTTCAGCATCCGGGGTACGCTGCGGTGGACGGGGTGGGCATTTGTTCGGATGGCCCGGTCTACAGCGTGTTCCTGGCGCACCGCGTGCCGCTGAAAGAGGTTCGGTCAGTTTGTTTGGATACCGCCTCCCTGACTTCGGTGAACCTGTTGCGCGTTCTGTGTGCCGAGTTTTTCGGGATCGCTCCCCGCACCGATGCCGCCTGCGGTGATCCGGACGCCCGTCTGTTGATTGGGAACCAGGCGATTGATTTCCGGATGCGGAATGAACCGGGCTGGCAAATTCTGGACCTCGGTGAGGCTTGGAAACAGTGCACGGGACTGCCGTTTGTCTACGCGGTCTGGCTGTTGCGGCCGGGCATTGGGGAATCCGGGGCTGTGGCAGACGCGTTCCGGGCGCTCAAGGTCGAAGGGGTCCAGCGTCTGGAAGAGTGGATCCAGTCCGACTCGTTCCAGACCGAAGCATTCCGGAGGCAGTACCTCGGGGGGTACATCCGATACACGCTCGGCCCGGAGGAAAAACGCGGTCTGACGGAATTCCGGAGGCTGCTTGAAAAGGGCGGTCTGATTCCAGCCGGGGGCGCCGCGTTGGAATTCATTTGAGCGGTCCCTGAAGTTGGCAAACCGGCCTAAGAACCTCCGCCAAAGAACCCCGGCTGAAAACGGGCCCGCACCGTGGCCGATGGGCTTCAAGCGCGCAAAAAAATCGGGCTGGGGAACACGAGGAATCCCCAGCCCGATTCAAGTTTAGTTGAGTGGAAGGACGGTTACTCCGCCTTTTCGAGGGCGGGATTGTCTTTTTCCACGCCACTGTTCCAGTAGGCCTGCATCTCCTCCTTGGAAGGGGTTTTCAGGGGCCGCACCACGCGGAACCCGAGGAACTGAGCATCAGTGTGGTACCAAATGCTCTTGGGCAACTGGGGATCCTGAATCTTCCAGGACGGATCAGACTTGCGGCGGGCGGCAGCCCGGAGTTTGGCCACGTCGTCATCGTCCCAGGATCCGCCGCGGGCGACATGCGGGTAAGGTGTGGTGGCCTTTTTCCACGGATTTGCCGCGGGAAGCGTGGCGTAGGAATCCGCAGCGTACTGGTCGATGCACCATTCGATCACGTTCCCGATCATGTCGTGCAGACCCCAAGGGTTGGCTTTTTTCTTGCCCACCTTCTGGTACTTGAAGTCGGAGTTGCGGCCGTACCATGCGTATTCGCCCATGGGTGCGGAGTCATCGCCCCAGAAGTACACGGTGGAGGTTCCGGCGCGGCAGGCGTACTCCCATTCCGCCTCGGTCGGGAGCCGGTAGAACTCCCCGGTTTTCGCACTCAACCACTGGCAGTACTTGTTGGCGCCGTGCTGGGTCATGGAGATGGCTGGGAAACCGTCCTTGCCCATTCCGAAGCTCATTTCCACGTAGGGCTGGGTGGGCCGGGTGACCCCATCGGTGAGTTGGTTGAGGTCTGCGGGAAGCTGTTTGGATTCGCGGATTTTCTTCTCCTCGTTCGGGTACATGAAGAGTTCGTACTCGTTCCATGTCACCTCGCATTTGCCCATCCAGAAGGGCGCAATCTCCACTTCGCGCACCGGGCCTTCGTCTGCCTGACGGCCTTTCTCGGAGTCAGGACTGCCAATCTTGAACTTTCCACCCGGGATCGGGAGCATCTGATAGACCACATCGCTGCCCGGAAGGGTTTGGGAGTAGGCTTTCATCTCCTGCTCGGTAGCGGGAGCCGGGTTCTTCACGATCCGTTCATGGATCCGTGAGACCACTGCGGCCTCCTTTTCAGCCTTGTTGGCCGCACCGCCTTCTTCTTTCTTCCGCGCCACCAGCGTTCCGGCATCGTCCGGCCACTGGGCGCCTTCCTCGATCCATTTCTTGAGGAGCTCCGTCTCGGATTGGGTAAGCCGCGCCAGTTCTCCGGTGACCTTGTTCTTGGGCGGCATCAGCTTCTTGGCGTCGTCTCCCAGCACCGTGGTCGTGTAGAGCTTGCTCTTGGACGGGTCGCCCGGGACGATCGTGGACTTGACCTCGAACGCAGCGGCCTTGGTGGACAGGTCCACGTCCGTGTCTCCCTTTTCGTAGTCGGTCCCTTTCGGGTTGTGGCAGCGCACGCAGTGAACTTCCAAGATCGGTTGGACGTCTTTTTTGAAGTCGACGGCCGAGCCGGTCAGGGGGACTGCAATCAGGGCGAAGGCGGGAACGATTCGGGAGTAGAGCATGGCGGGAAGGTTTTGGAGAGCGTGGGAGGTTGAACGAGCCTTGGGGCGGCTGTCAACCGCAGTTGGCTATCCAGAAAAGTCGGAACGGGCAACAAAAAATCAAAAAAGCACGAAAAAGATTCAGGGTGTTTTCTGCGTTCTCCTTCCGCCCCGGACTCCCTTAAGATCCATCCCCATGCAACCCCTCTCCAGACGTCAGTTCCTTGCCGCCACCCTTCCGCTCTGTGTCGCTTCTCTTCCCGCGTTTGCCGCTGGCTCCCCCGGGGAGTGGGTCTCGCTCTGGGACGGAAAAACGTTGGGCGACTGGCAGGTCACCGATTTTGCAGGGCACGGCGAGGTGACCGTTTCGGGGGGGGAACTGGTTTTGGAGGCGGGCCTGGACTTGACCGGGATCAACCTGGTGAAGGCGCCTTTGGAGATGGGATACGAACTGGAACTTGAAGCGATGCGGGTCAAGGGCGGGGATTTCTTCTGTGGGCTGACGTTTCCGGTGGGGGCTGCCCGGTGCACGTTGGTGGTGGGGGGGTGGGGCGGCACGGTGGTGGGAATTTCGAGCATAGACGGGCAGGACGCCTCGGAGAACGCGAGCAGTCAGTCGCGGCGGTTTGAGTTGGGGCGTTGGTATCGGGTGGGGGTCCGGGTGGAGCCTGGTCGTTTGCAGGCTTTTTTGGATGGGGAAAAGGTGGTGGACGTGGAACTGGCGGGCCGGACGATTGGGATGCGGTTGGGGGAGATCGAGTTGTCGTGTCCGCTGGGGATTGCGAGTTTCCGGACCAAGTCCGCGTTGCGCGGGATACGGTACCGGGTGGTGAGTTGAATCGGGTTTGGGGCTTGCAGGGGGCGGGTGTTTGAGGGAAGGGGAGGGGTTACAATGGCGAGAAAGTATGACATGGGCCCGGCCAACCGGGGAATGGACCCGTCGAAGCTGCGGATTGACTACCGTGGGGAGTTGAACCCGCAGCAGTACGCGGCGGTGTCGGCACCGCCAGGGGCGGCCCTGGTGATTGCGGGGGCCGGGAGCGGCAAGACGCGGACCCTGACCTACCGGGTGGCGTATCTCGTGGAAAACGGGGTGGCGCCCTCAAACATCCTGCTGTTGACGTTCACCAACAAGGCGGCCCGGGAGATGCTCGAGCGGGTCCGGAATCTGATTCCTGCCGATTTGAGCGGGTTGTGGTCGGGAACGTTTCACTCGGTTGGGAACCGGATTTTGAGGCGGCACCCTCAGGCGGCAGGTTTGGAGGAGGGATTCACGATTCTGGACCGCGAGGATCAGAAGGAAATGCTGGACGGGGTGATTGCGGGGCTGGGTTTGGATGCGAAGGCGAAACGGTTTCCCAAAGGGGACGTGGTGGCGGAGGTGCTCAGCCATGCGCTCAATACGCGGAAGAGCTTGGGGGTGGTGCTGGTTGAAAAATTTCCCCATTTTCTCGAGTTCGAAGATCCGATCGCGGAATTGGCCCGGCGCTACGAGGTGCGCAAGCGGGAAGCGAACTCGGTGGATTTTGATGACTTGATTGAGAAACCGCTTCGGTTGTTCCGGGCTGACAGCACCATAGCCGAACATTACCAGCGCCAGTTCCAGTTCGTGCTTGTGGATGAGTATCAGGACACCAACCAGATCCAGTCAGAGTTCATCGACCTTCTTTCTGCACGGCACCGCAACCTGATGGTGGTCGGGGACGACGCCCAGAGCATCTATTCCTGGCGCGGCGCTGATTTTCGCAACATTCTGGAGTTCCCAACGCGGTACCCCGGTGCGCAGGTGTACCGGATCGAGACCAATTACCGGAGCGTGCCTGAGATTCTGGCGGTGGCGAATGCCGCGATCGCGTTCAATGAACGCCAGTTCCGGAAGGAGTTGGTGGCGGTGCGGCCTGCGGCTCCGGTACGGCCCGGGTGGGTGGCGCTGGGGGATTCCGGCCAGCAGGCAGCCTTTGTGGCGCGGCGGATACTGGATCTGCGCGAGGAGGGAATGGAACTCCAGGAGGTGGCGGTGTTGTACCGGGCGCATTTCCATTCCATGGAACTGCAGATGGAACTCACGCGGCTGGGGATCCCGTTCCAGATCACGAGCGGACTCCGGTTCTTTGAGCAGGCCCATGTCAAAGACGTTGCAGCCTTCCTGAAGTTCATCGTCAATCCCCGGGATGAGGTGGCCTTCAAGCGGATGGTCCGCCTCCTTCCGGGAATCGGCGCCCGGTCTGCCGACCAGATCTGGACGCAACTTGGAGCCCGGCCAGGCGCTGGGGAGAGGAGGGCGTGGTCAGAACGGTTTGCGGAGTTTAAAGTGCCGGCCAAGGCGGCCAAGGGCTGGAAGCAGCTCGGGTTCACCTTGGAGGAGATCGCGCCCGGAGGCCAAGCGGTGCCTCCCGGAGACATGATCCGGACCGTGCTGGAGGCTGTGTACGACGATTATGGCAAGGCCGAGTTTGCCAACTACGACCAGCGCCGGGAGGATCTCAACACGCTGGCCGATTTCGCGACGCGTTACCGGGATCCAGCGGAGTTCCTCGATCAACTCGCGCTCATGTCCGGTCTGGACACAGACGCCGCCGAGGCGGACGACGAGGAGGAAGGGCGGGTGACGCTTTCGAGCGTGCACCAGGCCAAGGGGCTGGAATGGCGGGCGGTTTTCGTGATCTGGCTGGCGGAAGGAATGTTTCCCTCCTCGCGTTCCATGGAGAGCGAGGAGTCTGTGGAGGAGGAGCGCCGCCTCTTCTATGTCGCGGTGACTCGGGCCCGGGAGGAACTTTACCTGACTTTTCCCCACCTCCGGCTCAATGCGGGCTACGGCGAAATGCTGCAACGGCCTTCCCGATTCATCCAGGAACTGCCCAAGGACCTTCTGGAAGAGTGGGAGGTCACCGGCGGATTCTAAAATTCTGGCACCGGGAATTTTGTTCCGTGCCTGAGGTGCAGGACCGGGGCTCGGGAATTGGGTAATCGTGTGGAAAGTCTTTGGGACGTCTGCAGGGAAGCATCCCGCAGCTCCTCTGTGGGTTCAATAGCCGCCCAAGGAGCGGAGCCGTTGTGCTGAAACCGGGTGGGCTGTTCCCAGTTCCTGGGCAAAAACTGAGACCCGGAATTCTTCCAAAGCCCATCGGAACTCTTCTTTCCGCGCTTCGGGCACCACTTTTTCCCAGCGCTCAAACGGGGACAGGTGTTTGGCTTTCTCAGCGTCTTTGGCCGGTTGCAGGCTGGCGCGTTGGGCCCGGATTTGGACGGCTTTGAGGAACCGCACCAGATGGGCGAGTTGCGACCACGGGATCCGGGCGGGAAAGTCGGGGGGAAACAGGCGTTTCAAATCCTGATCCAAGCCAGGATACCGGTGGGAGCTGGAAAGGATCGCCTGATGGATGCTCCCAAGTTCGCGGAACCGCTGGAGCAATTGCGAGGCGCAGAGTGGGATCTGTCGTTTGGCATCGATCAACAGCGCCTCAAAGCGTGCCTGAGTGAGCGGATGCGGCGAAGCGGACCAGAGGAGGTGGTCGAGAATCATGTCCGCCCCAAAGGATGCCGGTTCGGGTCCGGATGCGGTTTGAGCCGGGGCGTTTTTTTGCGGGAGGCGAACTTGGGCAAGGGCAGTGAATGGGTTGGCCGGTTTGCCCGGAGCGGAATGCGGGACGTTCAGGGCGCGGAGTTCTTTCCGGAGCCACTCGCGTTCTTTTGCGAGATGGAGTTTTCCCAGACAGACGATTCCCTCCGCCGAGGCTGCCTGGGCTTCCTGGAGGGAACGGAAGAGCTGGATACGAACTCCCTGTTCGCCAGCGGAAAGGCCTGGGTAGGCAAGGACTGCGACCGATCCAATCGTTTCCACGGGCACAGATTCCGGCAGGTCGCCGAAGTCCCAGCGGGTGGTTTGGGAACGTTCCCACTGTTTCGCCGTTTTTTCCCACGCGGTGGAAGAATGGTTGCCGGATTCGAGCCGTGTTTTGAGTTCCTCCAAGTTCCGGCTGGCAGCCAGTGGTTTGGCTTTGGCGTCCACCACTTCGATTCGGGGGAGAAGATGGGGCGGGAGCGCATTGGGCGGCCAGTCCCCGGCCTGCACATCCACCCGGTAAGTGCGCGAGATGAACCGGGCAAGGTGGGTGAGGAAACAGCCGGTACCCGGCTGGAACTGGGTTGCAATGGCGTGGGCCTTGGGTTCAAGGGGAAGCAGGTTTTTGCGGATGGACTTTGGGAGTGCGCGCAGCAGGGCGATTGCGAGTTCCCCTCGGAGGCCAGGTACCAGCCAGTGGGTCTGGCCTGTGGTCAATGCGCCCGCCAAAGGCAGGGGAACCCGGACAGTGACCCCGTCCGTTTCGTCCCCGGGGCTGTACGCGTAGGAGACGGGCAGCACCGCGTTTTCCACAGGAACCTGGTCCGGAAACAGAGCCGGGTCGATGTCCGCCTCTGCCTGACCGAGAATGTCGGTTTCCAAAGCGCACAGGAATGCGGGATCGGATTTCTCGCGGAGCACCCGCTGGAGATCGTGCACCGAGGAGACCGCATTCAGGTGCCGTGCATAGAAACGGTAAAATGCCTCGTCCAGATCCAGAGCTCGCTGGTGCCGGATCCGGGTCATGGCAGTTTCGATCTTCTGCCGGAGCTCCCGGTTTTTCACCAGAAAAGGCAGAGGGGCCCGGATTTCGTCCTGAACCAGCGCACCGCGGATGAAGAGTTCGGTGGCGTGGGCCGGGTCGACGGAACCGTAATCCACCGGGCGCCGTCCGATTTCGAGTCCGGACAACAGCGCGCGTTCGGTGACAAGGACGCGGCCTGCTTTCTGGCTCCAGTGCGGATCGAGGTGGCGGATCTGGCACAGGTGGGTGCCAAGGGCAAGAATCCACTCGGGCTGGATCCATGCGGCGGTGCGGGCAAAGAGCTGGGAGGTTTCCACCAGCTCCGCGGCCATGATCCATCGTTGGGCTGGGCCTTTTGCCGCAGGGGAGGATGGTTGGGACGGGACGGGCGGTTTTTTTTTGGAGTCGGCCGGTTTGCGTTGGTAGAGGCAGGAGCCCGGAAACAGCGTCACGCTGCGTTCGCCCGTCGCTTTGAACGTGTTGCGTTCGGTTTTCAGGGCGACTTGGCCAAGCAGACCCGCCAAAATTGCCCGGTGGACGGCATCCGCTGGTCTCTCAGATCCGGGGGCGGGTTCCTTTGGGGGGGCGGTTTTTTGCAAATCCTGAGGAGGAGCCGCAAATGCGTCCGCGAGTTGCCGGTGCAGGTCCCGCCATTCGCGCATCCGGGAGAACGAGAGGAAGTTTTTTTTGCAGAACTTGCGGAGGCTGTTCGAGGAGGACCGGGATTGTTCTCCTGGAGCGGCGTTCCAGAGGTTGAGCAGGGTGAGGAAATCCGACTCTGGATTTTCAAATGTTTTGTGGGCAGCAGCGGCGGCGTCCCTGGCGTCTTCGGGCCGTTCGCGGGGGTCAGGAAGGCTGAGGGCTGCGGCAATGACCAGGACTTCGGGGAGGACATTTTCTCTCCGGGCCTCCAGGAGCATTCGGCCCGGAACGGGGTCGATGGGAAGCCGCGCGAGTTGGTGGCCGGTTTCGGTGAGTTGGTTGGAATCGGAGAGAGCGCCCAGTTCTTGGAGGAGCTTGTAGCCGGCGCGCGTGGCAGCCGAGCTGGGGGGATTCAGGAAAGGAAACTGTTCGATTTCACCCAGGCGAAACGCCTTCATCCTGAGGATGACCTCGGCAAGGTTTGCCCGCTGGATTTCCGGGGTGGTGAACTTGGGGCGGGCATCGAATTCTTCCTCGCTGTAGAGCCGGATGCAGATCCCGTTCTGGATTCGTCCGGCGCGGCCGGCCCGCTGGTTGGCGCTGCTCTGCGAGACGGGTTCCACGGGAAGGCGCTTGGTCCGGGTGCGCGGGTTGTAGCGGCTGATTCGGGCCAGCCCGGAGTCGATGACGTACCGGATCCTGGGGAGGGTGAGGGAGGTTTCTGCGATGTTGGTGGAAACAATGACGCGCCGGCTGGATTCGGGGGAGAAAATGCGCAGCTGCTCCTGGGCAGACATCCGGCTGAACAGGGTGAGGATTTCGGTGCCGGACCCCAGACAGGCCTGAAGGAGGTCGCGCGTTTCATGGATGTCGCGTTCGGTGGGCATGAACACCAAGACGTCGCCATGCTCGGACTCGATGAGGGCATCTTCGGTGGCGCGGACTGCCGCCTCAATATGGGTGATTTCCGAAGGGTCCTCGCCCGGGCGCGCAAATGAAAGGGGCGGGGCGTAGCGGGTTTCTACCGGGTAAAGGCGGCCGGAAACCTCAATGACGGGGGCGCCTCCGAAGGCCTCAGAAAAGGCGCCCGTATCAATCGTGGCCGAGGTGATCACCAAGTGCAGATCCTTCCGGACGGCAATCAGGTTGCGGAGGTGGCCGATCAGGAAGTCGATGTTGAGCGAGCGCTCATGGGCCTCGTCGAGAATCAGCGTCGAATAGGCGCGGAGCTGGGGGTCGGACTGGATTTCCGCAAGGAGAATGCCGTCCGTCATGAATTTCACAACGGTTTGACGGGCGGTGTGGTCCTGAAACCGCATTTTGCATCCGACCTCACGGCCCCACGGCACGCCGAGTTCCTCTGCCACGCGCCGGGAGATGCTCAGGGCCGCCACCCGGCGGGGCTGGGTGCATCCAATCCGTCCGCTTTTCGCCAGACCCGCCTCAAGGCAGAGCTTGGGGATCTGCGTGGTTTTCCCGGAACCGGTTTCGCCGGCGATGATGACCACGGGATGGGAGCGGAGCGCGGCGAGGATTTCCTCGCGGCGCAGAGTGATGGGGAGATCCTTGGGATAGGAAATCATGGGACGACTGCGTCGGGAGAGGGGTCCTGTTGGGAGCCGAAAACGCCTTCCCAGCGTGCGATGACGGCCGAGGCGAGGCAGTTTCCGACCAGGTTGACGGTGGTGCGAGCCATGTCCATGAGTTCGTCGACTCCGACGATGAGAAGGACGCCCTCCAGCGGGAGGCCAAAGGTGAGGAGGGTGCCAGCGAGGATGACCTGGGAGGCGCGCGGGATACCCGCCATGCCTTTGCTGGTCAGCATGAGTGTGAACAGGATTGCCAACTGTTGGGAGAGGGACAGGTGGATCTGCGCGGCCTGCGCGACGAACACGGTTGCGACCGCCAGATACAAGGTGGATCCGTCCAGATTGAAGGAGTAGCCCATGGGCATCACAAAGGAGACGATCCGTTTCGGCACACCGAACCCGATCATGCGTTGCATGGCGTCAGGGAGTGCTGCATCTGAGGAGGTCGTGGTGAACGCCAGGATGGCCGGGGACCGGATGGTTTTGAGAAAATTCAGGACCGGGATTTTTGCCCAGAGCGCCACGGGTAGCAGCACCAGGATGCAGAAAGCGGCGAGTGCGGCATACAGGGTGAGGATGAGTTTTGCGAGTTGGAGGAGGACGCCCAGCCCGCTGTGGGCGACGGTAGCAGCCATGGCGGCCCCGATTCCGACCGGGGCGAACCGCATCACCAGTCCGACAAACTTGAACATCGTTTCGGTGAGCGCCTCGCAGAATCCGAGCATTGCGCCATGATGCGGTGGCTTGACTTGTGCGAGGGCCGTGGCGAACAGGACGGCAAAACAGACCACCTGGAGGACATCGTTGGAGGCTGCGGCTTCAAAAAAGCTTTTGGGAACCGTGTGCTCGAGGATTCCTGAGAACGAGACTCGGGTGGTTGGTGGTGGGGCGGCGTGCGGATCTGGCGGGGGCAGCGAGATGCCAGAGCCGGGTTGTGCGAGGTTGACCGCAGCCAGTCCCACCATCAGAGCCAGCGAGGTAACCACTTCGAAGTACAGGAGGGATTTCAGGGCGAGCCGGCCAACGGCACGGAGGTCTTGGGAGTGGGAGGCAATCCCAACCACGAGGGTGCCAAAGACCAGAGGCACCAGCATGCATTTGATCAGGCGCAGAAAGATGTTGGAGAGAACCTTGAGCTGGGCGGCCTGTTCAGGACAGAGCGCTCCGAGCAGGATGCCAAGTGCCATGGCGATAAGGATCCACTGGGTGAGGCTGGGGTTTTTAAAACGCATGGTCAGCGGTTGGACATGGATAAAGTGGCTGCGGACTGGGTTTCAGCCAGAATTTTCGATGCGGTGTCTCGCAGCTCATGCCAGCGTTTCCAGGGATGGTCCGGTGCCCAGAGGATGTGCCGGAGCAGGCTGCGCCACTCCGTGATCGCCCGTTCCAGATCCCCGGCCCGGATCGACTCAGAGAGGAGTTGGTGACGGGCTTGGCCGTGCCGGAAAATCGCGGAAAGCATGGGGGATGCGCCTGCTCCGTATCCCGTGGGGATTCCGAGCTCCAGATAACCCGGGAGATCTGCCCGGCAAAATGTTTTCAGGCAGCAGGTCGCCAGCCGGTTGCCGGCGCCCGGGTCCTCGTCGGCAAATCGTTCCCCTGCGCGGAGGTTGGCCAGATCGAACACCAGTTCGTCGACGGGATAGGAGGTGTCTTCGAGGGCCGCGGCAATGGCGAGTCCCTCGCCGTGTTGAAAAAAGCTGAAGATCTGTCCGCGCGGAGTGGGATGTCCGGCCGGGTCAATCAGTCCGAGCTGCCGCCACCAGTCTGCGGGAGAAGGGGTTGCTTGCGTGCCGGCACACCAGTCGGACTCGGCGCATCCGGAGCAGACGGGATTTGGAGCGGTCCGCAGCGGTGGCGCAATCAGCAGTTTTCTTGCGTCATCCACCCAGCCGGTGACCGGCAAGGACTCGAGTGAAAACCGGGCCCAGAGTTGGTTTTCTCTGGGGCGAACATCGAGAAGTTGAGGAAAATCCGAGGGCACCTCCGGAGTCTGAATCCCAGGCGGTAAATCTTTTGCGGAAACACCCCGGAACCAAAGTTGGGCAAGTTTGGTGAGGAGTTCCTCCTGGAGTTCGGTGAAAGTGGCGGAGGGGCAGCCTTGGATGCGGCGCAGCCATGGAGCGAGGCGGAGAATGCCGCCGGAGCGGTTGCCAAGAAGGATTTCGCGGCCAAAGCGCGTGAGCGAATTGGATTTAGCAGGGGGATGGCAGGGGGGGGAGGTTGTGATTTTGCAAAGTGCGCCAGAGCCGATCCTGCGGACAAAATCGGGGGAGGCCAGTGCCGGGATCCAGCGGTCCCGGTTTTGGACCCAGGCGGACCCCAGCGGGGCACGCTCCTGATTTTGTGGGCATGCCTGCCAGTTGCCGAGTGAGTTGAGGATTTCGGGGCGGCCGCGTCGGTGAAACCGGATCCGTTCCAGATCCACAGGGAACTTGCAGGGGAATGGTCCGTGCTGGAGGCCGCGCTCGATGCCCAGCGGGAGGTCGACAGGGGTAAACAGGCGGCGGTTGATTCCCGCAGCGGCGTTAAAAGGATCGCCGCCCGCCTTGGAAGTGGCATCCATGACGGCAATGAGTGTGGGCCAGTCCAGTGCGGTGGCGCGGCGCAAGGGCCGTGGGCGGGCATCCGGGAGGCGGGGCGTGGAGTCAGCGACCAAGGCAAACCCGGAGTCATCCAGTCCGCGGCGGCCGGCGCGGCCGAACATTTGGAGAAGTTCATCGGGCTGGACCTCGCGTTCGAAATGGCCGGCCTTGTAGCGCGTGCCGGTGATGGCCACGGAGCGCATGGAAAAATTGATTCCGGCAGCGAGGCCCATGGTGGCGACCACGGCCCGGAGTGCGCCCGACTTGGCCAGCGGTTCAACCAGACCGGCGCGTTGGCGGTAGCTGAGGCCGCTGTGGTGGAATGCGACGCGGGCACGGAGAAGTTTGGCGAGAACCGGGCCGGCCAGGGTTTCCTGTTCGGGCGAGAGTTTGAGGGGTGTTTCGAGGGGAAGCTGCGAGGCAATCTGGCGGGCGAGTTCTTCCGCGGCCTGCCGGCGCGGGGCGAATAGAAGGATGGGAGCCAGATCCTGAGCCAGGGCACGCGCCACCAAGCGCGGCCAGCGGTCTCTGAGCCGTTGGGAGTGAAGAGCGGGGAGGGATTCCAAGTCCACCTCCTGGAGTGGCACGGGCCGATCCCGATGCTGGATGAGAACTGCTTCCCGGCCGATCCGCTGCAACCACTCCACGACGGTGCCAGGATTTGCCACGCTCCCGCTGAGGAGAAGGAGCTGGGTCTGAGGCGGCGCCAAGGCAATGGCCAGTTCATAGTTTGCGCCGCGGATGGGATCGCCGAGCATCTGGTATTCGTCCACGGCCAAGAGGCGCGGGCCGGTTCCTGCCAGAAACCTGCCTTTCTGAGTCTCCAAAGTGGCAACCAGCCAGGGTGCCTCTAACCTTAGGGCGACATCGCCGGTGCAGATCCCGGCGTTGAATCCGCGTTGAGTCCACTCGGCGAACTTGTCATTGGCCAGGGCTCGCGTGGGCACGGTAAAAACCGCCTGCCCTTTGAGCGCTTCGGCGTAGAGTTCAAAAATGTGTGTTTTGCCCGCCCCGGTCGGTGCATGGACCACCACGTCCTTTCCGCGGCGAAGAGCGTGGACGGCTTCTTGTTGCCAGAGATCCGGCAGGAGCAGGTTTTGTAGAAGCGGGTTAATGGCAGTTACCCATGCCGTAGATCCGGCCAGAGTTCCAGTCGGCAGCGTGCTTCAAGGCGGCACCGGGCTGGCCGGGCGGTCCGGTGGTTTTCCCTTTTTTCAGTAGGCTCCCGCCTTTTCCGCATTCTGGGCGGCCGGTAAAGCTCCGGGTTGCTCGCGGGCGGACTCGGGCTCCTGCCGCGCAAAGGGAATCGCCAGACGCGGGATTCGGGCGGATTCGCGGAATCCTCTCTGAAGAATTGCGGCCTGGAGTTCGGCCAGATGTGCCGCCCCCCAAGGGATGAGGATCATTCGGCCGGAGGAAAGTTCGGCATCGACCTGCTTCATGACATGCGCGTTCCGTTTCTGGAGCAGGTCAGCCATGATGGAACGGGTATCCTCCGGGGTCATGTTCTTGAGCTCTGGCGTCTGACAGGCTTGGAGAAGTTCCAAGAGGGAGTTGCTGGACAGCAGTTTTCCCAAGTTCCGGATGAAGTGGAGTGTGAAGGGTTCGAGTTCAGAGACATCCACATCGGCTTGACGGTACTCGATGTGGTGTTCGCCCTTTCGGCTCAATCCACGCTGCGGTCCGACCCGGTGCGAGGCGCTTTGGGTGCGGTGCAGGTCCGATTCGGACTGCGCGGCCAGTCCAAGGAGGGAAGCCAGCTTTGAGTAACTGAACGAGCCGGCGAGGAGGTTCTTTGAGTCCGTGACACCCTCCATCAGCATGAGTGCCGGTTGTTTTTCAGGCAGCAACGCGGCCACCGACTCGTAGAAGGCGGGCTGTGCAATGTGGACCATCCCGATCAGCCTGACCTCTTGGTTGTCCCGGGTGAAATGCCGTTCCTCAATCACAATGCCCTGCCCCTGGATCCGGACGTAGCCGTCGGTTTTCCGGTCAATCCAAAGCACCGCCGACTGGAGGTTCAGAAGACCAAATCCGGCCAGGAGCAGAAGGGTGCAGGGCAGGCTCCGGATCAGGTGCAGCCAAGAAAAACGGGGGCGTTGATCGAGGCCGCTCGCCCACTGGCCGTCGCTCCAGTTCCTGGCCCAGAAGAGAAGGAATGTGCCAAGCAAACATTCACCCGCTGCCACAAAGAACGCGGCGGTTTTATCGGAGAAAAAAACCGGCAACGGGAGCGCTCCCGGCACTTGCCAGAGTGTGTACAGGACGGCCGGGAGGAGGAGCCTTTTGGGGAGGCGCGGGGAAAGGATCATGGCGGCCGCCATGGCCAGTGCCGCGATAAAAAGAGGCAGGTCTGACCATGCGTAGGTGCGAAGCACGCCGTTGGCAGGGCGGATTAGAATGGATTCGCACAGGGCAAGGGACCCCTGAAGCCAGAAGGCGACCAGAAATACACGCGTGGACAGGGCGAAGCTCACAGGGGCGCGATCCTAGAGCCACGCACGGAGCGTGGCGAGGTCTTTGCGCATCTGCTGAACATCTTCCCGGGAAGCTCCCGGCAGGTACTCGCAATGCAGGGAAATCGGGCCTTGGAACCCGGTGGCAGCGAGCCATTTGAAGAATTCGGGCTGAATTTTGCCGGTGCCAAGCGGGCCCCAGACTGGTTTGCGGCCGTCTCCTTTCGGACCCCAGTGAAAGTCTTTGACGTAGACGCCTGCAAAATGGGGATAGGCCAACCGTGCTTCTAGAGGCCAGGACATTCCCCCCTCGACGGTGGCATGGCCGATGTCGAAGAGAATACCCAGTTCGGCCGGGGACACCCCTTCGAGGGCCTCCCTCAGGTCCCACACTGGCGCGCCAAAGAACTGGCTGCCGCTATGGTTTTGAAGGCCCCCCTGAATGCCGATCTTACGGTTGAGCGCGGCCAGTTCGGCAAGCTGGCCCTTGAACCGGGCCAGTTGTGGGGCGATGGGGGCGGAGAGGTCGTAGTGGAGGTAACCAGTGCGGTACAGGGTCGTCCCCAGAGCTTTTGCCGTCCGGAGCACCTTTTCCGCAAGAGGCGTAGGACTGGTGATGTCGGTGGTGACAATGCCCAAGGTCAGCCCCCGGGACCGGAGCGCTTCCACCAACTTCGGGAGGTCTTCTTCCACCCGTTCCGGAAGGATCTGGCCCTTGGGACGCACCGGGCACTCCAATCCGTCGAACCCGGCTTCCTTGAGGAGATCCGCGGTTTTTTCGAACCCGACATTTTGGAACGGTTTGCTGAAGGTGAGAATCTTGCGGTTGTTGGCTGGCGGTTGGGCGCGGGCCGAGGTGGCGGCCAGAGCGGTTAATCCGAGGAGAAAGGAGCGCCGGGTCTGAGCAGGGGATTCCATGGGGGATGAGGTATGGGTGATTTCAACTCCAACGCGGCTGTCAGGAGGGTGCAACGCAAATCGGTGGACGCTTGGGCCTCAAATGGACAGGCTGAGACCATGAAATACCGGCGTTTTGGAAGGACGGGACTGCAGATGCCCGTGTTTTCGTGTGGCGGAATGCGCTACCAGCATTCTTGGGACGATTGTGCTCCGGAATCGATCCCCGAGGCTGGGCAGAGGAATCTGGAGGCCACGATTCTCCGGGCCTTGGATCTGGGGATCAACCACATCGAGACGGCGCGCGGTTACGGGACCAGCGAGATGCAGTTGGGTTGGATTCTGCCGCGCCTCCCGCGGGACCGGATGATTGTGCAGACCAAGGTGGCGCCATTTGCAACGGCCCGGGAGTTCCGGGAAACGTTTGAGAAATCCATGGCGTACCTGAAGTTGGAATCCGTGGACTTGTTGTCGATTCACGGGATCAACAACCGGGCGTTGCTCGATTGGACGATCCGGAAGGGGGGCTGCCTTGAGGTGGCCCGTGAATTCCAGAGGGAAGGCCGATGCAGGCATTTGGGCTTCAGCACGCACGCAACCACCGACGTGATTCTGGATGCGGTGAACACCGGGGAGTTCGATTAC
>CAIURC010000130.1 GCA_903901425.1 uncultured Spartobacteria bacterium | reverse complement strand
CTCCTCCGGCCCTAATCCGCTCTCCAACCGTTTCCCGTGACCCGGCCAGAAAAGCAATTTCCTTGCAATTCCGTCGTTTAGGGCCGGGTTAGGCGAGGCGGAGGACAATCGGGGAACGTGAGCGGAATCCACGCCCTTTAGGGCGGGGAGGATGTCAAATGCTCCTGCGGGCTCTGAATGCCCGTTGGCGCTCGGCCGTAGTCTGTGCGACTCCAGTCGCAGGACGCCCCGCTGGAAAGGCCGGTTTCGCCCATGGCTGTCCACAGATGCTTTGCCTTGCCACCCCATCCATCAGCTCGTAGGCAAGTGCCGCGACGGCATAGCGAGCGCGGCGCAACTCAGAGAGCCCTTTGGGCACCCCAATCCGCACGTCCCCACAATCCCCAGGTTGGCGCTCGATTATGTCTGCGCCTGGCACCAGCTCCACGCGGCGATTAACCCAAGCCCCGCTCGCGCGACAAACAGCCCCAGCCTCCTCGATGAGTTGCTTTAACGGCCGCGCGTTGAGCAGCCGCAGATCCACCACAATGCGGGAGCGTGGGAAAAACAAAGGCGTTGCCATTTCGCGTTACAGTAACGACATTCAATCAGACAATCAAGCCATGAGATCACAAGACATGCCAGATAAAGAATTTGAAAGCCTGCTTTCAGCGTGCTCCGAAGTCGCAGAATTGTTCCCGGACGGGATTGTTTTTATCGGAGGCATTGCTGTCTACATGCACGCGACGAACCTCGAAGAAACCAAAGAGATGGCCGAATTCACGCATGATGCTGACTTCTACATTTCCTTGGCCGCTATGGCAGACCTCAGAGACATGGAGGAGGTGACTCAGAACAGGCGCTTGAGTAGGCACCAGATGATTAAGCGGGGTTTCGATTTCGACATTTACACTGAACGTCACTCCTCGCTCATCGTCCCTTACGACATGGTAGCTGGGTACTCTGCCTTGTACGAAGGCATTCGAGTGGCCTCTCTGGAGCACCTTCTTGTGCTGAAGCTCGAAGCTTTCCTAAACAGAAAAGGAAGCTCGAAGGGGGAGAAGGATGCAAAAGACTTGCTTCGAATCGGGGCAGTTGCAGCTCGCGGGGGGCAATCATTCCGACCGGAATTAGCAGCGCCCTTCATGAGAGACGAACATCTCAAACTGCTTGAACTGGTTTACCGTGGCCCCTATGCCACTTCCCTCGCGCAGGGTAACGCGGTGCAATCAAAGCGATTGCGTGGTGAGTTTTCTGACATTGCAGATGGCATCCGAGAAAACATCGGTTGCGACCGGACCACGCCGCCACCAAAAGCCCCGCGCCATCGCATGTGATTTCCGGCCGCAGATTCGGCCCTGCCTGCCCGCCCTGCCTATTCGCTCTTTGGCACCGTCTGAAGCCTCACAGGCAGCATTATCCACCGCGCCGTAAAACCTCGTCCTTCACCCCAAAGCCACCCACGCCGCCCAACCCGCGCTTCCCAACAAAACCTGCTGCAAGCCAGCACCCACCTTTTTGGCGACCGCGGCCTGCGTGTTTCCCACCCCCATTGCCCGCCAATACAGGCTCTCAATAGACGCCATTCGCCCGGTTGTGTGGACGCCCCAGGAGAAGATCCCAGCCCCCAGAAGGTGCCCCAGCCACTCGACAGCCCCATCTGGTAGCCGCAACACCTTATCGATTGCGGCACACCCCGGCAAACTCACCTCCACAACCACCACCATCGCAACCGCTGCAAGGCTCAACCCGACGCCCCGGCGGTCAAACGCGGTGAGCAGCACAATCCGCAGCCACCCCCTCCAGACGTTCACTTGGGGAAGATCGCCTTTTCGGGGGCTACCGCAAGCGCCTTGGGGAGCGCCGATCCATACGTCACAACCACATCAAAGCTGGAGGCGCTGTGCGTGGTCAGCACGAATGCATTCTCGGTGATCACAATCGACTCGACGCTGCCGGACGACGTCAGCCGGTGGGCCCGTATGGTCGCCACCCACCGCCGGCCTAAATCGGTTGGAAGCGCCACAGGGTCACCCGCTACGGCTTGGTAGACCACTTCCAGTCCCTTCTCCCAGGTCACAATGAT
>CAIURC010000129.1 GCA_903901425.1 uncultured Spartobacteria bacterium | reverse complement strand
GACTACGATCCCGAACACCATTTTGGAGGCGTCATCTACCTTTTCCTCCGCGGATTGCCCGCCGCAGGGTTCTGGTCTGAAAAACCTTCCCCGCAGGCGCTCACACAACTGTCTGCGGTCTTCAACCTCCACTAGGCCATGATCCTTGATCCCATCGAGTCCGACGGTTTTCCCGAACTCGCGCGACTCACCCTGTCACCGGTGGCGCCGCCGGTTTCAAATCCCGTTCAGGATGCATTGGCTCTCCTCCTCCGGGCCGCTGCCGCGGGCAAAGGATCCATCCGGGTGGCCGATACCCGTCTGGCCGAAGCCGACCTCGCCCGGATTCATGCTCTGCCCCAGTTCTTTCACCACGCCCACGGGAGGCTTTCTCTGCCCAGATACGCCCAGTACGAGGCAGAGGTTCACAACTTCTTCTTCTACCGGCTTCAGAACCCGCCCCTGCGCCTCGCCGACGCCAACGTTGCACACGCACTCAACGCCATCCTGCCCCGCTCCGAACTCCGGGATCCGGCAGGCGCACTTCTCTTCGACAACGCCCAGCAACGCATCGCCATCGCAGGACTCGTGGACGCACGCGCCGGAATTCTCACCGGCGGCCCCGGCACCGGAAAAACCACCACCGCCGCCGCACTCCTCGCGGTGCTCCGTCGGTTGAATCCCGGCCTCGGACCGGAACAGGTCTTGGTTACAGCGCCCACCGGGAAAGCCGCCTGTAGGATTGCCGAGTCGATCCGAAATTCCATCCCGCATCTCAAAAGCCTCACCCCGGAAGAAACGGCTTTCTTACGGGCCATCACTGCACGCACCCTGCACCGGGCCCTTGAGTGGGGACCTGTGCCGCCTGAAAGCGGCGGACCTTTCAAACGAAACGCCCAAAATCCGATGCAGGTCCGGATGGTGCTGGTGGACGAAGCCAGCATGGTCGATCTCCACCTGATGCGCGCCCTTGTTCAGGCACTGCCAGAGGACGCCGCGCTTCTTCTGCTCGGAGACAGCGACCAGCTCGAAAGTGTGGAGGTCGGCGGGATTCTCCTTCAACTCGTTGCCCGCGCTGCACCGCCCGCTCAAGAATTGCGGCACCGGATTGAAGCCCGAGCCGGACACGTTCTCGAGGACGGTCCTTTGGCGGACACAGCTCTGGAGTCCGGCCCGCCGCTGCCAGGCCTTGTCTACCGGCTCAAACACAGCCGCCGCGCGATGAACGCCCCTTGGATTCTGCGCCTCGCCGAGATCGTGCGGCCCTCCACCGCACCGAGTGCGGGCGCCCTCCACGAATGTCTCCAGCGGCATCCAGACACCCTGCAGTTCCTCGAAAACCCGTCTGATGCCGAACGGGCCGCGTTTCTGGAAACGCACTGGCGGCCATGGTTGGAGGCCGTCCCTCAATGGAACGCACTCGCTGCGGCGAACTCCAGTCGCAGCCTGGACGCCCTCCAACTCCTCGGCCGGTTCCAATTCCTCTGCAGCACGAATGCGCAGGTCGCGCGGGCCAACCGGTTGGGCATCCAGTTCCTTGCACCGGGATTCCGGAACGGACCTGCGACACTCCCGCACGGATGCCCCATCCTCATCGAGAAAAACAGCTTGGCGCTGGGCCTCACCAACGGAGATGTCGGGATCGCGCTCGGCCTTCCGGGCCAAGCCATTGCCAGCGTGGGCCTGTTCCATTCTCCAAGCGGCGATCCCAGGTTGTTTCCCCTCGCCAGCCTGCCGCAGTTCTCCCCGGCCTTTGGACTCACCATCCACAAAAGCCAGGGCTCAGAGTGGGACACTGTGGCCATCGAACTCCCGACGGCCTCCGTTTCAGGCTTCCTGTCGCGCAACCTGCTCTATACCGCGATCACCCGCGCCAGCCGCACTGTCCGGATTCTAGGCAACCCGGAGGTGCTCCGGATCCTTCTCGACGGCGAGAAGCCCGGTCCTGTGCGCCAAAACCCTTTCTGATCCCGGATGGAATCGCCTGCCGGAGATCCGCACTCCGCACTGGGCACAAATGGAGTTCCTATGAGAACGCCTTTGCCAGATCGGAGCCTGCGGGGTATAGCACAGGAATGTCTTCGCTCAAGCTGGTGGCGGTTGCGCTTCAAGTGGTGATCGCCCTCGGGCTTCTCAATGTTTGGCTCCTGCGGTCCAAACGTCCCAGCCAGTATCGCGGCGGTGAGTCGAAGACCATGGCCGAGGAATTTGCCGCATACGGCCTCCCGCGCTGGCTCTATTATCTGGTGGGCGCGGTGAAGGTGGCCGCCGGCGGGATCCTG
>CAIURC010000128.1 GCA_903901425.1 uncultured Spartobacteria bacterium | reverse complement strand
GACCGCCCCCCCCACACCCACAAGCCCACCCATCACCCATCCCAGAATCCGCACCCCACCTCCTCCACCGTTCTCCTCCCCGGGCATCCGAAACGACGCCAGCCAAGGCTCCCCAGTCGAGACCCCGCGCTCGTCCACCGGCACAATCCGGATCCAGGAAATTCGCCCGGAAGGCGCTCCTTCATAAGAACCCTGAAGAAAATCCCCCTCAATTTTCGGAGAAAAATCCGGGAGCGGGACCCAATTCTCGACGATGTCGTCCTCCCCCTGAAGGGCTAGTTGCCTCAACTCGGCGCGGTGCTGCAGAGGGCGTTGAAGATCGCCCTTCCAGTGCAGCAGAACCGTTTTTCCCCGAAATTCGATGGGGCCATCCAGCGGTCGGAAGGGGTGTTTGGGAGGCGGCGCTTCCGTCCGGGGGGGCAGAGCACGGGGGAGGGCGGACGTGGTCACCGGTTTGGCCGGGGGTTCCGGGGGCTGCAGGACAGTCGCGCGGACGGGGATGGAAACGGTGCCGGACGGAATCTGGGCCTCGAGGTGTGCGGAGCAGGCGCCCACGGTTTGGGCGGAAAAAACCACGGGAATCTCCACGGTTGCAAGCGGCGGGATCCGGAGAGTGTCAGTAGTCAACAAACTCAATGGCGCGGGGGCGTGCAGTTTGGTTTCCGCAATTTGGCCGCCAGTGTTGGTCAATTTCGCTTTCTGCGTACTCCGGGTCCCAAGAAACAGAGAACCGTAGTCGAGCGATGGGGGGACAAATTCGAGGCGGGCGGGAAGTGCCGGGGACCGGGCCGTCAGCACGGTATCGTGGCCTTGAACAGAGATCGTGGTTTCCAATGCTGCAACATCAGACACCCCCAGTTGGAGCGAGAGGCTGATTTTGGATTTTGGCGGGATGCTATCCACGGACTGGATCTTGAGTCTGGGATCGGATTTGAACCGGATTTCCTGGGGTTTGCTGGTGTGGTTGGAAAGGGTGACCGTGGCGGAGCGCGGGAGTTTGGGGGTGTCGGACTCGAGGACCACCAGTTCGGGCGAGAGTTCAAGGGCGGGAAGGGCTTTTGCGGAGAGCGCAATGACGCGGTTGGCCGGGGCCAGAAGGTGGAGCGGGGCCTCGTCCCGGCCCGGTGTTTGAGGGCTGTATTCGATGGTGAACGACCGTGAGGCGCCTGGTTCAAGTTTAGACAAGTTGGGGGCGACCAGCTTCCACGGGCTCGGGACCTGCAGATCCACGGCCCCCGGTGCCTCGCCAAGGTTCTGGATTTCAAACCGGACGCTGCTGGTCTCGCCCACCGCTGTTTCGGGGAATTGGAGTGAAGCCGGGCCGACAATCCTGGGCAGTTTGGCAATGAACGTTAGGTGCACCTCGGCCGCCGCAGAAACACCGTCCCGGGTCTTCACTGCGTACGAGAAGCGGTCTTCGGACGCGTCGGAAGCGGGAAGGGGCGTGTAGGTGACCGAAGCGCTTCCGTCGGCCAGTGCGCGCACCTCGGAAAGTGTGCCGAACGAAGGCTGGGTTCGGATCCGGAACTCAAGCTCCACGGGGCGGATTCCGTAGATTTTCAGGGGAACATCGACGGCATCTCCGCGCGCACAGGAAAGAGAACATGGGACGGGTTGCGGCGGGATTTTGGGCGCTGGGGTGGGCTTGGCCGCATGGCCCTGTGACGGCGCGAAAAGAATTCCTGCCCAGAACAGGAGCAAGCAGAACGGGGTGAGGCGTGCGTTCACGTGGGGGCAGAGGGTGGAGAGGGCAGGCCGCGCAGGTCGATGAAAAAAGGGGTGCCCCAGAGATTGCCCGGGAGGAGGGCAGGGAAAGGGGTTGAAGAGCCCGGGGGCTACGCCTAAGAGTTTCCCTGTGTTCGGGTGCTGTGATACGAGGCGGTTTTGGATGCGGAAAGGCGCTGCCTGGCTTTCCCGCCTGTCGGTCTGTGTGATTGCAATGCCCGGTTTGGCGGCCGAAACCGCCGCACCGGCCCCTCGGAAAGCAGCGGACTGGATCCGGCGTCAGACTCCGGCGCAGGTCTGGCCCGAGGTGGAGCCGCTCATTGCGAGTGAGAAGGTGGAGCTGGTGGTTTCGATTTCTGCGCAGCGCCTTTGGTTTCTTGTGGGGGAAAAAGTGTACATCGACTCGCCCGTTTCAACCGGGAAACGGACGGGAATGACCCCTCTGGGGCAGTACAAGGTCTTGGAGAAAGATCCCGACCACCACTCCAACCTGTACGGCGCGTTTGTGGATGGGGCGGGCCGGGTTGTCCGGGACGGAGTCAGTGCCCGGCTCGATTCCGCTCCGAGCGGCACCCGGTTTCGCGGGTCGCCCATGAAATGGTTCCTTCGCCTGACCGACGGAGGCATCGGATTGCACGTGGGGAACTTGCCGGGCTATCCCGCATCGCATGGGTGCGTGCGGCTGCCCGAGCCGATTGCCGAAAGAATCTTTCGCTCGGTCAAACTCGGGACTCCCGTGTCGATTGTTCCGTGAGCGCACCTTTTTCGGCCTGAAACTCCTCTCCACCGAGTTTTCGGTCCACTTCGTCGGTCCGGCACCGAACGGTAAACGATGGTCCAGAAGTGAATTCAGCGCGCGGCCCGCACGTTCCTAAAAGAGGCTGTCTCCCCAAAAACAAGGAGGTCCACCGCCATTTTCTTCTCTCTGAGGATGGGGTGCGCACCTTTGAACGTCTGGTGGTTGACCGTCACCGCGACCTGATCCCCTTGAAATCTCAGACGCACCGGGTACCACACGCCCTTTTCGAGTCCAAGCGCCCGGGCTTCGGCCAGATCTTCCGGGGAAGCTTCGTTTTTTGACGGATTCCTCGTCAGGGTTGCCGTGTTGCGGGAAATCACGAGGCGGAAACTGCCCTCCCCGGTGCCAAACCGGAGGGAGATCCGGCTGGCGCCGTTCAACTGAAATTCGCTTTCAAACACTCCATCGGAGAGATCCAACCCGGTGCGCAGCGCGGCGGGTTTTTCCGGGCCCGGCTTGGGTTTCGCCCACAACACCCCGTCCCGGAGTTCCCACTCCTCCCGCGGCGCGACCCAAGGCGGGGACGGAAACGCATGGAGGGCGTGTTCCAAAACCAACGGCCTCTGGATCGGAGGCAGGGGGACCGGTCGCGTGAAAGCAGGTTGCACCTCCGCTGGCGGCAGCGTCCTGCTGTACCCTCCGTCCCGGTAGCGCCGGAGCAGTTCTTTGAGTTCTGCAACCACCTCGGGGTGTTGCGCGCTGAGGTCCCGGGTTTCAGCAGGGTCCTGTTCCGTGTGGAAGAGCTGGGAACGAAACTGGTCCTTGTGGCCGCGGCGCGCACTCTCCGAAATCTCGTCCACTGGAACCCCCTCGACCCATTTCCACGGTCCCTTTCGGATCGCAAAGGTTCCATCGGCGCTGTGTACGATGAGATCCGAGCGGCCTTTGGCGTCCGGGGCTCCGAGCAGGACTGGAAGGAAGCTGCGGCTGTCCTCTGCACCCGCACTCTGGTCCGGGAGCGGTTCGCCAACGATTTCGGAGACGGTTGCAAGGATGTCCACGACGCTTACGGTCTGCGAGGCCACCGATTGGGCGGGGATTTTTCCCGGCCAGCGTGCCAGAAACGGCACCTTGAAGCCGCCTTCCCAGATGTCGTGTTTCCCGCCTCGGAAGGATCCGTTGACCTGCAATCCGGCTTTGATCGCATCCGTCTGGAGGAGTCGCGGGTTGTCCGGCTTGAACACCCCGCCATTGTCGCTGGTGAACAGGACGAGCGTGTTGCCGGCACGGCCAGTCTTGTCGAGCGTGTCCAGGATCCGGCCAACACTGCGGTCGAGTTCGTGGATCCAGTCTCCAAAAGGGCCCGCGGGGCTTTTTCCGGCGAGATCCGCGTCCGGAGTGACCGGGCTGTGTACCGCCACGGGAGTAAAATAGAGGAGGAAGGGCTCGTCCTGAGGCCGGCTTTCAATCCACTCCGCGGCTTTGTCTGTGAGGACTTTCATGACGCGCTCGTTTTTTCTGCGGGGCGCATCCAGATCGAGAATACGGACCGTTTTTCCCCCGTTCTTTTTCCCGTTCTCAGTGTCCTCAGGGCCGTACTCCGACTTGAAATCGTCGTCCTCGTGTTTGCGAGAGGTGGGCGGGATGCCCGCCGAACGCAGGCTGTAGACAAAACGGTTCTCCACATAGACCCCGGTCAGGTCGCCATGGTTGCTCGGAACACCGAAATGGTAGTCGAAACCGATGTCCGCCGGGCCCGGTGAAAGCTCGGCGCGGTAGTCCGTGCGCCAGTTTGGGGTGCTGTCCTCGCGCCCGTAGCCGAGATGCCATTTGCCGATTGCTGCGGTTTGGTAGCCGTGTTTTTTGACTACAGACGCCAGCGTGACCCGGCCGGGCTCAATATGAAGGGGGGAGAACGTGCCCAGCACTTCATGCTTGAGCGAGGTCCGCCAACAGTACCGCCCCGTGATCAGGGAGTAGCGGGTGGGCGAACACACCGAGGATGTGGTGTTGCCATCCGTGAACCGACGGCCTTCCCTCGCCAGTCGGTCCAAGGCCGGGGTTTGAACCAGGCGGGGATCCGCTCCGTAACATCCCGCGCTTCCGTACCCGAAATCGTCCGCGAGAATCACCACGACATTCGGACGCAGGGCCGGCGGGGTGGCCGGGCTGGCATGGGGAATCACGGCGAAAAGGCAGAGTGCTGCCGGCGCAATCCGGGTCGGGGAAGTTTTTGGGGGCTTCACACCGGGTATCAACCCGGGGCAACGAGAATTGTTGTGGCAATTTTGGGCCGGTGCCAGCTCCGAGGCATTCCCGAAGGCCGGGGCGGGTTTTATCGGGCGCCGTTCACCGGAGCCAGGACCTCCAGCGGGTTTGGGGAGATCCTGAAACGGACGGGAGACTGCCCGGAGAGTTCGCCGTCGACCTCGTACCGCACGGGAGGGGTGGAGGAGATGATGGCCTCGGTGGTTTGGAGGTACTCGACGTCGTTCTGGAGGGTGTGCCATCCGGCCAGCGCGGACCCGAAGTACCGGACAATGTCGAGGTGGCTGTAGTTTTTGAACACGAGCAGGTCGAGTTTCCCGTCGTCAAGGCGGGCATCGTGGAAAAACTGGAGGGGCCCGCCGTAAAACCTGCCGTTGCCGATGAGGACGAACCGGCCTTCGTGGGTGCCGTGATCGGTCTGGACCTGGAGACTGGGTGGGGTGGCTCCGGCCACGTGGGCGGCGGAAAAAATGTAGCTGAGCGGCCCGAACTGCATCTTGCTTTCCCGGGTGGTTCTGGCCACGACCTCGGCATCAAAGCCGACGCCCGCAAGTTGGACAAAATGGGAGTCGTTGGCCGAGCAGAGGTCGATCGGGCGGCTGTTTCCGGCCAGAATCACTTCCCAAGCCTCTTCAAGGTGCTGCGGGATGCCCAGTTCGGAGGCGAACACATTCATCGTGCCAATGGGGAGTACCCCCAGCCGGGCGCCGGTTCCCGCCATGCCATTGACCACGCCGTTGATGGTGCCGTCGCCTCCCGCGGCAACCACGGTTTTGAATCCTGCCGCAGCAGCCTCTGCCGCCCGGTAGCGTTCATCGCCCGGGGACCGCGTCGGCATCAGGATGCAACCGGGCAGACGTTCCAGCCGCGACAAAAGTCGCTCGGCTTTCTGGCTGTGCGCGGCCGGGTTGAATATGACGGGGATTTCTTCCATCCGAGAGGAAAGCAGATTCGCCCTTTTCTTTCGTCAGGCGCTGGTTCACTTTCGTCGTGTGAACCGAGTTTCCAAGGCTATTCTCGCCGGAGTGGCGGGTTTGATTGGGGCGGGTGTTCTCCTCGGGATTGGGGTGCGATGGTACTTTGGATCTGTGGGGGCCCATGCCCGGATCGAGGCTGCCCTGACCGAGCGCATCGGAGCCGAGGTCCGCTTCAAACAGATCCATTTCTCGGTGGTGAAGGGGCTCAGCGTGGTCGATCTGGAGGTGTTGCGGGGGCCGGTCCGCGTGCTCGAAGTCGCGAGGATGAATGCAGACCTCCGCTGGTGGCCGCTCCTCAGAAAACGCCTCTGGCTGGAGGGCTTGGAACTCGATTCGCCCAAGTTTCAGTGCGCTCAGTCCGAAAAGGGCGATTGGATTTTTCCGGCATTCGGAAAAAGCGCGGCCGGATCCAAGCCGGCTCAGGATCCGAACAAGGAAGCCAAAGCCGCGGGAACCCAAGAACCGGCGAAGTCCCGCGGGGCCGGGTTGGGCTGGAAACTCGGACGCGTGAAGGTCACGAACGGTTCGGCGGAGTTCAGGGGCAGGGGCGGGGAGTTGAAGGGGACTTGTTCCGGCATCGATTATGTCGGCGTCAATTCACCCGAAGGGCTGGGAGGCCGATTGCAGGTCGCCGAGTTGGAATGGTTCCAGTGGGCCCGCCTCGAAAAGTTCGAATCCGGTTTCACGGTGTCCAGAGACCGGTGGAATCTCGGAGGAATCAAGACCGGCCTCGCCGGGGGCAGCCTCGCCGGAAGCTTGGCCCTCACTGTCTCCAAACGGGGCACTCCCTTCGAAGGGGATTTCCAACTGGTGGGCACGGATCTGAGCCAACTGTTCTCAGATGCCGGCGTGGAAGGCAACCGGCTCTCGGGGAGACTCGGCGGCAAGGTCCGACTCCGGGGGGAGTGTTCCAAATTCAAACAGTTGACCGGAGACGGCGAGTTCCATCTCAGCGACGGGACCTTGCGTCAGATGGATTTGCTCCGCGCCATCGGCCAGGTGCTCCGGGTCGAGGAACTCGAGCGGCTTGAACTGAGCGGCGCTCGGACCCGGTTTGCCCTCGGCAAGGAACGCGTCCATTTCGAGGAGTTCGAACTGAACTCGGCCCGCGTGGGCATCACGGGAAATGGCACCCTGCAGTTCGACGGAAAGGCGGGGTTTGATGTCCTCCTCGGGTTGCAGGACAGCCTCCACAAAAAGCTCCCGGATTTTGTCCGCGAAAGTTTCCAAGAGGTGGCGCCGGGCAACCGGCCCGGGGTCCGGTTCAAGGTGACCGGTAAGGCCGGCCAACTGAAGACGGATCTCGCCGAGAAACTGGTCGGCCGCAAGGTGCCGGACCAACTCGAAAGTTTGGTGTCCGGATTGCTGGGGCTCGTGCGGAAGCCGGAAAAGGAAGACATGCAGCGCACCGACGGCGGGAAGGACGGGGACGGCAAAAAGAAGAAAAAAAAGGTGCCCACCTCTGATTCCACCAGTGGCGGTTCCCGGGACGGATCGAAACCGGCGGACTCAAAACCCGCTGAAACCGGGAATTCCAAGGCTCCAGCGCAAGGCAATCCCACGCAAGGCCTCGATGGGAAGGTCGGCGCCGAAAATCCATGAGGCTCCGGTAATGCGAGTGGTTGCTGGAAAATCGGGTGGAATCCCACTGAAGGTGCCCAAGACGGAGCTCCGTCCCACCATGGACATGGTCAAGAGCGCGATTTTTTCGAGCCTCGGAGATCAGGTCGTCGGGGCCCGCGTCCTGGATCTGTTTGCAGGAAGCGGTGCGCTAGGGATTGAGGCGCTCAGCCGGGGCGCCGCATGGGCGAGCTTTGTGGAAAAAGACCGCCGGGCGGCTCAGGTGATTGAGGAAAATTTGGAAAAGACCCGGCTCGCAGGCGAACCCCACGAAGTCCGAGTTTCGGATGTGTTCAGTTTCTTGGACCGGCGCGATTCTACGCAGGGATACGACGTGATTTTTGCCGACCCGCCCTACGCGGGAGGCAGCGGGGAACGGGATTTCACTCCCGAGTTGCTTGCCAGCGCGGGACTCCGGAACGCTCTGGCTGCCGGAGGCGTGTTTGTACTGGAGTTCCGCCCGGGCGACCGTCTCCCGCTGGGAAACGCATGGGAGTGCGTGAAGCAGAAGCGCTACGGCGGGACGGAGGTTGCGTGGCTGCGGGTCAGGGAGGCGGAGTAACGGCATGGGCGCAAGACCAAGGCCCGGCCTGAACGGGTGGATCCTGGGCGTTTACAACGTTCTGTTTTTGCCGGTCCTGTTGTTTTTGTTGCCCGGCTTGATCCGGCGGTTGGTCAGGCGCGGCAATTACCGCGAAAAGTTCGGGCAACGCTTTGGATTGTACAGCCAGACCGATCGCCAGCGTCTGAGCACCGGAAAGTGGGTGTGGGTGCATTCCATCAGTGTCGGAGAAACGTTGGTGGCCTTAAAGCTGGCCCGTGCGCTCCGGGCTCGGGACGGGAAAGTGAAGGTGTTTCTTTCCGTAACCACCTCCACGGGATTCGCACTGGCGCGACAGTCGGCTCCGGACTGGCTGGAGGTCGCCTACAACCCCGTGGATGCCCCGTGGGTGGTGGCCCGGGTGCTGGATCTTGTGCGGCCCGTGGGATTGGTCCTCATCGAAGGAGAACTCTGGCCGAACCTGCTCGCGGCAGCGGTCCGGCGCGGGATTCCCGTCAGCCTTGCCAATGCGCGGATGTCGCCCCGGAGCGAACGCCGGTTTTTGCGATTTAAACCCATGGTAGGATGGTTGTTCGCCGCCATGGAGTCCGTGTGCGTGGCGGAACCAGAGGACGTGGAACGGTGGCGACGCCTTGGGGCGGGGAACGTCGTGCACACGGGCAGCATCAAGTTCGATCTGGCCGTTGCGGGGAACGCGGATGCGGACCTTGAAAGAACCGAGGCCTTGCGGGAACTTTTGCGGCCTTTTTGCCGGGACCGGGAACAGCGGTTCTGTCTGGTGGCGGGAAGCACATGGGCTCCTGAGGAACGCGTTTTGGCACTGGCGTTCAAACGGTTGTCGGCGGAGGTGCCGGGCATCCTGCTGGTGCTGGTGCCTCGGCACGTGGAACGGGCAGGGGAGTTGGAACGCGAATTGACCGCTCTGGGGCTGGCAGTGGTTCGGCGGAGCCTTCTCCCTGGCGAAGGCGCACCTGCCCGGTGCGACGTGCTTCTGGTCGATACCACCGGAGAACTCCGCCACTGGTACGCCCTGGCCGACATGGTGTTTGTGGGGAAAAGCCTGCCCGGCATCCGCGAAGTGGGTGGCCAGAATCCGGCTGAACCCGCGGCGCTCGGAAAAGCCGTGGTGTTTGGACCGCACATGGAGAATTTCGAGGCGGTCGTGTCGGGCTTGGTTCGGGAACGCGCTGCATTGCCCGTTCCGGATGCCGAACACTTGGAAGAAGCCTTGGTCCGGTTGGCTGGGGCCGTGGAGGAACGCGGCGAAATGGGCGTGCGAGCGATCACTGTTCTGGCGCCCCACCAGGGGGCAACTGAACGCACCGCGCTCCAGTTGGCTGGTGGATTTCAGTGGATGGATCGCTGAAAGGCTGTGGCTGCGAAGCGCGGTGAACGTGAGCCCTAGAATTGCGAAGATTGGATCGTGCGAGAGCCATGGGCAATCTGCCGCGAACGACGCGGAGCTTTCGGGCCAGCATCAGGGGGGGCAGAAGTAAATCTGTCAATATTTGCACCCTGACCCCATATGTCCAGGAGGGCAGTGCTGGCGCACAATCTTGGTTTGGCAGCCCGGTTGCCATGGCGAGATGACGGTAAACCCAACCCTCCAGAAGCGAATGCCGCATCAAAAACCGGGGAAAAAATCGGCTTCTCCCGACAGGCTCTGGATCCGCATTCTTGAGAAGACGGAGCCGTTGGCGAAAAATCGTGCGTCCATGGAGACGTCGATACGCCGAACTTTGGATATCCCAGGCTGCCATTTGGCGAAGCTGGAACGCAACGGACGGCTTTCCAAAACCGAGAAATGGAGGTAGAGTGATGGGAATGAAGTTCTTGACCACACTTCAACGGGATGAAGACGGCGCTTGGGTTGCTGAATGCCCGTCCATCCCCGGCTGTGTCAGCCAAGGTGATACCCGCGATGCGGCGCTGTCCAATATCCGGGAGGCCATTGCGGCGTGTCTGGAAGTCCGGGCGGAACTTGGCTTGCCCTTGACGGTAGAGACACAGCAGGTCGAGGTGGCAGTCTGATGGGTTCGTTGCCAACTCTGAGTGGCGCGGATGTCGTCAAGGCGTTCGCCAGAGGGGGGTGGCGGATCGTCCGACATCGTGGAAGCCACATGATCTTGGTCAAAGACGCCCACATGGCCACACTCTCTGTGCCGGATCATCGGGAGGTTGCTAAGGGCACTTTGCGGAGTCTGATCCGTTCCAGCGGACTGACAGTCGATGAGTTCGCTGCGCTTGTAGGAAAATAGTCCGTAGCCGGACTCGCCCTTTGTCGCTGTGATCAACCTCAACGGCATGGAGATCCGAATCAACAAGGATCTGTCTGATGCAGATCCCACCCAGAGCGACACAAAGCGGGTGGTCGATGTCAGAGCTGGCAGGACAAGCGGAGCCACTGACCGGGTTGTTTAAGTGTAACCATATGGGCAACCCCATCTGGCGGTCGGTCTGGGAGGGTTAGAGAGTGCGGGGATGAAATTCCATTCCAGTCGGAGGAAGCGGCGGAGCGAGGTCGAGATTCGGGAACTGCTCGAGCGCTATCACCGGAGCGATT
>CAIURC010000127.1 GCA_903901425.1 uncultured Spartobacteria bacterium | reverse complement strand
TACTTTTTCATGCCGCGCTCCTTAGGATCCCAAGGCCATGTCGCCTTCTGGAGTTCGGACTTCACTTCGCGGCTGAACTGGGCGGCTTTGGAAAACATGGGGTGAGAGGAGTTGCAGCGATCCAGATTCGGAGCGGGATCTTGGATCGAGATGAAAAACACGGCAGGAGGGAATCGCACCCCCAACCGGCGGTTTTGGAGACCGCTGCTCTACCAATTGAGCTACTGCCGTAGGTGCAAAAGAAAACCGGGGCGGAGGGCTTTTCAACCCGCCGCCCCGGGGATTGATTAATCGAGGATCTCCGAGATACGCCCGGCGCCGACGGTCTTGCCGCCTTCGCGGATGGCGAAGCGCATGGTTTTTTCCATGGCGACCGGGGTGATCAGGGCGACTTCAACGGAAACGTTGTCGCCAGGCATAACCATTTCGACCCCGGAAGGGAGCGAGACGGAACCGGTGACGTCCGTGGTACGGAAGTAGAACTGGGGACGGTAGTTGGTGAAGAAGGGGGTGTGGCGGCCACCTTCGTCCTTGGAAAGGACATAGATTTCAGCCTTGAACTTCTTGTGGGGCTTGATGGAGCCGGGCTTGGCGATGACCATGCCGCGCTCGACGTCGTCCTTCTTGGTGCCGCGGAGCAGGAGCCCGACGTTGTCGCCGGCACGTGCTTCGTCCAGAAGTTTGCGGAACATTTCGATGTCGGTGATCGTGGTCTTCACGGTGTCACGGATCCCGACGAGTTCAACTTCCTCCATCTTCTTGAGGATGCCGCGTTCCACACGGCCGGTGGCAACAGTGCCACGACCTTCGATGTTGAACACGTCTTCAACCGGCATGAGGAAGGGCTGATCGATCGGACGGTCCGGCACGGGGATGTATTCATCCACGGCGTTGATAAGATCGATGATGCACTTGGCTTCCGCGGAAGAAGGATCACCGGATTCCAGAGCCTTGACAGCGGAACCGCGGACGATCGGGATTTTGTCCCCGGGGAATTCGTACTGGGAGAGGAGGTCACGAACTTCCATTTCGACGAGGTCGAGGAGTTCGGGGTCATCCACCATGTCGCACTTGTTCATGAACACCACGATGGCAGGAACGCCGACCTGGCGAGCGAGCAGGATGTGCTCCCGGGTCTGGGGCATTGGGCCGTCAGCAGCGCTGACCACGAGGATGGCGCCGTCCATCTGGGCGGCACCGGTGATCATGTTTTTGACGTAGTCGGCGTGGCCGGGACAGTCGACGTGAGCGTAGTGGCGCTTGTCGCTCTGGTACTCAACGTGAGCCGTGTTGATGGTGATGCCGCGCTCTTTCTCCTCGGGCGCAGCGTCGATTTCGTCGTACTTCTTGGCCTCAGCAAAACCCTTTTTGGAAAGGATCGTGGTGATTGCGGCCGTCAGGGTGGTTTTGCCGTGGTCTACGTGCCCGATTGTGCCGACGTTCACGTGGGGCTTTGTCCGTTCGAATTGCGCCTTCGCCATAGTGGTGAGGAGTTTGGATGGTTGTTTTAGGTTGGAGTTGGAAATCGTCCCGCCGGTTTCCGCAACGGCGCCGACCCCACGGGGAAAGGGAGCCTGAGACCGGGATTGAACCGGCGACCTCGTCCTTACCAAGGACGTGCTCTACCAACTGAGCTACTCAGGCTTTCCTTTTCCCGCGTTCCGTTGGCTGACCCCGTTTCAAGAGGACCAGACCGCCGGCTGGCGGGCACTTCCCAGACTATCAGAGGACGAAAAAGGCCGGGTCGCCCCTGCTTTTACCGGGTGCAACCAGCCCTTTCACTCCCTCTTCAAGATGGAAAGCGAGGGCGTGAAAACTAGCAGCCGTCCCTGCGGTGTCAAAAAGAATCTCGCCTTTCCTGCGCTTTCAGTTCCGTGCACCCCCCTTTTTTCTGCATTTTCCGATGCGCGCTTGATTTCCTGAGCCGGCTCCCGTCCACTCCGCGGCGCCGCCATGTTCCATTCGTCCTGGCACTATGAACTCAACGGGCAGCCCTGCGGCCCCGTCCCGGGCTCAGAAATCGCCCGCCTTCTCTCGGAAGGCGTTCTCACCGCGCGCACCCGTGTCTGGCGGGAAGGAATGCCCGACTGGGCGCCCTTGGAGGATGTGTGGCTGCCACCCGCCCCGGCGGAGGAACCGTCCGCCACCGAGCCCCTGCCGCTGCCATGGGAACACGAGCGGACTCTGGGTTCGGCGCTGAGCACTGTGGGATTGATTCTGAGGACGCCCGCTTCGGCGTTTGCCCGCGTTCCCCAGGGTGCGAGCCCCCTGCAATCCCTTTTGTTTAACATCATTTTCAGCACGCTGTTTGGCGGCATCCTAATACTGGCGTACCGCACCCTGGCACCCGGCTGGATGCCGAAGGACCCCGGGCTCCCACCGGAGGGACTCAATCAAATGGCGCCCCAGATGCTCCTGCTGGCCCCGTTTGTGGTTGCTGCCAGCGCGGTGCTCCAGGCGGGCTTCATCCACCTCTGCCTTTCTCTCCTTGGGGCGGCCCGGAACTCTTTCCAAGCCACATTCATCGTGTGCAACTATGTTTCCGGCGCCGCCGCGGTTTTCGCGATTGTGCCCGTGCTCGGCCCGGCGCTTCTCACCGCTTGGAGCGCATTTGGCCTCTCGGTGGGGCTTGCAGTCGTCCATGATGTGTCCTGGAAACGCACGGCACTGGCTGTGGCAATTCCAGTCTGCATCGGATTCCTGCTTGCCCCGCGCTGAGCGGCCCGGCGGTTCGACAAACGCCACGGATCATTTCGCCAGTTCCGCGCACGTGTCGCGGAACCATTTCACGCACTGGGCGATTTCAGACTCTGAGTTTTCCCAGTTGTGCTCGTACTCGATGCAAAATGCGCCTCGGAACCCCTGGCGTTTGAGTTCCTCGAGCATCGCCCTCGGATGACTAATACCTGTTCCCCACGGCACATCGTGCCCCTGCAGAGACGCCTCGCTCAGGTCCTTGAAATGCAGCGCCAACACTCGGCCCTCGAGTTTTTTGAGGCATTCCACCGGATCCAGCCCGGAACGGACCCAATGCCCCACATCGGCACACGCCCCCACCCAGTCACTCCGCCCCTTCACCGCAGCCAGAACTGTTTCCGGATTCCAGTAGAAATTTTTTGGTCCCGGATGGTTGTGGATGGCGACGCGAACACCGTATTCCTTGGCCAGCTTTTCGATTCCATCCATCACAGGCCCGAGTTCCTCCATTTTTCCGTGGGTCTCCGGCTCTGAAACCAGCATCGGAATCCCAAACCGGCGGGCACACTCAAAAACCCTCCGATTCGCCTGTTCATCCGCGCCCAACCGGACCACCCCCATGTTCACAAATTTCGGCGAGATCCCCTGTTCGCGCATCTGCTTCTGGATGGACTCGAAATCTGCGTCTGAAATTTCCGTGGTGTTTCGGCGCTGCGGCTTTCCATCCGGCCCGGGAAAGTTCACTCCTCCGGACACGCTCATGTGCGAGATGCCCAGGGCAGCCGTTTTCGCAATCGCCTCAGAAATCGTGAACTTCTGGAAAGTGTACGAGTGGAGGGCAAGGGTAAACCCGAGCTTTTCATGGGGCTGCTGCGCGTCAACTTGGACCGGGCCAAAACCAGCCATCCATCCGACCAGCGCAAGGAACACTCTCCGGGAGAGGGGGTGCAACATTCTCATGGATCCCAGCGTGCCCGGATCCTTCAGAACAATCAAAGTTTGAATTCCGCGACTGAAACCAACCGGGACGGCTTCTCTGGGAGAATGCGTGGAAAAAAAAACGGCGGGACCCGGAGGTCCCGCCGTTGAACTCAAACTCTGCCCGAGGGCAGTTTAGACGGCTTTCTCGCCGGTTTCTTCCGTCCGAATCCGGACAGCTTCCTCGACGCTGGAGATGAAGATCTTTCCATCCCCGATCTTGCCGGTTTTGGCAGCCTTCAGGATCGCGGCAGTAGCGCTCTCGACCACAGAATCAGGGAGCACCACCTCGATCTTGATCTTGGGCAGGAAGTCCACCGTGTACTCGCTTCCACGGTAGATTTCAGTGTGCCCCTTCTGGCGTCCGAACCCTTTGACTTCGCTGACCGTCATTCCTTCGATGCCCAAGTCCGCGAGCGCGTCTTTGACTTCCTCCAACTTGAACGGCTTGATGATCGCTTCGATTTTTTTCATTGGATTTTAAGTGGGTTCCCCGCCGGCTCATCCGGAGAAGTTCCGGCAGGGTGTTGTTTTTTTCGGGACCGGATTAGAGAACGTAACCTTCTTCACCGTGGTCGGTGACGTCGAGTCCGGCGTTTTCTGCTTCAGGTGTCGGGCGGAGCCCCAGAACCACCTTCACCACCAGAGCGATGACCGCGGTGGCCACGATGGAGATGACCAGCGTGATCGCGATGGCCTTGAGCTGTGCGCCCAGAAGGCCGCCTTCAGCAACGAGCTTGGCCAGCCCGTTCTTGGCCGCATACGCATTGGCCTCGAGCAGGTTCCCGTTGGACTTGTTGTCGGCCAGGATGCCAGTGAGCACCGCGCCGAGGGTACCGCCCACGGCGTGCACGCCGAAGGTGTCGAGGGCATCGTCATAACCGAGCCAGCCCTTGAGCTTCATCACGGCGAAGTAAGGAACCAGACCAGCCAGCAGACCGATGAGCATCGCTCCCGAGGTGTTGACGAAACCGCAGGCAGGGGTGATCACCACCAAACCCGCTACGATGCCGGAGCAGAAACCAAGGATGGAAGGATGACCGCGGAAGATCCACTCGGTCACAGCCCACACAAAACCTGCCGTGGCAGCCGCCAGGGTGGTCGTGGTGAAAGCGTTGGCAGCCACACCGTCAGAGGCCAGGGCAGACCCGGCATTGAACCCATACCAACCCACCCAAAGCATTCCAGTGCCCACCATGCAAAGCACCATGCTGTGGGGTGCCATCTTTTCCTTACCGAAGCCGGTACGCTTGCCAAGGATGAGGCAGAGGATGAGGGCAGACCATCCAGAGGTCATGTGCACCACGGTACCACCGGCAAAGTCGATCGAGGGGATTTTGGCGTCGCCATTCCACACGCCGTTCATGAGCCCGCTCACGCCCCAGATCATGTGCGCCATGGGGAAGTAGACCACAAACATCCAGATCGTAATGAACGCCATGATGGCCGAGTATTTCATGCGCTCGGCGATGGCACCCACAATCAAAGCCGGGGTGATGATCGCAAACATGAGCTGGTACATGGAGAAGACGTTCTGCGACACCCAGTAGCAGTAATCCGTGTTGGGCGCAGAGGTGACGTCCTTCATGAAGAAGAACTCGGAGCCGCCCAGAAAGGGGCTCTCAAAGTTTTTGCCGAATACCAGGCTGTAGCCGAAGGCCCACCAGAGGACGGCGACCAGCCCTGCGCAACCCAAGCACTGGGCGCAGACGCTGAGCACATTCTTTTTCCGGACCAAGCCGCCGTAGAACAGCGCCAGGCCGGGCAGCGTCATGAAGAGCACCAGGGCCGCGCTGGTCATCAACCAGGCGTTGTGCCCGGGGCCAGCGACCCCTGCTGAGGCAATCGTCAATCCTTCGGGGATCACGTCATTGCCGTCCTTGTCCTTGGCGGTCTTGAGCGCAGTCGTCGGGTCCACGTTGTTGAGGTAGGCCTCAAGCCCGGCCACCCGCTGCTCGAGGGTGGGAGTCGGCGCTTCCGCCTTTGCCGGTTCCTTCGGAGCTTCCGCCGCGGGCGCGGCCGGTGCTGCCGCAGGAGGTGCGGCGGGTGCCGTCGCGTCCTGCGCGTGAATGGAGGGGGTTGCCCATGACAGGAACGCTGTCAGGGCCAGCTTCAACACTGCATGTTTTGGTTTCATCAGGTTCAGTTGGTTGGGTTTGGGTTGCGTGAAGCGCTGCGAACGCTCCTGATCGCTTTTTGTCCACCCACCCGTTTCCGGTCCTCACAAGGGGGCGGCATTGCGCGTCGCCCGGCCAATAGCAACCGCCATACCAACCCGGGCCTGATTTATTTTTTCCAGAGGCAATTTTGTTCCCACACCGGAAATTTGCCGGCCAGAAATCCGGCTTGAGCTGATCAATTCGAACCACACCGGACCAGAAAGGCCAAAAATCGCCACCCCTCTCCGGCCCCGGATCCTTCGCGTTCTGGTGTTGCAGGATTTGCGCCTCCGGTGAATCCTGAGAGCCTGACTATGTCTTCCGTGGTTTCCACTCGTCCGCAAGTATCCGGCCCCGTGCGCGTTGAGAACGTGCGTGTCTGCGGCGTTACCCGCTTGGTTCCGCCTGCCGAGGTGAAGGCGGCGATCTCCGCCTCGCCCGAAATTCTCTCCCAGATCTGCGCCGCCCGTGACACGGCACGCCGAATCCTGCACGGGGAAGATCCCCGCCTGATGGTGGTGGTGGGGCCCTGCTCCATCCACGACCCAGTGAGTGCTCTGGATTACGCCCGGCGCCTGGCCCAACTCGCGCGGGAACTTGAGGACAGGATTTTTGTGGTGATGCGGGTGTATTTTGAAAAACCCCGGACCACCGTGGGCTGGAAGGGCCTGATCAACGACCCGCATCTGGATGATTCCGGGGATTTGGAGGCCGGGATCCGGCTTGGCCGCAAGATTCTGCTCGAGATCGCAGAACTCGGTCTGCCTGCGGGAACAGAATTTCTGGATCCGATCATTCCGCAGTATCTTGGGGATCTGGTGAGTTGGGCGGCGATTGGGGCACGGACGACGGAATCGCAGACGCACCGGGAGATGGCGAGTGGCCTGTCGATGCCTGTGGGTTTCAAGAACGGAACCGATGGCAGCATTCAGACAGCACTGGACGCCATGCGTTCCGCGTGCACGCCGCACAGTTTTCTGGGAATCGACCAGGAAGGAATGACCAGCATCATCAAGACCGCTGGAAACCCGGACGGGCATCTGGTGCTGCGCGGTGGCCGGGATGGAGCGAACTACAGCGCCGAGCACACGCAGGCTGCCGCGGAAAAGATCCGGAAAACCGGGCTGTGTCCGGCGATCATGGTGGATTGCAGCCATGCCAACAGTGGGAAGGACCCGCTCCGGCAACCCGAAGTCTTCCGGAACATTGTCCAGCAGCGGCGTGCAGGCCGGAAAGAATTGGTGGCGGCGATGCTGGAGAGCCACATCCACCTTGGGGCGCAACCGGCCGCAAAAGAAGGCCTTAAGTATGGCGTCTCGATCACAGACGCCTGTCTGGACTGGGATTCGACAGCGACGCTGCTTCGGGAACTTTAAAGAGCCCACCGCTGAATTCGGGATCCTGACAGCGATGGGGGTGGCCATGTACCTGCCCGTGTACTTGTCGGGTCGGCGGTGATGGACCTGATGGACCTGATGGACCTGATGGACAGAATGGACGGGATGGACGGGGCGGTTCGTGGAGGGTGCTCTTAGGAGCGCCCTCATCCGCTGAGCGTTTCAGGCTCTGCGGCCAATCCAAAGCAGGCGCAGGCTGTTGAGTACCACAATAATGGTGCTGCCCTCGTGCCCAAGAACCCCAAGGGTCAACGGGAGGCGTTCGCACAGGGCAAAGATCATCAGCACCCCGATCACCCCGAGCGAGACCCCAAGGTTCTGACGGATCACCCGCCGCGCCGCGCCGCTGAGTTCATAGGCCAGTAGAAAGTTTTCCAACCGGTCCTGCATCAAAACCAAGTCTGCCTGCTCCAGCGCCGCATCGCTTCCCCTGGCGCCCATCGCCACCCCGACATGCGCCGCGGCAATGCTCGGCGCGTCGTTCACCCCGTCCCCCACCATCGCCACGCGCTCGCCCACAGACCCAAGTTCGCGCACCACCGCCAGTTTCTGCTCCGGATTGAGTTCCCCACGGACATCGTCCAAACCCAGCGCCTGTTTCAAATGCGCCGCAGCCGCGGGACGGTCTCCGGTAAGAACCAGAGTCCGCAGACCCAGCTCCCGAAACCGGTTGACCAACGCCGCCGCCTCCGGCCGGATCGCGTCCCGAAGAACAATCCGCCCGAGGAGTGCACCACTCCGGAGCCACACCTCGGTGACGCCATCGAGGGTCTCGGGAAAACCCACCGCGCGTCCGGCCCCCTCGAGCACCCAATGTCTCCGGCCCAGAAGCACCTCCCTGCCCCCGACCTCCGCCCGCATACCACTACCCGTCACGGATTCCACGCGTTCTGCGGGCGCGGTTTCCACTCCCGTTTCGAGGCCGTGCCGGGTCACGGCGCGCGCCAGGGGATGGGTGGATTTCTGCTCCAAAGCGCAGGCAAGGCGGAGCACCTCGGCTTCGCTCCCCGGCGGATCGGAGCGGACTTCCTCCACACGCAACTCGCCCGTGGTCAGGGTCCCTGTCTTGTCCATGGCCACAACACTGACCTCGCCCAGTTTTTCCACGGCGGCTCCGCCCCGGAACAGGACGCCGCGCCGGGCTCCAGAAGCGATTGCCGCAAGCACAGCGGACGGTATGGAGAGAACGAGGGCGCACGGAGAAGCGACCACGAGCAGGGTCATGGCATGGTAAAACGCGCTGGGTTCGCCGGGAGTCGCCCGGAAGGGGGCATGGCCAAATCCCAGCCACCAGAGCAGAAACATTCCACCCGCCAGTCCGAGGATGACCCACGTGTAGCCGGTGCCAAACCGGTCAGTGAACCGCTGGGACGGCGCCTTCATGCGCTGGGCGGTCTGGATCAGGCGCACCACCTTCTGCAGAGCGCTCTCCTGAGCCCGCCGCTCCACGCGCACTTCCACCGCCCCCCACTGGTTCAGGGTCCCGGAATACACCGGGTCCCCCACCCGTTTGGCCACCGGCGCGGCTTCCCCGGTCAGGTTGGACTCGTCCGCTGACGTTTCCCCTTCCAGCATCTGGCCGTCCACGGGAAAGAGTTCGCCCGGCCGGACTAGGAGCCGCATCCCGGGCTCAAGCTCGTCCACCGGCACCTCGCGCTCCGTCCCGTCCAAGACCGTGGCCGTCTTGGGTGCCGCATGGAGCAGGGCCCGGATCTCGCGCTGAGTCCGCTCCAGCGCAAACTGTTCGAGGCCGCTGGAAAATGAGAACAGGAACAACAGGGCTGCACCTTCGCCCCATTCCCCGAGTCCGGCGGCACCTGCCGCCACGGCCAGCATGAGGAAATGCACATCCAGAATCCCTCGCCGCAGTCGGACTGCGCTTTCCGCGGCGGCAAACGCACCACCGGCGAGGTAGGCGATTCCATACGCCCCGAGGGCGGCGGGCCGTTTGCCGAGACTCCAGGCGACCAGGGCCGCTAGGAGGCACACGAGGCTTGCTGAAAGTTCCGCACGCCAGAACCGGCCACCGCCCTCCTGCGGATCCCCATCCTGCGAGGGGCTAACAGCCATCGTGTCCCCCGGGTCTCATACCGACCGGACAGGGTTCCGCGCGGCGTCTGCGGCCGCCTCAAGGGCGAGCGCGGCGTTGCCAATGATCCCGGCATCGTTCCCCAGCTGCGCCTCGACAATGCGGAGGTGTTCATGAAACACCCGGCCGGTCTGTGAACAAATGGTTCTCCGGATCGGTCCAAACACGAGTTCCCCGGCCTTGGCCACGCCTCCCCCGATCACCACAGTGTCGGGGTTCACCAGCCAGATGGCGCTGGAGAGAGCCACGCCGATTTCGTAGCCGACCTCCTCCCAGAGTCCGAGGGCGATCTCGTCCCCGGCCCGGGCTGCCTCGCTGAGGGCAGCCGGTGTGCACTGCTCCCGGATCCGGCCCATTCCCTTTTTGGCGTACCGGGAAAAAGCGCGGTCGGTGATTTGCTGGTTGCCGACGTATTTCTCCAGGGCGCCGTGATTTCCGTAATGCCCTTGGAGGCCATGGTAATCGATGCTCATGTGGCCCACCTCTCCTGCCCCCATGGTGGCACCGCGGTAGAGACGTCCATCGAGGATGAGCGCGCCGCCGACTCCGGTCCCCAGCGTGATGCAGATGACGTGCCTGCCGTCCTTGGCCGCCCCGTGCCGCCACTCGCCGTAGGCCATGGCGTTGGCGTCGTTCTCGATGGCCACGGGCAGCCCCGTGCGCTTTTCCAAAATCTCTCGGAGCGGCACGGAATTCCAGCCAGCCACATTGGTCAACTGGTTGACCACCCCGCGGTTCGCATCCACCATACCTGGAAGCCCCACACCCACGCCTGCCACTCCCTCGCCCCTGAGTTCCTCCACAATCCCCACCAGCGCTCCCAGCAAATCCTCCAGCCCACCCGCCTTCTGCGTGTCCACCACAGTGCCCCGTTTCAAAACGTTGCCACCCGCCACAAGCCCGGACTTGATGGTGGTGCCGCCAAAATCAATGCCTATTGCCGCTTCCATGGATCGTCACTCTGACACAGCACACGCCCGGGCAAAACCAGAAAGCTCTCTGAAAATCCTCCCCCCGGGGTACCCCCTCAAAACACGGTGCCTCCTCCCCCCTCCGAGCGTCTCTCTGCGCGGGTTTTTCTCCCTGTAACGCCCATGAACCTGTTGGCCCTTGACTGTTCCACTTCCCGCGGCTCCGTTGCGCTGGTCTGCGAGGGCCGGCTGTTTTTCCACGAGGAGTTTGTCGCCCAACGCAGCCACACCGCCTTTCTTTTCTCCTGCCTCCAGCGTGCACGCAGTCTGGTTCGCGAAATCGACCAGGTCGCGGTCGGGCTCGGGCCCGGATCCTACGCCGGGACGCGGGTCGCCATCTCCGCCGCACTGGGATTCCAGCTGGGCCTCGGTTCGAGCCTGCTGGGCATTCCTTCCGTGGCATGTCTGCGGACCGACGAACCCGAGTATCTCGCGATCAGCGATGCGCGCCGGGACGCATTTTCATTCACCCATGTCCGTTCCGGGACCTGCCTTGTGGGGCCATGCCTTGCCACGGAGGAGGAACTCCGGGAGTTGCTGGCACGTCATCCCGGACTGCCGGTGTTTGCCCCGGAAATTCTCCCGGGTTTCGAGCGGGCCTCGGTGGCGCTTCCCTGCTCAGTGCGTCTGGCGACCCTGGCGGCTGCCGGGATTGGGGTGGTTCAGAGGGAGAATCTGGAGCCAATTTACCTGCGCGAACCGCACATCACCCAGCCGAAGGCGGAACGCCTGGGCTGAGCCTGCCCTACCCGCACCGAAACAGTCCATCCAGTCCATCCAGTCCATCCAGTCCATCCAGTCCATCCAGTCCATCCAGTAGTCCGGCGAGGATGGCGAGGATGGCAAAGTCGGAGTCCCGACTAAACTCCGCCGCGCCGTAAAACACGCACGCCTGTCCGCCCATGAGCAGGCATCGAACGTGATACTGCGCCATCGTAGAAAGGACTTTGAGAATCGGGTTCGGGATCAAGGCTCCCTCCTAGGGTGAGGTAAATCTGCCAGAGCTTGGCGCTTTCCTCCCATCGTTGCAAGGGTGTGAGCCGGTACCACTCTGCCCACTCCTCTCCGACGAGTTCATCCATGTTGGGCTGGGACTTATTCACACTCCATAACATCCCCCTGAAACACGTATTTTGCAACGGGAGTATTGAAGGCAAAGTCAGGGTATTTCTCCAACGACACCCAATCGAGAGTGAGGCGGAACCAGAGAGATCTGAACTTCAGCCTGTCTGGAACAAGGGCGCTTCCTAGGCCCGTGCGAGCAGTGTCCGGAGCCGGCGGCGTTCGCGGTAGCCCAAGAGGCCCAGGAGCAGTCCCCCGGCCACCCACGTGGAAGGCTCGGGGACCGGCACCAGTTCCGCCTGGCCTCCGGCTCCAAACGTGATCTGGGCGGTTCCATTCCCAATCTGGGTGAGTCCGTTGTCGGAGAAGAACGTGATCTGGCCGAGCTGCGTGGACGTCAACCCAGTCAAACTCGTGAACAGCAAACGGTCCTGGTTGGTGTCTGTGCCGGGATCGTTCAGGGTGCTGCTGGAGTAGATCGACCCCGACCAGTTGTAGATTCGCAGCGAGTTAAAGTTCGGGTTCAGCGTGAGACTGGAGAACGTCAGCGTGTTTCCGGAGCCGGAACCGAAATCCAAGATCGAGTCCAGGTTCAACGTGAGCGCACCGAGCGTTTCCGAGGCGCCCGAGACGCCCCCAACGAATCCCAGGGTGCCCGAGCTGCCTTCGTTGCCGAGAGTCACCGGCGCGGCATTCGAGAGCCGGTTGGTGGAGGAACCGCCCAGCAGCAGGGTACCGCCGTTGTTGACGTTCACCGAGGACGCACTGCTGAGCGTACCCGTGAGCCGGAGCTGGCCGCCCCCGGCAGTAAGCGTACCGCTCAGGGTACCGCCCGATCCGCTCAGGGTCAGGGTACCGGCCCCGTCCTTGACCAGTCCGCCCATGGCCCCGAGGTTGAGCGGCGCGGCGATGGTGGTGTCGGCGGCGCCGCCCACGGTCAGGGAGAAGTTTCCGGTGACAGCCGTGGTGTTGGAGAGGGAGAGCGTACCCGCATCGGAATTGATCCTGGAATCGGTGGCGAGGGTGAGCGAACCACCGTAGGTGTTGTCGCCGGACACGTTGCGCAGCGCGCCGCCATTTGAGATGCCGGAGCCGTTCAGAGTGAGGCTTTCGAAGCCAATGGCGAGGCTGGATCCGCTCAGTTCCAAGGCAGCGCCGCTGGCGACGGTGGTGCCGCCCGCCGTGGAACCGAGGCCGGTGTTGCTCTGGACCCGGAGGACCCCGGCACTCACCGTCGTGGCGCCGGTGTAATCGTTGTTGCCGGAGAGAATCAGCGTACCGGAGTTCACGGCGAGGGTTCCGGAGAATGAGTTGGGGCCGCCCAAGGTGGCGGTTCCGGTGCCCTGTTTGATCACGTTCAGGGTGGACCCCACCTGATTGGTGATTGCCCCGCCGAAGGAGGTGTTGGAGGCGTCACCAAAGGTGAATGTGGCAGAGCCGGTAGTGGCAGAGCTGGTGATGAGGCCGCCGGTGGTGGCGCTGTTCCCGGACAGGGAAGCCACGGTGGGACTGTTGCCGTTCAGATCGAGCACGCCGCCGGAGAGGACATGCAAGGCGGTGGCCGAGGGCAGCGCTCCAAGGTTGCCGAGCCTGAGCAACCCGCCAGTGACGGTGGTGGAACCAGCGTAGGTGTTGAAGCTGTTGGCAACGGCGGAACCACCAAAGGTGATATTCTGGCCGGTGACGTTCCCTGTGAGCGGAGCACTCAGGGTCACCACACCGGTGGCGCTATCGACGCCCAGGACGGTGGTGGAAACTGCGATGCCGATGCCAGTGACGGTGGATCCGACGGAGAGGTTGGCAGCCTGGCCAGTGGATACCGTGAGGGAAGAGGCCCCGGTCGACCCCGCGGATGGAGAATACGTCTGGGTGGAACCAAAGGCAAAGTTACCGGCGTTGGTTGTGGCTACAGCGGGCTGGGAGAGGGTGACTGTGGTGCCGGAAACAGCGGCAACCGTGGTTCCCGGGGCGATTCCGGTTCCGTGCACCGGCATTCCGGCAACAATGCCCGCAGCGGCCGCAGCGCTGAGAGTGAGGGTGGTGGTGCCCAAGGCCGTGGCGTTGGATGCAGCGCCGGTGGCGCTGAGGGCACCGGTGGTGGTCGGTGTGAGGGTGAGGATGCCGTTGCCGGTCTTGGTGAGGCCGCCGGCCGAACCGGTCACAATGCCGCCCATCGTGGCGGTAACCTGCGGGCTGGCGACGGTCAGGGTACGGGTGGCGGCGCCGAGGGTAACCGCACCGTTGAGGGTGAGGTTGTGGGTTGCGGCGGTACCTCCGAAGGTGAAATCGCCGGCCACGGCGATGTCATTGGAGAAGGTGCGGACGGGGTTGTCAGACTGAAGGGTGGTGCCCCCGGCGAGGGTGAGGATACCCGTGCCCAGCGGGCCCGCAGTGATCCCGGAACCCACAGTGGATGGGGTGCTGGCGGCACCCACGATGAGGGTTCCGGCATTGAGTTGGACGCCTCCGGCAAAGGTGCTTGCACCGCTGAGAACGAGGGAACTGCTACCGGCCTTGATGAGGCCAGCAGGCGTCACCGAGTTCATCACGTTCTGGACAACGCCTGAGAGGATCAACCCCATGGGCGACGCGCCGTTCACCGTGAGGGTCTTGCTCTGGCCGTTGAGCTCCAGGATGGAGGCGAGGGTCGGGGTGGACGCGTAATTGTCGTTGGTCGCAGAGATGGCACCGGTGACATGGAGAGGGCCGCCGGTCACCGTAGGTGTCGCCGTGCCGCCGGAATTGTTGAAGGTGATCGAACCGAGGGTGTTCTGGCCGGTCAAGGTCAGGATGCCGCCGCCGTTGATCGTCACGTTGCTGGTGGAAGCGATGGAGCCGCTATGCGTCGCCTGCGTCGCGTTCGCATTGTTGAGGATCAGGTTGCCCGGCACGATGATACCGCCGAGCTGGGAAGCGGCGTTGCTGATGGTCAGCGTGCCCTGGTTGACGACCGTGTCCCCGGTGAAGGTGTTGGAGAAGTAAGGAAGCGGCGAGCTGAAGCTGACGGCCGTGCCAGCGGACAATGCCGCCGCGGTGGCGGCCGAAAGCGTCACCGTCGTGCCGCTGATGGCCGTAATGGTGGTGCCGTTGGCGATGCCGGCGCCGAAGACCGGCATGCCCACCGCGAGACCGGTGGCGCTGGCCACGGTCAGGCTGGTGGCGCCGCTGGAGGCCGTGCCGGTGGTGGCGAGGTTGGCGTTGTAGTTCGCGATCGGGGCGCCGAAAATGAGGTTGTTCGACGCATGCGAGGCGTTGGCATTGACCGCGGCGCCGGTGCTGGCGTCGACGAGGGTGATCGTCGTGCCGGAAACGGTGCCTACCACGGTGTTCTGGGGGATGCCGACCCCTTGGACGTACATGCCCGCGGCGATGCCTGCGGCCTGGGCGGCCGAGGCCATGGTGATGGAAGCGCTGGCGTTGGTGGTCGCGCCGATGGCGGTACGGCCGACGGCAGGGGTCGCCGCATAGTAGGCGTTGGCCACTCCGGTCGCGGAAGCGGCGGCTGAGAGCGTGATGGTGTTGGCGTCAACGATGCTGGCAACCGTGGCGCCGGCCGGGATTCCCGGACCTTGGATGGGCTGGCCTACGAACATGCCCACGCTGCTGAGAACGCGGGCTGTGGTGCTGGAGGCCGTGGTGGAGGTGATGATGGAGCGCTCCGTGAGGGCACCATAGTTCATTGTGGCCGGCGTCCCACTGGTGAGGGCGTTTGCGGAAAGGGTCACCACGCCGGTTCCCGGGTCGTAACCCGTGATGGTGGTGTTGGCTGGCAGGGTGCCGGTGCCGCCGGTCACTGTCACGACTTGGCCCACGTTCAGGCCAATGGTGTTCGCAGCCACAGTGAATGTGTTGGATCCGGAGGTGAGCGCGCCCCCAGGGGAAGTCTGTGCGCCGACCGCCCCAAACAGCAGAGTCGCGGCGCCGCCCGCCGTCGCGTTTGCGGAAAGGGTGACCGTGTTGCCCGAGACACTGAGCACGGTGGTGCTGGCAGCAAGAGTGCCGGTGCTGCCTGCAGCCGTGGAGACGGACATCCCCGGGTACACCACGGTGCCCGCAGGAACCGTGACGGTGGCGGCGCCGTTGGTGAGCGTCTGGTTACCCAGAACTTGGATGACTGGGGATTTCAACGTCTGATCTGCATTGGTAGCGGTCCCAGTGGTCACGTTCTGGCTCACCGTGAAGGTGGTCCCGGAGTTGATCTGGGTGACGATCGACGAATCCGGCACGCCCATGACGGTGCCAGCAAAGCCCATCCCCACCACCATGCCGGGAACACCGGCCTGACCGGTGCTATTGGTACCGGCGGAAGTAACCAAGGGACTCCCCGTCGTCGTGATGTCAAATTCGAGGCGCGGCTCCACCCGCATTGTCACTGCCCCGGGACCGGACTTCACCAGATGGACCATCCCGCCGCCGTTGTTCTCGAAACGGTTGAGGAACTGGGCGGCCGTGTTCGCAAACACGTACATGGACGAGTTCGCGGAAGTCCCCGCGGTCATACGCCCGTTCAGGAAATTCACCGCGGCCAAACCATTGTTCACGAGCAGGCCGCCAGTGCTGATGGAAACGAGCTGATCCAACGAACGCATCTTAATTTCGTTCGCCGTGGTCGAGGTGTTGCCCGAATTGCGATAC
>CAIURC010000126.1 GCA_903901425.1 uncultured Spartobacteria bacterium | reverse complement strand
TTCCGCTCACGCCCAGCAGGTGGTATTGGATCCCACGAATTTGTTGACCAACATATTCAACTACGTCTTGGACATCGCCGATTCTTCCACACAACTGTCGGCATGGGGCACCCAGTACGGTCAGATGGCGCGCTCGCTGGCCAATCAGGCCCAGCAAATCCAACAGTACCAACAGATGCTGTCGCAAATCGGTGATGCCAGCCAGATCAGCGATGTGGGTGGCATGAATAACCTGCTTGGTCAGACCCGCAGTCTGACCGGGAGTTTCTCGAGCCCCACGCTGGGTGGCTTCCTCAACGGCGGAAACTTTGATTCTTTGGGTTACAGCTACATGGGCCGGTCGTTGTCAGGGTATAACGGGCTTCAGGCCGAGAACTACCAGTACTACGCGCCGCTCGAACGCAGCTTCGACAGTTATGTCGCCGCATCAGATGCTTCGCGGGCCACCAACCGCTCTGCGGCGCGCAATATCGAAGACCTTTCACGCAGAGCAGATGCCGCTCAGTCTGAGGCCGAGTTGCAGAAGATCTATGCTGGAATGGTGGCGCAGCAGGCCGCTCTCCAAGCATCGAACAACGAAACCCAGCAACGCCTGGCGGATCTCCAGGCCGCCGACATCATGCGCCGGGCGCAGCTTGAAAAAGCCGAGCAGGCCAATCGGGAGCAGGCATGGTCAGATGCCACAACCGACTACAGCGCATACCGCCGGCGCCGCGAACAAGAGGCCGACAGGTACGACAGCGAGGTCGCTCGGCTCATGGGCTTCAAGGCTCGGCCTTGAGGTGAGGAACTAGACGGGGGCGCTAGTTTCCCAGCGCCCCCGCATCAACCTTGCGGCTCGCCCGCTTTTGGTCAAGGGAGCCCAAGAACCACTCACTTGTAGGCGACGCCGAGCAGGTTGATGTTATTGATCGGCGTTGATTGGAAGTCGTCTTTTTGGATCAAAACAGCCGTTGCGCCTTTGCTCGCGGCTTCATGTTGGATCTTCAGCGTGGCCTGTTTCCTGAGGTTCTCCGGGGTTCCGAAAAGTTTCTCTGCGGAAGCTGAAACATCTCCGATGCGTGTCCTGCCTTTGACGTCGTCTGGGTTTCGGGTGACGAACACTTTGGCGCTCTTGGGGTCCGTTGCGATTTCTGGCGTCGAAGCGCAGGCGCTAAACAGTGCAATGGCAAAACAAAAGGGGAGGCGTGAGAGGTGATTTTTCATTGTGAGGAGAGGTACACGACGGCGAGGGCTGCAATCTAGAAGGAAACCTGAGCCGGCCTTACTGCACAGGCGCAAACGCGCCATTGGGCAGGCGCTGAAACAGTTGGCGCCCGCGAGGGAAGGAGGGGGCGTAGCTGCCGTCGGGTTGCTGAACGTAGTTGGCGGTGGCCGGGACAAAGCGGCCATCCGGGCTGCGGAAAAAGTATTCTGGCTGCTGGTATTGCGGTGCGGGTGCTTGCTGATATTGAGGCTGCTGGGCGGACTGCTTGGGCACAAAAGTGTTGATCACCTGCGATCCGACGCTTCCCGCCCCAGCTGAAACTGCACCAACGGCGACGGGGTTGGCGTTTTTGCCCATGATGGCTCCCGTGCCCGCGCCGATGCCAGCGGCGGTGGCCGTTTGGAGAACGGCGGCGCCCATGGGGGTCATCACAGAGCGTTGGCGGCCGTCGGGACCGATTTCGGTTGCGCAGCCGGACAGAAGCAGGGGGATGGCAAAAAGCGGAGCGATGTGTTTCATGGCGAAAATGGGTAAGGGGAATGGGCTGGATTGGGCAAGTAGAAACACGCAACAGGAAACAAAAATAACGAACGGCGAAAACGACAGAATTTTTCTGTGTTTTAGGAGCGGCCTTCCGGCAAAAAAGAGGAAGGTTAAATCGTTGACAGTGCAACAAAAGAAAACTCTGGCACGGTGAGATTGCGCGGGGTAAAAACGGCTCATCACCATGAGCAACAAAGAGGAATCCCCGCTGGACCGCATTCTGACCGCGTTGCGGTCGGAGGAAACCTTCACCCGCGTGGTCGAGGCCATAAAGGCCTCGGGCACCAAGAAACGGGAGAACACCGTTGAAGCGATGGCCAAGTCATTCGTTGGCGACGCCATCAAGCAGGTCTCTGACACCGGTCTGGAAGGACACAAGAATCTGGCCGAGTGTACGCCCGCTTCCGTGGTGGGCGCGGTGGAGAAGTTGGCGTCCTGGGGGATTCCCCCCAACCATGTCACGCAGGAGGGGTGGCTGACTGGGCGCTTCCAAAAATCCCTGAACGCCATGATTTGCGTGGCGATTCCTGGTGTCAGGGGGCTCGAGCGCCTCCTTGTGCAGCACGGGGCGGAGAGTATTAAAGCCCTAGCGATTCGGAGGCAGGATCACTTTGAGTGCATCGAAGGCACAGAAGAACGGGTGGTCTTCAAGCGCAACCTCCTGGCGGACGCCCAAAAGCCGAACGACATCATTGGTGCCTGCGCGATGATCAAGATGCGAGATGGGCGGACCCAGATCACGACAGTTCCTCTGAATGAGCGGGATCTGGCAACAAAAGCGGGGCGCATGACATTGGATGCAGCCGCGTGCTACCGGGCGCAGCGCCCCGCAATGCGGTCCGCTATGAGGAGTCTCATCGGCGAATCTGAGGCGATCCGCAAGATGATGGAGTACGACCACGAGAACCGCATTTTTGCTGAGGATGAGCAGCAGCAGCTGCCGGCTCCAAAACTCGCCATCCCCAAAGCTGTGGGCATCGCCCCAGCGGCTCTTGAGAGTGTGCAGTCTGGCGAGGCCGCATCTCCGAATCCACAAGAGCCTGTGGTTCCCACGGAAGTGGTGGAGGAGAAGAAGCAGGGGTTGTCCGAAGCGGCGATTGCCCGTTTATCGGAACTGATGAACGTCAAAACCGGCCCGGAATCGCGGAGCCCCAACACGCCTATGTGGCGTATCAACGAGGGGGCATTCCAGCAGCTGGCCGACTGGGCCAGGAAGGGGAAGTCGCCCCAGTCCGAAGGGGACAAGGTTTTCATAACGGCTATCGCGGAGGCGGAGGCGATCCTCAAACAAGAGGGTGTCTCCTTCCCTGAGGCCCGCACCGAAGTAAGGCGGCGGGCGGAGTTGAGCGAAAACCAGCAGGAGCCAGCAGCGGCTGTCCGCATCTAAAAGATTTCAAGCCTGGGGTGTTTGCACCACCCCAGGCTTGGGAAGAGCAGGAAACCTGCGCCGAAGGGCGCTGAAACCCACACACACAACAACCCAAGGAGAAATCCAGCCATGTCAGAAAATCAAGCCCAGGAAAATAAGCCCCTCTTCAAGAGCGGTAATGTCGCTGTCTTCGACCACAAATCCATCACCACCGCATTCCAGGTCGTTGACGGAGAAAAGGGCGGGACGAAAACATACACCACCGTTTGGAAGAAGGTGGGGAACCACGTTCTGTCCGCCGATGAAGCAGGCAGGCTTTACCTCGGCAACGATGTTGCCGTGCGGGTGCCGAAAAAAAACTCGGATGAACTCTTTGATGCCATGCTTGGCGCTCGTGGGGTGGAGGTGAAGGAGACGACCAAGGAAGGCAAGGCCTACAGCAACCGCACTTTAGATGTGGGATTTGCCATCCCGCTGCACCGCAAGCAGGATAATGCCCTTTTCGGTTACAAGATCGACGGCGTCACCTACTTTAAAAGGGTGGGCAGCAAGGAGAATGCTGTGGAGTTGAGCCTCCGCGAAGTGTTGATCCTGTCCAAAGGTGAGGACATCACCCGCCGTGATGGAACACAAATCCGGGTGGGCGAGATCCGCGAAAGCAACACTGGCAAGTCCGCGCAGGTGTTTGTGGATAGCCCGAAGATGGAGGTCGCTGAGGAGGAGATCCCAGATCTGTGTATGGATGCGGAGGAGGAAAAAGCGGAAATGCCAGACCTCAGCGTCGAAGACGAACTGGCCATCGAAAAGGACAGGCCAACAGTAGGCCGGCGCATCTAAATCCATGTCCGACACGAAGGATCATCACAGGGTTCCCAGAATCAGCGCGTCCAAAATGGAGCGCATTCTGGAGTGTCCGTCGTCCTTTGCACGCGAGTGGGAAATACATGGCTTTCTTCAGAAGCATGGGCTTCCCAAAATGGCGTCAGGGGCCATGGCGGACCGAGGGACGGCGATCCACGATTTTCTGTCGAAAATCGATTTTGCCAGCTCGCTTCTCGATATGGGTGGTGATCGGCGCGATTGGTCTGCATACCGCAAGGTCAAGGAGGCCTCGGAAAGACATCAGTTCCAAGCCAACGAGAGCGAGTTTTGGTTCTGCGTTAACGCGATTGCCAAGCGTGACCGCCTGATTGAGTTTGCGGTCCAAGAGGCCGGGGATGTCCAAAATCTGGAAGTGTTGCTGGATTGCAAGCGGCTCCAGTGGGATGTGAATGACGGGGAAGGCACAAAGGCATCGCTGACGGGCCTGGGTGACGTAGTGGCAAAAGTGGAGCGGGCCGATGGGGGGGTTACACTGGTGGTCTGCGACTACAAGACCCTCTACGGCGAGCACATGGAGAGTGCTACCAATCCGCAGTTGGCAACCCTGGCGGTCTTGTCGAAACAGAACGACCCCCGGATCGACAAGGCCTATGTGGCCATGATCACCAATCTGCAAAGGAATGATGAGATCGATGCGGCCTACTACACGGGTGAAATGCTCGAAAGTGCCGCCCTTCGGATGAAGGAGAGCGCCTTGTTGGCTGAAAAGCTGGCTGGTGTTGTGCGCGATTCTCTGGGGCCGGCCGGGGAGCTTTCAGCCTCTCTCAATGAAAAGCTGGATGCCCATACTGCGACAGGTAACCACTGCTTGTACTGCCCCGGCAAGGTCTGCTGCTCAAAGCTGCAGTTGGAGGCCGACCAGTTTCTGGGTGAACTCACCGCCGATGCCGAATGGGCCAAGGCGACCAAAAAACTCTGCAAAGAACAGAAGGACGCTGCAATGACTGCTGAAGAGATGACACAGGTGTTGGGACGAACCACGGCTCTGGCCGCTAAGTACAAGGTGTATGACCAACTCGATTCGGAGGTCAAAGACCTGGCCAGAAAGTTGATGTCAGCAGGGAACCCCGTGGAGGGGTTTGAGCTGGTGCCGGGAAAGACCAGGCCTGTTATTCGCTCCCGCGTAGCCTCGGAGGATATGCTCTACGATGCGCAGGAGACGGAGCTGGATGTGAGTCCGGCAGCGGTTTTTGAGAGGCTCAAGCCGCTTTTGGCAAAGGTGACGGGAGGTAATGCGTCCATGGATGAGTTCCTTCAGGCCTGTTGCTCCGTTTCGGCCACCCAGTTGCGGGCCTTTTTGTCCACAAAATCGGGTGTCGATGAAAAAAGGGTGTACGACGAACTCCTTGCCCCCTTAGGCAATGACAATCCGGTGGAACTTAAACGGGATGCCCCGTCTGTCATGCCGGTGAAAGTCAAAGTCCAAGAAGACAATGCCCAAGAAAATAAACCCACAAGACGGAGAGTTGCGGCCTGATGAGTGAGCCGCCTGAGGGGGTGACCCCTAACAGAATTCCCAACGAGTGGGAGGTCCGAGATGAAGCAAACAGGGCGAAGAATACCTTCGGCCCTGTTCGCGCGTTGGCAAGTGACCGCGCTCAGAAACATGTGTGGGCCGGCGTGGCGATCTTTTCGCTGGTGGTGTCCTCGCTGTCCCCGATCTTCATCATCAACTACTTCCAGTCGCAATTGAGCGAGCGGCCCTTCGTTTTCGTTCTCGATTCGGCCTCCACGATCCATGCCGGACCGATGGAGCGGCTTTCGCTCTCGTCGGAAATCTTTTCCACCACAGCCCTCAATGCGACTCAGGCCGCACTTCAGCGGTCCCCGGTCGGGTTGGATTTGCCGGAAATTGCCAAGGGCATTTTCACTGAGGTGGCGCTCAAAAAGTTGGAGAAGGAAGTCGAGGCGCAAATGCCTGATATTCAGGCGCGTTCGCTCCACCAGAAGCCGGAGATTTCGGCGGTTACAGCCCTCAACGAGAAGGCCGGATTCAGAACGCTCGAGGTCAAGGGACAGATTCTCCGGTCTGGAAAGATTGGTGGAACTGCCCTCGCTGAACCTTCGCTACCATTCCAGCTCCTGCTGCTGATCAAACAAAACCCCAAGATGACCGAACGCGGGCAGTACCCGTTCGTGGTCGCGGACTTCAAGTTTAAGCAGTTGGCCACGCCCCCGGCGCCCCCGGCGGCCCCGAGAAAATGAGCATGCGGATAGGAAGCCTCTTGGTGTTGTTTGCCTTGGTGCAGCCAGGGAGTGCGGAGCCCTCCGCCTCTGTGCCGGTTGGGCTTGAGGGTGCTCTGGCAGACAGCGATCCGCGAATCATGGAGGTGCCGATGCAGGAGTGGCGCATTCTTCGCATCCCCACGCACAAGACGGTCACGACCACCATCAGTTTTCCAGAACCGATCACCGGGCTCGACGGAGCCGGATTTGTTATCGATCCAGACAAAGAGAGGGGTGAGTTCCTGCTGTCTTACTCGCCTGGGGCCAATTATGTGTCCCTCACGCCCCAGACAGAAACGGCGCGCAGAAACCTGAATGTGGTGGTAGGCACCAAGGTCATTGTGTTGGAGCCGTACCCGGTTGCCTCCTACCAGATGGCAGTGGCCGCAGTGAAGTTCTTCAACCGGTCAGAGAATCTAGTGCTGAGGCCCGGTGAGCCTGTGCCTATGGCCAAGGGCGTGCGGCCGCTGGAAGGGGCTGTCAGTGCAGCCAAGTTGAGCAACCCTCCGAAACCCGCTTTTGAGAATGCCGGTGTGGCCAAGTTGCTTGGTACGATGGACACGCTCAAGACCTTGAGCGGTCTCAAGGGTGCGCCACTTGAGGAGGCGCTCCGTGTGATGCCGCACATCCAGTTTGCGGATCACTCACAGGCCGAGGTGGCCGATTTCGGTGAGTACTCCGTCCGGTTGGATCGGGTGATTCGGAACAATAAAATCGACTGCCTGGCCTTTGCCGTCACGGTCACCAACAAGACCGATTTGCCGGTCGTATTTGACCCGGACAGTTTTCAGGTCCGGGTCGGGAAAGAAGTGTTCCCGAAAGTCGTGTGCGATTTGAACCCTCATCTGGGGGCCGGGTTGAGCACTGTGGGCTATTTCGCCATCATCACGTCGCCCAGCGGCAGCCCCAATTACCTGGCGGTGGACAACGAATTTCATGTGTCTTTGAACGGGGGAGTGGTGGGCGGTGTTCCTGCGGTAAAACGCCAGCCCTCCACACCATCCAAGCCAATCCAGGAGAGTGCGCCCGCCACGGCTCCAGCCGCACCCAAACCCACGCCAGCTCCTGCTACAGCGCCTGTTGCCCCCACGGCCCCAGGCCAGCCAAAGCCTGCGGCGCCCAAGGGCAAGGACGAGAAGACGCAGCTTATCCCAGTCGACGACGACGTGATTGAGATCAAGTCACCCGAAGGTAAGACGCGGAAAATCGAAGTTTTGCCCAGTAAAAAGCCGTGATAGACGCCCGGACATTCATCAGT
>CAIURC010000125.1 GCA_903901425.1 uncultured Spartobacteria bacterium | reverse complement strand
TTGAAGCCCTGGGCCCGGCGATAGCGCGCCAGGATGTCCGTCGCCGTGTACCCCTCGGGATGCCCGACATGCAAGCCGGCCCCGGAGGGGTAGGGGAACATGTCGAGGATGTAGAATTTCGGCGGCAATTCCGACGCCGACGCAGTTCGCCCGTCCAGCCCATGGCGCAGCCCGAAGGGGTGGGATTCCGGAATGCGGTCCCCCGGGTTCCACGCCCGGAAAGTTTGTTCTGCCGCCCAGTGCCGCTGCCACCGGGGTTCAATCAAATGAAACGGGTATTGCCGCCTCGACATATAAGACCCTGAGCATGGCGAGATCCGCCCCCTCTAAGCAACCCGGTATCCAAAAGGGGTCGGTCCCTCATATTTACACAAAAGGGGTCAGTCAATCATAAAAACTGTCGAACCACGCTCCGCAAAAGGGTTTATCGATTTGCTACGGCCACGTCGAACTCGGTGGGACAGAGTTGCCTGAGCCGTGGTTTCACCGGACGATCCACCCCATGATCTCCCGACGCGAATGGCTGGTGGGCGGTGCTGCTGTTGTGGCGGCCGCGGGCTGCAAGACTCCGCAATCTTCCCGGATCCGGGTGCGTGTCTGGGACGAGCGCCAGCCAGCCCAGAAGAAGGCTTACCCGAATTGGCTCGGAAACCAGATCGCTGACCACCTGCGGACCCTCCCTGGACTGTCCGTCGATTCCGTTTGCATCGATGATTCTGAGCAGGGTCTCCGGGATTTGGATTCAGTCGACGTCCTGGTTTGGTGGGGCCATGTCCGCCACGCCGAGATCGAGCCGGCCACCGCCACGCGGATCGTTGAACGGATTCGCTCTGGGAAGCTCTCTTTGCTGGCCCTGCATTCGGCGCACTGGTCCCGACCGTTCGTGGAATCCATGAACGCTGTGGCCCGCGATAGGGCGTTGGCGGCCCTGCCTGAGGCCGAGCGCGCCCGTGCGGTGGTGGTCGAAAGCGACTTGTTGCCCCGGCCGTGGATGGCTCCGAGTTACAAGGAGAGATTGTCGCCGGAGGTTCAATACCGTCGCCCGCCGCAGGGCCCCGTCGAGGTCCGCCTGCTTCGAGCCAATTGCTGCTTTCCGGCCTACCGAGGTGATGGGAAGCCCAGCGAAGTCCGCATCCGTTTGCCGCGCCATCCTATCGCCCAAGGATTGCCGGAGTCTTTCGCCATCGAGCAGACCGAGATGTATGATGAACCCTTCCACGTGCCGGCTCCGGACGAGGTGGTTCTCGAGGAGCATTGGGCCGCCGGCGAATGGTTCCGCAGCGGTTCAGTGTGGCGCCTGGGTGGGGGGCGGATCTTTTATTTCCGTCCCGGGCACGAGACCTATCCGGTTTTCTTCAATCCCCACGCCCTCCGCGTCGTCGCCAACGCGGCACAATGGCTGGGAACCCGTTGAGGTTCTAGGCTCCTATCGGAGTCAAAGGGTACGCCGCAACCGAGACTCCGCGACAGCAGTGGGCCAGATCCGGAGGTCGGGATTTGATGATTAAGCCATTCCAAGCCAGCGGCAGGATGCTCCATTCTGTGGATTCAGCGCGCGAGACCTCGTATGGGGGATGGTGAACCCGCCCTTGGTGGAGTTTGCCGTTGCGATGCGTGAAGAAAACGTACCGTTCCAGGAGGTGATATTCCAAAGTCCCCGGTTTCGAGACCTTGGGGTTGGAAATGGGGCGCCAAGCGTATCGAGCGGTATCCCGTTTGCCGAAGCGACTGCAGGAAAGAGTGAAGTCTTCATCGGTGGCCCCCAAGGACACCCGGGCATAGCGGAACGGCAGTGAGAAAAACGCCTGGGCAGCCAAAACGGCGATGGCCCGGTCGCAGTCGAGTGAGAAAAAATAGACACCTGGATTGCCTTCCGGGTCTCGAACGTAGGTTCGGACATTCAGCTCGGCGAAGTGGGAGAGCCAAGGCAATGCAGGTAGACCCTGTGGCCGAACCGACTTCATGGATAATCCGCAAATTCCCAAGTATGCCTTTCCTCTGAAGGTGTCGACAGTCAAGCCGCTGGGCAGGTGGCTTTGAAGCATCGACTCATCCACTTCCCAATGCTGGAAAAACAGATTCGCCCAAGTCTGCTGCATGGCAGGCCTGCCTGAGGAATCGGTTGATGAGTCGAAAGATTGCACGGATTCACCTGACACTGATAGGAGCAGTGTTTTACATAGCTCGATTGTGTTCAGGGTTCGACAGGAATTTGGTTCGAATTCATTGGCCTAGACACGGGTTTTGCCAACTGCGAGCCGTTGTCTGAGCGAACGCCTGTCAGGAGTTGCGTGTTAATGCCACTTTTGCTGGAGAACGCCGGATCGCCGAGGTGTTGGAGTTCGGTCTCTTCACTGCTTGAAAGCCCAAAGCGTCCGGCGGGTTCGCAGCACGAACAAACCCTGGGAGATCGCCGGGGAAGCCTGGACCTCTTCGCCATCCACCAAGGGATTGCGCGCCACCACGCGGAAGGTCTTGGATGCGTCGAGCACGGTCGTCTGCCCGTTGTCTCCGACGAAATAGATCCGCCCGGCTGCTGACACAGGCGACGCCGAGAAGTTTCCACCGACCCGCTCCTGCCAGACGATGGAGCCCGTGGTGGCCTCGTAGCAGGTCGCCACGCCGGTGTCGGTCATGGCGTACACATGGCCCTCGAGGTGGATCAGCGAGGGCACCTTCGGTTCACCGCGCTTCTGCTCCCACACAAGGTTGGATTGCTTGAGTGATCCCTCGCCTCCTAATCGGAACGCCTTGATGCCATCCTTGCCTCCCCATCCACCCGAGCAGAACGCCAGCCCGTCACCGATCACCACCGACGGTACCTTGCCTTCGCCGGGCACATCGCTGGTC
>CAIURC010000124.1 GCA_903901425.1 uncultured Spartobacteria bacterium | reverse complement strand
ATGTCCGCCAAGGACTGTGCCTGAAAGCGGCGCAGAAACTCCGCTGTGGTGACAAACCGGATCCTGCCATCCGGGCCGGTTACGGAGGAAATCAGCTCCATTTCTTTGAGCCGGGTTAGGAAAGCGCGTTTGTCGGTCCCAAAAAACTTTTCAACTTCCGCAAAGGACACCGGCTGCTTGAGCGCAACGCACGCGAGCACTTCCATGGCGCCTGTGCTCAGGTCCGGAATGCCGGTCTGGTTCGTCTCGCGGCGCAGGAACTCCCCCATCGCATCGTCGGTTTGTGTCGTTCGAAGGCAAACACTGCCGCCAGACGTGTCCAGGCGCAGGCCGAACGCTGTGAGCTTCTCCCCGGCCTCAATCAAGGCGCCAAGGAGGCTTACGGTGGTGATCGTTCCCAACGCCTCAGGGTACAGGGCGCGGATTTGTGAACGGAGCTGCTCCACGCTGAAGGTCCGACCCGTTGCGAAGAGGATTTGGATCGCTGCCTTCGCAATATCTCCGCTCTTCGGTTTACTGGGCTTGGAGCCGGCGGGCATAACGGCGGGTGGTGGAAAGGCTTGCGTGTCCGATTGTTGCCTGGAGGCTCTTGAGCGATTTTCCAGAGGCCAGAACCTGCGCGGCAGCGGCGTGCCGCAGCGTGTTTGTTGTGAGGGCGCTGATTTGTGCCGCAGCGCAAGCTGCCGCAAGGCGGCGATTGATGGAATTGTTTGAAGGCTCGGAGCCGGACTTTCCAGGAAACACCAGCGGCGAGCCAATGAATGCCAGGGCCGTCCGGTCTCCGCGTCGCAGGCGAGCGCCCTTAATGCTTTCCAGAAAGCTCAACCACTCAGACAAGGTCTCTGAGACTGCCGGAGCACATGGCACCCACCTGCCTACATTGAGGTGGGTCACAAGGCCGCCTTCCGCCCGTCGAAGATCACAGAGGCGCAGAGAGGCGATGCGCCTGATGCCAGTGAAGCCGATGCACAGCGCCAGATGGTAGACCAGATGGCCGAAGTAGTCGGATCGTGCCGCCGAAAGATGCGACAGCAGTTTCGCCAAGGTGGCTGCTTCCGGGGGGCGGATGGGAGGGCGCAATGGTGTGCCCGGGCCCATGCCAGCGAACGGGTTTGCGGCTTGAAGGTGGCCGTAAAGGAAGCTCATGCCCGCATGGAACTGCATTGCGGAGGAGACTCCCCTCCCCTGGAGCGCTTCTTGTGCGTAGGCCTTGGCTGCTGCGGGGGGTAATCCGGCCACATCGTAGCCCTCGGCGGTGGTCCACGCGAAGAACTGGATCCAAGTACGCCGGTAGGCTTTGATGGTGCTGGCCGCCATGTTGCGAGCGCGGCACTCCTCTAGCAGCGTGGAAAGGGTTTCCATTGGCGCGTAGGATGCCCGTGTAGCGTGGCGGCGGCAAGGATCTTATCCTCTTCAAAAAAGGGATTATCCCTGTGCTCGTAGGATCTTATCGTCGTGGGCGTGTTTCTGCCGGGTGCTTGCCGGATTGCTTGGCTGAATAGGCAGATCGGCCGGGCGCTCGGCGTGCGTAAAGCACTCGGGGACAGACATTTACGATAGACAAGGGTTGAGGCGGGCGCTCCGCATTCCCCTGTTGCGGGGCGCCAACCGATTGGACATTCCTCCGCAGCTAAAGAAAAAGGGTTTCTTGGTGCCACGCAGGAGCAGCCAGGCGGCGGAGCGGTGTTCGGGGCGAACCCGCCGTCTTGGGCTTCTTTAGTGCTATGATGGTAGTGTGCTATGGTGGCAGGCGCGGTGAAGGTGCCTTTGCCGCTGTGCCGCACCGGGCGGGGGTTGAGCGGGCCTGCGCGGGGTCCGAGTGGCGCAGACGTTGTTTGTGGGGTCGGCTTCCATAATAGGAGCGTGTAGTGGCGGGTTCCGTTCGCGGGTCCGGGTGGCGGTCTTCAGTCGTGCTACCGTGGGAGTGTGCTAACTTGGTAGCCTGCGGCCTCGCCCCCCTTTCTGGCGGTGCACGGGGTGTGGCGCCATGCCCTTTTGTGGGTCTATTCCGGCGGCGCCTAGCACATTAGCACGCTCTTTATCGTGGGAGGCCCCAGAGACTGGCGAGGCCCTCCTGGGAGTTGGCGAAGGCTGCGTGTCGCCCATCTGTGCGTGCTGGCAGAAGGATTTTCCGGACGCATACGCCGTCTTGGGCTTCCTGAGTGCTATGGTGGTAGTGTGCTATGGTGGAGGAAACGGAGAATGTGTCGCTGCCGCTGTGGGGGGGGCGCAGAGGTGGGGCAGTGCCGTCCAGGATTGGGCCTCCACGTTCGCGATTGGTGAGGCCGGATGGGCGGTCTGTTGCTGTGCTACCGTGGTAGGGTGCTATGGTGGTGGCCCACGGTCTCGCCCCCCTGTCTTGCGGCGCGCGGGGTGTGGCGCTATTCCCTTCTGTGGATCTGCTCCGGTGGCGCCTAGCACATTAGCACGCTCTTTATCGTGGGAGAACCCATTGGCTGGGTTCCCCGGGCGGCGGCAAGCTGCTAATGTGGTTGGGTGGTAGTGGTGCCCTTGGCGGGCGCCGCCGATTCCGGCGTTGCCGTAGTGGGGGGTAAAGAAAGTAGGACGGTGGCAGTGTGCTACCGTGCTATTCTGGTCCGGTTCTTGGAGAAACCGGTGCCCGTGTCTTTTCTGTGGGTTTTGCTACCACGGTGCTAACCTGTTACCGTGCTGCTCAGGGAGACGGTCTGCGCCATCGCGCGTCCAGCGCGGGGTTCCCTCACAAGGTTGGTGGCTTGCTATTGTGGTAGAACAGCAACGGTGCTACTCCTTCGCCTTATTGGCCTTTGCGCGACCGTCTTGCGCCAGCAGCTCGCGAACAGCATCGGCCAACCTGTAATCCGTGGGGGCCAACTTCAAAGCCGCCCTCAGCAAGAGGGTGTTGTTGGGCGCGATCCCCTGCGAGTAAAGAATCATTCCGAGTTCATTCAGCCGCGTGCGGTCGGCCTCGAACAGCCAGAATGAAGTCGGCTTGGCCTGTCGGCCTTTCCGCTTGGGGCTGTCTGCGTGCGCGAGCGCGGGAGGTTCCGCTGGTGCGGTCGTTTCGACGTGGGCAGGGGGTGGTTCTTGGAGCTTTGGAGGGCGGGTGGGCGCAGCCTTAGCCTTTGGGGCCGGCTCTCGAGTGGGTGGCGCAGGCAGGGGCGAAGCCTCTGCGGCCTCTGCGGATTGAACATTCTGGTTGATCGACGCGATCAGGCTCTTGAGGTTCTTCTTGGCCATAGTCAGGTTGTGAGGGTGTTAGAGTGTTAGGGTGCTATTTCCGCAGCGATGTGACAGCGACGGTCAACTGGAGGAGTTCCTTGGCTGCCTGAGTATCAAGCATCTCCCATCCTCCCAGCAGCAGTTGTTGGTATGCCTGCCGGTCGCCAAGCGCCATTGGCAGCACGGGAACCGTGTTCCCGAGGGCGGTTTTGACTCCACTGGTGAGAAGGGTGCCTGCCCTGGTTTTGTTGAGGACGATCCGAACGATGGCCTTTGGGTTTTTTGCCTTGGCAAATGCCGCTGTCTCTTCGGCCTCCCACAGGTCCATCGGGGACGGGGACGTCGGAATGAGAACGATGTCCGCCACGGCCACGGCAGCGGGTGTAGCTGGGAGAGTGAGAGAGGGCGGCGTGTCGATGAGAAGCACGTCGACCTTTTTCCCCTGCACCTCCCGAGTTCCGTTTATTCGCGCGAGCGCCTTGGTGGCGCTCCCCTGGGCGTCGTAGTCGCGCACGGCGACACTTGTGCCGGTTTGCTTGAGGGCTTCGTGGAGAAGCACGGCCAGGGTGGTCTTTCCGACGCCCCCTTTCTTGGAAATGAGCGCAATCTTCATTGGTAGAGTGATAGAGTGCTAATAGCAGGGAGTGGGAGGATAGCAAAAAGAAAAGAGTGCTACGCTACCACACTAACACGGTGGGAGGGTCTTTTGGGCCACCCGAGGCGGCAAAGCCACGGCAGACGGGGTTTTTCGGGGGTGTGAACAAATGCGGCGCGCATTCCCCCACCAAAGTTTTTTGGTGGCGGGTCAAGCGCCGCTGCCTTGGTCTTGGATGTAACGCTTGATGATTTCAAGCGGTGCCCCGCCTGCTGATACAAGGCAGTAGGATCGGGACCAAAAAACTGGTTTCCAATAGAACGGCCTCAGGTGGCGGGCAAACTCACGTCGCAGCACGCGGGAGGTGGCTGTCTTTATTGCCCCGACCAGCACCGACAGGCACACGGCGGGTGGGCATGTCAGGAGAAAGTGCCGGTGGTCAGGTTCTCCATTCGCCTCCAGGAGTTCGCCCTTGTTCTTTTCAATGATCGCCTTCGTGATTTCGTCCATGCGGGCAGCGACTTCCGGCGTGATGCAAGGGTGTCTGTAGCGAGTCACGAGAACCAAATGATAGTGTAGGCTGTAAACGCAATGGCTGCCGTGGATTGAGCGCATATCTTTCTTGAGATCCTATTATCTTTTCGCCATCTTTTCAACGTGCTCACTGGGCGTAAATTCCGGCTCTACCCGACCGCCAAGCAGGCGCAGGTATTCTCGCAGTGGATCGGCTGCCAGCGCGTGATTCGCAACGCCAAAGTCGAGGAAACCCGCCTCAATGCTTGGCTGCGCCGCGCCTCCATGTTCTCAGATCGTCCTGGGAACGTAGATTCCGAAAAGGCTTTTGATCAGGCCTACTCGCACTTCGCCACGGAACAAAACCCATGGCTGCGGGAAGTCCCAAGCCAGATTCTTCGCAACGGCATCTATCGGGCCAAAACCGCTTTTGTCCGCTTCTGGAAGGGCGAGGCGAAACATCCTGTCTTCCACGGCAAACAAACCGAGGAGTCTGTCCTTCTGACTGGCGAGCTATTTTCGATCAAGGACGGGAAGCTCTCGGTGGGCACGCGCCGTACTCCGCTGGGCGAAGTCCGATGGAAAGCCCATCGGGCATTCCAGACGCCCAAGATGCTGACAATCACTCGCTGTGGCGACGGCGCGTGGTTTGCCTCATTCTCCTGTGAGGACGGTGAGGCCCTTCCCTCCAGCGAAGACTTGCTCGTCCAGCATTCCTTCGCACCGGAAGCCAGCGTGCTGGCCTTTGACCGGGGAGTGGCCCATCCGCTTGCCGATAGCGAAGGCAATTTCCACGACCTGGAACCCAAACGCCAGAAACGGCTGGAAAAAATCCAGCACCGAAAGGAGTCGCTTCAGCGCAAGCTGGCGCGGCAAAGGAAAGGCTCTGCGGCGCGGCGCAAAACCAAGAAGCGGCTGGCTCGGGCGGAGCGCAAGCGGCGAAACCAGCTCAGCGACTGGCGGCACCAGACCACGGCGCGCATTGCCGGTGGGGGTCACAGCGTCCTCGTGTTGGAGGCGCTCAAGCTGGCCAGCATGACCAAGGCGGTGGAGCCCAAGCCCAATCCTGCTGCCAGCGCCCCTGGACAGCCATTGTTCCTTCCCAACGGGGCATCCGCCAAGAGCGGGCTCAACCGGGCATTGCTCCAAGTGGGGCTCGGCGAGATCCGCTCGCTGCTGGAATACAAGGCCCGCCGCACCGGTAAAGCCGTTCTGTTGGTGTCGCCCCAATTTTCGTCACAGGAGTGCTCCAAGTGCGCGCACACGAGCCCGGACAACCGTCCGACGCAAGCCGAGTTTCACTGCCAGGCTTGCGGATTTGAGGCTCACGCCGACTACAACGCCGCCGTGGTGTTACGCAAACGAGGTCACGCGCTCCTTCAATCACACCGTCCCATGGGAACCAAGGGACGTAAAACGCCTGCCAGAAAGCGGCCCGCGCCGCTCTCAAACAGGAAGCCGCCACCCCAGCGCTCCCGCGCCGGTGGTCGGTAGTTCACGAGGTAGTGCGCCACAGGAAACCGCCTCAAGGTCATCGAAACAACGGCGACTGCGGCTCACCCAAAACAAATGCAGTCCTACAGGAGAGAATCCCTGAGAACCGCGAGCGCGAATGGGAGCAGCCACATCACTCGGCGCCGCCGCGTGTCTTTTAAGGCGCCCACGGCATGCCTTTCATCTCTGAAGGCCGGACGCGAGCGCTCACGCAGACGTAGCTCAGAGCTTGGGGCGCTCGCAAACCGCAGTCGTCGTAATTTCAAGGAACAATGCTTTTCCGAGGGCGGAAGAAAAGGGGTCATTGGCAACGTGGCCACCGTCACGCTCCCGGAAAGTACGGGAATCATGCAACGAAAAACTCAAAGCCCTTGACATCCTCCCCGCCCTAAAGGACGGGGATTCCGGCTAGGGGGCGCATTGCTGCGCCTCCGACACGGTGGGTTCCTGTTTCACAGAGCGGCCCTACGGCCTT
>CAIURC010000123.1 GCA_903901425.1 uncultured Spartobacteria bacterium | reverse complement strand
TGTCTGGTTCCCGGAGGGAACAAAGAGGGTAGCCGGGCGGTGGCGCGGAGCGGCACCCCCGGTCGCGTGTGAAAAAAAGCGATGCACCCCGTGAGGGCATGCCAGAGCTCTGGAATGCCAACGGTGCGTCCGTCAGCAACCCCGCAACGCCGTTTTCCCGGATTGATATTTATCGGGTGCTGGGCGCAGGTCCTGCTTTTTGTAAGGGAAAGACCCCGACCGATGAGCAGGACAACCGTGTTTGCGTGGATGCGGCTTCAGGCCGCCTTGGCGTTTCTTTTTTTAACCCTTTCCGTGGCGCAGGGTGCCGTGGAGCTCGCTTTTGACTTCAACGGAACCGATCCGGCTCGGAACCTGCCGTGGGTCAGCACCGCCGTGCGGGCACCGGGTTGGAGCACTAGCGGATGGGTTCGGGGGCTGGGGCTAGGATTGGTCACTGCCCGGGATGGCCGGCTCGCGTTTTCGGTGTCGGCCGGGCAAGTGCCCAACACACTGCAAGAGTCTGTCTCGACCTCGCAGTACCTTGCGGTGGGTATTCAGGCCCCTACGCTGAACGGATACCGGGTCCGGTTCACGATCCGCCGGGAGAGCTGGTTTGCGCCGCTCCAGTACGCCGTGCGGTCGAGCATGGACGGATTTGCGTCCAACCTGTTTGTGTCGCAGTTGCTGGAGAACGCCGATGCCGCCACGGACTCGTTCACGTTTCTTCTCCCGCAAAGCGGGTTTGGGGGACTTACTGCGCCCGTGGAGTTTCGTCTGATTCCGTTCGCAGCGCGGTACAGCGGGCATGCGGCTTCTCTGACGGCGTTTTCGTTAGAGCCGGCAGGAGTGCAAAGGTCGGTCCTGCTCACCTCGGGGCCCGGAGGGCAAGCCTTTCTGGAGCCGGCCAGGACCCTGTTCGAGGAGGGGGAACTGGTCCGGTTCCGCGCCCTGCCGGATCCGGGCTACAAGTTTGGGGGGTGGAGCGGATCGGTGACCGGGCGCGGGAACCCGCGTGCGTTGCCGGTGACGGGGGAGATGAGCGTACAGGCGGTGTTCCACCGCAGAGCAGCTGCGCGGATGGAACTGGGGGGAAATCTGGACGGCGTGACGTACTACGGGCAGGCGTGGGTGTTCAAAGACTGTTTCAAGCTCGCCCGGACCTGGCTGACCCGCGGCGTCAACAGTTTTGAGTGGGACAGCGGCCAGACACCGCCGCTGGACAGCGACGGCTGGCCGGTTCAAGTGCCGTTCACCCCGGCGGGGGGGACCCCGCAATATGTCCACACGCTGATGCCCGCCTACGGCGCAGGGGCTTACACTGTCCGGTTCCGGGGCACGGGTCGGGTAGACGTGTTGCCGCCCGGGGGCGGGCGGGTGATTCTCAACGGAACAGGCGGCCTGTTCCAGCAGACGGTGAATCTCGTGCCGACCGCTGCGGACTGGGCGATACATGTCCAGATCCAGACTTCCTCCGCGTCGGATCCGATCCGTCAATTGGAGATCCTGGCTCCCGGGCAGGCGGCTGGGGATGTGCAGGCAGACCCGTTTCATCCAGCGTTTCTCGACAAACTGGGGCCGTTCCGGATTTTGCGGTTCATGGACTGGCTTCGGACCAATGGGAACCCCCTGCAGACTTGGGCACAGCGGACGAAGCTTTCGGATTACACCCAGACGCAGGGCCAAGGCGTGGCACACGAATGGATCATCCGGCTCTGCAACCAGACCGGCAAACATCCCTGGATCTGTATCCCGCACATGGCCGATGACGAGTATGTCCGACAGACTGCGCGGCTTTACCGGGACACGCTGGCGCCCGGACTGAGGGTGTACGTGGAATACTCGAATGAGACATGGAACGGGCATCCGGACTTTACCCAGACCCAGTATGTGAGCCAGCGGGGACAAGCGCTGGGGCTGCACACCCAGCCGTTTTCTGCGGGTCAGCGTTACACGGCCCTTCGCAGCGCCCAGATCTTCGGGATTTTTTCCGGTGAATACGGTGCGTCCCAGCGGCACCGGCACGTGAATGTTCTGGCTTCCCAGGCGGCTGCGCTTGAGAGCGTGACCGTGCCGCGGGTGGAAGCTTTGAACGATCCGGCCATCAATCCGCAGGGACACACGGCGGATGTGATCGCGATTGCGCCCTATTTCGGAGTCAATTTCCTTCCCGTGCCTGGCACCGAAGGCAACGCCCAGCCCACGGTAAATCCAATGCCCACCGTGGACGAGTTGGTGACCACCCATTCGCTGAACACCATCCAGGATGCAGTGGGTTGGGTGACGGCTCACCGCCGTCTGGCGGATGAGCAGGGCTGGCGTCTGGTCTGTTACGAGGGCGGCCAGCATTTCACCGGGATCGGTGGTGCGCAGAACAACGACGAGCTCACCGCCCGGCTTTTTGCGGCGAACCGGGACCCGCGGATGGGCCAGCGGTATCAGGAATATTTTGCGCAGTTGCAGCGGTCGGGCGTCGACCTGTTCATGAACTTTGGGCACATTCAGGCCTGGTCGAAATACGGCGCCTGGGGTGCCCTGCAGTCTCAGGAACAGCCGGTCTCGGAATCTCCGAAATGGCAGGCAATTACCGGGCTCGGTGCCGGGCTCCAAGCGCTCCGGGAGGAGGGGCGTCTGGTCAGAAACGGGATTCAGGGATGGGCGTTCGGGTTCAACCTTCGTCCAGATCGGAGTTACCGTGTGGAAAGCAGCGCGAACCTGAGCGAATGGAGTGTTCTGCCCGGCATGGAACAACTCCGGGGTGAGGACATTCACATGGAGATTCCGGTGCCTGAGCCTCAGGAAAACCGGCGCTTCTGGAGAGCCCGGCCCAACGAATAAACCCGGCGAACCCGGCCGGCCGGATGCGATCCTGCGGGGGATCGAGGGGCCTATCCCACGGGTTTCTGCTCGGTCGGCCGCAGTGCGTTCTGGAAGCTGTTTTGTTTGCGATGCATTCTGCCGACGAGAAGACCGGTCATCCATGCGACCTCGGCAGGGACAAAACCGCCGCCTATCAGCCCGATGCCGCTGTAAATCAAGACCTGCACCCAGCACAGCATCGCGAGGGTGCGTCCGATTTCGTCCTCTGCGAGGAAATGCCGGCACCGGGCGAGAAACCGTTCCCAGAATGCGAGGAGAAGAAAATAGAGTGAGGCGCCGACAAGTCCGTACATGACCAGAAGATCGCTGAGCAGATTGTGGGTCGCGCCGCGGCGGATGGCAGAATCCATGGCGGAGCCGTAGCCGTCTTGAAGCAGGAGGCGTTCATCGGCTGCGGTCCATGAGAAAGAGCCCCGGCCGAACCAGAAGATGCGGCGGTCGCCGAGCCATTCGGCGGTGGCGCGTTGGAAAACTTCCAGGCGCCATGCGGATGAGTTTTCGATGCTTGACCTTGCCTCGACCCGTTCAGTGAAGATCAGGAGCGCCATGGAGCGCTGGACGGTCGGAGGCAGGTCCCGGATGGCTCTTGGAAAGGTGTTCAGTGTGGCGGTGAGCAGTGCAAGAAAGACCGCTGCAAGGACTGCCGGCATGAACCGCCCGCGGATTGCATAAACGCTGACCAGGACAACAATCGCCACCATCGGCACGGCCCGGCCCCCGCTGAGAAGGGAGCCCAGCAGCCCCAGAGGGATCAGGCTCCAGAACACCAGTCGGGTTGGCGGCAGTTGGCTGCGTAGCCAGAATGTGCCTCCAAACCCGGCCCCGACCAGAACGGCCGTGATCGAGATCCGCCGCAGCGCGTACACGTTCGGAGCGGCATCCAGAAAGGGGATGATGAACGTCGTCGGTTCCCCGGCTTCGCCCAGCGCAAGCGAAGCCCCCCCAAGCAGAAGCCGGATCCCGGCGCCGATGTTGAAAAGCAATCCAGCCAGAAGCCAGAACGCCAGTAGCCGCGGGAACGAGTCGTCCCCGGGAAATCCCCGGGGAAACCGGAGCAGCAGCCAGAGGATCATGACCGGACCGCCCGTCGAAACCACGGTGCGCGCGAAGTTCCGGAAATCGTAGTCCCCGGGCAGGAACGGATTGAGATGGTTAAAGACCAAGTGGCCCACAAGGTAGCCCAGAAACAAAGTGAGCAGGACCCGCAGGCCCCTGTAGATCGGGGTGTCACAAACCGCGGGCTGCGCTGGCAGTGTCCGCCGCCAGCACACCAGCGCGGCGAATCCAACGGCCAGGGCCACGCCGGCTTCGGTGGCTGAAATCCGGAAACCAAACCCCACCAGCCAGAGGTCGAACATGCACAGGGCGAACCCAAGTGCCCACGTACGGTCCAGAAGGAAAAGCACATGGATCAGGCCCAGAGCCACGAACACCACGAGTTTCAGCGCCGAAAAATCGCCCGACCCGATCAGGCCGCCAAAAAAAATCGCAGCCACCACCGCCCCGCCGGCTGCCACCTTGGCAAGGAACTGGCGGGCATCCATGGGCGGCGGGGAGAAAGGGCGATGCACGGTCCCTCCTTACGCCTTGCGCGCCCCGTTTCCAAGTCCGCTCCCGCACGGTGTCCCGTATTTTCGTGACTCGTCCGTTTCCGGAAAAACAGCCTATGCTCTGCCCCGCAACTGGGTTCCTGCCACGCGCGGAAGCCACAACCCGAGGTTCCCCCCCCATGAAAACGCTGTTTCTCCGCATCCTGCTCTCTGTTTGTTGCACCGTGCTTTCTGCCCGGCTCGATGCCGCTCCCCTGGTAACTCCCGGACTCGAAGCCTGGGAGGGGAACACTGGAGCCGTCTGGCGCGTGGACGGAGAGGAAATCGTGGCGGGCGCCATGGGCGTGACCCAGCCCAAGAACGATTTTCTCGCGACCCGCCGCACCTATTCCGACTTCGAGATGCGGCTCCGGTACAAGCGCGGCAAAAACAATGGAGGGATCCAGTTCCGCAGCGCCCGGATCCCGGACCACCACGAAGTGATCGGCTATCAGGCAGATTTCGCCCCCGGCATCGACGGGTGCCTCTATGACGAGTCCCGGCGGAAGCGGTTTCTGGCAAAACCCGCGCCGGAAACCGTGGCGGCGTTGAATCTTGCGGAATGGAACTCCTACCGGATCCGGGCAGAGGGCGCGCGAATCCGGCTTTGGATCAATGGTGTTCTCACCGTGGATTACCTGGAGGAAGACCCAAGCATCCCGAGGACCGGGATCATTGCGCTCCAGATCCATTCCGGAGCGGACGAGATTCGGTACCGGGACATTGAAATCGATGATCTCTCGGAGAATCCCCCCGTGCCGGCTGCTGCGAATCCGGTCGGGCTGGAGTTGAACCCGGGCGAGGTCGTGGCGTTCGTGGGTAGCGCGAATTTGGAGCGGAGCCGGTTCCATCCGGCGTTGCAGACAGCATGGATGGGATTGGGGAAGGATCGCCGACCAGCCCGGGTCCGGAATCTGGCATGGGAGGGGGACACGGTATTTGAGCAGTGGCGGGACGTGAATTACCCATCGCTTGCGGCGCAGTTGGACGAAGTGGGTGCGACCGTTGTGCTGGTGCAGTTCGGGCAGATGGAGGCGCTGGAGGGCGAGCATGGTCTGGAGCGTTTTCTGGCAGCCTACGGAAAGCTTCTGGACACCTTGGGCAAAACCGGCCGGAGGCTCGTCCTGGTGACTCCAACGCCGTTTGAGGTGCCGGAACAGAAGACGTTTGCCGACCGGAGCTCGATGAACGGGGTGCTCGGCCATTACGTGGCCGGGATCCGGGATCTGGCCGGACGTCGGCACCTGCCGTTGGTGGACCTGTACACGCCGTTCCTTGCATCGCCCCGTCGTCTGACGGGGAACGGCGTGCACTGGACCGGTGCCGGCCAGGAGGCGGTTGCCGCCGAAGTGTTCCGCCAGCTTGGCCTTGGATCGGTGTCGGCGCCGCCAGCCCTGTTGACCGCAGCCGTGCGCGAGCTCGAACGGCTCTGGTTCGATTACTGGCGCCCGATGAACTGGGCGTTCCTCGGCGGTGACCGTGTCAGCGTAGCGTTCAGTCATGACTGGAAAGACACCAGCAAACGGCTGTTTCCTGAGGAAATGCGGGCCTTTGAGGGGATCCTTGCGGAGGCCGAGGCGAACATTGCGCGGGCCTTAAACGGACTTGAGCCGGCGCCGATCGAGGGCAAGTCGCCGGTGCCAGTGGAGGCCCCCTCGATCCGGGCCGAGACGCCCGAGGAGGAACTGGCGACGCTTGAGGTGCACCCGGACTACCAGGTCAACCTGTTCGCTTCCGAGAAGGACGGTGTCGGCAAGGTCGTCCAGATTCGCTGGGACGAAAAGGGGCGGCTCTGGGCGCTGTGCATCCCGGATTATCCCCAGGTCAAGCCCGGCGCCCGGCCCCGGAACCGGCTTGTGATTTGCGAAGACACCGATGGGGATGGCCGTTCGGACCGGAGCACCGTGTTTGCGGATGAGTTGGAGATGCCGCTGGGGTTTGAGCTGGGAGTGGGTGGGGTGTACCTGGCCACCAGTTCGGCCCTCTGGTTCCTCAAAGATCCGCAGGACACGGGGCGCGCGGTCGACCGTGAATTGGTGCTGGGCGGGTTCGGCACGGGGGACACCCATCAGACGATCAACTCGGTCAGCTGGGGGTTCGGCGGTGAACTCTGGTTCACCCAAGGACATTCCATCTATTCCAGAGTCGAAACTCCGTACGGAATTGAACGCCACGACCGGGCAGGGCTCTGGCGGTACCGGCCCCGGACAGGACGGCTCGACACGTTTTTTCCGAACTCCACCGCTGGCGCAAACAACTGGGGGGTTCTCACCGACGATTTCGGCCAGGTCTTTCACAAGGAGGGCGCCGGCAATGGCGGGTTTTATTCGGTGCCCGGCTTGGTCCGGGGGAACCTGGCGGTGGGCGCCTCGGCGATGCAGCTCTTCGTGTCGCGCGACGTCAAGACGGTCGGGTTCGACATGGTCGGTACCCGCCATTTCCCGGAGGAACTCCAGGGCGCCGTGGTGATTGGCGGAGTCTACAACAACAGCCTTCAGATCCATTCTCTGGTCCGGGACGGGAGCGGTTTCAAAACCACCCAACTGCCCAACCTCATCAACACAAAGAACCGCGCGTTCCGCCCGTGCGACATCCGGATGGGACCAGACGGCGCCGTTTATTTCGCCGACTGGTACAACGTGATTGTCGGGCACTACCAGGCCTCGTACCGCCATCCGGACCGGGACCTTGTGCACGGCCGGATCTGGCGGCTGACCCGCAAAGACCGTCCGGTGGTGAAGGTTCCGCGCCTTGCCGGATTGAAGCCCGCCGAGCTTCTGGCCCATCTCGATTCCTCGGAACGCTGGGTCCGGTACCAAGCCAAGCGGCTTCTCCAGGGCGGTGACACGGCAGGGGTCGTGGAGGCGCTGGACTCTTGGGTGGCCGGCTCCGAATCCGCTGAAACCGAAGTGCGTCGGTTGCATGCGCTCGCCCTTTACGAAGCCCATGAGACGGTCCGACCCAACCTGTTGCGGGGCCTGTTGCGTGCTTCGGATTCCCGGGTCCGGGCATATGCGACCCGGGCGCTGTCCAACTGGGGTCGGAGCGGCGCCCTTCCGGAGGCCGTGGATTGGCTCAAGCCGCAGGTGGAAGACGGAGACTGGATGGTGCGGCTCGAGGCCGTGGTGGCCGCGAGCTATCTGCCGGAGCCGGGCGCGGTCACGCAGGCGTTGCGGGCTCTGGATTACCCGTGGTCGCCTTATTTCGGGCATGCGCTGACCAAGACCGTCGCTGCCCTACAGCCCGTCTGGTCTGAGCCTCTGGCGCAGGGGAAGCTGTTTGTGCGCAGGGACGAACATCTCCTTTATCTCCTCAAAAACGGGCAGGATCCGAATGCCGTTGCTGTTCTCCGGGAACAGATCGCCAGGGTCGAGTCTGGCCGCGGAGACCTTGGCAAGTGGCTCGTCACGCTGGTGGACATTGGTTCCGCCAAGGACCTCGCCGAGGCTTTTGCCCGGGGCGAAAAAATCCCGCTGGTTCTGGACGCGCTCCTCGAGGCTGGCTCAAAAAAGAAGCCCGCGCGGGATGCCGCACTCGTGGACCGTCTGCGGCTCCTCGCAACCGGCGATTCGGAGGAACTGGCTACTCGTGCGCTCCGGTTGGCTGGGCTCTGGCGGGTGCAGGAACTCTGGGAGGAACTCGCGCTGCGCGCCGGTCCCGGCGGGGCACGGTTTTCCCGCGGAATCCGTGCGGCAGCCGTGGTGGGAGTTGCGGATTTTGGCGGGCCGGACGCGCCGGCTGTCATTGGCCGGATTCTTGAGCAGGAACCGGACACCGAGCTGAGGCGGGTGGCGGTGGAGGCGCTGTTGAAGGCGAATCCGCGGGTTGCGGTGAAGATGGCACTTGAACGGGTGCGCCGAGCGAAGGACGTGGAGGAGGTGAAGGCACTGCTTTCCGGGGTGCTGGGCCGGACGACCTCCCGGGATGCGTTGCGGGAGGAGTTGAAGGCGCGAGACGTGCTCTCGGGGGATCAGGCGCGGATGGTGTTGCGGGCCTTGAACGAAATGGGGGTTTCCGACAGGACCAGCGCCACGCTGTTGATGGGAATTGCCGGGATGCCCGCCACAGCCGCCCCCTACACGAGCGAGTATGTCCGCGGGATTGTGAGCCTGGCACGGACCGGTGGCGACCCGGTGGCGGGCCGGAAAGTGTTTGAACAGGTGGGCTGCGTGGCCTGCCATGCCGTGAATGAGGTCGGCGGAAAAATCGGCCCCTCGCTGACGGCCATCAGCCGCGGTCTTCCGGTGGACATGATTGTCACCGAGGTCCTCTGGCCGGCAATCAACGTGAAAGAAGGCTACGAGGCGGCCACTGTCACCTTGAAGGACGGCAACGTGGTCCGCGGCTTCAAGCAGACCGACACCGATTCCGAAGTCAGTGTCCGGGACATGAACACGGGTGAGATCCGGACCATCAAACGGGCGGATGCCGCCCGGATCGAGGTGGGTGGCACGGTGATGCCCGAGGGACTCACCGCTTCGCTCACCGAACAGCAGATTGGCGACCTGATTCGTTACCTCAGTACGCTCGGGCAGTAACGCCCGGGGTTCCTGAGGCGAGCGCCTTTCCGTCTTTCCGGTATTCGGCTTGCCGGGTATCCTCACGAGGAAACCAGCGTTGCGCATGCTTTTCCCCGGAAACCCCGCATTTGTGATCCGCCGCAAAGACAGGCGTGGGACCGGAGCGTCTGGAGGGCATGACGTGTCCTTGCGGTCGTCTGCGCCGCGGGGAGCGGGCCTGAGGCGGATCGGATGAGCGGCACCTGGCAGAGGCGCGAGGCGGCGTTTTGGTGCCTGGTGTTCCCGGTGCTAGTCGGTCTGGCGGCAATTTCCTCCGAGAGCTTCTGGATTGATGAGGCGCACGCAGGGTTCAAAGCGATGCAGCCGGACCTCCGCTCCTGGTGGCGGATGCTGGTGGCATTCAAGGGATCCGACCTCCAAATCCCGTTTTTCATGTTTTATGTCTGGCTCTGGGAAAAGCTGGTGGGCCACTCGGAATGGGCGCTGCGTCTTTCCAACCTCCCGTGGTTTGTGGTGGCGACCGCGGCTCTCTGCCATGGTCTTCCAACTGCCCGGAGCCGCCGCGCGGCGGCGCTTTTACTTGGGGTGAGTCCGTTTGTCTGGGGGTACCTGAACGAATTCCGCCCTTACATCATGCAATGTGCAGGCAGCGCTCTTGCTCTCGCCGCGCTTCTCCGTCTGAACCGTGCCCAAACTTCTCCTTCCGCACCGGACCAACGCCCCCGCGATTTCCTGTTGGTGTGCGCCGGGTCCGTTGTGCTTTCGGGGAGCAGCGCTCTGGGGATGGCTTGGGCCGGGCTCGCTCTGGGAGCCGGAATGGTTCTGGTTTGGCGCCGGGGGAGGTTCGACCGGGCCGCGCTCTGGAGCGCCACGGGCACTCTCCTAGTCCACGGCTCCCTACTCCTGTTCTATTTGTGGACACTCGCCCAAGGCGCGGGCGCCACCGCTCACCAGAGGCCCTCTTCTCTCAATCTCGCGTTTGCCGCGTACGAAATCCTAGGGTTCGCCGGGCTCGGCCCGTCCCGGCTGGATCTCCGGGCACAGGGATTTGAGGCGTTGAAGAACCACTGGTTCGCCTTGGGGGGCGGCGCTGCAGTGATCGGGCCTGCCATTGTGTTTGCGATCCGCAACCGCTGGAAAAAGGCGGGAACATCGGAGCGGGCATTTGCACTCGGGTACGTATTCATTCCCGTGGCCGCACTCCTCGCGCTGGGCTGGTTCACCGGATTCCGGATGCTGGGCCGGCATTGTGCACCCTGTGTTCCATTGCTCGTCCTGCTCCTGGCCAGAGCGTGGGCGGATGCGCGCGGTTTCTGGCGGGTCCATGGGATCGGGCTGGCCTTGCTCTGGCTTTGGTCCGGGCTCATTCTCCGGGGCTCACCCGAACACCGCAAAGACGACTATCGTTCAGCGGCCCGGCGGGCGCAGGAGGCCCTGGCGCAGGGACAGCGCGTCTGGTGGAACGCGGATTCGGTGGGCGCGATTTTTTACGGGATCCCGCTTCGGGTGACAGCGAGTCGTCATCCGTTTGGGGATGCGCTGCCAGAAGCGCTGCCGGGGGTGGCTGCCGTGGACTGGATCAGCAACGCGGATCCGGCGGGGATCACGCCGAGGCCCGGTCTGATTGTGGTGTCGAAGAGGGACATTTACGACACGGAGAACCAGATCCGTGCGTGGTGTGCACGGAACGGGTATGTGAATGCAGGGCGGATCCCGGCATTTGAGTTTCTCGTGCCAGCAGGGGCTGAGAAGCGCTGACGTGTTGCGGGCTTCATTTCGGTGGGCGGCGCCATCTGCAGGCTGCACGGGTCTTTTTTCTCCGGCGAGCGCACAGAGTGGGCGGGAGGTGTTGAGAGAAGAGATTTCTGGCAGCACAAAACGAGCTGTGGGCGGCGCCAGTTCAAAAACGGAAATTCTAACAAAAAAAAAGAGCCAGACGGCTCTCTAGATTCGAACGGAGGTTCGAGTGGCTTCGGTTCTCCACACGGTGGGTGGCTCTCGAGTGTCGGCCCCCGAAGGTTCGGTATGTGCGGCTGAATGCCGGGACAAAATGAGGCTCGAGGCCACCCTCATGGATTACTGGAACAAAATCCGGTGTACATTTGAGGAATCGCGGTCTCTCGTCCTTCTGTGTCCCCCGCATTTCCTGCTTCGGGACTGAAGGGGAAGAAAAAGAACAAAGTTCTGAGGGAGCCAAGTGTGGCGATGGATAGCCGTGGCGATGTGCTGAAGGCGGATGGCGAGTTGTGGATGCCGCGCGGAAAACGCACCGTGAGCGTCCTGGTGACCTTTAGCAGCTTGCAGCACAGGATCCGAGAAATACGAGGTGGCAGGAGGAGTTCGACCTGCGGCAGTCAAAGACTCGAGACCTGATCAGTGAGATGGAGAGGCCCAGCCCCTTGATCCCGGAAGCGCCGCTGAGAGGCTATCTGCCTTTGGGTTGTCAGGCTGGATTTTCCGGAGCCGGAACCCAGCAGCTTGGAGAATGGCGGGCACGTTGCGGACCGCATCCCGGTCCTTTTCCTTTTCGGGTTCGGATAGCTGCTCCCAGGGTACGAGAAGGGGGTGTTTTTTTCGAGCGTTATCGCGGATGGGAGCGTAGGTCCAGCCCTGACGGGTCCGGTCATCGGCCCAGCGCTGGTGTTCGCGGATGGCGAGCTGTTCAAGTTGTGAATCCGTGATGGGAAGGGCATGGGGATCCATGCCATGGAGAGGGGCGATTTCGTAGCCGAGGAACCTGAGTTTGTTGGGGATGTCGGCGACCTGGGCACGGTTGGCTTCCCTGAGGGAATCGGGGAGTTCGTTCCAAGGGCGGAGGGCAGAATTGGAGGCGGGGGTTTCGCCGCGAGCCCTTGACTCCGCGCAGTATCTTTCGTGAACGACCTGTGCGAGTTCCTCCAAGGGCAGGCGCCGCTCTGGAATCAGCCTGTAGATGCGGTGGCGGCCGGGGTAGTTTTTTGCGAGCTGCAGGGAACCGACGTATTCGCAGACAAACTGCGCGGAGCCAGCCTCCCGGTTGCCGTGGTGCGTGTGGCGGTGGATCTCGGCGTCCAATTCTGCGAGGGCTGCGAATTCCTCACTTACGTAAATTTCGCCTGGCCGTGTGATTGGTTCGATCCGCGCAGCGCGGCTGACGTTGGCCCCCGTGAAGCCCAGCCGGCGGACCACCGGATCGTAATGTAAAAAAACGGGGCCGGTGTGGAGCGCTACTCGGATGTCGAGGAGGCGTTTTTGGGCGGTGGGTGCGTTGGTGTCGATCCAGTAGAGGCCGGCCTGATCCCAGACGTGTTCATTCTCGCGCACCAGTTGGATGAGTTGGAGTGCGAAGAGTCCCCCGGCGTGGGTGGTGTCAAACACCGCGTAAATCGAATCGCCCCGGGTGTCGATGCTAATCGGCGCGTAGCTGCTGGTTGCAGCCAGTTCGGCAACGCGGGCGAGGAATTTCGAGATGAACTCCGGAATGACTTGTTCGGTGAGTTTGGTGTATCCCACGATGTCCGCAAACAGCAGTGTTTTCACCTGCTGTTTCAAAATCGGAATCTCGGTTCTTTCAGTGGAATACGCGGTTTCGGTGTGGAGCTCCGTGACTTGGTGCCGGGCGGCGCCTGCCCAGTCTACTTCCACGGGTCTGGCCCCGAGGTGTCGGGTCCAAAAATCGACGAATCCTGCCGTGGTTCCTGCAGGCCCGCTCCTGCCGTCCCAGAGCACCACTGGCTGGACGTCTAGTCGCGACCTGCGTGCGGTCAGGAGGGCCATGCCTGCGGCAACCTCCATCATGTAATGCCAGCTCGTTTCACTGCTGGGGCCGTGGATCTGGCCGAGTTCGCGTATGCTTCCAGCCCCGGTCAGTGCACTGTCGAATAGAGGGCCCCACACTGGTTTTTCCGAGGGGTCAAACTTGTCAACGGCATCCCGGCGGAACTCGCCTTTTTCCCAGGGCAAGACCAGGTGTACGGTGGCGCCTCGATTAAGCATTTGTTCGACAAAAAGCAGGTCGCCTCCGGCGGCGGCGCTGACAAGGCCCGCCCGCGCATCCATCGAGTGGAGTAGTTTGGAGATGGATTCCCGCACGCCAGCGAGCATTTCCGTTGAAAAATAGCGTTCCACCGGCCCGGGTGTGGGAAGGTGACCTGAAAACACGAGGAGTTGCAGAGGAGGGAACGCCTTGTGGAAGAACCCTCTGGGCTGGCCGGCAGCCTCGGAAAAAAACTGTGCCCGGTAGCGGACCTCGGCAAGTTGGCGAGTGCTGGCGCCGGGCATGTTTTTCAGAAGTGCGTATGCGTTTGCGGCCTCGTCCATTCGGCCGAGCATCGTGAGGGCTGCTGCACGGGAGATCTCAGTGAGAAAGCCGCAGCCTTCCCGGGATGTCCTGTTTGCAGCCAGTTTCAAAGCCTGTTCTGCGCCTGACCGTGCAGCGTTGGAATCTCCGAGGAGTGCGGAAACTCCGGAAAAATGGACTGCCGCACTGAGCAGTTCGGGATCTGCTGCGAGAGACTGTCCATAAAAGTGCCGGGCACCGGCCAGAGCCTGTTGGCGGGCCTCGGTGCCCGAGAGATGATGGGACTCCTCCCGAAGGGAGTCGGCCATCACCTCAAAAATCTGGGCTCGAAGTTTCTGCTCCAGCATCCAGGAGCCATTCTCCTCAACGCATGGGCTAATCTGGTTTCTGGCATCCCGGGTCCGTCCCATCTGGATCAAGGCCCGTGCAAAATTCATGCGGACCTGCGCGAACTCGATCCGAGAGGAGGGGAGGGAGGCTTCGAGCCATGCGGCTTCCTGAGCGACATCGCAGACGAGGAGAAACTCCTCGGCTTCAAGCGCATGGGAGGTGAACCGCAAAATTAACGACGGGTCATGGTGCATCCAGTCGATTTGTTTTCCTTCGTTCTGAATGCCGATTTTGTCGGTGCTTGGGGGCGAAACGGCCCTCCGCTGTTCCCAAATGGAATGCAGGAGCCGGGCTGACAAACGAGGCCCGCCAACCCCGCATCTCCCCTCCCGGAGTGCGTCCTCCACATCGCTCAGGTTCTCGAACTCGGGAACAATGCCGGGTGCCATGGAGTCGATCATGCGCCGCTTGTTTTCGGTTGGCAATCCGCCCATGAGTTGCCGTCTGACCGGGGCACTCTGGGCAGGGATAGTGCGATTATCTAAATCAAACCCGCCGCGTTTTCGGGAAACTGAATACGGGCGATTTTTTCGGCCATGTCGCGTTTGGTGGAGAAAGCGAGTTCAACGGTTGCAATGCGGCTCTGACGGACGCGGAAGTTGGTGACGGGCCCTGCGCTCCGTCCATCGACGTAGGCGGTGAGAGGCCGTTTTTCGCCTCCGAGAGAGCGCATTAGAACGGTGGTTTCAGGGGCAAGAAGAGCGCTTTTCCAGCCCACGGGGCTCATGACATTCGATCCGACCAAAATCCAGCCAGGGGTGTCGGCCAGCAGGGGGGCGACCCCCATCGAGCGCGCGTACGCGGTTGAACCTGCGGCGGTGCAGGTGAGCACGCCGTCTGCCACGAGTTTGGGGATTCGGAGGTCGTCATTCACGGAGACCTCGATCCACGCGGACTGGCTGGTGGAACGTTCCAGCCAAGCGTCGTTGAACGCGAGATGGTTGCTCTTGGTGCCGTCTGGCGTCTCCGTTTCCACGTACAGCATCGGCATCTGGCGCACAATAAAGTCCGTTTCACCGAGCCGCTCCGGAGGCACCATCTCGGGTTCGTTCAGCAAAAAGCCGAGGTGCCCGTGGTTGATTCCCAGAAATGGCACCCGCCGCCGCCAGTGCTCCCGGATGGCCCCCAGCATCGTGCCGTCGCCCCCTAGGACCACGACGCAGTTGGGGTTTTCTGTGTCCTCCCATTCCCGGAGACTCTCCGCCAAGGCCTGCGCTTTCGGGTTCCGCGGGTCTGCCACCAGGAGCACGCGCGGGGTGCCCACCTGCCAGTTGGTGCGCCGGGCCGGAATCCGGCCGCGGTACAGTCCATACCGTTCGATGTAGGCCCGGACCTCCTGGGGCACAAACTCATGATACGGCTGTCTTTTAAAAATGCGTTCCCGTATTTCCGAGCTGGCGCTGGAATTTGGTGAGCCGAGGGGAATCACCCGGCTTTTTGGGGGCAGATCGTCCTGTGTCACTTGGAAGCCCGCCCGGGCGACCACGCAGAAATTCAAACTGGTCCACATTTCGGCTCCCCGTTCCCAGGCGCGATGAATCACGGACTGGCCCGTCCCTCCCCCCTTGCTGAGGTCAGATCCAATCACGTGCCACAGTTCCCCCAGATGACCATACCGTTCTGCGAACTGGTCGTTGGTTGTAAACTGGGAGCGCTCCAAGTCGGAAAGGTCCACTTCCACCTTGTCCAAGCCGCGAAAAACGATGTCTGTCAGCGCCCCCCGGTGCCATGGGTCCACGTCATTCGTTGTGGGTTGGTCAGGCCGGGGGCCGCACGGGAATACAATGATCTTGTCAAAATGCGGGATCAGGGCCTCAACAACCAGGCGATGATGGGAGCCCGGGGGGTTGAAGCTGCCGCTGAAAATTGCGATTTTTCCCATGAGCCGCAGTGTAGGCCGATTTTGGCCGCGAGACCAACGGGAACGAAAATGAAAAACGAGGGAGCGGCGGAGCAAATCAACCGGGAGCGGGGGAGCATCCCGGAGTGGATTCATTTGAGGAGCGTTCCGTCCGCTTTGAAGCGCGTGCGTTTCCCGGGTTGGCCGGTTTGTTCGTCGAACTCGATCACTTCCCGGGCCCACCCCTGCTTTCCATCCATCGGTTGGACATCAACGCCGAACAGCCGGGTTTCGATCAGGTCGCCCCGGGCGTTGTAAGTCAGTTCGCGGCCCGCCACTCCGGTCTTGGCATGAAGCGTCCTTTTCCCCGAGGGATCCCACCATTCCTCCCAAACCAGATTTGAACGGCTGTCGTAAGCCCGCGCTTCCAAATGGTAACCCAATACGTTCGCAACCGGCTCCCCGGAGGTGTCGTATCGTCGGCTTTCCAATTCCTTCCCGCGCGAATCAAAGTTTGTTTTCAGGATGGAGAATCCGTTTTTCGAGAGAACGGGCTTTCCATCAATCCCAAAAAAGGCCTGTTCTATCCGGTTGCCGCGGTCGTCGAACCTCGCAGCGATTCTTGCAATTCCGTTGGGGTCGGAAGTGGGTTCCCTTGCGATCCCGAAAAAGGCATGCTCCGTCCGATTGCCGCGTGGGTCGTACTTGCTGATCCAGCCCGCAGTGCCCTGTTTGTTCAGGATCAGCTTTCTGTCGGTGCCGAAATAAGCCTGCTCTATTTCGTTTCCAAAAGTGTCGAACTTGCTGTTCCAACCGGCGATTCCGAATGTGTCGAGGATGGGTTTTCCATCGATGCCGAAATAGGCGGTTTCCGTCCTGTTGCCTCGTTCATCAAATGAATTGAACCAGCCCGCAATGCCGTACCGGTTGAGGATTGGTTGGTCATTGATGCCGAGAAGGGTGGTGTGGATCTCGTTTCCCCGCTCGTCGAACTTCTTTGCCCAACCCGCGGATCCTGACGTGTCGAGAGCCGGTTTTCCGTCGATTCCAAAAAACCGGCATTCGATTTTGTTTCCACGCTCATCAAACTTGCTGGCCCATCCGGCCACGGGGTCCTTCATGAGGATCGGCTTTCCATCGGTTCCAAAAAAAGCGACGTGGATCTCGTTGCCATGCTCGTCGAATTTCGTCTTCCAACCGGCAACGCCCGTGCTGTCGAGGATTGGGGTTCCGTCAGTTCCGAAAAAGAAGGCGCCGTTGATGTTGCCGCGTTCGTCGAAACAGAAGGTTTCCTTGTGTCGCGCATTGCTGTTCAAAATGGGCTGTTGAGAGGGGCCGAAATAGGAGATGGCCACCAGCGCTCCTTTGGAATCGTAATCGGACAGTGCGGTGGACACCCGGTTGTTGTTGGGCGCGAGGTTTCCAAGTGTGTCTAGCCAACGCTGTTCCCTGAGGTTGCCCCTGTCGTCATAGAACATCTGGATGCGGTGACTCAGGCAGTCGCTGGCCAGAACAGGGCTTCCATCAATGCCGAAATAGGATAACTCAATGCAGCGCCCGTCATTGTCCTGAACGTAGATCGTCCGGTGGTAGTCGGTTCCGCCAAGGACCGGGTTGCCTTCGTGGTCAAAGAAAGCTTCCGAAGTGATGTTTCCGCCGCTGTCCCGCGTGTGAAGCAGGGTCTGCACGCCGTTGTTGTCAGGGCAAGGCACCCCGTTTTCGCCCAGCAGCGTCTGCTCCAGAATCAGGCCGTCCGGATCTGTCTTGAAAGCCTTGCCGAAGGCGCCATGGGCATCAGAACGGGGCAGATGATAGGTGTTCAGGTAGAGAAGGCGAACCATGTGTCCCCGGGCGTCATAGTGAACCCGCCATGCGCTGATCTCCGAGTGCACGCGGAGTTCGCCCGGATCCGTGCTGGGCGCAAAGGAGCCCGAGTCGGCTTCCAAGGGTTTCGCGGCGCCAGACGGACCTTCAATTTTGATGGTGCGTTCCATCATTCCTTGGATGCCCGGGGTCAATTCGCCGAAGAGGTGCCGCACCAGAACCCGGCCTCCGCGGTTTTTAAATACGATCCCCTGTGGACTTCCATCCTCCCGGTAAATTAATTCGCGCATCCCCGCTCCGAAAGGCGCTTCCGTGTCTTCCTCCACCGTTCCACATCCATTCCGGAAGGACACCGTGCGGACTTTTCCGCGGGAGGATTCCACGATATAAAACCGGTATCTCCGGGCCGCCGAGGTGGCATCCAGTTCAGCAACGCCGACTGGCATCCCGAACCGTTCCGAGATCTGGGCATAGCGTGAAGTTTTGATGCGGGTGTAGTCCCACCATGCCCCGGTCAAAAGACTGAAGAGGAGGGCGCACACCACAGCCATCCCTCTGCGCCAGCGAGTCCGTACGGTTTCCCGTTTGGTGAATGCGGCCAGACTCACGCCAGTGATTCCGGCGACGGACTTCAAAAGGCACGCCGTCCATCCGTCGCCGTTCGGGCGAAGATCTCCGGCAATCGGTTCGCTGCGTTCATCACTGAGGGTGCCGTCCTCGTTGACGCGATGTGTCAAGGCGGCCGGGAAACATTCCAACCCTTCCGCGGCCGTTTCCTCAGACGCATTAGGTCTTCCAGAAAGGATGATGGCCAGAATCCGGTTCTCGCCGCCCATGCTTTTGAAAAGCCGGACCTCCTCGTTGACCCACCGTGAGGCCGCCGCTCTCGGAGAGCAGAGAACAATCAAGTAGCGTGAAGACCGGAGGGCGTCCTCGATCGATCCGCCAAGGTCGGAGGAAAGCGGCAGTTCGTCGCGGTCGCGGAAAATCGGGAAAAGGCGGTGGGGGATCGGATCGCCGTCACGAGTCTGTTTCCCAACCAAGTCCTTGGGGATTCGGTAGTTCTCCAGCGCGCTCCGGAATCGCCTGGCAATTTTCTCATCTTTCGAGGAGTAGGAGAGAAACGCCCAATAGTGTTTAGACGCTGCTGGCATCTGGGTGCCGATTTTATGTGACTTTCAGGCAAAGTAAATGGCCCTGAAGGGGCCTCGATTCGCGAGGACTCCGGTTGCGGGCATCTCAACCAGTACACGGTGAGTTTAGGGATCGCTTGCGGTGGATTCATCTCTGCGTTTCGGGTTTGGAATGGCGTGCAAGCTTTGGTTGCCCCGTTCCGGTCGGCTCTTGGATTTGATTTGGGAGCAGTGCCGTGAGGGGACTCAAAAGAAGCCGCAGATATTCCAGTCATGGGGTAAGCCGGGTGTTCTGGAAAATCCGGTCAAAAATGAAACCCAGCCCGGCGCCGAGTGCAATGGGGGCAAGCGCGTAGATTGGAATGAAAATGAGCGCGATGGCCGCCTGGGCGTCCGCGCTGAGATCGAGGTGGGCGTGCTGCCATCCAAGGAAAGCAAACCCGGCAGCGGCGGGAAAAAGGGCAGAGCTCCGCTTCCGATAGACAAAGGTCAGAGCGAGCATTGCGATGACGGGAATTGCGTTGAACGCCGAGAGAAAAAGGAATCCGGAAAGACCTGAGAGGTGCGTGTACTGTTGCAACCAGGCCGCGCCACGCGGGAGCCGGGCCAGATAGGGAAGCGCGAATCCAAAAACAACCAGGAGGCAGCGGAAGAGTTTCATGGGATTACTGGAGTGAGCTGACTTCGATGTGCAGACCGTTTTTGCGAAGCTGAACGCTCAAAGGCGCTCCCGCGGCTTTCCGAATCCGCAGCGTACGGGGTACCCGGACAAAGTTCAGATGATACGCGGTGGACCAGTTGTATCCCCAGAGACCGTAGTTTCTGGAGTTCAGATCCCCCACCAGAAGCGAACTGCCCGAGGCCATGGAATCCGGACTTTCCCCCACAATCACCTCGTACGGACCCGTCACGCCTGCCGGCCATGAGGCGGGGCGATGGGTGAACGCAAGTTCTTTGGCCTCGGACCGGCGCAGCGTCCGGCTGGCGGACTCGATATCGTACGCGAGGCGGGTCGCGCCGTCCGTCAGCAGGTGGCATCCGCTGAGGGAGAGGAGTGCAGTGGCTGCAGTGGCCTGCCGGAGGAGTGTGGGGATGAGGCGCGAATCCATGGCGGCAGTGTGGCCGCAGAAGGATGCTTTTGGGAAATTGATGTTTTTTTATAAAACATCGAATGCATCGATATGGGTGCGCGCGTGCCCGGCGGGCCTGAGCGTGTACGGACCAAACTTCTCAAGCGTGGCCGCCCCGGAAGGGCGGGATTCAGAAGTCCAGCTTGGGTTCCTTCAGGTCGAGTTCTTGGATCCAGATGTTGCGGTAACGGACATCGTGGCCCTCGTTCTGGAGTTTGAGGCCTTCGGGGGTGTCGGTAATCCCTTTTCCGCCGTCGTTGCCGCCGTCGACACCCGACTTCGGGCCGCCCACCACTTGGTTGATCTGGATGTTGTCGTGGACTTTTTTGCCGTTGAAATACATGGAGACCACGGCCTTCTCGGACCTTTTGCCGTCCTGGAACCGGGCAGCCCGGAAGAGGATGTCGTAGGCGTTCCATTTGCCAGTGCCCGCATAGGCCTCATAGGGGGACTCGGTCTGGTTAATCACCGCACCCATGCCGTGCGGAGTCTTGTCGCCATCCAAGATCTGGATCTCGTACCGGTTCTGGAGATAAACGCCACTGTTGCCCCGGGGTTGGTCCACGCGGAACTCGATGTGGAGGCGGAAATCGCGGTACGCCTTTTTTGTCACGATGTCGGCGGTGCCGAACTTGCCCCCGGCGGCCGCGGGGTCGTCGGTCATCAGAACTGTGCCCGCGTCCACCGGATCCGGGACGATTTTCCATTTGATGGGGAGTGCGGATTTGAAGCCGGGTCCCTGCCAGTAGGTCCATTTTTCATCGAGCATGGCGCGGGTGCCGTCGAACACGAGTTCTGCGCCGGGAACGGGTTTTGCCCCGAGGCCGATCTGGTTGGGTTCGGCAAGTGCTGTGGATGCCAGGGTGGGAAGAGCGAGAAGTGTGAGGAGGGAGTGTTTCATGGGGATTAGGGGGGGGCGGCGCTCGAAATGGGGCGAAGCCTTGGAAGAGGGCGTAAACGGGCGAGGCGGTGCAGGCAACAGGATTCCCAGCGGGAACCGCAGAAAGGTCCCGGATTTGAGACGAAAGTGCCATGGTCTGAGACTGGAGGCGTAGACCGGGGTGCCGGGATGGTGTGAACTTGCCGTATGCCGTCTCTCCCCAAGAATTTCAGGCCTGTTTTGGCCCTGCTGGCTGTGGTTCCGTCCACGCGGTGTCTGGATGCCGCGGACGTGTCGTTTGCAACGCAGATCCGGCCGTTGCTGGAGAAGCACTGCACGGAATGTCACGGCAAAGAGAAACAGAAAGCGGATCTGCGGCTGGATTTGAGGCCGCACGCGTTTAAGGGTGGTTCGGGCGGGCCCGTGATCGTGCCGGGGGACAGCGGAAAGAGCGCATTGGTGTAGCGGGTGCTTTCGGAGGAGAAAGACGAACGGATGCCGCCCAAGGGGCCAGACCCGAATGGCACTAAGATAAGGATTTCCGGCCAGTCCTGCTTCCGTTCTTTTTCGGCCGGTTTCTGCGGGGAAGGTTCCCGGTTAAACGACGCGGCCTGGTCAGGAGTTGATAGTTTTTAGGTCGCCTCTTCCTCGCCCTCGGCTCGCTTCTCCCCGG
>CAIURC010000122.1 GCA_903901425.1 uncultured Spartobacteria bacterium | reverse complement strand
GTCACCGCCTTTCTGCCAACCATTTTTGGAATCGAGCGCGAGGCCGCCCTTGGTTTTTGCGCCGCTGTGGCAGTCGAAACAGTGCTCGACGAGGATGGGGCGGATCTGGGATTCGAAGAAGTCCTCGGTGGCGGCGGCTCCGGGAGCGAGTGCGGCCAGAAGGGTGAGGAATGAAAGGGCTTTGTTGGAGGGGTGCATGGGGGGAGGTAAGGGCTCAGTGGGCAGAGGGCGTGGGCTTGCGGCGGCTCTTGGACGAGGAGTCGGTGTGCGTGGCTGGCTCTTCTCTGGGGATCCATTGTTTCCAGCCCAAGATGTGTTCTTTCATGAGGGTCTCGCATTCCTCGGGAGAACCGGATTTCAGGCGCTCGAGAAGCAGGGAATGAGCGCTGACGGTCTTGGGGCGGACGTTATGGAGGAGGATCTCACGCTGGCGATGGAGGCCACCAAGCCAGAGTTGGAGTTCAGGTCGCAGAGTGCGCCAGGAGCGCAGAAGGCGGGAATTGCCCGCGGCTTTGAGAATGAGTTCATGGAAATCGAGGTCGAGTTGGGTGACCTCTGCAACGGTGGCTGCCTTGGAGGTTTGGCGGATGTTTTGGCGCAGTGCTGAGATGTGAGCCCCCAGGGATGAGGCGGCAAGCCGCGCCCCAGCAGGTTCCAGCAGGAGGCGCATGGCGTAAAGTTCCTCAAAATCATTCAGGGAAAGGCTTTTGACGAAGCTTCTGCCGGTTTCCTTGAGCTGGACGAGACCCTCGTTGGCGAGTACCGCCAGCGCTTCACGGACGGGCACCCGGCTGACGCCCAGGCGTTTGGCCACGGGCGCCTCGGCGAGTTTGGTGCCAGCGGGAAGGGTGCCGGAAAGGATTTCCCTGCGCAGGGTGGCGAGAGTGGTGTCAGTGAGAAGAGTCATGGGGAGTGGGTGACATTCAAAATCGTATACCAAAAATGCAGGCGTGTCTTAGGGAAAATTGACACCTGCTAAATTCCGGGACTTTTTCCCGTGCCTGAGTGGGCTTCTCTTGGGGATGGAGACGGAAAGCCGGGCCCGGTGTGCTTTTGTTGCCTTTTGGCGTCGAGTTGTGATCCGCGCATCCAGTCAGGTTCCCAGACGGGTGGATGATTTCAGCCGTTCCCCGAAGTGCGCTGATGAGCGACACCCTGGAGAAGGTGATTTCGGGATTCGAGGCCCAAATGTGGCCGCTGTGGGGGTGTGCCCGCAGGCGTGAACCCTCTGGAAACTTATCCTGATATTCGGTACTGAGCGCCAACAGCAAGGTTACGGGGCGTTTTTGAGGAGGCGTTCGATGGCCCCCTTGAGCAGGGGCTCGGCTTGTTCGTCGACGCTGGTGGAGCCGGGCGCAAGCTCGTACCCGCCCACCCGGTAAGCGGCGGCGGTCCCGATGTACCCTGGGCCGTACTGGCCGTAGGCCGCGACCAGCACGCCTCTCAAGCCGTTTGCCGACCCGATCCGCTTGGCGTCCAGTTGGTACTCCACAAAGAGTTCCCCGGGCAGGTGCAGCATTTTGGTTCCGCCCACCCGCAGGCAGGTGACATCGATCGCATGCCCGGCCGCGCTCCAGCGGGCCCATGCCAGTTGGTCCACGCATGAAATGTATCCCCGGGGGGGCGTCTCCCGGATCCGCTTCTCGAGTTCCGCCATCTCAACGGCTACGGGCAACCGGACAGCTTCTGATGCCCAGCCAACGTCGCCGGGCTGGAGCGGTTCCCGGATGCCTTTTTCAAAGGCCTCCCGCATTCCGTCTGCTAGCCGGTTGGAAAGCAGCATCCGGTTGGGCTGGGAGCCGTCGTTGTATTTTCCGGCTGCCACGTTGCCGCCGGCACCGTTGAAATGGACGTGGAGCGCCCCGTTCAGTTCCTGGCCCCGGATGAAGCGGGCGATCCCGGGAAAGTCCGGGCTGGGAATGCCGAGTCGGTAATAGCTCTGCGGATGACAGGCGTAGCTGCTCAGCAGGGCCAGCGGTTTGTCGCCCTCCCAGAAACTCAGCACCGACACCACGGGGTCGATCACTCCGTCCGGCAGGGCGCGGAGTTCCGGGATCCGGCAGCTGCTGCCGCGCATCCGGCCGATGCGGCCGTCGGGCAGAGTTTCCACGCGGCGGTTGGAAGCGACTTCGCGGACTGTGGCCTCGCCGTAGCCGTAGTGGGTCACCGGGCGGGCCGTCCGGATTCCAGCCCGGATGGCCTCGGCGGCGCGGCGGATCACTGCGCGGTGGAACGTCCCGTCGAACCGGGTGTAACCCTCGACGCCCATTTCCTGGACGATTTTTTCCGCGGTAAAATCGCAGCCTGGGGCATCGTGCTGGTGGAGGGCATGGACGGCCACGCGTTCCCGGACCGTTCCGGCGGCCTTGGCAAGTTCGGAGCGGAAATGGTCGTGGCCTTCGTTGGCGATGCCGATCCAGTCAACGGCGCAGAGCACCATGGGGGCACCGGAGCCAAGCAGAACAATGCCCCGGCAACGGAGAGTGAGTTCATCGAGGCGTTTGACGGGGTCATAGGCCATGGCGGAGCCAATGGGCGGCGTTGCATCGACATCGAACACGGCGAGCCGGAGCTCGGCCTGGGCCGGAGAAAGGAAGATGCACACCAGCCCTGCGGCCGCCGCCAGCGCGGATTTCAGCGGTTGTGTTTTCATGGAATCGACTCGATGAACGCCAACAGGTCGGCCATGTCAGCCACGCTCATCCCGGCTTCCAGACCTTCCGGCATCAAACTTCTGCCCCCGGAACGCATTCCCCGGATCCGGCTGCGTTCAAGACGTCGTTCAGTGCCGCCCGCCATCCGGAGGGTGACTCCAGTGGGACCGTCCTCCCCGATGAATCCGGCAAGGGTCTCGCCTTCATCCGTCTCGACGGTGAAAAGCACGTACTGCGCCGCCACCTCGCGGTTCGGATCCAGGATTGCGCTGAGCAACCCCTCCCGGCCCCGGTTCTTCACCGTGACCAAATCTGGTCCCACGGCCACGCCCTGGTTTCCTGCGCGGTGGCATCCCGCGCAGCGCCCGGCAAACTGGAGTGCGCCCCGTGCGGCATCCCCGCCTCCGGATGCCGCCGGGGTGTATTGCGCGAGCACCTCCGAACGTGAGGGGGGAATGATCCCGGCCAGTACCGTCCGGGCCTTCTGGGCAACGCGATTTTCGGGGTGGCTGGCGAGCGATTGGACCTGGCCCGGGGAAAGAGCGCCCGGCGGAATTTCGCCGCGTTCCATGGACAGCAAAAGTTCCCAGGGCCCGTCTTTGCGTCCCAGCAGCAGTTCCAGAGCGGTTTCGCGGGTGGCGGTCCCGAATCCTTTCCAGCGGTTGAGGAGTTCGGCCGGAGACTTCCAGGTGCCTGTCCGGAACAAAACCCGGAGCGCCTCCTGTTGGAGTTGGGCTGGTTGGCCGTCAGCAAGACAGCGTTCCAGGGTTTGCGCGCTCTCTGGGGCGCCAGAAAGACCGGTGAGCGCGGCGAGTCTGGCGTCGACGGGTTGGTCCGTGTCCAGCGCGCGTCGGCGTGCCTCGGCCCAGACCGGGGCGAGGGTTCCGGCTGGATCTGCTGCGGCAAGTGTGACGCCTGCCCGCTGAAAGCCGCGGCCGAGGGCGCGGATCCAGTCGGCATTCCAGTCGGACCCGGCAAGGAATTCGAGGATGCTGGCGCGTTCTGCCGCGGGGCAGGTGGCTGCCCGCATCTCGATCAGGCGGGGCATCAGCGGACCAAGGCGATGCGCGAGTTCGCGTTTGGCGGTCACCGCGCTGAACAGGATCCGAGAGACTTCGCCGGGCGGCCCGCTGAGGACCGCGGGTCCGATCCATTCGTGTCCAGCATCGCGGTCTGCCAGATCCACCAGTGCCTGTTCCAGGGGTGCGCCACCGATGGTCCATGCCGTGAGGGCAAAAGCGAACCGGACTCGGGGAGCGGCGTCGGTTGCGAGCCGGGCCATGGATTGCTCCAGACTGCTGTCGCGCTTTCCGGGCTCTAGTTTGGGGACGAGGAAAACGCCGCGTTCCCGGACATGGGGATCCGGATTGCGCATGGCTTCAACAAGCATGGCGGGTTCGAGGGATTTGAGTCCGTCGAGCACGGAGAGGCAGTGGAGTTGGGCGAGGGGGGCTCCGGACTTGAGCTTTGCGTGGAGGGCAGGGACGAGGGACCGGTCCTGGCGTTCGTAAAGGAGGCGCTGTGCAGTGTCCCGGTGCCATCCGTTGGGATGGCCGAGCAGGTCAACGAGTTCGTGGCTGCTCAGTCCGGCGAGTTGTCCGCGCCTGAGTGGGCTCGAGGTGGGGAGGCCGGATTCGGGCACGAGTCGGTAAATCCGGCCCCGGTCGTTGCCGCTATTGAGGTCGAGGTGCTTTTTGATTTCGTCCGGGATGGACCACGGATGCTCGATGACTTCGCGGTACATGTCGCAGAGGTGGAGACAGCCGTCAGGGCCGTTGGCAAAGTTGACGACGCGGACCCAAGTGTCGCGGCTGGCGGCAAACTCGCGGCCGGCTTCGTCCGGGGGACGCTCGCCAACGAGGCTGACGCCGTCGGCCGATGGGCGGAGGATTTTGCGGTGGACAAGCTGGCCACCAGCGTCGCCGGTAAAACTGTTGTTGAGGAACCCGGGGCCGTAGGCGTCTCCGCGGTAGATGGTGGTGCCGGTGGCGCCTGTGAAATAGCCGCTGACGCGGCCACCGCCCTCGACTGCGCCTGGAACGGTTCCTGCGATCCGCCAGCGGGTCCGGATGATGCGCCAGGGTTCATCCGGGCTAATTCGGAACACGGGGGCAGCGCCTCCGTCGGCGGCGATGCTGCGCCGGAGCGGAGGGAGTCCAGCGATTGGGCTGAGCTTCTCGGGTTCGGCAGGAAAGACCCAGTGCTGAAGGTGGTCGGAGTTCGAGCAACCGAACCGGCGTCCGTAGTTGTCGAAGCTCATTCCGTACTGGGCGCCACCGGGTTCGAACCCGAAGGAGTGAGAGAGAGGATCAAACCAGAAGTCGCGTCCCCCGAGTTCCTGGGGTGGGAGATCGGGGCGCTGGGTGGCCCGGATCAAGCCGCGGTTGCCGCCGCCGCCGAGGACATGGATCCGGTTGTCCGGACCCCATTGGAAGCTGTTGAGCAGCCCCTGGACGTTCAAGACCTTCAGGCCGGTGCCGAACCCGGTGAACACCTTTTCCCGGACCTCGGCGTGTCCGTCGTCGTCGCGATCTTCGAACCGCCAGATGTCGGGTGTGGCGCCCACGTAAAGTCCGCCGTTGGCCCAGAGGAGTCCGGTGGGCCATGGGAGGTCGTCAGCGAAGACGCGGCTGGTTTCGTAGCGTCCATCGCCATCGCGGTCTTCGAGCATGGAGATGCGTCCGCCGTGCGGGGTGGTTTCGCGCATCTCGGAGTAATCGATCATTTCGCAGACAAACATCCGACCCCGTTCATCGAAGCAGAGCGCTACGGGATCGCGAACCTGAGGTTCGTGGGCCTCCACTTCCAAGCGGAAGCCGGGTTTGACCTGCCATGTGGCGATGGCTCCTTTGGGTTCCACGGGCGGGAGACGGGGAAGATCCCGTGCCGGGTCCACTTCGACGGTGTGGCGGGTGCCGCCGTATTTTTCGGCGTAGGTGCTTTTGGATCGGACGCCATCCGCAGCGTGTACGGTGAGGATGCAGAGACAACCGGCCGCGATGGCGGGGAGAGGGCGTTTCATGCGGGAGTTCGTGGGGAACGGACGCCCGTACGCTTAGCCGAAAACGGGGTCCGGACCAAGCCTTGAGCAGGGCAAAACAGCCGGAGCCGTCGGGAAGGTTTCTCGGAATCCAACCCCTGCACAACTGGGAAGGCGGGAGTCGGTCTGGATGGGGCCCCCGGATTCCGGGTGTGTCATCGTGTCACCATTGGAGGCCGGGAAGTGTGACACGCCCGGTTGCTGACACACTTGGCGCAGGAGTCTCCCGGGTTTGAAAAACGACGCAAACGCCTGAAGGAGAGGCACTTAATAAAAAATTGGGTTTCCGGCCCGGTCCCTGCTTTTGGAGCGCCCGTCACCAGCCGGGGCAGGGCATCCAGCCGGGACAAACGTAGAAACAGATTTCGATCTCAAATTTTTGATTATGGCTAAAATCTTGGGCATAGACCTTGGGACCACCAACTCCTGCATGGCTGTCATGGAGGGGGGCGAACCGTCGGTGTTGGAGAATTCAGAAGGAGCGCGGACGACGCCTTCCGTGGTGGCATTTTCGAAGACCGGCGAGCGTTTGGTGGGTCAGGCGGCAAAGCGGCAGGCGATCACCAACCCGCAGAACACGATTTTTTCGGTGAAGCGGTTCATGGGCCGGAAGTACGACGAGGTGCGCGGCGAGGAGAACCGGGTGCCGTACAAGCTGGTGAAGGCTGCAAACGGGGATGCGCATATTCAGGTGCAGGTCGGGGGGGAGACCAAGACGTTTTCGCCGCCGGAAATCAGCGCGATGATTCTTGCCAAGCTCAAATCCGATGCGGAGGCGAAGTTGGGCGAAAAGATCACCCAGGCGGTGATCACGGTGCCGGCGTACTTCAACGACTCGCAGCGGAACGCCACCAAGGATGCCGGGAAGATTGCGGGTCTGGAAGTGCTCCGGATCATCAACGAGCCGACGGCGGCTTCACTGGCCTACGGTTTGGACAAAAAGAAGGACGAGAACATTGCCGTGTACGACCTGGGCGGGGGCACGTTCGACATCTCGATCTTGGAAATCGGCGAAGGGGTTTTTGAAGTGCGCGCCACCAATGGGGACACGCATCTCGGCGGCGACGACTGGGACGAGGCCCTCATGGACTGGATCTTCAAGGAGTTCAAAGCCGAGACTGGGATTGATCTTTCCAAGCAACCGGACGCCATGCAGCGGGTCAAGGAGGAGTCGGAAAAGGCCAAGATCGCGCTTTCGAGCGCGCAGGAGTACGAGATCAACCTGCCGTTCGTGACCGCGGACCAGACGGGTCCGAAGCACATCCAGAAGAAGCTGACCCGGGCCAAGCTCGAGCAGCTGACGGACAACCTTTTCGAGCGGACAATCCAGCCGGTGAAAGCGTGTCTCAGCGATGCGAAGCTGTCTGAAAAGCAGATCGACGAGCTGGTGTTGGTGGGCGGGATGACCCGGATGCCCAAGGTGGTGGAAACGGCACGGCGTCTTGTGGGCAAGGAGCCGCACAAGGGGGTGAACCCGGACGAAGTGGTGGCCGTGGGGGCAGCGATCCAGGGCGGCGTGCTCAAGGGGGACGTCAAGGACGTGCTCCTGCTGGACGTGACACCGTTGACGCTGGCGATTGAGACGGCGGGCCAGGTGGCCACGGCGATGATCCCGCGCAACACCACGATCCCGACCCGGAAAGCCCAGACGTTCTCCACCTACAGCGACAACCAGCCCGGCGTGGAAATCAAGGTGCTTCAGGGCGAACGGCCGTTGGCCCGGGACAACAAGAACCTCGGCACCTTTCATCTGGACGGCATCGCGCCAGCCCCGCGAGGCACGCCGCAGATCGAAGTGACGTTCGACATCGACGCGAACGGGATCCTGAATGTGTCCGCCAAGGATCTGGGCACGGGCAAGGAACAGAAGATCAGCATCTCGGGTTCCAGCGGTCTGTCGAAGGAAGAGGTGGAGCGGATGCAGCGCGACGCCGAGATCCATGCCGAGGAGGATCGCAAGGCCAAGGAAGCGGTGGAAGTCCGCAACAACGCCGACAATCTCGCGTATCAGTGTGAGAAACAGATCAAGGAAGCCGGGGACAAGCTGCCGGGCGACCTGAAGGCGGAGCTCGAGTCCGATGTGGCCCGGGTGCGCGAGGCACTCAAAGGCAACGATGTGGAGGCGATCAAGTCGGCCTACACGGCGCTGCAGGAGAAGTTCCAGACCGTGATGTCGGGGGCAGCTCAGGCGGCGGGCGCAGGTCCAGCGGGAGCCTCAGCTGGCGCTGCGGGCGGGGCGTCCTCCGGGGCCCGCAAACAGGACGGCGACGTGGTGGACGCGGAGTTCGAGGTCGTCGACGAGGACGGCAAAAAGTAAGCGCTAACCCAACCAGATTTACACGTTTCTCGTGTGCCAGACAGCCTTGGTGAGACCCGGGGTCTGGTGCGCGGAGGATGCGTAAAAACCAACAACCAACCCAAACAGAAACCAAAAACCATGGCAGTTAACGTCAAACCCCTCGGGGATCGTGTGCTTGTGAAGCCCATCGAGGCTTCGGAAGTGAAGAAAGGCGGCATCATCATTCCTGACACGGCAAAGGAAAAGCCGCAGGAGGGTGAAGTGGTGGCGCTGGGCACCGGCAAGCGCGATGAGGACGGCAAGGTCATCCCCTTCACGGTCAAGAAGGGCGACACCGTTTTGATCCCCAAATACGGCGGCACGGAAATCAAGATCGACGACCACGCCTACCTGATCATGCGCGAGGAAGACATCCTCGGCATCGTCGGCTGAGCCCGCACGGCTCCAGACGCAGAGCTCAAGCAGTTCGACAGACAAAAACCAACCCCCGGACCGCCCCGGCTGAAGTCGACGGGAACACCGGTCCGAACCCTGAAAAACCTACAGAAACAAGAAGACAATGGCAGCGAAACAACTCCAATTTGACGAAAGCGCGCGGCACGCGTTGCTGCGCGGTGTGGAAAAGCTGGCACGTGCGGTCAAGGCGACCCTCGGGCCTGCCGGCCGGAACGTGATCCTGGACAAAAAATTCGGGAGCCCGACGATCACCAAGGACGGCGTGACCGTCGCCAAGGAGATCGAACTCGAAGATCCCTATGAAAACATGGGCGCCCAGCTCGTGCGCGAAGTCGCCAGCAAGACCAGCGACATCGCCGGGGACGGCACCACGACCGCGACGGTTCTGGCTGAAGCCGTGTACCGCGAAGGCCTCAAGAACGTGACGGCCGGTGCGAACCCGACCTCCCTGCAGCGCGGGATCAACAAGGCTGTGGAAGCCATCGTGGTCGAACTCCAGCGGATCTCGAAGAAGGTCAAGGACCGCACCGAGATCGCCCAGGTCGCGACCGTGTCCGCCAACTGGGACACCGCGATTGGCAACATCATTGCTGACGCGATGGACAAGGTGGGCAAGGACGGCACCATCACGGTGGAAGAAGCCAAGTCCATCGAAACCACGCTGGACGTGGTGGAAGGGATGCAGTTCGACAAGGGCTACATCTCGCCCTACTTCGTGACCAACGCGGAGTCCATGGAAGCCATCCTGGAGAACCCCTACATCCTCATTCACGAGAAGAAGATCAGCAACCTGAAGGACCTGCTCCCGGTCCTCGAGAAGGTGGCCAAGACCGGCCGCCCGCTCCTGATCATCGCTGAAGACGTCGAAGGCGAAGCGCTCGCGACCCTCGTCGTGAACAAGCTCCGTGGCACCATCAACGTCGCCGCCGTCAAGGCGCCCGGCTTCGGTGACCGCCGCAAAGCCATGCTTGAAGACATCGCCATCCTCACCGGCGGGCGTTGCCTCACCGAAGACCTCGGCATCAAGCTCGAGAACATCACCCTGGACGACCTCGGCAAGACCAAGCGCGTCACCATCGACAAGGAAAACACCACCATCGTCGAAGGCAGCGGCAAGCAGGCTGACATCCAGGGCCGCGTGGCTCAGATCCGCCGCCAGATCGAAGAAACCACCAGCGACTACGACCGCGAGAAGCTCCAGGAGCGCCTCGCCAAGCTCGCCGGCGGTGTGGCCGTCATCAACGTCGGTGCTGCCACCGAAACCGAGATGAAGGAAAAGAAAGCCCGCGTCGAAGACGCCCTGCACGCCACCCGTGCAGCCGTCGAAGAAGGCATCGTGCCCGGGGGCGGCGTCGCCCTCATCCGCGCCCAGAAGGCGCTCGACAACCTCACGCTGGAAGGCGACGAGGCGATCGGGCTCCAGATCGTGCGCCGCGCGGTCGAAGCTCCGCTCCGTCAGCTGGCGAACAACGCCGGCCAGGAAGGCGCCCTCATCGTGCAGGAAGTCAAGAAGCGCAAGGGCAACGAAGGTTACAACGTCGCCACCGGCGAATACCTCGACCTCATCAAGGCCGGGGTTGTCGATCCGACCAAGGTGACCCGCAGCGCTCTGCAGAACGCAGCGTCCATCTCCGGCCTGCTCCTCACCACCGAATGCGTGGTGTCCGAGCTGCCCGAGAAGAAAGCCCCCGCAGCAGGCGGCGGTGACCACCACGGTCACGGCCCCGGCATGGGCGGCATGGACTACTAATCGGTTCTAACCGCAGTTCGTTTCAGCAGCCGGATCCGAAAGGGTCCGGCTGCTCTTTTTTGCAGGGTGCCCGACCTCATTCCGGAGTTGGATTTCCTCGGGCACCGGGGATGATGGGAAAGCATGAAAGGTCTCTGCCAATTCCTGTCGGTGCTCATTGGCATCGTCTGTTCAGTTCTCCTGTTTGTGGGGATTATTCCGCTTCTGGGCTGGAGCCTGTGGTTCACCCTCGGCCTCTGCGTGCTTGGGATCGTGCTCGGCGCGTTTCCCGATCGGAAAATCGGCCTGACCATCAACATCGCTGTCGGCTTGGTGGCCATGCTCCGGCTCATTCTGGGTGGCGGCGTGATTTGATCCGGAACGATTTCGGAAACAAACGGAGCGCGGACATTTCTATTCGCCCTTTCTGCGAGGCCACGGGTCGCAAAACCCGGACTCCGCTCCGGTGGTGTCGCTGTGCGGCACGCAGCGGTTGCGTACTGACGATGCCTCTGGCATCTCAAAGTGCTGTTCCCGGAGGGCACACAGACAGTAGCCGGTCGGTGGCGTGCTGCGCGCTACCACCGGTTTTCCGTCAAAATTGATGCACCCCTGGAGGGCGCGTCAGAGGAATGCTCCCACGGCGCTCCAGCTCTGGCTCCTCCTGCGCGGCGGCGTGATTCAGCCGTTCCGGGCCAGATCCGAAGGTCTGTGGCCGAACAGTTTCCGGAATGCCCGGGAGAAATAGTTGCTGTCGTTGAATCCCGCTTCCAGCGCGGCTTCGGTGCAGTTAATCCGGCCCTCTTCCAGAAGTGCGCGTGCCACCTCCAGTCGGCGCCGAAGGAGCGCTTGGTGAAACGTCTGCCCCGTCTCTTTTTTTAGGATCCGGTTCAAATGATTCGGACTGGCCGCACAGCGGCGGCCAGCCTCGGCAAGGGTCAGCTCGGGTTGGCGCGCCGATTCCTCACGGATCAGGGCCAGAGCGCGGTCTGCCACGAGTCGGTGCCGCCATTCGGTGTGCCGGAAATGCTGGCGGAACCCCTCGGCTCGCTGGGTCGCACGGAGGCAGAGTCCGACAAACTCGAGCAAACGTGCTTGGATGAGTGTGGTAAACCCGGTCTCGCGGCGTTCATTTTCGCGGACGAGTTCTTCGATACAGCGGTCGAGGCGTTCCTGGTCCTGAGGCTGGATCAGGAAGGGCCGGGCACGTCCGGTATGAACGAGGCTGAGCAGGATGGCCGCTTCCGAGGGTTCTCCGGCTGGCGATGTGGAAACGCTGGGGGTGGCGGATTCGAGCGAGAACTCGAGTGCGAAACAGGTGGTCCCCCCCTCCGCGCGCCCATCGAATCGGTGGCGGCATCCAGCGGGAAGAAGAAACACGGAGCCGGCGGTGACTTGGTGGCGGCGGTTGCCGGTGGTGAGCTGGCCCTCACCCCTCGGGTAGTAGAGGAGTTGGTGGCGGGGATGCGCGTGCTGCGGTGCAGAGGGTTCATCCGGAGGATGCTGGTTGAGCTGGATTTGCCAGAGCCGCAGCAGCCAATCCCCGAGACGGTAGGCCAGTTCAGCGCTCAGAACCGCTTCCCAGCCCTCCGGGATAAGCCAGCGCGGATCCACGGGGCTGGAGACCAACCGCTTCATTGTTCTCTCCGGATTCGCACCGCGACATGGGCTGTATCGGGCAGGATGTATTTCCTGAGCTCAATTTCCACCGCCGTGAGCGAAAATCGGGCAAGGAGGGTTTGGGCGATTTCCTCGGCCAATGTCTCAATCAGATGCCGGGGCGAAGACCGGGCAATCTCCTGGACGCACCGCGCAACCTGGAAATAGTCGACCGTGTTTTCAATCCGGTCCGACAATGCATGGAACGGCGTCTTAGGAACCAGGAGCAGGTTCGCCGTGAGCCGTTGCGGGAGCGCGCGTTCCTCCTCGGGGACACCGATCCGGGTGCTGAGTTCGAGGGCTTCGATCCGGATTTCGTCGGGGAACATGGCAGTAAGTGGGGGTTAACCGAGTTTGAACCGGATCTCGCGGATGGTCCGCTGGCCAAAACGGGCCCGGAATTTCTGGAGGATCTGCGGCTTCCAGACCCGGTCGAGTTCGTAGTGGACGGTGGACTGCAGGACGCGCACATGGAGAACGCCCTGTGCCAGTTTCAATGGGGAGGCGTGTTTGGAGATGAACGGGCCGACCAGTTCCGTCCATGCCTCGAGCACCTGATCCTCCTGAAGCCGGTCGGGAAGCCCGAGTTTTTTGAGGACCCGAGTGAGTGTGGTGCCCACGGGGACGGAGGTGTCCGTGGGGAGCGGGGTTTGAGGCAGGCCGCGCCATTCGCGCAGGGCGATGGCTCGGAGACGATCAGCGCGCATGGAAAGCGTTCAGCCGCGCTGGGAGGCCCGGGGTGAAACGGCAGTTGCCTGAGTTGGGACGGTGACCGGGGAACGCATACACCCGGGAACAGTCTTGAAGAACCCGCCTACTGGCCGTCGTTGCCAATGGCCTCGACGGGGCAGCCTTCCATGGCCTCTTTGCAGAGGGCGGCTTCCTCGGGAGATTCGGGTTGTTTGAAAACAAAGCTGTGTCCCCCGTCGTCGTTCCGGGTGAAGTTGGCAGGGGCCGTTTCCCGGCACAGGTCGCAGTCGATGCACTGGTCATCAACGTAGAAGGTGCCAGAGACGTTTTCCGGGTATTTGTTCGCAAGATCAGCCATCGGAGCAGTTTTGGAAGTGGAAGAAGACAAAGAAACCGTGAGGCGCCCGGCAATGCAACACCGATTTCGTGGGGCGGAGGGGACTTGACCGGTGCCCGGCCGCCCCCGATGGTTTTGGTCCCATGAGCGACCCGAATCTCGTCCCGGTGGTGCCCCGTGAAGGCTGGCATGTCCTGCATCTCTTCTACAAAATCGAACACGGCCAGTGGGCGTTGTTCAGTCCGGACGAAAAACGGGCCGCGATGACGGCATTCACGGAGTTGGTGGCGGAAATCCGGAGCCTTCCGGACACCCAGTTGCTGATTTTCAGCATGGTGGGACCAAAATCGGACTTGGGGTTCATGTTGCTGACCCCCGATCTGCATGTCGCCAATGCGGTGGAAAAACGGCTCAGCCTTTCGCTCGGGCCCGATGTGCTGACCCCTGCCTACAGTTATTTCTCCATGACCGAGGAGAGCGAGTACCTCACCTCCTCCGAGGAGTACGGAAAAACTCTCGAACGCGAGCAGCAGTTGGTCCCGGGCAGTGCCGAGTACGAAAAGGCGATGGGCGAGTTCACGGCGCGCATGGCCAAGTACCGGAAGGACAAGCTCTACCCGGTGCTCCCGGTGTGGGAGGTGTTCTGTTTCTATCCCATGGCCAAGCGGCGGTTGGTGGGCCAGAACTGGTACGGGCTCAGTTTCGACGAACGCAAACAGCTCATGGCTGGACACGGGCGCGTCGGCCGCAAGTACCACGGCAAAATCCTCCAGCTTATCACCGGATCCACCGGCCTCGATGACGCCGAGTGGGGGGTTACCCTCTTCGCCCATGACACGTTCGAGATCAAATCCATCGTGTACGAAATGCGCTTTGATCCGGTCACCGTTCATTACGGCGAGTTCGGCGAGTTCTACATCGGGCTGAGCCTCCCGCTCGACGAACTCTTCCGCAGGCTCCAGCTCTGAGTTGCCCGATCGGTCTAAACCCGCCTGATGCACGGCACGTCACCATCCAAACCCCTGCCCGGGGCTGTTTCCCGCGACTCCGCTCAGGAAACGGTCCCCGAAACGCTCCGGGAAAAAGAACGCGCCCTCGACCAAATCCTCCGGGACGCGGCGCCTCTGGTTGTCGCATACAGCGGCGGTGTGGACAGCGCGTATCTGCTCGCCCGGGCCTGGAAAGTGGTCGGCACGGGAATGCTGGGCGTGATTGCCGACAGCGCCAGTCTGCCCCGCCAAGCCCTTGCCGAGGCGCTCGATCTCGCTCAGAAGCTGGGGGCGCCCGTGGAGGTTCTTCCCACCGCTGAACTCGAGAACCCCGAGTACGCGAGCAACCCGGTCAACCGGTGTTATTTCTGCAAGGCGGAGCTGTTCTCGAAGCTGGAGGAACTGGCGCCAGCGCGCGGGTTCAAGGCCGTGGCCTACGGTGAGAATGCGGACGACATGCGGACCGTCCGACCGGGGCGCCGGGCCGCCGAGGAGTTCCGGGTGCTCGCCCCGCTGCGGGACGCCGGTCTTTCCAAAAGCGAGATCCGCCTGCTTTCGGGTGAAATGGGTTTGCCCACCGCTGATGCGCCTGCGCAGCCCTGCCTGAGTTCCCGGATCCCGCATGGAACTCCGGTCACCGTGGAGGCGTTGGGGATGGTGGAACGGGCGGAGGCGTTTGTTCGCAGCCTCGGGTTCCGGGTGTTCCGGGTCCGGCACATGGTCCGGCCCGGGGGCGAGTTGGTGGGCCGGCTCCAGGTGGATCCCCGGGAGTTCGATCGACTTGCCCAGATCCCGGGAGGGGAACTGGATGCCGGGTTCCAGAGGGCCGGGTATGCGCGGGCGGAAGTGGACCCGGACGGGTACCGAGCCCCCGTGGAAGCCGGGCGTTGATCAGCGCCCCTTTTTCTGCGGCTTGAACGAAAGCGAACCGGTCTTTTGAGACACGGTGTTCGGATCAGCCAGCGCTTCCATTTTTTCCGCCAAGAGCGTGTCCGAGTTCTGGGTGGGTATGTGTCGCAATGACTGCGGTGTCTCGGGGCAGGAAAGAGGAGGTTTGGAATCTGTTTTGTGATCCGTGGGTGCAACCATTTGAGTTCATGGAGGGGGGCGGTTTGGGAAATGGATGGCGTAAAAATCACAGGGGGCGGCCCGCGGTCTTGGCGAGGTGCAGGGTTGGACGTGGAACGATGAACGATGCGGAAAAGGGGCTTGACCGGAAGGAGGGTGCGGTGTGCTCTACGGAAGGTTTCTTGGTGTTTATTTCCCTATGCGGGTTTTTTTCCCGGTACTCGTCTTTTTGATTCTGAGTTTGAAGGGGGTCTCTTCTGATGCCGTGGATCTTCGGAAGCCGTACGGGAGGGCGTGTGTGTCTGTGTGGGACGATGCGACCCGTTCCGAGACGGTGTGGAAGGCGGGAGTGCTTCCGGGTGCAGGGCGGTCGCTCCGAGTTCATTTGGACGCGAACGGCAGGGCGGATTGTTGTGCCTTGGTGGTTGCGTTTTCGAAAGCGAAGGGCGGACTGGCCAATGGTTGGAAACCCTTCCTTGTACAGCTTGGTTCAGAGGGATTTGAGGAAAAGGCGGTGCCTCTCGAACCCGAGCGCTGGGCGTGGGAGGGCGGGAACGGCGATTTTGAAATTTATGTGGTGTTTCTCTCGAGTAGGCAGTCTGAAATCAAAAAGCTGGCGAGTTTGGTGGAGAACGTGGCGGCTGGGGGCGGGGAGGAATCGCTGGCCAGACTTCAGGTCCGCCAACTGCGGGATCGGGTGCTGGCGTATGGGAGTTCTGGAGTCGTGTTTCAGGGTGGGGCGGGAGGCGGGCCAACCAAGGTGGGTGGAACCGTGCGAGCTGTGGGCGGTTTTACTTGGCAGGAGGAGGCGAGAAAAATCCCATTCTCGGAGGAAAAGCCCGGGGTGACCGTATTCCGGGATGCCGCAGAATAAGGACAGAGGAACCAGGCCGCGGCCGTTATGGCGTTCGAACACGGCGCTTTGTGGGGTGTCGGCGCTGCTGGTGTTGGTTTTTGGCACGCCCTTGGAATTTTTGGAACGGCGCTGGTTTGATTTTGGACTGAAACTTCGGGAATGGTGCGGTCGGACGCCTCTGTCGGATCCGCGTGTGGTGGTGGTGGGGGTGGATGATGAGGATTTGGTTTCGTTGCATTCGCTTGAGGACGAGTACCGGGCGGCGGCGGAATGCATCCGGCAGGCCTCGGACCTGGGAGCAGCGGTGGTGGTGTTGGACGTCATTTACGCCCGGGGGACGGAGCAAATTGCGAAACCGATCTTGGAAGCGGCGGGTAGAGGGGTGCTTGTAGTGGCTGCGGAGGCGGTGCGGACAGGGGGGGACGGGAGGGATGTCCGGCTTCGTTCATTTCCATGGCGGCCAGAGCGATGGCTTCCCGCCGGGTTGATCAATGTCGAGCCGGACCCGGATGGGAGTCGCCGGGCTTACCCCCTTTTTCCAACGGCGGGACGCGGATCGGAAGCTGCTTTGGGGCTTGCTGCTTATTTTGCCGTGAAAGGATTGCAACCGGGCGTGGATCTTCGGATGGAGGGTCTGGGGGAGGTGGAATGGGAGGAGTTGGCTGAGGATGGTAAAGGGGCGGTGCGTCGTCGTCTGAGCGACGACCGGAAGCGGCTCCTGAATTTCCGCGGGGGATGGATTCGGCATGGCGGGTTTGGCCGGTTGAATTTACGTGGACTGCGGGAGTTGCATGCGCGGGAAAAGGGCCTGGGAGAAACGCCGTTGGCGGGGCGGGTTTTATTCTTGGCGAATGCATCCACGGGTGTTGCGGATGTTGGGCCGACCCCGTTTGGCCCGAATGAGCCTCTGGTTTTGTTGCATGCGACGGCCTTGAACGATCTGATGCAGGACTCCGCAATTTTCCGGGCACCGCGGTGGGCGGATGCGTGTGCGGTTTTGTTTCTGGCGGTGTTGGGCCGTTTGGTTGGTTTATGTCCAAGGAAACGCTGGCTTTTGGTGCTTTGGGCGATGGGAGTGGGCGGTGCGGGTCTTTTCAGCCTTTGGCTGCTTTGGACGCCGGGTGTGTTGGTCGGAACGGTGACACTCGGTGTGCTGTGGACGCTTGGGATTGTTTCGGAATTATCCTGCCGCCACAGCGACGAGTCGGCGCAACGCCAGCATCTGCGCAGTTCGATGGGCTTTTATTTTCCGCCCCGGATACTTGAGGATGTGCTGGCCAACCCCGGCAGTCTGGAGCCACGCCGGGTGGAGATCACGGTTCTGCTGACCGACCTGCGCAATTCCACGCCGCTGGCGGAACTGCTCGGAGCGGAGGGAATGCTGGGGTTGTTGAACAGGATTTTTTCCGTCGAGAACCGGGCGGTGTTCCGTCAGGATGGGGCATTGGAGAAGCCGGTGGGGGACCAGTTCCTGGCGTACTGGGGTGCCCCGGATCCGCAGCCTGACGCCGCTCAGCGGGCGGTCAGCGCGGCCCTGGAGTTGATTGCGGGGCTGGATGCCCTCAAGAAAACGCTGCCGGCAGAGGTCCGGAAGCTTTTTGGGTACGGAGTTTCCATCCACAGCGGGTCCGCGCTTCTTGCAAACATCGGTTCTGAGCAGTTCTACCATTACGGAATTGTGGGAGACCTCATCAACGCCACCGCCCGCATAGAAGCCCTGACAAAAGTGTACGGCGTCCGTGCCCTGATCACGCGCGAGGTACTCGACCAACTCGAACCCCGTCCCCTCTCGCGGTTGATTGATGTGGTGGTGGTCAAAGGAAAAAGCGTGCCTGTGGAATTGCACGAGATCCGGCATTTTGAGAATGAGCGGGATTTTGAGCGGAGGATTGTGCCGTATGGGGATGCGTACCGCCTGTACCGTCGGGGTTGTTTTCAAGAGGCCGCTCAGGGATTCGCTTTATTGGCGGAGGAGGACGGTCCAAGTCGGCTGTTGCGGGACCGATGCGCCCGGTTTTTGGAGGAACCGCCGAGGAACTGGACCGGAGTTTATGAGTTTGAATCGAAGTAACCCCCCTGCCATGGAACAGAAACTCCGTGCGGTTGAGTGTCCGGTCAGGGGGCGGTTTCCGTGGGGGATTGGGCTGTTGGTGGTTTTTTTTGGGCTGCGTCTTTGGGTAAACGGGGAGGAGCCGGATTTGAGCCGGTGGAATTCGCTCCGACTCAGGGTGCAGGAACTCAACCAAGCGCAGCGACACGCGGAGGCGATTCCAGTGGCTGAGGAGGCGTTGGAATTGGCCCTGAAAATGGGCGGAGAAGAAAGTGAGCCCGCGGCAGCCTCCCTTGTAGAACTAGCAAGTATTCGTGTTCGTGTGGATGGGAAGCCGGAGAATGTGAGGGCGATCTGTGAGCGGTCCATCCGTGTCTGCGAGAAGGTCTATGGGGTGGAGGATCCACAAACTGGATCTGCGCTGACAAATCTGGCCGTGTACCTTCTCATGCAGAACCGGTTTGCGGAGGCTGGGCCCCTTTTCCGGAGGGTTCTTGGAATCTACGAAAAAGCGAATAACGCGCTTTTGTTTCAGTCGACAGCGACGGTTCTTTCAAAGCTTTTGCTGATGCTGAGCGCGTATGATGAAGCGGAACTGCTCATCCAGAGGGTGCTCTGTTTTCAGGAGGGAACGCTGGGGTCAGAGCACCAGAACGTTGTTCAGTCCATGACGGAACTGGGGGCGGTTTACCGGAGCCAGGCCCGATACGCCGATGCAGAGGATGTCCTCCGACGCGCGTATGAATTGTCAAAAAGCAACGTGGGTGAATGGCATGATGACTCTGCCACCCTGCTCGCGCTGCTCGGGACAACGTGCTTGGAACAGGAGAAAAATGACGAGGCGGAAATCTGCTTTCGGAAAGCGCTTGCGGTGTTCGAGAAGGTCCACGGAGAGGAGCATCCGAGCACGCAGATGGTCTTGAACAATCTGGGTTTGGTGGCTCGAAACCGAGGGCAGTATCTGGAGGCGGAACGGTTTTTGGAGCGTGTGGTTTCCCTTTGTGAGAAGGGGGATGTGTCCAGTCGGACGGATTTCCCGATTGCCCTGAATAATCTGGGGGAGGTCTACCTGGAACGCGGGAAATATGCGGAGGCAGAGCGATGTTTGAAGAGGGCGCTTGAGATTTTTGAGGAAACGGTGGGTGAAGAGCAAAATTTTACAGCGCTTGCGCTGAACAATCTTGCGGCGCTGAACATGAGCAAGGGCCAGTCTGCGGCGGCAGAGCGGTTTCTTCGGCGCGCAATAGCGATCTATGAGGGCATGCATGGCCCCCAGCACCCGGCAATTGCGCTGGCTTTGAGCAATCTGGGTTTGAGTTACAGTGATCAAAGCAAGGACGCCGAGGCGGAGGTGTGCTGGAGGAGGGCGGCACAGATTTTTCAAAATGTGTATGGGGAGGAACACAGCAGCACCGCCCTCGTCCTGAACAACCTGGCTGTGATCTGCAGCAACCAGGGCAGGAACGCGGAGGCGGAAGAAATATTGAAGCGGGTGGTCAGGATTTATGAGGTGGCCAGCGGACAACAGCACCCCCGCCTTGGATTGGCTTTGGGGAACATCGGCGAATTGCACCACAGGCAGGGCAGGCATGCCGAGGCGGAGTCCTATTTTGAAAAGGCAGTTGCGTTGGTTGAGCGAGGGCTGCACCCGGACCATCCTGACACCGCGATGTTTCTGAACGGTCTGGCGCTGGCCCGGATAGACCTTGGAAAGCCCGGGGTGAACCAACTGGTCGCGCGGGAACAGGGAGTCCTCGAGAAGGCGCTGGCGGAGATTCTCTCGTTCAGTTCGGAGGAGGGGCGGATGGATTTTCAGGCGACGCAGACGCCATTCAACCTGCCCGCGACGATCGGGTCGGCCGGGTTGATGGCGGATGCCGTACTCCGCTGGAAAGGCGTGGTGCTCGATTCGATGTTGGAGGACCGGGCCGTGGCATGGGAATCCATGGGGGCAGGTTTTGAACGCGAATTGGAGGAGATCAGCGAACTCAAAGCACGGTTGAGAAAGTGGACGCTCGACGTTCCGACAGATCTGGATCCGGCGGCACAAAAAAAGTGGTTGTTGCTTCGGAAAAAATGGGGGGAGGAATTGGAGTCGAGGGAGGGGGCAATGGCACGGCGGGTGACGGCTTTGGGGCGCACCCGGAGAGCCATGGGTGTGACTGGAGGAGAGGTGGCCCGGAGTCTTCGCGCCGACGAGGCGTTGGTGGAATGGGCGCGGTACAAGCACTATCTGGGCAACGGGGAATGGGAAATGCGCTACGGCGCGGTGGTTTTTTCACCGGGAATGGCCCAGTGGATTGTTCTTGGGCGAGCCACAGATATCGAGAGTTCGGTGAAGCTTTATTTGAAGTGTGTCCGTGGAAAGACGGACGAGACCACGGTCCAGGAAACCCTCGGCGCCCTTTATGACCAGGTTTGGGGGCCCATTCGAAAGAGCCTGCCACAGACCGTGGAGCGCGTGGTGCTCTGTCCAGATGCCCAGTTGAACTTCGTTTCATTCGCAACGTTGCTGGATTCAGACGGACGTTTCCTTGCAGAAAGTCATCGCATTCGTTACGTCGGCAGCGGCCGGGACTTGGTGCGGCAAGGTGCGCCAGAATCACGCAAAGCGGCGGCGGATCGGAAGCCGAACGGAAGTGTGGTGGTTTTTGGGAACCCGGATTTTGGAGCAGTGCAGACGGAGAAACAGGCGCTGCATTTGGGGCGGGATGCGACGGCGGATCCAGCGGGCGGGCACAGTTTGCGATCCGCAGAGATCCGGGATTTTTCTCAGGTGCGGTTTGAGGCGTTGCCTGGAACGGGGAGAGAGTGTGAGGCGCTGGAAAAGCTTGGTTGGCCTGAGGGATGGACGGTGGAGCGGCCTCGGACCGGGAGGGATGCGCAGGAGACAGAGTTGATGAAGGTGGTTTCTCCAAGGGTTTTGCACTTGGCAACGCACGGATTTTTTCTTCCGGAAATGGAATTGAAAATTGGGGGCGAGCGCGGCCGGTTTTTGATGGAGAAACCGGATCGGGAGATGGGTCGGATAACGCATCCCATGCACCGGAGCGGGCTGGCACTGGCAGGAGCGCAACGGACCATGGAGGGGTGGTCGCGCGGCGAGTTTCCGCCTTTCAACGCGGATGGCGTGTTGATGGCTGAGGAAGTGGGTTTGTTAAAGCTTGAAGGGACGTGGCTTGTGACACTGAGCGCGTGTGAAACGGGTGCTGGTGAGGCGCGCTCCGGGGAAGGAGTGTTGGGGTTGAGGCGAGGGTTTGTGCAGGCAGGAGCCGAGAATTTGTTGATGACACTCTGGGCGGTCAATGACGAGGCCACGACTCAGTTCATGCTGGAGTTCTACAGCCGGGCTCTTGAGAGCGGGAATCCGGCGGAGGCATTGGGTTCCGTCCAGAGGGAATGGTTGATGCGGGTGCGGCAGGAAAAGGGAGTGGGTGCTGCAGTGAGCCTGGCTGGGCCATTCATTCTGTCGTCGGTTGGGCCATCGCGGTAGTGCGTTGATAAGGCACACAGTTCTGCATCAAGGCTCGTACGGTCCAAAAATGAACCCTGAGGTCGGAACCGTCAGGGCGGCTGTAGGTTTTGAGTGCTGCTGGATCCTGTGGTTTATCCTCCTCCCAACCGTTTTGATGTCCGAACTGCGGACCCGATTTTCAGGGGCCATCTCAGTTTCAGCGAGCCTCCCAGCAGGGCCGGGTAAACCGTAAATCAGAGGGTGCCCCGTGTGACGCCCAGTTGCGATTCGGCCCGGAGCGCGCGCCAGAGGTCTTCGCCCTGCCGTTCTCCGGAGAGCAGAGCGGTGTAGGCGGATAAAATCTGGCGCGTTTCAGCGGCGGATTCTTCGAGGAGTTCGACCCGGAAATTGCGAAGCCCGGCCCCGGCGAGCTGCGTGTAAAAACGGGCGCCGGTCTGGGGGACTGCATTGAACAGCGTGTTGCGGCACCCCACGTCGGCGCGGAGTGGGTGCTCCATCCCAACCCGGTCCCGGAGATGGACCCGGTGTTTTTCGCAGGGGCGACCGCAGTCGAGGAAGGAACGACCGTTGGAAAGGAACGCCGCGAACACGCAGTGCTCCATGTGGAAGAGCGGCATGTGCTGGTGCAGGGTCAGTTCCAAGTTTTCTGGCGGGCAGTCGGCGGCAAGATCGAGAACCTGTTCCAAGTTGAGATCGTAGCTCACGGTGAGCAGATCCAAACCGTGCTGGCGGTAGAGTTGCGCGGTCAGCGGGTTGGCGGTGTTCAGCGAAAAATCGCCGATCTTCTGGAGATCGGTATGGTGCCTGAAGAAGTCGATGGCGCCGATGTTGCGGAGCAGAACCCCGTCCGGTGCGGCGTTTTCGATCAGTTTGAAGAAACCCTGTTCCCCGGCTTTCTGGATCCGGGGCGTAGCGAGAAAGATCCGGCCGGCGTGCGCGCGGGCCATTCCCACCGCGTCTTTGTAACGCCGGATATCCTCGAAATCGACATAGATGCGGCCGATCCCAAGCTCGAGGGCCGTTCGGAGTTGGTCTTCGGTCCGGCACAGCGCGCTGAGGATGGGAGGCACGGACTCCTGCGGAGCAGCGGATGGCTGGGGCTCCCCGGCGGCAAGCACCTGGCGCCAGGAATCGCCAGATTCGGGACGCACGGTGCGGAGCGTTTCGTCGAGGCGCGCCACCAAGGCCCTCCGGAGTTGGTTCAGTGCGGAAATGGGAAGGAGCACCGGTGCAGACAGTTGGACCGAGAGCGCGCGGAGTGTGTAGGGCGTTTCGTGGAGCCGGCCCAGGTGCTCCTGAAGACGGTCCGGCGTCAGGGGGGCGGTCCGGGCTTCCTGCAGCTCCAGATGCGAGCAGACCGGGGCCACAGACACGCCGGGTTGGCCAGGGAGCCGGACCTCAATCTGCAGCGGGGTTCCGGGGCTGCCCGACACCACCAGATCGAGCGGGACCCGGCGGCGCGCGCTCAAGGTGCCTGAAAAAGACTGGCGCAGCTGTTTTTCCAAAGCCGGGTCGTGGGTCTTCCAAATCCGGTCGCCGGGCTTGAGTTTTTTAAAGTCGATCCGGCGGTGCTGGAAGAACAGTCGGTTGCCTCGGATCTCGTAGATGCGGCCGCCCTGCTCGGTATCGGTGTCGCCGCCGGTGTCAAAAACCAGTCCGTCTCCCGGGGCCAGGGGAACGCCGGGGTGCACCTCCACAAAATCGGAGCCGACCTTCTGGATGCGGCCCACGAAGGGGCCGCGTTTTTTCCCGAACCGTGCGGACACGAGTTCTTGGTGGTTGACGCCGTGCATCCAGCCGGGGAAGAGGCCGCGGGAGAATGTCATCTCCATCTGGTAACGGTCGGCCTGGGAAACGGAGTGGGTGCGGTTTTCGAGCGCGGCATCAATGGCCTTCCGGTAGACTTGGCACACGGCGGCCACGTATTCGGGCGACTTGAGGCGGCCTTCGATTTTGAAGCTGACGACGCCGAGTTCGATCAGGCGCGGGATCTCGGCAACGGCAGCGAGGTCTTGGGGGGAGAGAAGGTAGCGGCGGTCCCCGAGGTCGCGCACGGCGCCGTCCACCACGAGAGAATAGGGCATCCGGCAGGCTTGGGCGCATTCGCCCCGGTTGGCGCTGCGCTGGCCGAGCGATTCGCTGGTGAGGCACTGCCCGGAGTACGCCACGCAGAGTGCGCCATGCACAAACACCTCAAGCGGCGGTGCGCCCTCGAATTTTTCGAGTTCACGCAGGGAGAGTTCCCGGGCGAGGACCACCCGTTCCACCCCAAGGGAACGCGCGAACTCGGCTCCTTCGGGCGAGGTAACGGTCATCTGGGTGGACGCGTGGATCGGTAGGTGCGGAGTGATTGCCGCGGCGAGTCGGACCAGGCCGATGTCCTGGACAATGAGCGCGTCCACGCCGGCCCGGTTGAGGAGTCGCAGGTAGTGCGCGGCGTTCTCGAGTTCGGCGGTGAACACCAGGGTGTTCAGGACGACGTACGTTTTGACGCCGTGCCGGTGGCAGAACGCAACCACCTCAGGAAGTTGTTCCTCGGTAAAGTTTTCGGCCCTGAGCCGGGCATTGAACCGTGGGAGTCCGAAGTAGACGGCATCGGCGCCGTTTGCCACTGCGGCCCGGATGCAATCCCAGTCGCCAGCCGGGGCGAGGAGTTCAGTTTCGCGGACCGGAGTGGGTTGGGAAGAGGGCGCCATGGGATGCGTTGGGCGCGGGTGGGGTGCGTTCAGGGGGCTAGGCGCGATTGAGGGCGCTCAGCACGGCTTTGATCGAGGCCAGTTCGATATTGGTGTCGATGCCTGCGCCCCAGCGGGTTTGGCCGTTCTGGAGCCGGATCTGGATGTAGGCAATTGCACTGGCCTCGGAGCCGCTTCCGAGCGCGTGTTCGCAGTAGTAGGCAACCTCGAACCGCGGCACTTGGGCGGCCGGCAGGGTGTGGAGCGCGTCCACGAAGGCGGCGATGGGGCCGTTCCCACGGCCGTGAAGCGGAATCGAGTGGGTCCCGGCTTTGATGGAAGCGTGGCAGGCGGATTTCTCGTCCTTGGGTTCTGCACGGAACGATTCGAGCGAGAATGGCGTGGTGCGCCCGGTGTATTCCCGGAAAAACATGTCCCGCAGTTCGGCGGCGCTGACTTCGCGGCC
>CAIURC010000121.1 GCA_903901425.1 uncultured Spartobacteria bacterium | reverse complement strand
GCTCAGCAACAGCAAATCCGCCAGCGCCTTCATATCGCTCGCGCTCTGCTTGACGCCAATCACCCCGTCCACCTCCCGCAAAATCCGCACGAGCAGCGGAGGCAGCAGGTACGACCACGGCACCACGTTGTAGATAATCACCGGCATCCCCGTCCCGTCCGCAATCGCCCCAAAATGCCGCACCATCGCCTCATCATCCGGCCGGAAGACATAGTGCACCGGCGTCACCTGCAGCGCCGCCACCCCCAAATCCGCCAGCGCCTTCGCCCGGTCAATCGTCGATTGCGTGCTGTCCGTGATGATCCCGGCAATCACCGGCACCCGGCCCCGCACCTCCTCCACCGTCCAGCCCACAATGCGGCGCGTCTCCTCGGTCGAAAGCGTATGCCCCTCCCCCGTGCTGCCGCAAACGGCCAGCCCGTGCACCCCGGCCCGCTCCACCATGTGCCGTACCTCGGCGCGGTGCGCCTGTTCGTCAATCGTGCCGTCCGCGCGGAACGGGGTCACCAGCGGCGGAATAATCCCGCCAATGCGTTCAATTTTGCTGCTCAAAGCTCCTCCCAATGTGGATGCGGCCGGATCGCTCGCGCGACGGCCACCGCCTCCTGGCCCAGAATGGCCAGTTCGGCATCAGACAACCGGACGCTCGGTCCGGAAACACTCACCGCCGCCACCGCCCCCCGCAGCGGGTCGACAAACGCCGCCGCCACGCACCGCACCCCCGCCTCGTTCTCCTCCCGGTCCACCGCGTAGCCGCGCTCCCGCGTCGCCGCCAACTCCGCCCGCAGCTTCGGCCACGAAGTCGCCGTCTGTTTGGTCAACGCGGCCAACCCCCTCCGCCGCACCAGCCCCTCGGCCTCTCGGAGCGGCAGCGCACTCAAAATCGCCTTGCCCAACCCCGTCGAATGCAGCGGCCACCGCGTCCCAATATCCCCGCGCGTATGCAGTTGGTGCGTCGATTGTACCGCACCCGATTGTTTGGACACACGTTTGTTCAAGCTGCAATCTTCTGAAAGTAGTCCCGGCGAGCCTGGGCAGGGGAGCGGTACCCCAGTTTTCCAACCAGCCACTGCTGGTTGTACTTGGTGAGGAAAGCGGCCACGGCCGAGCGGACGTCCTCGATGTTTTGAAACACCCGTCCATAGACGACCTGCTCTTTCAGGGTCCGGTTGAATCGTTCTGCCACGCCGTTGGTTTCTGGCTCTGATACAAAAGCAAAACTGGGCTGGATCCCCCAGAAACGGACCTGCTTCAAAAAGTGGTCCGACAAATACTGCGTGCCATGATCCATGCGGAGCGAAAGCCCGCGCGCCACGCCCGCCCGGACGCCACCATAGATGGTCGTGAGTGCCATCGCGATGGGCTCCAGAGCGGCATAGCGGGTGCCGCGCTTGACCACATGCCAGCCGACACACTCGGCACTCCAGTGCTCAACGGCCGAGAACAGCCAAACGTAGCCGTCCTCGACCGTCAGAATCCGGGTTCCATCGGTACCCCACATCACATTGGGTGCCTCGGTTGTGATGGTGCCAGTGTGCTTTTCACCCGTCGCCCTCCGGCATCGATACGGGCTCAAGAGCCGGTTTTCCCGCATGAGGCGAAGAATGCGTTTGCGCGATACACGCACCTCATCGACGACTCGCAACCGCGCCCATACCTTGCGATGGCCCTCGCCTTGAAAGGGAGAGCGCTCCAGATCAGCCTGAATCTTGCCCAGTAGCTCGGTGTCGGTCAGCTTCGTCTTTGGGCCCCGCTTGTGATCCGGTAGGGCCGGCTCCGCTATGGCAGGGGCCTGATTGCGCCGCCAGGCATAGAAGCTCGAACGCGGCTGCTCCCAGATGGTACAGACGCGCTCCACCCCGTACGGCTTGGCTGAGGCTTGGGAGATGGTGGCGCTCAATTTCTCAATCTCCCCTTGGCTAAAGGGCCGGGCCGCCTCGTCTTCTCGCGGAGCAGTTCGATGTCCATCATCAACTCGCCGATTTTGCTGCGGGCCGACTGCAGTTCTTTCTCCAGCGGATCACCCTCCCGCTCCCGGAGGCTGGCATCAATGCCTGCCAGGGCCTTGTTCTTCCACTCCTCCAGTCGGTAGATCTCTACGCCCAGTTCACGGGCCAAGGCGTCCATGGACTCTCCGCGGAGCAGCCGGAGCGCCACCTCCCGCTTTCGCGTGACGGTCCAACGCTGATTCGGTCCGACCGCGCCAGTCGCGGCGGCCGGTTCCGGGACGGTGGGCATCGCCCTTCGGGCTCCTCCCACCGTCCCGGAACCGATAGTGTCTTTCTTTTCTTCCATTACGTTCAGTCTCCTTGGATCTCGGTCAATAAGCCAACCTTGTGTCCAAAAAAAACGGGTCCCCTATATCAGCAGCACGCTGCCGCAGGGGACCGGGTTCGAACGGAGCAGGTACTCAATCAACGTCTCGATCTTGCGGCCGAGCTTGCCCGTCGAGGTCTCTCCGTAAAACGTCTGCGTCTCGCCGCGCTTGATCGTGCAGGTCATG
>CAIURC010000120.1 GCA_903901425.1 uncultured Spartobacteria bacterium | reverse complement strand
CGAAGTCATTGATTTGCGCCCCGAAGAGGATGTGTTCGCGATCCGAATGGCCATCCGGGTCATTGAGCAGGCTCAAGAGCTTGAGGAAGTTCAGGAGGACGATTTGTATGACGTCTAAACACACGGCCCAGGCGGAGCAGGCAAAGCAGGTTCTTCCGAAGCGAACCTTAACCGACGAGCAGCGGGCAATCTGTGGCGTTCACTTGAAGCCGGGGCAGGTCATGTTGATCGAGGCCTTTGCCGGTGCAGCCAAGACCTCCACGCTCGAGGAGTATGCCAGTGCCCACAAGGAACTCTCCTTTCTCTACATGGCATTCAATGCCAGTGCTGCCGAGGATGCGCGCCAGCGGTTTCCCCAGTCGGTCACCTGCAAGACTCAGCACGCCCTCGCGTTTGCCGATTTCGGGCGCCTCTACAAAGCGAAGCTCGAGAACCTCAGGCCCAAGACCATTATGCGGCCAATGGGTTTTGATTTCAGCTCGCAGGCGCAGATTGCCATCGAAACCATCAACAACTTCCTGCACTCCCCAGACATCGCCATCGAATCACGGCATCTGCCCGGGTTCATCCATGGAAATCCCGATGTGAAGGCGGTCGAGCGCAGTCGTATTCTGACTGCCGTCAACAAGCTCTGGGCACGGATGTGCGATCCGCAAGATCAGGAAGTCCCAATGCCCCACGACGGCTACCTGAAACTCTGGCAGTTGGAGATCGCAAAGACCGGCCGGTTGCCCAGTGTTTTCAACCGCTTCGATGTTCTCTTTCTGGACGAGGCGCAAGACACCAACCCCACGATGGAGGCTGTCATTCGGGCAGCGGTCAAAGCCGGACGTCACCGCATCATTCTCGTCGGGGACAGTCGCCAGAACATCTACGGATTCCGGGGCGCCGTGAACCTCATGGAGCGCATGGGTAAGGACATCGCCACTGGCAAGATCGATGGCCTCACCAAGTCTCTGACCTGCTCCTTCAGGTATCCACAGCATATCGCCGATGTGGCCACGGAAATTCTCAACGCGGACATCTCTTCCGGGGAGCGTCCCGTAAAAGTGCGGGGTATGCGCCCAAAGACCGACAGGCACTGTCTGAGTGAAGCGGTTATCTCGCGGTCTAACGGGGGACTCATCGGGGCGGCCATCGACTACCTCCAGCGACGGCCCGGGGCCAAGATTCACTTCGTGACCACATCGGAAAAAACCAACTGGGATCCGACCCAGATGTACCGTTTCGATGCCCTCATGGGGGTGTGGTGCCAAAAGTATGGGCGCCCCGTGAAGGATCCCTACATTCGCAGTTTTGCCAACTATGCCGAGATTGTCTCCTTCTCCAAGGGCGACAAAAATGGGCAGGGGGCGGACCGCGAACTCGAAGCATATGTCCGTCTGGTTGAATCCTACGGGCCTGAGTTGCCCCGGCATCTCGAGAACATTACCCGGCATTGCGGCTCGCCTGAGGGTGCCCGCTGCTTTGGAACGGCTCACCGATCCAAGGGGCTCGAGTGGGACAGGGTGATGCTTACCGAAGATTTCGAGAAGTCATGCAACCTTCTGGCGCTCAAAAATCCAAAAGCCAACAACCGGCCCAGTAGGGAGGAACTCAACCTTCTCTATGTGGCCGTCACCCGGCCAAGGAAGGATCTGGTGCCGCACAATGACCTCACGGTCTTTATGGCGGAACGTCAGGAAGAGCAGGAAGAACGCAACGAGTTATCGGAAACCTCGGTAACTGAGGCGCTGGAAGGAGAGTGTGTTGCAATGGGGGGAGGCATCAAACGATGACCGGTGGCCTCCATCGCCTAGCGGACCTCCAGGAGTTTCTGGCCGAAAGGATCAAAGGCCAGGAGGAGGCGGTTACCAGAATCTCCTCCGCAGTCCAGCGGGGCGAGTTGGGCGTCACACGCGAGCGACGTCCAAAAGGATCGTTTTTGCTGCTTGGTCCGACAGGAACTGGGAAAACCGAAATCACGCTCTGCGTGGTGCGTTTTCTGGCCGGGTCGGAAGATGACGACGTGGTGACCAAGCGCTTTGCCCGCTTTGACATGGCCGAGTATCAGGAGCCGTCGAGCGTCGGGCGCCTCATTGGGCGCAATCGCGATGAGCAGGGCCTTCTGGGTGATGCCATCGACCGTTTGAATGCCAACGGGGGCGGTATCATTCTGTTCGATGAGATCGAAAAGGCCAACAGTGACCTGACCACCGTCTTTTTGTCTGCGATGGATTCAGCCCGCGTGACCATGGCCAATGGGGTCACCAAGCATCTCAGGGACTGCTACCTGATTTTTACCAGCAACCTCGGGTCAGGAGATGCCGCCCAAATGCAGGTGTCCTCTCATGAGCGCGTTCGTAAACACGTTCTCGCGGTCGCCCAAGCCTACTTCCGCCCCGAATTGTTCGCCCGATTCGACGAAAAAATCGTCTTCACCAAGCTCAATTACGAAACACAGGTCGAAATTGCAGGGAATCTGCTTATCTCTGAAGTCAATCTCCTATGTACCCAGAAGAACGTAACCATTTCCACTACCGGCAGCGTTTTGAACTACCTGATCAAGAAGGGGTTCGACCGGGTGCTCGGGGCACGACCAATGCGGGGGGCGGTCGAACGGGAGATCGGAAACGCATGGAGTCGTTTCTTGCTGCAGCGATTGAAAGCTGGCGAAACCGTGTCCGCCGGCGAGGCACTGGTCTTGCAGGTAAACGAGCAGGAACTGGAGTTGATCCCAAGGGCATGCCTGCCAGAGTATGCGGACCAAATTCCGCCCACCGAAATCGTCCGCGTATGAAGAAAGCCGCAAAAAAGGAGTTGGTTGAACAGGAAGCGTTTCTTTCGTTTCTTGAGTCGATCAACCACGAGATTCTTGCGGAGCCGCCCACCCACTTCATCGAACTCTCCGAGGACGAGAACGAGGCGATCATGGACACCGTTGACTTTTTTGTTGAATGAAAAAGCGGCCCAAGGACGAACTCAAGGAAGGGCTCCTGAAAAAGGTTGAGGAGTCGTGCCAGGCGCTGATCGCGGACGTGGAGCAGGGTTCCTCGGAGAAGCTGGAGAAAATGCTCTCGTTTTTCGCCAGCCGTGCCCATCGCTGGAGCGCAAACAATCTCATGATGGTTCTCGCCCAGAAGCGAGACATCGGCAAACCCGTCACGATCAAAGAGGCCCGCAGCCTCGGCCATACACCGAAGCCAGGCGCAGTGCCCGCACACATCTTTGTGCCGGTGATGGCAGTGGAGGATCCACTCAAGGTGCTCAAATCCTCCGGGATGAATCCCAGCGGAATCCAGTTCGTAGAAAAGTACCTGTCTTGGTGCCGCCAGGCTCAGAACGATCCTGTCGCCCCAGCCAGCGCCCTCGCTTTTGTTGAAACCGATCCGAGGAGCAAGTCTCTGCCGGACGACAAAATCCAAGCCTTGGCCGACAAACTCGTCACGGCTGTGGAGATCGTCCAGAAGAGGGAGGCCGAGGTGGCTGTGCTGCCCAAGCAGATCCTCTTCTTCAAGGCCGTGCCGTGCGTCTACGACCTCGGGGTAGAAACAACCGGCCCGGAGATCAGCGTGGCCACCAGCGTCGATGGCGATGCAGCGGAAATCCTCGCAGCCATGAAGGAGTATGCGGAGGGGAAGGGGTGGAAAGTGAAAAACGTAGTCCTCAGCAAGGGCGAAGCCGGCTATGCGGCCAAAGGGGGCACCATTGGCGTTGCCGGTTGGACTGACGATGCAACCGCTGTCTGTACGCTTTCCCACGAGATGGCGCACCAACTCCTCCACTTTGGCGACGAACGCAAGACTAGCTCTGCGAAAGACGCTCAAGCAGCCAAAGCCTTGCGGGAACTCCAGGCAGAGGCCGTTTCATTTGCGGTGACCCGACACTTCGGGATCGAGAACTCGATCTCGGGGGAGTACCTCCGCAGCTTTGGGGCAACCCCCAAGGACGTCATGTCCAACCTGAGTGTGATCTGCAGAACTTCGAGAGAAATCATCGAAGGCGTCTCGGCGAAGCTCAAAAAAGAGATCGTGATCGAGGAGCCCAAGGAAGAGCCAGAAGACAACTTCCGGTACTTCCTCTCCGAGCCCGGACAGAACCAAAGGAAGTTCTCGGATTACGAGACGCTGATGGCCGCCATCACCGCCTCGAAGACCCCTCTGACATCCATGGATCTGGAGGTCTACCATGAAGGCCTCCAAGGGAGCTTCTACCACGAACGAACCATTACTGCCGACCAGTTCGTGGGTGAACTGTTCAAGGAGTTCGTCGACCGGGCCTCTTCCGAGGGTATCGAGGGGTACGCTTATCGCAACCGGGGCGACTTCCAGATCGCAGATTCCCTGGAGGAAGTTCCTGAGTGGGCGCAGGCCTCTGCCGTCCAAATTGGGAAGGAAGAAACCGTTGGCCAGCGGGTATGAGCAGCGCAGCCGATCCAGCCCTTCAGGAGTATTTGGAACTGCTCAAGACGCTGTGCCGGCAGGTGGCACTCCCAGACACGATTGAGTTTCACTCAGAGGACGACGGCCCGGTGTTGAGCATCATCGGTGGGATGTTCCATCTTTACCGGGAGGCCCGGACTCACTCTAACCGGATAGGGGCTCCCGTGGAGCGAATGGTGTGGGTGGCCACGGAGGGTGTGTTTTGTCCTGGTGGGCGTTCCGAACCGGATTCCACCGAGGAGGTCGAGGTGGCGGAAAGCACCGCTCTCTGGCTGGTGCTGCGGGCCTGTTTGCTCCGTGCTGTTGAACAGCGGATTGACGCTGAGGCGCAGGGGTTTACAGAGGCCAGAATGGAAAGAGAGGCGGAGCAGGCCTGGGATAGCGAGGAGAAAGACCGTCCGATGTCCAGGCGCCTTGGGGTGTAGGAACGCAGACCAGCGTGCGCGCCCCGTGCACCTGATAGACGGCTTTACAATACGGAATCAGCCGTAAGACTTTTGCACCAGCCGACGAATACATGGCGGCAAAAATTAATATGAAATTCTGCTCAGGGTCATTGGTTGCGCAACAAATCCATGGCTACATGTTTCTTTTCCTATCATTGATTCTGGCTCTCTTGATGCAGGGGTGCTCTAGCGTTGGGCACAAAGAGTTTTATAAGCAAGTGGCGCCAACCAAGTATCCTGCGACCAATAAGGTTATGGTATTTGAATACTCGAGCGTGAACCTAAGACACGTTTATGATGCCTTTTTTTCGGACTACCTTATCATCGGTCGTTCCAGTTTTAATGGGCCTTACGAAAAGGCAACCAGTGCTATTTCGTATGCTAAATCTATTGGAGCAGATGTATTTATTTCTGAAGCTACATTTCAAGGCACGCGGCACTCATCAGTGCCTTTGACTACACCCACTTATTCGACTTCATACGTTAATGGTTTTGCAGGTGGAAGTACGTTCGGAGGGACGGTGACAACGTACGGCACTCAGACGACGATGATACCAATCGAGATTCCGCGGTATGATCAGGAGGGCTTATATTTAAAAAATATCAAGGGTGTAACCCCCATATGGGAGAGGCGTGAGAAGGATTATCCGCATGGTGCCCCTAGTGGAATGGATGGTCTTTGGCGTGATGAGAAATACTTTCTCAGGCTATATCGTTCAGGTGCAAATTGCGTTGCGGTTATTGCAAGCGCCTCCAGGAAGGGGTCTGAGTGGCGTGTAGGAGATGTTAAGTTCGTGTATAACGCCCAGTCCGGGCATGGCGTATACTTAGTAGGAAATCGAAGGCCGGAACCTGCTAATTTTGCATTAAATAAATTCGGGCACTTAGAAGTTAAATTGCCGGCAGAAAAAGACGCGTTTTCTTTCGCGCGTGTAGGTGTAAAGTGACCCTTCTAAAGACGGGGAATTCGCTGAGTGGGGCCAAGCATGACCGTGGAGCCTTCCGATTTCTGGAGTTAATCCGAAACACGAAACACGAAACAAAAAGTTTGCCTCCGCCAAGTGTTGTGCGCTACCGTCCCGCTCTATGAGAGCGATTGTGTGCCGCCTTTTAATGCTTGGAGCAGCAGGGATGTTTCTCGCTGGCCCTGCGATGGCGGCAGACGGGCCGGTTCGCGCCCAGGGTGGCGGGGTTGTGAAGCCGATCAAGCAGGCTGTTTCCAGCCAGGGTCAGGTGAGCCCGCAACGTGCTGTCCCGGTCCAGCTTCCCATTCCAGAGACCGGAAAGTGGATCAACGTGCTTGATACAGGAAAAGACATCGCGATCTTTTCGGGGGCGTATCTGCTCTTTTTCCTG
>CAIURC010000119.1 GCA_903901425.1 uncultured Spartobacteria bacterium | reverse complement strand
CGGCTCAGCGCCGGTTTGATGATGTTGGAGGCGTCCATCGCCCCCTCGGCGCTCCCCGCCCCCACAATCGTGTGCAACTCGTCAATGAACAGGATCACGTTCTTTGTGCGCCGGATCTCGTCCATGACCGCCTTGATCCGCTCCTCAAACTGACCCCGGTACTTGGTGCCGGCCACCATTAGCGCCAGATCCAGCGTGATCACCTTTTTCTCCCGCAACAACTCGGGCACGTTCCCGCCCGCAATCTCCTGGGCCAACCCCTCCACAATCGCGGTCTTCCCAACGCCCGCCTCCCCGATCAACACCGGGTTGTTCTTGGTCCGCCGGCACAGGATCTGGATCACCCGCTCAATCTCTCCCTGCCGCCCAATCACCGGATCGATCTCCCCCTTCCGCGCCAGTTCCGTCAGGTCCCGGCCAAACGCCTTCAGCGCCGGAGTCTTGGCGTCCTTCTTGGCCGCCGCCACCTCCTGCGCCTGCGGTTCCGGCTCGGATTCCGATGGGGTGAAGTTCGGGTCCAGTTCCTTGAGGATCTCGTTCCGGGTCCGTTCAATGTCCACCTCCAGGTTCTTCAAGACCCGGGCCGCCACGCCGTCCCCCTCCCGGAGCAAGCCCAGCAGGATGTGCTCGGTGCCCACGTAGGAATGGTTGAGCGCCTTGGCCTCTTTCCCCGCAAATGCAAGCACCTTCTTCACCCGGGGGGTGTAGGGGATGTTGCCCACGGTTTTCGCCTCCGGCCCGCTCCCCACCTGTTTTTCCACCTCCGTCCTCACCGTCTCCAAGTCCAGCCCCATCTTCTGAAGGACGTTCACCGCCACACCCTGCCCCAGCTTGATCAGCCCCAGCAGAAGGTGCTCCGTCCCGACATAATTGTGGTTGAACCGCTCGGCCTCCTTCCGGGCCAGAGCCATGACCTGCTGTGCGCGTGGTGTGAAGTTGTTCATCATTTTTTAGGGCCTTTCTGAACTCGGCAACGTCTCCAATCTCAAAATCGTTTCAAGGGGGGCATCCGCGGGTATTCCGCATTCTTTGGCGTTCTTCGGCGTTCTTCCAGATTTCTCCAGAGACTCTCGATGGACAGAATCCAATCACTGCTCGCCACTCTCCGCAACTGAATGCTGCAATTCTCCCGATCCCGCCCCCGCTTCCAAGGGCTGTCTCTGCAAGGGGTTCAACCCGGCTGCACAGCCCAGTCGCGCGCTCCACGTGCAGGCCGCATGAAAAACGATCCGCCACAGCCCGCTCCCTCATAGCCCGCTCCCTCATAGCCCGCTCCCTCATAGCCCGCTCCCTCATAGCCCGCTCCCTCATAGCCCGCTCCCTCACAGACCTCCGCCGTCCGCGCCGTATCACCCCACCCGGAGTGCGCCAGTTTCGGCACCTGAATCCCCCCAGCCCATCCACCCCAACAAACCCATCGAAGTGGCGCACCCGGGAACCTTGGCCGACAAAACCCCCGGCGACCGCGGGCTTTTCCGCCCCGCAGACACCGCCACCTCCCCGCGGTTCCAAACGCGTCCGTGACATGCCTCCACCTTTGCCCGAATCCCGACAACACGCAAGACGCGGCCTCGATTTTGCTCCAAAAAAATGGAGTCTTTTGCCCCCATTTTTCCGGGTCTGAACCCTTCCGGCGTTTAGGAGGCCGGACCAGGATCCGGAGCCCGCAACCCGAGCGGAGCGGCATCGGGCGCCCGGAACCCCCGCAGCTTGGCCCGGATGATTTCTGCGCGCAGAACGTCCCGCTCTTCCGCCGCAAGTTTCTGCCGGGTGCCCTTTTGGAGGTGCGCGGGCTGAGTCTCCATGAACAGCTCGTCCACGGGTTGCCGGCACTCCTCGGGGAACAGCCTCAGGTCGATCCCGAGCTTGATGTAAGAGAGCAGGTTCAGAGCCTCTTTCGAGCTCATGGTGTACGCGTGCAGCAGGATGCCGTACCCGCGCCCCACATGATCCAGAAGGGTGTTCGGCTTTTTCTGGAGCAACATCAGACGGGCGTTTTGCTCGTGCTCAATGATCTGCTCCATGACACGCTGGAGCCGGGCCAGGATCTCGGTCTCGGTCTCCCCCAAGGTGGTCTGGTTGGACACTTGGAAGAGGTTCCCCAATGCCTCCGTTCCTTCCCCGTACAGGCCGCGCACCGCAAGGCCGATCTTGTTCACGGCCTGAATCACCTGATTGATCTGTTCGCTGAGCACCAGGCCAGGCAGATGCACCATGGCCGAAGCCCGCATCCCGGTCCCGACATTGCTCGGACAGGCCGTCAGGAATCCGAGCTCGGGGTGAAACGCGAAATCCAGACGGGCCTCAAGCGCGGAATCAACTTGGTTGATCAGTTCAAAGGCCTCGGCCAGCTGGAGCCCGCCCCGGATGGCCTGCATCCTGAGATGGTCCTCCTCGTTGATCATGATGGAAATGGTCTGGGCCCGGTTCATCACCACGGCCGACCCCACCCCCTTGCTGGCGTGCTCCCGCGAGAGCAGGTGGCGCTCCACCAACACCTGTTTCTCAAGAGCCGTCATGTCCTGGGACAGCACCGAGTAGGCCCCCTCCATCTCCGGCAACCGCTCCACCTCGGGTCGGATGGAGTCCAGCACCTGCATCCGCTCCTGTTTGCGCGCCCAGCCCGGGAACGCGTGCCCGTTCAGGTTCCGGGCCAGACGCACCCGGCTGCTCACCACAATCTGCGAATGCGGCCCACCACCCTGCATCCATTCCCCCGTCTCTCCTAGCAACCTGCGGATTGGCATCAGACCTCCCCTCCTTCCGAATCCTGCGGCTCAGGAGCCCCCGCACCGCCCACGCTCCTAGCCGAGGTCCCGCCTTCCGAACCGACCCCAGCCATGGCCGACTCCAACTCCCGGATCTCGTCCCGCAGCCGGGCTGCGGTTTCGTAGTCCTCCTGGGCCACAGCCCGGCGCAGTTCGCTCTCCGCGCCCTTCAACCGGGCACGGCGCTCCAGAAATTGGGCCATGCGTACGGGCCGTTTGCCGGTGTGCACGGTCCCCTTGTGCATCCCGCTGAGCATCGGAGCCAAGCCCTCCGCAAACGTCTGGTAACAGTCCGGGCAGCCGAGTCGGCCCGTTTTTTTAAAGTCGGACTGACTGAACCCGCAGGCCGGGCACTTCTGAACACCGCCCTGCTCGATCTCCTGGGCGGCCCCCATTCCCATCAAAAGGTCCGCAAGGGCAAACCCGGTGGGATCGGTGACCCCCTTTTCCCTGGAACAGGTTTCGCAGAGGTTCACCTTCTGCATTTTTCCGTCCACGATCTGTGTCAGGAAAACCGTGGCCTGACCCTGCTGGCATACGTCACAATTCATTCATTCCCCCCGTGCTTCCATTCACCGCTCCGGGCTCCCATTTCTGCAACTGTTTTTTTCCAAGCTCTTGTCCGCGCCTGTAGGGCTCCCGGACGGATCCCCAGGAGAGCTCGCCTGAATCGCTCTGCTCGCCCATCCCATAGGGCTCCAGCCATCGTTCGGACACGCTCGCAAAAAAATCCACCGGCGCCCCACCGGCGATCCACCCCAGTGCCCCACGAGGTGCCCCACGGGGTGCCCCCCGTTGCCCCAGCGGAACAGTGAAACAGGGGCCCTCGCCGACAGAATTCCGCGGTTGGAGGCGGGAGCTGGATGGTCATGGGCCAAAATCGCTTGGGAAAGCGGGGAATGCAACCCCGGGAAACGCTTGGGGCCTACCCCCGGATGGGCGTGCCTGTGGACCGGGTCAATTCCCGGAACCGCTCAATGATCCGCAAACTGACCGGGCCAGGTTTCCCATCCCCGATCGGCCGAGTATCCAACCGGATGGCCGGAATCACCTCGGCCGCGGTGCCGGTCAGAAAACATTCGTCGGCCGTGTAGACATCGTACCGGGTGAGATTCTCCTCACAGATCGGAACCCCGAGATCCGCGCAGATGTCGAAGACCACCTGTCGGGTGATTCCACGGAGCGCACCCGCGGAGATGGGCGGGGTGCTCACCTGGCCCCGATTGACGATGAAGATGTTGTCTCCGGTGCACTCCGCGACGTACCCCTCCTCGTTCAGCATCAGGCCCTCGTCGGCTCCGGCATGGTTGGCCTCGATCTTGGCCATGATGTTGTTGAGGTAGTTGAGGGACTTGACCGCCGGGCTGAGTGCCGCCGGCGAGCAGCGCCGGGTGGAACAGGTCACCATCTCCATCCCGACCGCATACTTTTCAGCGGGATACAACTGGATGGTGGACGCGATGATGATCACCGAGGCCTTCGGGCACCGGTCCGGACTCAGGCCGAGGTTGCCCACCCCCCGTGTCACCAGAAGCCGGATGTACCCGTCCTCGAGACCGTTGCGACGGATGGTTTCCAAAGTTGCCTCCCGCATTTCCTCCACCGTCATGGGAATTTTCAAGCAGATCGCCTTTGCCGAGTCCCAGAGCCTGTCCAAGTGTTGCTCAAACTGGAACACGCGGCCGTTGTAAAAACGGATTCCCTCAAAAATACCGTCCCCGTAGAGGAGGCCGTGATCGAACACGGAGACTTTGGCCTCCGACTCCGGGAGGAATGCGCCATCGATGTAAATTTGAAGGGGTGTCATGGTGTTCTCAGGATTTCTGCATGCGCCACGGGAAGCCGGGACTCAGCCCGCCAGGAGACCGTCCCGGATTTCAAGACGCCGGTCTCCGCGGCCGGCCAGAACGGCGTCATGCGTGACAACGACCAAGGTCTTGCGGTTTTCCCGCACCAGAGCAAGCAGCAACTCCACGATCCCTTCGCCGGTGCGGGAGTCCAGGTTGCCGGTGGGCTCGTCGGCGAACAGAATGCCCGGGTCGTTGATCAGGGAGCGGGCGAGGGCGACCCGTTGCTGTTCCCCGCCTGAGAGTTCGGCAGGCAGGTGATGCAGACGGTCCGCCAGCCCCACACGCTCCAGAAGCGCGGCGGCCTGGCTCTGGGCAGCCCGGCTTCCAATCAGCGCGGGGAGACACACGTTTTCCAACGCGGTGAGTTCAGGCAGCAGAAAGTAGCCCTGGAACACAAACCCGATCCGTTGGTTGCGGACCGCCGCAGCGCGGGAATCGCCTCCCGCGTAGAGGGTTGCCCCCTCAAACCAGACCGAGCCGGATTCCGGCCTCTCCAGACCGGCTAGGGTGTAAAGAAGGGTGCTCTTGCCCGACCCGGAAGCGCCACAGAGGAAAACCGCCTCGCCGCGTGCCACCTCCAAGCTCACTCCACGCAGGACCTCAATGCGCCGGCCTCCGATCCGGAAAGAACGGCGCACGTCCTGAGCCCGCAAATGAATCTCCGCACCGGAATTCTCCATAGCCCCCCATCCAATCCGCGGCGGTTCAGTTCGTCAACGTTCCCGCATGAAACCAGTACCGCCAAACGGCCCATGCGCTCATGGAACCGCCGGCCATTGCCACGCTACGCCGAACCCATTTGACGCCGAGTTTCTGGGAGAAATGGGCCCCGAGAAAGTAGCCCGCGACGGCGCCCACGGTCATCACGCCCGCCCGGGGCCAGTCCACCCAACCGCAGCCACCCAGCCAAACGAGGGCGACCAGATTGATCAGCCCGTTGAGCACGTTTTTAACCGCATTGGCCAGGTGAATGTCCTCAAACCCCGCCACCCCCAGCACCCCCAGCATCAGGATCCCGATTCCGGCTCCAAAATACCCACCGTACACGGCAATCCAAAACTGGAAAAACAAGGCCCATCCCCCCAGTGCCCGGCAGCCGTTCAGACCAAAAAACTGGCGCAACAGCCCCTGCCCCCAGAACAGGAGCGTGGCCCCGCCGATCAGCACCGGAACCACCGAATCAAACCGGGCCCCTGAAGTTCGGGTGAGCAAGACGCTTCCCAGAAGCCCCCCGGCAAGGCTCGGAACCGCCAGTCTTGCCACATGCGGCAGGGCCCGGCCGAGGTGAGCCCGAAACCCGTAAATCCCCCCCACGGTGCCCACCACCAGCGCGGCAGTGCTGGTCGCATTGGCCACCCGCCCGGAAACCCCGCACAGGAGGAGGAGCGGAAATGTCAGGAGGGTTCCCCCTCCGGCAATCGCGTTCACGAATCCGGCGCAGGCGGCACCCGCGCCCAGAAGAAAGGCCTCGGGAATGTTCATGGTCGGAGGCTAGGAAAATGCCCCGGAGGAGCGCAAGGACCGTCCCGGGCCCAAATTTGTCGCATGACAACCCAACCAGGAGCCGTTAGCTTGCGGACCATGTTCAGGCGCCTCCATGTCCCGGTTTCCTGGCTGGGCGCACCGGCCCTCCTCCTGAACGCAGTATACGCGCCCTTGGCCGGAGCCCAGCAAAGTCCGCTCCCGGAGGCCTCCCGGACAGCCCCCCCACTTCCCTCCCTTCCCCCAACTCCGCAGACAGCGGTCCAAAGCGCCCAGGGACAGGTTTCTGATCCGCCCCCGCCCGGCACGGCTCCGCTGCCTCCGGCCGTCCCCCCCTCCGAGTCGGCGGACTTGACCGTACCTGCCCTGACCGAAACCGAGATCCGGGACGCAGACCGTCTGGACGGTCTCTCGATTCCGACGCCGGGCGAGCTTCTAGTGGCGTTGGAGAAATGCGCGAAAGTGGACTGGGCCTCTCGGTATCGTCCGCCGTCCGCCACCTCGTTCCGGAACCGGCCTCAGATGGCATTGAACCTCGGGGCGCTGATTGCGGACGGGTATGTGGCCGTCCAAGCTCAGGACGCGCAGCAGGTGAAAAACATCGGTCGGGACGTGGTGGCGCTTGCAAAACCCCTGGGGGTGCAACAGGAGATTCTCAACCGGGGCAAAAGCCTTTCTGACTTTGCTGCAGCGGGCAACTGGGACGCGTTGCGGGAGGAGCTTGAAGCCACGCAGAACGAGGCCAAACTGGCGCTTTGGGAGAACAAGGACCCGGACTTGATCACCTTGGTGAGCGTGGGAGGCTGGCTGCGCGGGGCCGAAGCGCTCACGGCATTTCTTTCGGAGAAGTATTCCAAGTCCGGGGCGCTCCTGCTGCGCCAGCCCGGGATCGCGGCGTTTCTGGGCCGGCGGCTGGACCAACTCCCGGACAAACTCCGGCAGGATCCGCTGGTCAGGAAACTGCGAACCACGCTGGCGGAGGTTTCGAAGGACCTCGGGTTTCCGGCCACGGCGGTGCCTTCTGCGGAAAAGGTTCGGGAACTGCATCTCAAGTTGGCCGATGCGTTGCGGGAGATTGCGAGAAAGGACCTGAAATGAAGTGTTCTGCGATGCGCGTTTTCTGGCGAGTGCTGGCTGGCGTTGCGGTGCTTGTGGCGGGCCTGATGCCTGCCGGATGGGCGGCGCCTCCTGAGTCGGACGCGTGGAGGCGTGCGCTGGAACTGGCCAGTGCGTTTTCAAACGATGGATTCCGGATCCGGGACGGGCACTGGTTTGGGAGGCTGGAGACGGGGGCGGGCAGCAAGGTGCTGGAGACGAATTTGTACGCGGGGAACACGTACTGGTTTTGTGGTGCGACCCGGAACACGCAGAGCGTGGTGACATTGAGCGTGCACGACGCCTCTGGAGCGGTTCTGGCCGTGGAGCCCTCCTTGGAGGAGGGGCGTTCCGCCGTGGCGTTTGCCCCTGAAATCAGCGGGCCGTACTATTTGCGGATCAGCGTGTCACCAAAACCGGGGCAGGCATCCGCCGTGGACTCGTTCTGCGTTGTCTATTCGTACAAGTGACCCCGCTCATTTTTAACCTTCATCCGAAAACCCTCATGCTTGAATCCAAAACCGAAAAACACAGCGGCTCCGGAGTGAACCAGTTCTCGATTTTCCTGCCGAACCGGGTGGGCGCACTTTCCGAGGTGGTCAAACTGCTGAACGAGAACCATGTGGACGTGCTGGCGGTGAACGTGCAGGACTCGGCGGACACGGCGATTGTTCGCGTGGTGGTGAGCGACCCGGAGAGTGTGGAGGACATTTTCCACCACCACAAAATCGCATTTTCCGTGTGCGAACTCTGCGTGGTGGAGCTCAAGGAGGCCTCGGAACTGGGCACCCTTCTGGCGGCGTTGCTCCGGGCGGAGGTCAACATCTTTGGAAGCTACGCGCTGCTGATGCGGCCTCGGGGCCGGACGGCTCTGGCGCTGCATGTGGAGGACTACGAGTGCGCGTACGCGGTTCTCCGGGCAAACGGGTTTGCCATCCTCTCCCAGAACGACATCTCCCGCTAAATCATGAACCCTCCCCAGAATCCGGGGGCGGAGCTCCTGATTGCCTGCCCGAGTTGCCACACCCCGCTGCGCCTTGCCGCTCCCGGCATGGGCAGCCTTGAAGGGTCTGTGGTCTGGAGCGACGGCTACCGGTTTTCCCCCCTCATGCCCGTCCCTCCCCGGATCTACCGGTGTCCGGGCTGCGGGGGCATCGCATGGGTCAATTCCAGTCCGACACTTGGCTACCTGCTGCCCGACACCGAGCGCACGGAAGAGAACGCCGAGTGGTTTGCAGCACCGCCCGTAGGGATTCTGGACGAGGCTGGACTCCTCGAAGCCCTGTCTCTTGCGCAGGAACCCGAGGCCGAACTCGAACTGCGGGTGGCCTCGTGGTGGCGCTCCAACGACCTGTGCAGGGTCAGCCCACCGGTGACCGCCCCACCGCGCTCCGACGCGGCACTCGAAAATCTCCGGAGGATTGTCGACCTGACCGCGGACGGAGACGAGACCCTGCTCCTTTTCCGTGCGGAAGCACTGCGGCATTTGGGACGTTTTGATGAGGTTGCGGAAACCCTTCAAGGGGTTTACTGCTCCGACTTTGCCCCCGCAAAGTCCAAACAACTGGAGTGGGCGTCCCAGAAGGACAACCGACTCTACAAACTGTTCGAGGCGCTGGAGTTGGGGTTTGCGGAGGACTCTGAGGAGACGACGGAGAACCCGCCACCCGGCGATTCCTCCGGGGCCGGCAGTTTCTTTCCAGGCACGCTTTCTTCAGAAACCTGAGGTGAGAGTCAGACGCGCTGGCGCCTCCGGTCAGGTGCGTCGTCTGATGCAAACCGTCCGGTAGATTTCAAAACTGACCGGTCCGAGCACTGGTCAATCAAAACTGGCGAACCGGCTCGAAGCGGCTCCCGGCAACCGGGACGCCCTTCGGCTGACGGGACATCGGATTACAACCGGATCCCGAGCTTCGCGTAAGCCGAACGGATCTGGCGAAGGAGATCGGCTTCAGACCGGTCTGCCTGGAGAATGGCCAGTGTTTTGCGTTGAAACTCCGTGAGCGCCTCCGGGGACTCCAGAATGGCCGGTTTTTCAGGGTGCTTGAGCGAGGAAGGAAAGCGGTAACTGCCGTCGGGTTGGACCTCAACCCCGGGCATTTTCTTAAATGCTTCCACCGCATTTCGATAGGCGTCCATGCTGGCCCGCACGGCACCCATTTCGCGGAAATAACGGGCAAACGACTGTCCATCCCCTTTCCCGTCCATGTGCATGAAGTAGTAGACGAGGAGATAGGAGGTGAAATACAGGCGATGGGACACCTGCGGATCGCGTTGAAGAATGCTGTTCCACTCCTCGTTGCTGACGGCAAAGAGTTTTTCCAGACTGTACGGTTCAGGGACACCGTTCTGCGTCTCGTTTTTGAGGTGGTCCAGATAATCCTTCAAACCGGACTTGGCTGACGCGACGCGGAAACGGCCGGCCTTGAAGGGAAGCGTGGCGGTGTATTCCGCGGTGCCTTCCACCACCCATTGGGGAAGAATTCGCAGCGAACCATGCATCATCTGATGCGTGAGTTCATGAACCAATGTGTGCGAACGGAAATCGTCGTCCTTTGTATAGGCTTTGCCCACCGTCTTTACCCCGATGCTCTCAAAGGGAACCATGAAAATGCCCCGTCCGCCCATGTACACCCCTCCACTGTTCTGCGGACCACCTGCCGCCAAGTACGACTCCCGGTTCCGGAAGAGGCGGGCCCGGAAATGCTTCCCATTTTCGGGCGCAGGCGTGATTCCCCAAGGCAGAGCCGCCACCAGTTCGCGTGTTGCCTCAAAATTGCGCCCGATTTCCCGGAGCAGTGTCTGGCTGAATTTCCCTTGGGATTCGAACTCAAAGCTCTGGGTCCTGTAAACGAACCGTTCTGAACCCGGGTCCTCGCTCACCACCTCGGCCTTGACCGCAGCCGCATCCACGGCAACGACCTCGGGAAGCACAACCCGGATTGGCTGCCGCTTTTGCCAGTCCTCAAGCCATTGGCGTTCCTCGGGCGCCAGTTTTTCGACGGGTGCCTGGGCTTTGGTTCCGTTAGGCAACCTGAACACGGCCTGCTTGCCGTCGTAGGAAACCACTGCAGCCTGAAAAGCCTTTCCTTCGGCCGTCTTCCAGTCCCGCAACGGTTCGACCACTTCGCCATGCGCCAGACGCAAGGCAACAAGTAAAACAAGCGGGTATCGGAGTTTGATCTGCATCCTTCCTACATGGTTCCCCCGCATTTGGGAATCAAGCCCGGAGCCGGGCGGAGTCACCGAGGCAATCGGTTCACCGTGTAGGCCAGCATGCTGTGTCCCAAGTCCCGGCCACCACTCCGCGCGCCTGAAACTGTGACTCGGTAAACGCGCTGGGCAGACATCGCATCAAACCCCAGGAAAACACTCCGGCGATCGGGGCTCCAGCGGACGGCCGAAGGTTTTTCCCTGCGCGCCTCCTTCTCGGGACCGCCGTAACTGGAGGCGTACTCGTACCAGTAGGTCTCGGTGGCGAAATCCTCCGGCTGTTCCGCGCATCCTGGATCCACCGGTTCGGTGAACACGAGTTCGAACCCGCCGGGCCGGATGCGCATTTGCAACACCTCAAAAACCTTGCTGCCATCGTAAACGATCCGCTGGAGACCTTCCATCGCGCCGGCCCATTCCCGCATCGTCTGTCCCACGTACAGTTCCCCGCCGGAGGGCGAAAACACCAACCGGTTGGACCCGTTTCTCAAGCCGTTCTCGGAGTAAAAATCCGCGCATGCCCCCTGCCACACCCCGCCCACTTCCTCCAGCATGACCCGAATGATCCGCGGTGCGGCCGCATCCGCCACCAACATCTGGCCGGCAAATGGCCCAAACTTCCCCCCGGTCGTGTCTAACAGCGGCTGGGCGGGTGACCTTGAAAATCCATAAGGAAACGCCACCGCCGCTGGCACACGGGCTCCGTCCAATTCAGCCATGGGCTGCTTGAGCGGATCCCGCGAGGGGTCAACCGCCACGTACTCCGGGTCCCAGACCAGGGAGGAGGGGTGCCCGTAAAACCTTCCCTTCTCCACATGGTAGAGCGGGTTTGTGGACCGGAAATCCCCCTGGTTGTCCGTCACCCAGACCCGTCCACTGGCATCCATGCCGATTCCATTGGGGGATCGGAATCCTTTGGCCCACGGTTCCATCCGCCCTTGCGCGTCGATCCGGACCACCCAACCCCGGTACGGAACTGAGGAAAAATTGCGCCCCCGCCGCCCCACCTCGGAGAACTGTCCCCGCGGATGTTCGAAAGTAAACCCACTGTGGGACGCCGTGTTGAGAGCGACAAAATACCCCCCCTTCCCGTCAGGAACAGGTCCGGCGGTCACCTCATGGTAGGCGCCGCTCAGATTAAAAGGCGTCACGCAAACGTACTCGTCCGCCTCGCCGTCTCCGTTGGTGTCGCGGATCCGGGTGAGTTCGGGCATCTGGCTGACCAGCATCTCCCTATCTGACACCACCAAAACCCCGTTCGGATTGTGCAGGGTCTGGGAACTGAATGCCTTCCATTCCCCCTTCGCCGGGTCACTCTGGGGGGTCCACATCCAGATCCCCGAGCGCCGCGTCACCACAGCCAGCCTCCCCGAAGGCGTGAAATCGAGCCCGCCAATTTCAGGGGCCACCCCCTTGGGCATGCTCAATTCCTCCACCCGGTAGGGACTCGTGTTCTGCGCCGACGCCGGCCCTGCGCCCCAGAGCGCAAAGGCTGTCAAAACCACCATGCCCGATACTTTTGAAAACTGTGCTTTCATGATGAAACCTCCGTTTTTCATTCCGCCTTCTGTGCGGGTTTGTCCTTGCCAGCCGGATCGCTGGGATCTGCGCCAGCCTTTCGGACGGACTCCACCCGGTCCTGAATCTCAACCCGCCACCCAGTACCGCCGGTTTTCCCGACCTTGGCCACCGCCCGGTCGCGTTCGGCCAAAACCAAATCGATCCCGGAACCGTCTGCTTCGACTTCCCACTCGAACGAACCGCTTCTGCGCGGCACAACCCTCTCGGTGATCCGACGTTCTCCCAGCCGGTAAAAAAACTCAGGCCCTGAGGCCGTCATCCGGTACCCCTCAAATGCCGGGCCGGGGTTGCCCGGAGCACGCACCGGGGCCGGACCTGACGCCAGGTAAACCAGCTGTCCCACCACGCCCGGAAGGTAAACCTTGGGACGCACCCCGCCCGGTTCCTTGCCCCAGTAGGGATTCATGTCGAGAAAACCGCCACGCCATGCGTACAGAAGGCGGCACTCCGTGGTGTCCCAGGCAAACGAGAAATCTTTCCCAAAGCTCACCGCAACCGGGGCCGCAACCCCGGCAAGCGAAGGAATTTTCACCGGTTTTTCCACCCACTGGCCCGTCGCAGGATCCTTTTCCTTGGCCATCACATCCAACCGGGTATTCGGGTCATACTTGACCGCATCCTTGCCCACGCCGTGGTGGGCAAAAAACTCGTCACCCAAGCCTGGATCCGGGAGGAAACTCCTGAGAACCAGCGGCTTTTCCCACGTCCCGGACGGGAGATGGCTGATGCCGGACTCTTTCAATGCATCGGGCACCGAATTGTCCTTGATTTTCTCGCGGTCCGGCGGTGTGAGGGGTTCTCCAACAGGACGGACCCGCATGGTTCCCCGCATCGTGAACCAGTGTCCCGGGAATGTGCAGAGGAAAAGATAGTCGCCCGGTTCCATGGGCGCTTTGAATTTCACGGTCTCTCCCCCCTTGGGCTGAAGCAGTTTGCTGGCAGCCAGAATCCCGGGGACCTCAGGCACGTAGTTGCGCGACATTCCCTCCACTCCCATCGCGTTCACGCCGGCGATCACCCCGGGTTCTGCCTCCTTGTCCAGAAACACGATGTTGTGGGGGACAATGCACCCGTTTTTGAGTGTCACCTCGACGAGTCCACCTGCTGAAACATCAAACCGCTTGGTGTCAAACCGGATCAGGTTGGGAACCACCTGCACCGTCAGCTTCAACGTCGCTGGCTTTGGATTTTGGACACCTTTCTTTCCGGGGTTCGGCTGCGCAGTTTTTGGAATGTTCCCGGGGTTGGCCGCAGAATCAGGCGTCTGGGCCGCCAGAGGCGAGGCCGCGGCAGCCAAACCCAGCAGCCCCCGGAAAAGCAGAGCATCCACGGGCCGACGACGAGGGAGAGAACGAGAAACCATAGGCGTGGGGTAAAACAGGATTCAGGGGTCAGAGCACGGGGACCAAATCCGCGGGCAAAACCTTCTCCCGGGATCAACCCCGCGTCGAGTGCTTCGTTTGAGCAGACTTTCCAATCGGACGTTTGTACGCTACAAACAAAGCCCATGTCCGACCGGCACTATTTCAAGGAACTCCGGCTCCAGCAGTTCCGCGGTTTGCTCGCAGTGTTCCGGACCGGCAGTTTTTCGAGTGCGGCCCGGGAACTCAAGATCACCAAGGCCTCGGTGTGGCAGCAGGTCAGGGCTCTGGAAAGCGAGTTTGCTTGTTCGCTGGTGGAATGCATGGGCCGCACTGCGCGAGCCACCGAAGAGGGGTTGCGTCTGGCCAAACTCTGCGCCCCACTGGTGGAAGGGTTCGATTCGCTCAAAAACTCGTTTGCTGCGGACCGCGAGGAAACGCCGCTCTCGGTGGCTACAAGTCCCGGGTGCCTGACCTACGAACTCCGGGGCGCGATTGAAAACATCCGAGTCCGGTTCCCATCCACGCACCTCATTTTTCACGACAGGAATTCGCCCGCCGCCATCGACTTGGTGGAAGCCGGAACAGCCGATGTGGCAGTCGCAGCCCGGTTTGATGACTGGCCTGCCAAGGCCTCTCTGGACTTTCTGCCCCTCACCCAACACCCGTTCGCTTTAGCCGCACCCAAAGGCCATCCCCTGCTTAAAAAACGGCAGATCCAACTCTCCGACCTTGTGGACCATCCCCTCCTTCTCCCGGGACCCACAGCCAACTGCAGGCCCAGACTCGAGAGGATGCTGCGCTCAGAACTGCGCTGGGATCGGCTCCGGATCGTGCTCGAGTGCAGTTTCCCGTCCAGCCTTCTGGAATATGTGGGAACCGGCCTCGGGATCGCCATCACCCCGGTCCCCTCGGCCCTGATCGGCCCGCACCCGAACCGCCCTCCCAGCCCCCAGAACCGCCTCCCAAGCGCCGTAGTTCTCCGGGACCTGAGTCCGATTCTGGGCTCTGAACCCATTTTTTACATTCGCCGCCGGGGCTGGAACGAGAGCCCAGTGGCGCGTGCCTTCCGCGAATCGCTGCTCCCTCCCACCGACCGCCCCTGATTCCCTCTGCACGTTCCGGCTTCCGAGCCTCCTGCCCGATCCCTCTTTCCCTCTCCCCTTATCCCGACTTCCCCTGCCCCCCCTTGATGTTTCCCAGCAAGAATCCAGAGCGCTCTCCGCGCATCCCAAAATCCTGCCTGGCTGCGGCATGGGCGATTCCCGCAGGCGCGCTCCTGTGCCTGACCCCCGAAATCCCCGCGGCTCCCCCACTCCGCGAAGCCTCCCCCAACGCATCGCAGCCACTCCGGCTCAACCTGAACTCTCCCACCCTCGAACAACTGGCTCAGGCCATCCGGGAACAGACCGGGGTCAACCTCCTCCTCGCGGAAGAACTCCGGCCCCGACGCGTCCCGGATATCCATCTGAACCACCTGAACGCCGCCGACGCTCTCCGGGCTTTGGAGAAATCGGTTCCCGGCATCTCGCTTGAAATCTCGCCCGGCCCATCGGGTCCGACCGACCCGGGTACCGTGTTCCATCTGTTGCCCGCGCGGAAAAGCCCGGCCTGCCAGGTGCTCAGCACAGGCCCGCGTTTTGCCCAGAAAAAAGCCTTCCAGGATTTTCTCCAACGGGCCACCGATGCCATCGAACAGGCCTGTGCCGCGCGTTCCAAAGCGGATCCGGACCGGCCACTCGCTCCGCCCCGGATGGATCCCCACCCCCTGACCCAACTCCTCTTTGTTTCCGGCGATCCGGAGGCCGTGGCGCTTGCCACCCAGGTGCTCGTGGCGCTCGGTTGCACCGTCCCCGCTCCGCCCGCTGCTTCCGCCCCCCTCCTTCCAGCCCCGTCCAACATCCCTCTGCCCCCAGCCGCTCTCCCCAACCCCGGAACGGCCCAGGTTTCCCCAGGGTCGGCGGCGCCCGGCAGCCCCCGCGTCCCGGTGGCCAACCCTCAGGATCCCAAAACCGCCCCCCCCACCGGGGACAGGCTTTCTGAAATCCAAGCCGCGCATGCCGAAGCCACGCGCCGCCTCCGGTCCCTCGAGGAAACCTCGCGTCCGGCCAGAATCCCTCCCACCCCCGTGTCCCCAACGCCGGGAATTCCCGCCCGAAAACCCGCGTCGGACCGCTGACAGGGCAGAGTGCAGACCGCGCCAGCGGTTCAAACACCACCCGCACCACCCAAGCGCCCTCCTGATGCCCGCGCACGCAGCGGACCAAAAACCGAGCCGTCTGGCCATGGCGCCGGGTGCCGCAGGGGCCCAGCACAACCCGGTAAAGGACCGCGGTTTCGTCCGGGAGAAACAGCCGGCTCTCAAAAAACTCCCGGAGCAGTTCCACCCCTCGAATCCCCCGGGCCAGCACCCGGACCTCCACTCCCACCCCCACACCCAACCCGCCATGCGCGCCCCGTCGGCCTTGGGAGCCGGTTCCTTGCCCCCCATTCTGCCCCCTCCCCACCTGGCGCACCCACACCTGGAAATGGTCCTCAGGAAAAATCCCGCCCGACTCCATCCACGCCTCCGCCGGCCCGGTACGCCGGGCGGCCAGACCGGAAATCGACTCCCACTCGCTCAGCACTTCCTCCCATCCAAACGGAAGCCCTCCGCGGGCCCCACCCCACAGGCTCGGAAATGCAACCAGCCCCAGTTCACCCAGTTCACCCAGTTCACCCAGTTCACCCAGTTCACCCAGTTCACCCAGTTCACCCAGTTCACCCAGTTCGCCCGGCTGCCCCGGTGGGCCCTGCCCGGGCGCCACTGCGTCAACCGGGGCTCCCACCGGTATCCCTGCCCCCCACAACCACACACCGGGCTCGCACATGGCTGCCGCCGAGACCCAAAAAATCACGCAGAGAATCAGGGATAGACACCGCGATCGATTGCGCCATGGACTCCACCATGGACACCGCCCCGGCGGCCCCTGGATCGGGCCCCGGGAGGATGGACTGAAACCACCTCCACGAGCCGGATTCGGCCCATGTCCGGAGTCCCCGGATTCGCGGCACGCCAGCGCCGTTGATTCTGAAATGCATGTCCCCACCCCCCTTTTTACGAACCAACCGCGTGAAACGCGCGTGCGGGATCCACACTTTCACCGCTTGACTCCGGTCCGTCCCCCCACAAGGTTTTGTGCCTGTCGCTCCGCCACCCATGAACCGTCCCAAGCTCCTGAGCCTCCTCGCACTCCCCGTCCTCCTCATCGGAACCGGGAACGCCCCCGCCCAGGATGTCCTCGACGGCTTGGCGGCTGTGGTGAACGAGGACGTCATCACCTTCTCCCAAGTCCGGCAACTGGTCGGTTCCAAGGAAGTCAGCGCCCGGGAATCGCTCAAGGGGGAAGCGCTTGCGGCCAAGATCAAGGAAATCCGCGCCGAAGCCATCCAGGACCTCATCGACCGCCAGCTCATCCTTCAGGAATTCAAGCGGAACAAGGCCAAGGTGCCCGACCACTATGTGGACGACCAGATCGCGACCATTGTCCGGGAAAGCTTCGGGGGCGACCGGTCCGCTTTTCTGCGGACCCTGACCGCCCAAGGCCTGAGCCTCGAAAAGTTCCGCCAGTTTGAAACGGAAAAGATCATCGTGCAGGCCATGCGCCGGCAGATGGTGAAGGTGGCATCCTCCGTGCCTGAGAGCCGGATTGCCGCTGTGTACGAGGAACAGAAGTCGAAATACACCACCCCGGAGGAAATCAAACTCCGCCTGCTCTCAATCAAAAAGGCCAGCGATGGCTCGGATTCCCGGCGCAAGATGATCGAGGAAATCCGCCGAAAGATCGTGGATGGCGTGGATTTTGAGGATCTCGCCCACCTGTACTCTGAGGACAGCACCCAGGACGTCGGCGGTGACTGGGGGTGGGTGGAACGCAAAACGCTGAACGACAATTTGGCCAAGGTCGCGTTCAACCTCAAACCCGGCAAGGTCAGCGAAGTGGTCGAGTTCGCCAACAGCTACTACCTGCTCCTGGTGGAGGCCAGGCGCAACGCGGTCACCAAACCGCTTTCCGAGGTGCGCAGCGAGATCGAACGCAGCCTGCTCCAGGAGGAACGCCAGAAGCGCGAGAAGGAGTGGGTAGAGAAACTCCGGAAAAAGGCGTACATCAAAACGTTCTAAGGCCCGCCCCCACATTCCGCTTGCGGTATATTCTGAAACCGGAGTATTCAGAAGCCGGAATGCAGCTCCACGCTCTTCATCGCGCATTTTCTGATCCGCTCCGGCTCCGCATCCTTCATTTGTTGAGCCAGCGCCCCCTCTGCGTGTGCCATCTGCAGGCCCTGCTCCGGCAGCCCCAGGTCCGGGTCTCCAAACACCTCGCCACCCTCCGCTCTGAGGGAATCCTGAAAACGACTCGGCACCGGAACTGGTCGATTTACGCCATCGACTCCCGGCCCGACTCCCCTCTCGCCGCACTGCTCAGTGTGCTGGTGGAACACGGGGCAAAGACTCCGCCTTTCGCCGAGGACCTCGATCAGCTGAAGAAACTAGCCCCCGAACTGGCCCGCTTCGACGCCTCTGAATCCGGCCTCTGCGCGCCTGCCAACCGGAGAAAGCCCTGATGAATTCGACCCTTCAACGCCTCGCCGCCGAGTTTACCGGCACGTTCACGCTGGTCTTCGCCGGTACCGGCGCAATTGTGAGCAACGAGATTTCCGGAGGGGGCCTCGGCCAGACGGGGATTGCGCTGGCATTCGGGTTGGCGGTCTGGGTCATGATTGCGACCTTTGCCGACCGGAGTGGGGCGCACTTCAACCCGGCTGTCTCGCTCGCACTCGCCGCGGCGGGCCGGACCCCGTGGAGCCAGGTCCCGGGCTATGTGGCGGCGCAGTGCCTGGGCGCAGTCGGGGCGAGCTGGCTTCTGCGGACTCTGGTGCCGGCGGCCCGAACCCTCGGGGTGACACCCCCCTCGGGTTCGGATGCACACAGTTTTGTGTTTGAGACCGTGCTCACTCTGGTTCTGATGCTGGTCATCCTGGCGGTGTCGGATCCAAACCGGAAACCGGATCCGACCGCCGGGCTGGCCATTGGAGCCACGGTGGCGCTGGAAGCCCTCTTTGCCGGGCCGGTCTGCGGTGCCTCAATGAACCCCGCCCGGTCGCTGGGGCCGGCTCTGGTGAGCGGCGAAATGGGCCATCTGTGGATTTACCTCGGCGCACCGTGTCTGGGCGCGCTTCTGGCCGTTCCGTTCTGCCGATGCAACCGGGGTGCGGCATGCTGCTCCCTTTCCTCAACCACACCATGAACCTCCGACTCTTTCTCGCCACGCTGGACTCGCATCCGGCTCTGCCCACCCGATTTCAGCTTCCCGACGGCGGCTGGATTCCTGCGCATGCCCATGTGACCGAGGTGGGCCGATTGGACCGCACGTTTCTGGACTGCGGCGGCACCCAGCGCCGCCATTCCTGTTGCCTTCTGCAGACCTGGGTGGCGGAGGACGTGGACCACAGGCTCTCGGCGGGCAAACTGGCCGGGATTCTCAAGCGCGCCGTGATCCTGCTTGGGGATCCTGAGCTCCCCGTGGATGTTGAGTACGAGGACGGCGTCACTGCGCAGTTCCGGGTCACCGGCAGCCGGTCCGAGGAAGGGGCACTGGTATTTGAACTGGCCAACAAACCGACCGACTGCCTTGCCAAAGAAATCTGTCTCCCCGCACCCACCGGCTGCCAGCCGGGCTCAGGCTGCTGCTGATTTTATGAACAAACCACTAGTTCTCATTCTGTGCACAGGCAACTCGTGCAGGAGTCATCTTGCGGAGGGCATCCTGCGATCGGCTGCAGGCGATTTGTTGGAGGTGGCAAGCGCCGGATCAAAACCCGCCGGATACGTGCATCCCTTGGCGGTCCGGGTCATGTCAGAAATCGGCATCGACATTTCCGGACACCGTTCCAAACACCTCAACGAGTTTCTCGAGACCGGAGTTGAAACCGTGATCACAGTCTGCGGCAACGCCGACCAGGCGTGTCCGGCATTTCCGGGGCAGGTCCATCGGCACCACTGGGGGTTCGACGATCCCGCGCATGCCACCGGCTCCGAGGAGGAACAACTGGCCGTGTTCCGCAGGGTCCGGGACGAGATCCGGCGCGTCTTCGAGGCGTACGCGGGAGGCAGGAAAGACGCGCTTTCCCGCTGACACCGGCGAAGATGGCTCGGGGAAAAAGGGCCGTTCAGATCACCTGATCCAGAAGCGGGCTCCCCGCATTCCAGCGCCTCAGGTTCTCCAAAAAATGGCGGATCTGTCGGGTTTCCTCGTCGGAATGCCCCCCGGCGGTGTGCGGGGTGATCCAGCACCTGGGAGTGGTCCACAGGGGGTGGGACTTCGGCAGAGGCTCCGGCTCGGTCACGTCCAAGTAAGCGGCACCGAGGTGTCCGGACTCGAGAACCGTGCGGAGCGCCTCCTGATCCACCGTGCGCCCCCTGCCCACATTGTGGAAACATGCACCGGGCTTCATCTGGGAAAAACGCGCTCCGTCCATGAAACCCACGGTGTCCCGGTTTTCTGGGAGGAGGTTCACCACATGATCCGCTGCGGAAAATGCGGCCCCCAGACGGTCGAGCCCGACCATTTCGACTCCAGCCACCTGCACCGGCTGCCTGCGAAACGCCAGAACCTTGACCTCAAACGGGGCCAACAACTCGGTCAAGCGCCGGCCAATCGCGCCAAAGCCCAGGAGGAGGACGGTCTGGCCTCTCAGGAGCCGGGATCCGGCCCGGCGTTCCCGCGCGGGCCAACCCTGCTCAGAACGCTGGTTGTCCAGACACTGCGGCAACTGGCGTGCGGCTGAAAGGATGAAGGCGAGAGCCTGTTCCGCACAGGGATCGGAATAAACCCCGGAACTGGTCGTCAACCGCCCTCCACGCGCCGCGAATCCACTTCGAAAACCGTCCTCGTCGTAGCGGGTGTATCCGGCACTGGTGAGATGCACCCAGGCGATGCCCGGCGCCGCCAAGATTCCACCGGGATCCGGTTGACCAAAAACAATCTGGGCAGTCGCCATCGCGGGATCGGCGGTCCCCGCCACCAGATTGGAGGCTGAAGCCTGAAGCGAAAACTCGAGGCGGTACGAACCGATCTCAGCCACGCCGGCCTCAAGAAAAGCCCGGCTCTCGGGCGTCCACTGCGCGTTGCACCAGATTTTCATGGAGTTTTGGATACGATGTTTTTGGGAGGAATCCCGGGCCGCACCGACAGGCGGGCCCGCGGTCGGTAAATGACGCTAGATGGGCTGTCCGGTCCCGGGCAAATTCAAAACCCCCGCACCTCGGCTTGGGGTGCGGCCAGCACGCGCCTGATTCAGGACCGTCCTGATCCGCTCGGCCTTGTCTTTGTTGGCAAGGACTGCATACAGCGCAGCGAGCATTTTGCAGGTCCGCCTCGGGCAAAGTGCGTGGAAACCGCCCCGCGCTCCGCCGGAACCTGGGAAAACCTTTCGTGGAGTGCAGCCCGCGTCCTTCCCACGCGTGAAAGTGGTCACGCTGAGCAGAAAAGGAATTTCAAACGATTTCATCCCTGAGACTGCGCGCCATAAACTTGCGGTCCCGGCTCTGCTGCTGCCGACGGGCATGACGGTCACCGGTCATCTGCCGCTTTTTCCGGTTCTTCCGCAATTTGGCGATTTCGTCCTCCAGCTTGAGAAAACCTTGGAAGCGCGCGGGATCCAGCTTGCCCGCCTTGATGGCCGCCTGAATGGCGCACCCCTTGTCGGTCCCGTGCTTGCAGTCGTGAAATTGGCAGAGCGCGGCCAGGTCTTCGATGTCGCTGAACCGCTCGCGCAGAGTGGTTTCGTCGGTCCACATGTGCACCTCGCGGATCCCCGGATTGTCGATGAGGATGCCGCCGCCCCGGAGGACAAAAAGTTCGCGGGCGGTGGTGCTATGACGTCCTTTGCCAGTGGATTCACTAACCTCGTCGGTCCACTGATAGTCGCCGCCAAGGAGCTGGTTGATCACCGAAGACTTCCCCACCCCGCTCGATCCCACCAGTGTGAGCGACACTCCCCGCTTCAGATAGCGGCGCAACACTTTGAGGCTGCTTCCCGACTCCGTGCTGGTGATATGCACATCGGCATCCCGGCTCAGAGCCCGCACCGCCTCGGCTGCCGCCTGGTTCTGCTGGTCGGGATACAGATCCGATTTGTTCACCAAAACCACCGGCTTGGCGCCACTCCGGCCAATGATCGCAAAGTAGCGTTCCAGCCGCCGAAGGCTGAAGTCCTGCCCGGCGGCGGTCACAACCACCACCACGTCGACATTCGCGGCAATCACCTGTTCCTCGGTGCTTTTGCCCGGCATCTTGCGCGAAAGACAGGTCTGGCGCGGCAGCCTGGCTCGGATGACGCTCGGGGTTTCGCTGTCGAGAGCGACCCAATCGCCCACGGCGGGCAATTCCGCATCGGTCTCGGCGTCGTGGTACACCTTGCCGCTCATCACCACCTCGAGCTCCTCTCCCCCCTCCAGCAGGGCTCCGTAGCTGATCTTGTTGTCGCGGACCAGCCGCCCAGGCCGCCAACCGGCGCTGCGATAGGGTGCAAACTGCTCTTCGAAGGCCGCGTTCCAGCCGAGATCCTTGAGTGTCATCGGGGCACAGCATAGAGGCCACTCGCCCCGGAGTCAGTCCCGCAGACGGCGGATTTTTGTCCGGAGGGATCGCCGGGGACATTCCCACGGCAGATGGCAACCGCCTGAAACCCGAAGATCCATCTAAGAAGTGTCGACAGTTTTAATTTTTCCCCCATGAGCCATTCCCCGACTCGCGAAAATCAAGCCGGCCTCATCGCGCAAACCCTCCGCAGTGAAATCCTCCGGGGCATCCTTCCCGCCGGAAAAGGTCTGGCTGAACCCCGCCTCGCCGAACGTTTCGGCGTGAGCCGTGCCCCGGTTCGGGAAGCCCTTTTTGAACTCTCCGCCGAAGGTTACCTCGAATTCCAGCCCAATGGCCGGACCCGAATCATCAGCCTCAATCAGAGGGATTTTCAGGAAATTGTGGATGTGCGCTCCGCCCTGGAATCCCTCGCTGCGCGCCGTGCGGCTCCCCAGTGGACGGAGGCGGACTCCAGAACCGTGCGCGGCTTTATCGAGGGCCAGGCAAAAAGCCAGACGCTCCACGAACTGGGTGAACTGGATGTGGCCATGCACGCCTTGATGATTGAACGCGCCGGCAATCGGCGTTTGTTTGATCTCTGGCAGAGGATCCGGGCCCAGTTCTCGGTTTGGCTGGCCCACACCCACCGGGTGCTCGATGCGATGGAGGCCAAACCCCGGGAGGAAAGCGTGGCCAATCATCTGCGGTTGCTGGAGGCGTTCGAAACCCGGGATCCCGAGACCGCAGCCCGAGCGGCTCAGGAGCACGTTGAAATCTGGCGTCAGAAGCTACCGGATCTCCTCCCTCAACCGCCGCCGATTCCGAAGCCTGTCACAGAATCCAAAGGCAAGCCCTCCGGCGGCGCGATTCTGGGTGCGGCCTTTCTCGCTTTGGTTCTCGCAATGGTCCTCGCGCTGGAAAACGCCTGCCAGGCAGCGGTGCCTGCAGCCCAATCTTTGGGCAGCCAGGATGCGTTTACGCGCCAAATCCTGCCTATTTTTGAAAAACACTGCTTCGAGTGCCACTCCCATGCCCACAAGATCAAGGGCGGGCTCAGTCTGGATTTTCGCAGCGGCTGGCAGAAAGGAGGCGACTCGGGCCCGGCCATCGTCCCCGGCAACGTCGCCGATTCGCTGCTGCTGCGCGCGGTCAACCACGAGGACAAGGACCTCGCCATGCCGCCCAAGAAGAAAATCTCCCCCGAGGAAATCGCTGTTCTCACCGAGTGGGTGCGCTCAGGCGCCGTGGATCCCCGCGGAGACGCTCCCAAAAAAGCCACGGATCTCGAGGAAGGCCGCAAACATTGGGCCTTCCAACCGGTGTCCGATCCTGAACCACCCCGGTCCGCATTCCCGGAAATCTCCAACGGAGCGATCGACAGCTTTCTCTTTGAGAAAATCAGTGGGCACGGATTGCGCCCCTCGGCGCCAGCGGATCGCACGACCCTCCTGCGGCGTGCCACATACGATCTCACCGGACTTCCCCCCACCGCCCGGGAACTCGAATTGTTTGTGGCGGACCCACGTCCCGACTCTGCCGCATTTGCCACGGTCATCGAGCGGCTTCTGGATTCCACTGCCTACGGCGAAAAATGGGCACGCCTTTGGCTCGATGTCGTTCGCTTTGCCGACACCACCGGCTGTTCTTCGGACTGGCCTATCGACGATGCCTGGAGGTACCGGGACTGGGTTGCGCGCGCTTTTCAGACGGATCTTCCGCTCCCCCAGTTTGTTTCCATGCAAATTGCCGGGGACATCCTTGCCCGGGACCTTCTCCGCAGCGGCCAGGCCGGGGATCCCGCCATGGTTCAGGATCACCTGATTGCCACCGGATTCCTCGCCCTTTCAAAGCGCTTCGGATCGAACCCGAACGCGTTTGAACACCTCACCATCGCCGACACGCTCGACAACTCTTGGAGAGCTTTGCAGGGACTGAGCATGGGGTGCGCCCGCTGCCACGACCACAAATTCGAGCCGCTCTTCCACAAGGATTACTACGCCCTGTATGGGATCTTCGCGAGTTCGCACTACCCCTACCCAGGGTCGGAGCTCAGCAAATCGGCCTCCGTCCTGGTGCCCCTGGACCTCTCCCGCGACACCTCCGCCCTGGACAACTGGAATCGCGAGGTGGTCGCCGCTGCGGCTGCCTTTCCCAAAACGCAACCTCGCACCGTGCTCGCCAGCTCCGGATCCGCTTGGGGGTTCGAAGAAATGGAACGCTCCGAAGCCATTGAAACGCGCATGCCCGGCAGCCCTTGGGTGGTCACGGGGGAGGTGCGCGTGGTCGACACCGGCAATTCGCCCTTTGTTCACCTGGTTCCCCACGGCTCTCAGGTCGCGGATTTCCCCGCGACCGTTTCCAAATCTCAACTGCTCCGTAGGGTCCGCTGGAACGGCCCGGCCACGGCACCGCTCCTGATCGCGGTCGACTTGCAACTCTCCGCTCTTTGGAAAACTCCCGAGCACGAGTTCACACTCGCTTGGCGACCCGCTGGCGATCCGTCGCGAGAGGTCGTTCTCGCCCGAACCTCGCGGGAGCAGCCGGACACCTTGGTGGCATCCGACGGCCAGACCCTTTCGCTCCGCACCGGCACCTGGCATCATCTCGCCTTCCAATGCGACGCCCCCGCCGCTCCCCTGCGCATCCAGCTTTGGGATGAGCAAGCAAACCCCGTTTCCAATCCCCTCTTCTCCCGGGTCGACACACGCCCCCTGTTTGAAGAGGGCGACATTGTCCTGCGATTCGATGCGCGCCAGACCAATGGAAAACCGCAGCCCTGCATCCGAGTCGACAATGTCCTGGCCTCCCGAGGGGCGCCTCCTGCCGTCTCCGTTTTGACCAAAAAAACGGCTGACCCCCAGCCGACTCCTGAGGAACAAATGGCCGTGGCTCGCGACCGGATATTCCGCCAACTCGCTCAAGCCAAACCCGAAACCGCGTTTGCCATGTGGGAAGGCACCCCCCGGGACGTCGCGCTGCACAAACGCGGCGAACCCGAAAACCCGGGCCCGATCGTCCCCCGCCGGAACCTCACGCTTTTCGGAGGTGAACCCATCCGTTCGCCGCAACAGGAGAGCGGACGACGCGACCTTGCCCGCTGGCTCTCGGACGATTCGAATCCGCTCACCCAACGGGTCTACGTCAACCGCCTCTGGGCGGCCCACTTTGGCCGGGGAATTGTCGCGAGCCCGAATGATTTCGGGCACACGGGCAATCCGCCCACGCATCCCGAGCTGCTCGATTATTTGGTCCAGCAATTCCGCAAATCCGGCTACTCCACGAAGGCAATGCACCGGGAGATCCTGCTTTCCCATGCCTACCGGCAAGCCGCCATCCCCTCCGGCGCAGCGGCCCAGACCGATCCCGACAACGGCTGGCTTTCTCACTTCAGCGCCCGCCGTCTCACCGCGGAGGAACTCCGCGATTCCGTGCTCAGCGTTTCCGGTCTGCTGGACCCCGCAGGCCCCGGCCATCGGCACGCCTTTCCCGCCAGAGAAGCCCGCAACTGGAGCCAACACCATCCCTTCAGCATCGACTACGAAAAAAACGCCGCTCCTTATTTCCATCGCAAACGCGGCCTCTACCTCCTGACGACGCGCCTGGTTCCCGACGCATTCCTGTCCACCTTCGACGGACCGGACGCCAATCAGAGCACGGCCTCGCGTCAGCAATCCACGGTCGCCCTTCAGTCTCTGGCCTTGATGAATGACCCGAATGGCACTAAGATAAGAAGGTTTTGGGATGAAAAGATAGTGCGTACCGTTTACGGGTGTGAGACATCTTTGCGATGGCCAATCGCACTCCCTTCCTGTCTGGTTTCGGTCCGCTTCTTTTCGGTCGTGCCAGCAAGTTTACCCTGAAGAAAGTGCAGGCCATCCGCTCTCTTGAGAGCCTCTTTGAAATGTTCGGGAATTTCG
>CAIURC010000118.1 GCA_903901425.1 uncultured Spartobacteria bacterium | reverse complement strand
TCCGCCGGGTGCAACACCGTGTACCGCTGCACGGTCAACGGCCAGACAGTCCAAATCACCGGCCGTGCCGCGGGTGAGGTGTGCAGGTTGGAACTCAACGACGCGCTTCGGGGCTCTGCCATCACCGGTTGGCCTGAAATGCAGGCCATCGATGCCACAGGGGCAGGCAGGCACGGCACGATTAAGGCGGCGGTGAGAAGACGGACGGGCCCGGACGGTACGCCAGCTCTTGCCTTTCAAAAAGACACGGACGGACTTTCTCTTCCTTTCATGGATAAGGCGATCCTTCCCGCTGGGGGCGGTGCATTGACCCTCTCTTTCTGGATCGCACCGGAAGCCTGGGGCGTGGATGCGCCGACCCTCTTAAGCAGCCGGACTCCAGGAGAGGCCGGGTTCACAGTCGGGCTCGAGAACGGGTTTCTGACTGCCTCCTTGTACGACTCCAACGGAGCCGTAACGCGGATCGCTGCAACACAAGCCGTGACAGTGCAGAAGTGGTCGATGCTGGTCATTTCCAGCAGCGGATTGCGGGTGACACTTTATCTCGACGGCCAAAAGATCGCCGAAGGACCGGGACAAATGATACTGGGAAGCAGAGCAATGGAGTTTTCAGCAAAAACCAACCCTCAGGTCGGTGGCGGGCTCGGTGGATTCCGGGGTGGGTTGGACTGTGTCCGGATATTCCGCGGTGAACTGATGTCTGAGCGTCAAATCCAGATGGAATACGACTCCGATGGAGACTCGATTGCGGACAAATGGGAGCGCGCCTACGGTCTGAACCCGACAAATCCCGCTGACCGCAATCATGTTGCAAAAGGCAGAGCGGGCACGTCCTCGAACGGTACCGGTGGATCCGCCGTGGCTCTTTTCAACGCCGGCGTGGCGCCGTTTCCTCCGGGAAGTGAGCCCGGGCCCGGGTTCTGGCAGGAGCCGGTAGAAAGCGGCTCAGGCAGCAGGGCATCTGCGGTGCTTCTGCATATGGCGCACCGATCCTGGGGCAGCACCGTTCCGGGGTTTCCGTCAGGGCAGGTGGGTTCTCCCGGGAATCTGGCGCCCCTGTTTCTCGAACGAACCGAGAAATTAAGCCAGACAATCAGCAGGACTGTGAGCGGCAAAACAACCACCGAGAATTATAAGTGCGAGGGGAAAATTGTTTTGACGCCTGGCGCCACGAGCGGAATCAGCTACCAGTCAAGCGGAGAGAAGCAGATAAAAGAGAGTGGTAAAAAAGAGAAGACTTACAGGAATAATGAGACCGGTTCTATTTCTTGGGGGTCTGGAACAGAAACAGGCGGCGAATCAAGCTTTACGGCAACGCGGAGTTATTCAGATCCAGAAGGTAGCTCACAAAGTGTTGCCCGCGGCCGGATGAGTTGGGGAACCTCCGTTCTCTCAAGCTACAGCCTGGAAAGGTCTGGAAACTTTCAAGGGGACAACATCCAGATTTACGTGGACGGAAAACCGGTGGACGTATCTGGCAACCACCAGATGACCTACAGTTTCTCGATCTCCGGAGGAGAGCAGAACGAAAGCGGAAGTGTGACGTGGAGTGATTCACGAGTC
>CAIURC010000117.1 GCA_903901425.1 uncultured Spartobacteria bacterium | reverse complement strand
TCCTAAATCCCATCCGCACCACCTCTGCCATCCCTTCAGGATGGATCACGTTCCCGCCTCACACCTGCAGAGCCGCGCCGAGCGCGTCGCTGCAGGCTACTTTCTCGGATCCCTTCAGGATCCCATTCCGGCTCCCGACAGGCCCACGCGGTTTTCCCACCGCGCTTCGCCGGTGGCACCCCCAAAAAAATGGCGGCTTTCTTCAGGCCCACTCCAACCGGTGAAACTCCGGTGCATCCCCTTTCCACGGCCGCACAGTGCCTCCAGACACCGTCCGTGAACTGTAGGCCCGGCACATCCCAAACACGTCCACCTGACTCCAGTCCGCCATCGGTTTGCCCGCCGGATCCAGAAAATCGCCCGCCACCAACCGCACGGTTTTCCGACCCGCCCCCCCCGCCACCAGTTTCCGGCAGACCCGTTCCAGCTTCGGACCCCGGTAGCTTCTCCACTCGTTTTCAATCGCCACAAACACCAACTCGTTCTCCTCAGGCAGGGTCACCTCCAACTCCAAAACCGCTCCCGCCACACCGCGCCACTTGGGATCCGTCAGTTTCCGCGTCCACCGCTGCCAACCCGGCCCGGACGCCGTCACTCGGTACCAGTCCACGTCCCCCCGCTTGAAATCCTCGATCTGTTTCTGATGCCGGTCCCCAAAACGCACGCCCGCCACGCGCCCAGGCTCAACGCGGTGCAGCAGCGTGCTGAACACCACCTGCCCCGCCTTTCCCCCGCCCAGCACGGCACGCTCTTCAGGCATCCGGCACACCACATTCGCAAACGCCACCAGAGGCCGGCTGGGATCTTCCACCTCCATCCGGCCACGGTACACGCCCCCCTCCCCAACTCCCGCCGTGTGCCGCCAAAAACGCGCCCGCGGATCCGATTCCACGCTGTAATACACGTCACACCGCTCCACCGGCCAGGGATGCACCCCGGGCTGCACCTCCAAAACCGCCTCTCCACCCTTCCAAACCACTTCGGAGCGCGGCGTCTCAGGGACCGCTTTCCCCCCCTTTAAATACTGGTCCAGCCAGAGCAGCAGTGTCACCTGCACCTCCGGCGCCAAATGATGGTTGGTGTGCGGCGTCCACGAGTACCGCAGAGGCTGGCCTTCAATCCCCGCGTTGGTCCGGTACACGTCGTCCATCCACCCGTGAAAATCATTGGTCGAACTCCGGTGCAAAACCGGGCACCGGATCAGAGGCGCATACGACTCGAAACTCAGCGTCCGTCGGAACACCTCCAGATTGCCCTGAGGCCGCTCCTGCGCCATACGGCCTTCCTCAAACTGGTGCTCCTCCCAGCGCCACCCCTGACCGCCCACTGCCGGCACCGCGCACTTGACCCTCCCATCCGTCCCCGCGACGTACATGGTCAGATTTCCCCCCATGGAGTACCCATGGACTCCCAGCCGATCCGGGTCCACTTCCGGTTGCTGCTCCAAAAAGGTCAGCCCCCGGCGGCAGGCCACCGTCAGCAGGTACCAGTTGTTGTTCTTCGGGTGCTCACGATCTTCAAAAAACTGCTTCGGCCCGGGCAGCATCGAACTGTACCCGGCCACGTTCAACTGAGTCGGATCCACACGTCCCCACTCAATCCCGGGATCCCCCGGTTCCGCCTTCTCCATGGCCTGCCAACCCGCCCCCCCACTTCCCACACCGCCCCAGCTCACCGACAAAACCCCGTACCCCTCCCCGGCCAGAAGCCGGACTTCCGCCAAGGACGCCCGGCCGCCGCCCCCGTGAATCTGCAACACCCCAGGCACACGGCCCGATCGCACTTTCGGGACCCCGTAAAAAGCCGTGATCCGGGACGGCACCCCCTTGTACACCCCCACCAAATACCGCACAGAACGGATCACCACACCGTCCTCCTCCCATTCCCGGACCGTTTCCACCTCTAACGGATCCTTGCGCGGAT
>CAIURC010000116.1 GCA_903901425.1 uncultured Spartobacteria bacterium | reverse complement strand
GTGCGCGATACAATCTGGGTCTCGAATCCCATGGCGTCCAGATGCCGCCACCGGCGCTCCGGAGCCAGATCATGGCGAGTACACTTTTTGCCACACTCTGCACAAATCGCCCCGGCATTCACCCACTCCACCCCCAGTTCTAACTTCATCATCTGGGTGCTCAGCTCCACTCGGCTCACCTCCCAACCGGGCTTCAGTCCCAGCATCTTCCCGTAGTGCTCACAGAGGGCTCGATCGTGTTCGTCCATCCACGGTTTTTGCCATTGCCCCACCTTTTTCACCCACTAAAATCCACGAAGAGCTAATGACACCATCACAAGAAAGACGACCTTCATTTCAGCCTCGCAGATTCAAGGGCTAGGACGTAATTGCACCGAAATTGTGCGGGGGCTCATGTTGGCCCAACCATGCGTTGACACGGTAGTGTGTCATGCTGAGCCGAGGATTACTTGCCTGCATTTTCCCGAAGATGGTCCGTGCGGCACTCCACATAGGCTGGTCCGCGGAATGCTCAAGATCATCAAAACAATAGACTACATTCGCAGGATCCACGAGACCTTGGGAGTCAAGCATGCTAAATTCATGAAGAAGCGCTTCCGGGTTGTGTAACGCGTCACTGAAAACGACGTGAAACGGGCGGTTTCCCAGTGACTCACGGGACCAGATTTTGTTATCAAACTCGTCACCTTCATGATAGGTGAACAAGTTAGATCCCCGTTTCCAGAGGTGGCTGCGGTACGGAGTTGAACCGCGAGGCGACACATAGCCCGAAGGATACTTGGTCTGAACATAGGGAGATCCCTCCCTAACTACTGGAGGAGCATCGGAAAGGGCGGAGAGGAGATTTGCAAAAGTAGGATTGGGTTTTTCGAGATCAAGAAAATGGAGTTCGAAGGAAGGCAGGAACTGGGAGGCAAAGCGTGCGATCTGGAAGGCGTTTTTCCCAACCGACGTTCCGATTTCGAGGTAGCGAAGGGTTTCATTTGGCTCTTCCGCAGCCCTCTGGAGAAGGAACATGCAAAGAAGGTCTGCCTCTGTGGGTTCATTAGACTGTGGTAGGTTGATGAGATGAAAAACATGGCGAGGAAGGCCATAGTTAAAGAGGGTAGGCGGGGAGACCCACTCATCGGGATAGATCCATACAGGAACCAAAGCGAGCGACTCACGGTTAAACGTGATGATTTTTTCGAGAGAAAGTACTTTCATAAGAAGGTTCAATCAAATTCCTACCTCGATTACTGTATTTAAGGTGCTGGAATTATGCGGGTTCCCGTTGCGTTTCGGAAGCTATGAAAAGGAAGCTCTCGAAGGTAAGCACCCTGTTTCCAGAGATGGCCATGGTAAGATTCGTCTGGCACTATACATGAGACTGGATTGATCCGAAGCAGGAGACTCAGAATGGACTGATCATGCCGGTGATCCTTGAAATCGGGAGGGTTTGGTGCCCCGGAAGTTGCGTCGTTGACAAGGGTGTAGCTCCGAGCAGTGCAGAGTTCGGCCCAGTGGCTGATTAGGAGAATATTTGCCGGGGTGTTTCTAACAAAAATAAGGCCGGCCCAGATCTGACGGGCCTCCAAAAAAGGAGAGACCGGAGAAATTCCAAAGTACGCCAGAAGATCACCCTTGGTCCACCTGTGCATCGGCTCCTGAAAATCGAATGCAAGCAAACCGTGGTCGCGGGCAAGCTCAGAATACTGCTGAAATCGAGCACTGCCATGTGAACTAATTTCGGTTCCAGCATCTGAATATACAAGGCATTCATCTTTGGGAATCTGCTTTAGGATTTCTAATATGAGGAATGGTTTCCAAATCCAGTAGCCGAGACCCCGTGGGTTTTCTGTGATGAATTTGTGGTGCGCTAGAAACCACGTCTCAGACAGGGAGCGAAGGTGCTCAAGGTGGAAGGCTTTCTCGGATGCGAACCACCCCGTCTCATTTGCCTGCGCAGCAAGGCGAAGAGCAGCCTCGCGGCGGGTGGTTGATCCGTCGGAAAATGTTATAAAATGTAGATTCATGAAGACTGGGTTCAGATTCTAATAGCAACAGAAAACAGCCTTTGCAATTCTAGAATACGCACATTTAGGTAAGAATAGATGACCATGTTCAAAGCATACCCCAAACAGTGACAAATCGAACTCTAAATGTTGGAAGGAAATAGGGCACTTGACAGATTATTGGCACTTCACGGATTTTTGTGGGCGGGGGTCGGGGCGGCCGAGGAAAAACAGGATGCGAGTCCGGTAGTTTTCGAACGAGCGAAAGGCCCCGATCTGCACTCTTGAGCGCCTGAATGGAGCAGGTGAGCGCCTCGGTCACCGCGTTGGTGATCTGGTCCCGGAAGTAGGTCAGCCGCCCATGCAGAAGGCTCTTGCGGGCTTCAGCCACTCGCTGGATTGGGCTCAAGTCGGCTCGTCTTCGCCTCGTGATACCACTGGGTAAAAAACTTCTGCTCGGACTCAATGTCGGGCTGCTCCCAAAACTCGAGGAACAGTAGCCGGCAGTCGTACGCACGCGACGTCCGCAACCGGGAGAATGCAAGCCTCTCAAACACCCTGTCGCGGGTGGGATCCTTCTCCCGTTTGTAAAGCTCATCGGGATGGTACGGCCAAACATACCGGGTGCCTACCAGACGCTCGTCGCCTTTGCTCAGCAGCTTTTTGTGCTCCTCACGCCGGACTTGGTCCATCGCTTCGCCCATCAGCTTACTGATGTGTAAACGATCAAACACCACCTCGGCTTTCGGGAGCACCGCCTCCGCGGCGCCCTGATAGGCCGCGCTGAGGTCCATTGCCACTGCCTCGACCCGACCGCGGACTGGTTTGGGTAGTTTTTCGAGCAACTTGATAGTGTCCTCCTTCTTCCTGCCATCGCACACATCCAGAACACGCGGCGCTCCCCGCTCAAGATCAACCATCACCGACACATAACTCTGGCCCCAGTGGAAGCTCTTCTCATCCAGACCCACCGCCTTGAGTGTAAGCGTCCGGGCAACCCACCCTCTGAGTTGTTGACAGGTCGGCTTTTGGAAGAGAGGCGGATCTGCCCTCAGGCCGGGGTGCTCACCTTGGCAGCCTGCCAAGCGAGGGGTGTCAGCTCGTGGGCGCGGTATGCGGGCCAGTTGGCCAGCCTCTTCAGGACATCCAGCAGATAGGCCCGCACGTCGATCTCGTGCCGCTTGCACGTTTCCACCACCGAGGCCAGCGCCGCCAGCTTCGGCCCCGCCTTTTCGCTCCCCACGTGCAGCCAGTTTTTTCTCCCAAGCGCCACCGGGCGCATCGCGTTCTCAGCCATGTTGTTGTCGATCTCGATACGCCCGTCCTCGAAAATCAGCAGCAAACGCCCCCAGAGTTTGAGCGCGTACTGGCACGCCTTGCCCAGGTTGCTCTTGGGCGTGGCCTTGGCACGCGCAGACAGGATCGGTCCGCGCAACGGCTCAAGCAGCGGCAGGCTCTTGCTCCGCCGAAGTTCACGGCGCGCATCCGCATCCAAGCCGAGTTCGCGCGCTTCTTTCTCCACGGCATACAACTCGCCGATTTTCTGCATCACGGCGCGCGCGTGCATGTCCTCCTTGTTGACTTGGAGGGCATCGTAAAACGTAAGCACACGGGGAACCCCATCTGGGATTAGCGCGCTGCAGGCACGAAGATTGCGGGGTGCTTAACCCGCCTTTTCTGATCTCCTGTCTGCAGCGCG
>CAIURC010000115.1 GCA_903901425.1 uncultured Spartobacteria bacterium | reverse complement strand
GCCTCTGTCACCCCGCCGGGGTGAGGGCCCTTTTGGGGCCCGTATCCGGTGGTGGCGCCGAGCGCCACGCCCCGGCTACAGGCTTGCGATGCCTCCGGCATCTCTTCCTGGTTCCCGGAAGGAACCCAGCTGGGCGGTGGCTGTTTGGTTCCCGGAGGGAACAAAGAGAGTAGCCGGGGCGTGGCGCTCACGCGCCACCCCCGGTCAGCCGGAAAAAAGAGCGATGCACCCCGACAGGGCGTGCCAGAGGGCTGGAATTCAAACGGTGCGTCCGTCAGCAACCCTGCTCCTCTGTCACCCCTATGAGGAGGAGTCGCGTGCGTCTAGGACTCGGAAGAGGCCCGGGGCCGTCTCTTGAGGCGGGCCCGAACTTCGTGGCCGAGCCGTTGGAAGTAGGCCATGCGTTCCTCGCGCGAGAGAGAGTTCAGGCGCCGGCTCGCAGCTTCCCGCCACCTCCGGGTCTCTTGGACCGCGTCAAACGTTTTGGTTTCCATAGATAATTTCGAGAGGGTTGACGATCCGGATGGCGGGCAACCCCATCAACAGGTTGACGCCGTTAAAGGCGGTTTCACGCTGCACGTTGACCATGTGCCTGAAATTCCAACTGACGAGAAAATCGGTGCGGGCCAGTGTGGAGGCCGCCACGTGCCGTGCATCGTTCTCGTACCTCGTACTTACAACTCCGTGCGCCACATACGCGGAGGCGAGGCGATCCATGTCGTCCGTAAGATCCAAGACTCCAGCGGGATCGAATGTGGTGTCAAACAGATCCCGGACGTTGCTGGGGGCCGGAACAAGTTCGTCGGCAGTCAGCAGGGAGGTTACGAAACGCCACAAGCCGTCCTCCATCTGGCGCCAGAGTTCTCTGGTGGGCTGCATCCACTCCTCGTCGAAGTAGCCGCCCAGAACCGAGGTGTCCAGATAGAGAACCGGCGTACGCACATGGAAAAGCTACACCGTTTTTTTCGTTCTGGCGAGGCGGCCCGCCCCCGATCTTGAGCAAAATTTGGCCCGGGGGTTTCCGTTCCCTCAAAGTCGGGGAAAGGGCTTTCCCTCCGTTTCAACGGGGTGCATCGCTCTTTTCCGGAGACCGGGGGTGGCGCCGAGCACCACGCCCCGGCTACAGGCTTGCGATGCCTCCGGCATCTCTTCCTGGTTCCCGGAGGGAACCCAGCCGGGCGGTGGCCACACCCCCGGTTGATCGAAGAAAGAGCGGCGAACTCCGGAGCGCAACGCGATCGGGGCTTCAATCGCCCGGCCCTAGCAGGGGCAGGGCGGGGAAATAGGTGCGCAGGTAGCCGCGGTCCACGGCGGCAAGGCGGTCCGCCCGCACACTGGCATGGGCGGCAATCAGAAAATCCGGGAGGATCTGCTGGCGCGGTCCGCCCTCGCGGCGGTACCGCAGAAAAATCTGTCCGGCCAGATAGGCGCACTCGGGGGTGAACGGATCATAAATCAGCCCGAGGGCATCAAACTGGGACTCTGCCTCCCGGGCGCTCGCAAACCCGATGGAGCACTCCGCAAAAACCGCCGGGCAAAAGATCAAACTGCCCGATTCCGCGGCCCGGCTCAGGATCGTGCACCACCCCTCCCATTCCTCCTGCCGGCGGAGGATGCACAGCAGGACCGAGGAGTCCACAGCCGTCCTCATGAGGCGGTTCCAGGAGGAAGTCCAACCGGGCCCCGGAGATCGTCCAGCACTTCCTCCATGCGTAGGCCGTCCCATGGGTCCTGCCAGCCCTCGCCAAACCGGTTCCAGGCCTCGGGCGGGATGGTTTTTGTGGCTTTGAGGAAGGGGGCCGTTTCATCGAACTCCAGCACGTCGCCCGGTTTGAGGTTGAGCCGGGTGCGAACGCGCACCGGGATGGTGATCTGGCCCTTGGAGGTAAGCGTTGCCCGCATGGCATCAAAGTAAGGAAAAAAAGAAAGGCAATCAAGGTGACTGTGCCTGCCGGGATCCAACCGCGCCTCTGTCACCCCTCCGGGGTGAGGGCTCCTTTTGGGCCCGTATCCGGTGGTGGCGCCACGCACCGGCGGGGTTCCCTCCGGGAACCGGACGGCGGCTGTTTGGTTCCTGGAGGGTACACTTACGGGCCGCATCCGCATGCTGGCGATTGCGTTCCGCGAAACGGTTGCCGGAACTGGCGTCGGAGGCGTTCTCGGCGGAGGCGCATCCCAAAACCGTGGGATTCCGCCTTGGTTATTAAATATTAAACGAAGTTTCTTTAATAGGGTAATTTCTTATTCAAGTTTCTTCCAATCCACCGCGCATCCACAGGCATCTACCGGGTTACCGCCACCGCGGGCGAGCGGGTGCGTGCCTTCGTGCCTCTTCCCCTGCCTCCGGTGCCGTCCCTGGAGATCACCGGTGCCCGGCAATTCCTTTTGGAGCGGGCAACTCTGGCGGTGGGGCGGCTGGATAGCATCAGCACGCTCCTGCCTGATCCGCAGATTTTCCTCTACTCGTATGTCCGGCGTGAAGCCGTGCTTTCCTCGCAAATCGAGGGAACGCAATCGTCTCTCTCCGACCTGCTTCTTTTCGAAATGGAAGAAGCTCCCGGGACTCCTCTTGACGATGTGGTGAAAGTCTCCAACTACATTGCTGCGCTCGAACACGGAATGGCCCGGCTGCGCGAAGGGTTCCCGCTCTCGAACCGTCTTCTCCGGGAGATGCATGCCGCCCTGATGGCGAAGGGCCGCGTCAGCGACAAGCAGCCCGGCGAATTCCGCCGCAGCCAGAACTGGATCGGTGGGACCCGCCCGGGCAACGCGCGCTTTGTGCCCCCGCCACCGGAGGAGGTGGAGCGGTGTATGGGGGAACTGGAGCGCTTTTTCCACAGCGAAAAAAGCGGCTTGCCTGTTCTGCTCCGCGCCGCGCTCGCCCATGTCCAGTTCGAGACCATTCACCCCTTTCTGGATGGAAACGGGCGGCTCGGGCGTCTGCTGATCGCTCTGCTCCTGCACCATGGCGGCCTGCTGGCCGAGCCGCTCCTGTATCTGTCGCTCTTTTTTAAAGAAAACCGCCCGGCCTACTACGACCTGCTCGACCGCGTCCGCAGTACCGGAGACTGGGAGGCGTGGGTGGATTTCTTTCTCGAAGGCGTCGAGCAAACCGCCCGGGGCGCGGTGCAGACCGCCTGCCGGTTGGTCCATCTCTTCGAAGCCGACACCCGCCGGATTCAGCAAACTGGCCGGGCTGCGGCGAATGCCCTGCGGGTGCTCGCCGCACTGCGTCAACATCCCGCCATTACGCTCAAGCACCTGCGTGATGGGCACGGCATGACCTTCCCCACGGCCTCCAAAGCGATGCAATCCCTTCTCACGGCCGGGATCGTCCGCGAACTGACCGGCCAACGCCGCAACCGCGTCTTCGTGTACGACGCCTATCTCGCCGTCCTCAATGAAGGAGGCCAACCTTTGTGAAAACCGGTGAAAAGCAGCCCGGTGCCGGCGAAATCCTGGGACAATTCAAAGCTGCGAGGCGGGGGAGGTTTCCACAATGAGTGAAGAAATCGCCGCAGCACCCGCGTACATTGAACGGCTGGGCTGCATCTCGAAGGCGTACGTCGCCGGCTCGGTCAGGGCGACCCAAGCCGTCAACACGCACATCGGGAGCGATATCGTGAAGTTTGACAGGGCAGAAAAGCCGGGGCGGAGTACGGGAAGAACCGCCGCAAAATCTCAGCCGCGATCTGACCCTGCGGCACGGGAAGGGGTTTAGCCGGAGTAATGTCATCCGGATCAGGCAGTTTTATATGGCCTACCCAAAAGGTGCGAAGCCTTCGCACCTTTTGAGCTGGGCGCATTTTGTGGAGCTTCTAAAGCTGGATGCTCCGCTCGAACGCAGTTTTTACGAGCCACAGGCAACCCGGGACAAATGGCCGGTTCCGGAGCTGCAAATGCAGATGGAATCTTTTCTGTGACTGGCAGCCGGGAAAGACGCCATTCTCCAGCTCGCCCAGCAGGGACAGCGCGTGTCGCAAGCTTCCGATCTGCTCCGGATCCGTTTGTCTTTGAGTTCCTCCAGATTCCCGAACCGCATTCCGTCACCGAAACCGATCTCAGCTTTAAAAGCCTGTCCCGACTGCGCCACCCCTCCCAGAATAACGGGCGATCGTGGGAGCGCTTCCGGACATGGACGCGGAGATCGTCGCTCTGGAAGCGCAGATGGACAAGATCCGCGCCCTCCAGCAGGGCATGATGCAACCACTCCTCATCGGAAGGATCCGGTTGATCTGATGCGCCCCGAACCCTAAAATTACCCCATGGCTGATCAAGATATTCAACAACTCGAAAGCCAGTTTCCCACCCTCTCCGGGCAGGTCTTTGCCGACGCCCGACAGAGGGTGCTCGCCTCCGGGCAGAGTGTGTTGCAGTCAGAAGACGGATGCGTTGTCAGGGTCTACCCCGACGGTCGCAAAGAATGGGTCAAACGGATCGAACCTCCGACTTCCGTGACAGCCGGCGCGATCTACACCATCCGGTGACCGCAGAAACCCCGAGGTTGCGCATGTTTGCAGGGCCCAACCGGTCCGGCGACCATCCTCTGGCTGCGGACCTCCTCGGCGGCCAGATCGCTGCCGCGGCACCCGAGATCCGCGCCGCATGGGAGTACGAGAAACGGGGGGCTCCGCTGAGAAACCCGTTCTCACAACCACAAGAATTGGGTTTGTCGCCAAAATTTGAGTCTGGCATCGTCCCCCAGATATGCTCGGCCTCCATCTTCGTGAGGAATTTCAAGGCAAACGCCTGAAAGGAACTGCCATTGAATTGTCCAATGATGGCAAGACCGGCGCTATCCAGATCTCCGCGCAGGCCGGATCCAGAGAATCCCAACCACTGGGAGGACGGCACTTTACCCATTCTGGTGCTCCCCGAGGAGCCCGACAAACTCAGCGCAACTGGCGGAAATGCTCAAAAAACTGCCGACCGGCTGCAAAGGCACTGGGCTTGAGCAGCCGCACCCAACTGGAAAACAACGCGGGGGGGGCTTCCCACGCGTTTCAACCCGCACGCACGGAATCCCTGAACCTGCCTTGGACGGACTGCGCGCAGCAAATCGACGCCGCGCCGAACTGGCTGTTCTGGCATCATCGGCCCGATGCCCAAATGCACGACGAGGCCGGCGCGGGTCAGGGGCTGGATGCGCTCACCCGCGATGCCGCACGGGAGCTTTCCTCCGACGCTTTCTGGGCTCTCGTGGAGCGTCTCGCCACCGGTCGCCGGCTGGTTATCACCTCCGATCACGGGTATGCCGCCACCTCCCTGTTCCCGGATGCCGAAGGCGAAATCGCCACCTTTTTGAAGAAGGCGTTCTCCAGTGGACGCTTCACCGACCGGTCCACCAATTGCGGGCCGTTTGCGCCCCCAGTCGCCCTGCCCCTCCACAACGCGCACGGCGGTCACCTTCTCGCGCTGGGGCGCCGCAAGTGCAAAAGCCAGGGCGGCTACCCGACGCTGGCCCACGGCGGTATGACGCTCCTTGAAGTGTTGTCGCCCTTCCTCGAAGTTTCCAAGACAGGAGGCTGATATGGCTGCCACAAACTTTAACACCGAAAACCGCACCTACCGGCAGCTTCTGGGAAACGGCCTGATCTATCGCATCCCCCGCTTTCAACGCGACTACTCCTGGGGCGAAGAGGAATGGGAAGACCTCTGGGCGGATATTCAAGGCGCCCTGCCACCAGAGGGCGAGCCCGCCCATTACATGGGGTATCTGGTGCTTCAAACGGCAGATAACCGCATTTTCGAAGTCATCGATGGGCAGCAGCGACTGACCACCATCAGCCTGATCGTTCTCGCCGCCATGCGGCTTCTCCAAAAACTCGCGCACGAGGGTAAAAACCCGGAGAACAACCGCACCCGGCTGGAACAGCTCCGTGCCACCTACATTGGCTACCTCGACCCCGTCACCCTGACGACTCGCAACAAACTTTCCCTCAACCGCAACAACGATGGCTACTACCGCGACTATCTGGTCGCGCTCGCCGAACATCTTCCCCAGCGCGGTTTCCCGGCGTCGACGCACGCCATGCGCAAAGCGTTTGAGTGGTTCGAACGCCGCCTGCGCGAGCAGGTCAAACTGGCACCGGACCCCGGCGTGGCGCTTGCGCAGTTTGTGGAGACCCTCAGCGACAAACTGTTCTTCACCGTCATCACCGTTGCGGACCAACTCAACGCCTACAAAGTCTTCGAAACGCTCAATGCTCGGGGTGTCCGGCTCTCCTCCACGGATCTCCTCAAGAACTACCTCTTTTCCGTTCTGGCCCGTGCCGACGAGGTTTCACTGGAGATGGACGATCTGGAACGCCGCTGGGAAGGAATGGTCGGCCGTCTCGGCAGCGAAAGCTTTCCCGATTTTTTGCGGATGCACTGGAACAGCCGCCATGGGTTTGTCCGGCAAACGGAGCTATTCAAGACCGTCCGCAGTAGCATTCAGGCCCGCGAGGCTGTCTTCGCCCTGCTGCGCGAGATGGACGAAGACATCGACACCTACCTCGCGCTCACGCAGCCCGAGGGATCGCAATGGCCGCACGATTGCAGGCAGAGCGCCCAAGAGCTGCGGATGTTTTCCGTGCGTCAGCCCTACCCGATGCTGATGGCCGCCAAACGCAACCTTTCCGAACCCGATTTTCGCGACCTGTTGCGCGCTACAGTGGTCATAGCTTTCCGCTACAATGTCATCGGCGCACAGCACACGGGGGAGCAGGAACGTGCGTACCATGCGGCGGCCATCCAGCTGCATGCGAAGGCGGCTACCACGCTGGCCGAGGTGCTCGACATCCTGCGCCCTGTCTATCCAAGTGACGATGCGTTCAGGGCCGACTTCGCAGAAAAGGCCATCAAGACCACCCAGTCCCGCAACGCCAAGGTAGTCCGATACATCCTGTGCAAACTCGAAAAACAGGCGGGCGGCATCGAGTTTGACGCGGATTCACCGGCCTACACCATCGAGCATGTTCTGCCCCAATCGCCGGAAAACGGGTGGGACGCATTCAGTGACCGGGATTTGGAAACCTTCACCAACCGGCTCGCCAACATGGTCATGCTGGAAGCCGGCAAGAACAAGGACATCGGCAACCGGCCCTACGCAGACAAGCAGCCCGTGCTCGCGCAGAGCGGCATCCTGCTCACTCAACGGCTCGCCGAGGAAAACTCCACCTGGGCTCCCGACAGGCTGGAAGCGAGACAGAAACAACTCGCCAACCTCGCCACCAGCGTGTGGCGCATTCCGCAGATTTCCTAGTTTTCCCTATGGCCACCCCCAAAAATCTTTTCGCCAAGGAAGTCGCCAGAGCCGTTGGCGCGGGCAAAGCCATTGCGCTGGAGACCGTCGATTTCAACGATCCGAACCGGCCCAAGACTTGTCTGGAGGCGGATTTCACGATCCTGCCGGTGAATCAGGGGGCCATGATCGAGGGCAACGCCGGCAAACCCATCGACCAGATGTCCAAGTGGTGGGCGCGTCGCCGATCCAGCGTGTTCCGCTCCATACTCATCACCGCCGCAGGGAACGCGCCCGAGGACCCGGCTCACGCCGCCAAGCTCGTCTGGGAAAACGATTCCGCCAACCGCCAGAAAAAGGGGGCGTTCTTCTCGCTCAAGGTCGCTGATATTTTCATGGGCGGCGGGCCCACTCTGGTCGAAGCCTCCCGACTGGGAATGCAGATGACCGGTAACGATCTGAATCCCGTGGCGTGGTTTGTGGTGAAACAGGAACGCGCCCAAATCGCATGCGCGACGCCTGCTAGCCTTTCCCCAAGGGCATAACGGTAGGCGCGAGCAACACGGTCCTCCCGACATGAGCGATGCACCCCGGACGGGCGTGCCAGATGCGGCCCTTTTCTCCGATCCGGCAAAGAATGGCTCAACCACATGTTCGACCTCGAGGAACGGCTCCGGAACGAGGTGTCAGGTCGGTTTGACGAATGGCATGCATTCAGTTGCCCGGTCTGCAGCGACGGCCCGGACAACTTCATCGCGGAAGTGGAGTGCGGCGACGAGCTGCGGGTTCTGGGCGGGGCGTGCACGGCCTGCGGGTTGGTGATCCGGTCCGGCGACCACGCCCTGGCTGCGGACCTCCTCGGTGACCAGCTCGCTGCCGCTGCGCCAAAGATCCGTGCGGCATGGGCGTAGGAAGGGGCGGCCCGATCGACCGGAGGGATCGCTGCCTGGGGCATGAATGCGGTTCCGCTCTCATTTCGATTTATCGCCATTCCCTTGAGTGTGCCCGGGCGCAAAACTTTCGAGTCCGCAGGGGGGGACTGCCAAATCCGCTAGGGTTATAATGGCCTACCATGCCATTATGAAATCATGATCAAGACCCAGATTCAGTTGGAGGACTGGCAGTACCGGTCGCTCCAGCGTGCCGGAGCTGCCGCCGGACGAAGTCTGTCGGATCTGGTCCGGGAAAGTGTGAGCCTGTTTTTGGAGACCCAAAAAAAAGGCGAGCCCGGGTCACTCGAAGCGCTGGCCGGGAAATACTCTTCGCGCTCCATTGAGGAATTGAAGGACCATGACCGCGGGTGGCTGGAGCCGATCCGGTGAAAAGCGTCTTTGTCAATGCGAGTGGGTTCTATGCATTTCTGGATCGCGACGACCGGTTCCATGCGGAGGCGTTGATTCCTGAAATCCGAAACCGGGGAATGGATTTTGGTGACATCGAGTTACGTTTTGCATGAAAGCTGGGCGTTGATTCAGGCGCGGTTGGGGTGGGATGCGGTGGAAGATTTTTTGCGGGAAATGGTGGTGCGGTGTCGGATTGTTTGGGTCGATGAACGGAACAGCTTGGCGCAGCGCGGGCGAGGCAAGCCAGGGAACGCCGTCTCAGCCTAACGGATTGCGTTTCCTTTGAAGTGATGCTTGCGGAGGGATGCCGGGAATACCTCGGCGACGACGAGCATTTCACAACCAACGGCTTCCAGGCTGCTCAGTAGCCTGGCGCCTGACACGGCATCTGATTTGCCCGCGGCCAGCAGGAAATTTCTGTTGGGAATGGCAGCCCAGTTTGATCCCGCATCCCAAGGGGGTGGCTCTGTCGCGCGCCGGTTCTGCGAGGCACTCCTTTTTGGGTGCTTTTTGCGCCAGGAAAGAGCATCCGCCCCAACAAAGCGCCACTCTGTTTTGCAGAGTTACTGCTTTTCTGTATAGTGCTCCCATGCAAATGACCCTCTCGGTTTCTGGCCGTGGCTTGATCGCTCTTCCCGCAGCCATGCGCAAAGCTGTCGGCATCCGACCGCAAGACACGCTCATCGCTGAGACTACGCCGGAGGGCATCCTGCTGCGGCCCGCTGTCACGCTGCCGGTGGAAATCTATTCCCACGAACGGATCTCCGAATTCGATGCAGCGGAATCCGAACTCGCAGAGGCTTTGGAACTGGCCAGACGCCCCAAAAAATAGAGGCGGATGCGCATTTTCCTCGATGCAAACGTCCTTTTCTCCGCAGGAAAAAGCGCCGGCGCGATCCGGGGCTTTTTGGAGGTCCTGAAGTCCAGTGGCCTCACCTTGGTGGCCGATGCCTATGTCATCGAGGAAGCCCGCCGGAACCTGGAGGCGAAGTTTCCCGCATCGCTGCAGGATTTTGAGGTGGTGCTGCGACACATTGAATCCTCGGCAACGCTCCGCTGTTTCCTTCCTCCCGGGCTTGCCCCGGAACTGCCCGAAAAAGACCGCCCCGTACTGGCCTCTGCCATCCAGGGCAGATGTGATGTTTTGCTGACCGGCGACAGGACGCATTTTGGCCCGTTCTACGGGAAGAAACTTGAAGGCGTCACGATCCACTCTCCTGCCGGTCTGGCAAAACACCTCCAGGACAGGGCTACCGAGCGTTCCGCCACGCCCTCCTGATTTTTCCAGAGGACCTTCGCTGAATACCTCCTCAAAACCATCTTTCACCCCCGGGTTGCAGGAGCGGTGGGCGGCGGCTGTTTAGGTTCCCGGAGGGAATACAGCGAGTAGCCGGGCGGTGGCTGTTTAGGTTCCTGAAAGGAACAAAGCGGGTAGCCGGGCGGTGGCGCTCACGCGCCACCCCCGGTCCGCCGGAAAAAAGAGCGATGCACCCCGTGAGGGCGTGCCAGAAGGGTGGAATGCAAACGGTGCGTTCGTCAGCAACCCCGCGCCTCTGTCACCCCTCCGGGGTGAGGGCCCTTTTTGGGCCTGTGTCCGGTGGTGTCGCCACGCACCGGCTAAAGGCTGGGTTCCCTCCGGGAACCGGGCGGTGGTTGTTTGGGTTCCTG
>CAIURC010000114.1 GCA_903901425.1 uncultured Spartobacteria bacterium | reverse complement strand
CGGGCTGTTGACCGGGCTGTTGACCGGGCTGTTGACCGGGCTGTTGACCGGGCTGTTGACCGGGCTGTTGACCGGGCTGTTGACCGGGCTGTTGACCGGGCTGTTGACCGGGTTGTTGACCGGGTTGTTGACCGGGTTGTTGACCGGGTTGTTGACCGGGTTGTTGACCGGGCTGTTGGCCGGGCTGTTGGCCAAACTCTGCCTCCAGAGCTTTTGAGGCTGCCAGCAACTCCGCCCGAGCCGCCTGCAACGCCTCCGCTTCGTCGCCCAAAACGCTTTGGGCGGCTTTTTCGACACCCTTTTTCAGCTCCTGAATCTCGCCCCGGGCCTGGTCTCCATACCCGCGGGCCTGCCGATCCAAGCCCCGCCGGACGAGATCCTCGGCCTGTTCCAGTTTGCTCTCAGTGCCAGCCAATACCGTTTCGCGCAGGGTCTCTTCCAACTGCCTGGAAAGAAGGGGTTCCGCCTGTTCCGACTCCTCGCTCAGATCCCTGATGCGTTCGGTGACATCCTGAAACCGTTTCCGTTGACCGGCCAGCGCACGGTCGGGATTCTCCTCACGGCCCTCCTCTTTCTGACTGGGATCCGCCGCCAATCGTTTTGGGCCAGCGGCTCCGGGCTCGGATGGGCTGCGTTTTTCCGCAAGCTGTTCCCCGATTTTTTCCTGACGCTCGGCGAGATCGCGCGTTTGGCGTCTGAGTTCGCGCATTTCCTCTCGGAACTGGCCGCCCGCCTGTTTTTTGAGTTCGTCCCGGAGTTCCTCGAGGCGTTGTCCGGCGCGTTTGCCGCTGGCGAGGGCGGAATCGGCCTGTTGCCGGTCCAATGCGGAGGCAGCTTGCTGGGCGTCTGCCCGGGTTTGGTCGAGCTGCTGACGGGCATCCTGCATTTGGGCGGCCTGACTGGAGGCATCCATCCTCTGGCGCAACTCATCGAGGTCTGCGAGGAGCTGTTGTTCCTCCTCGCGCAGTCGTTTGAGCCGGCGCCGGATTTCTTCGCGTTCGGCCTCATCCTTGGCGAGTTGGAGGGCGGGCTGGAGTTCCTGCAACTGGCGGTTGATGTCGTTCTGGCGCTGGGCAAGTTCCTTGAGCCGGTTCAGAACGGCGAGTTGTTCCCTCCGCGCCTCGGGCTGTGCAGCCTCCTTCTGTTTTTCGTACCGTTCCGCCTCGGGCTTCATCTCAAGCTCGTCCATTTGACGCCGGGCCGGATCCTCCTCCCCATTTTTCGCAGATTTCCCCCGGCTGCGGCTCATGCTGTACTCGTGAGCGACCAACTTGAGGAGGGCTGCGTGCGCATCGCTCTCGGCTCGGATCGCTTCCTCCAATGGAGCCGGGTTCTTTTCCGCCTGACGCAACTGCTCAAGGGCACCCTCCATTTTCTGAGCCGCGTCTGACGCCAGTTTTTTGGCCTTGGCATCCTCAACGGCTTTTTCAAGTTCGCGGGTTTCGTCGAGCACCGCCGACTGCGCATCACGCACCACGGGCTCGTCCTTGCCGTACTTGGGACCGGGCCGGGACTCCACCGGAAGGGAATCCGTCGCCCGTTTCAAATTCCACGTTGCATTCAAGACTTTGCGCTGCGCGTCCACCAGTTTCCGGACCTTGTTTCCCTGAGGTTCGCCCTCGCTGGAATCCGATTCGGGCATCTTCCGGAACACCTCTTCAAATGGCCGGATCTCGCCGAAATACAGGTCGGACTCGGTCCTGCGGAGTTTGCCATCCGAACCGAGATCCTCGGCCCAGAGGTTCCAGGAAAGCACGTCATCGGGGGCAAGGCCCAATCCCTCCAATTTCAGGAGGTGCCGGAAAGCCTGCGGTTTTCCCGGAGACGCCCCGGAACCGAGTACCAGTTCCTCCTGCCGCCCGCCCGGCAACCGGACGGCGACGCCGTACCGGACCAGCCCGAAATCGTCGGAAACCTTGCCGCGAAATGTGACCTCTTCAATTGGCGAAAACCGCTGGTCGCCGTGGGGGGAATCCGCCCGCAAATCCGGGGGGCGGTTCTTGAGGGCCTCGAACACGAACTTTTCGGGGAGTTTGGCATGGCGGCCTTGGGCGTCCTCGAGCCGGAGTTCGTACCCGGCGCTGGCCGCGAGAACGAACCCTTTGAGGAGTGCCACGGGCTGGTCGGGATTCACCTCGAGCGCGATCTCGCGGCCGTCCTTTGCCGCCAGGACCGCCTTGGTGACGGGCTTGTTGAGGCGCAAATTCAAATCCACGTGGGTGCCCTCCACCGCGCTGAGCCGCCGGGAATCGGGAACTTCCTTCTCCGGCAACCCCGTGTAAGCAGGGAACTGCAACCGGACGTCTGAACGCTCCAAACGCGGGTACTCGAACACGCTGACCCGGAAATCCCGGGTTGTTTTTCCGTCAAACTCGACCCGGTACAGGGTGTCCTGTTGCACTGCGCGCAGAGTTGCGCCGTAGACAGGATCCCCGAGGCTGCGGGCCATGGGTTGCAGTTCCACGCCCCCCGAACCGTCCGCGGTCTGTTGAGCAAGCCGGACCCCAGCGGGACCCGGCCCCTCGAATCGCGCCACCACCACCACATCGGTCCCCTTCTCGGCCTCAACGTCGCCCGGCTCAATTGCCACAGGTTCCTCTTCGCGCAAAACCACCGCCGGCTTTTGAACTTCTGCCACCGGCTCCGGTTGCCGGGCAATCGTCCACACAAAAAGGCCCAACCCGCAGAGCACCAGCGTCCGCGCCGCCCCCAGCTTCCAGCCTGCAACCACCCCGGCCAGGTTCCGCCGCCGGCATTCCGCCACAGCCTCTGAAACCACGCGGCCCTGCAGGTACCCCAACTGCCCCGTCCCGGGATCCGGTTGTTGCTCGACCGCGGTCCTCAACAACGCGTGCAACTCCGGGTGCCGCGATTCCACTTCCCGGGCAACCGCCACATAGTCCGGTCCCGGCTCGAACTTCTCGGCAAGTGACAAAAGCAGGGCGATGCCGGCGAGGATCCCGACAGGGGTCCAGCCGCCGCCACATCCCGCCCACCCGAGAACCGCGTTCAAACCGGCTCCCAGAACCATGGCGGCCGCCAACCGCAGCAGCCGGCGCAGGGAACGTCGCCGCAGAAGCACCGGTTCAAGACAGAGACGCAACAAATCAATCATGACACGCCCTCCTTCATTTTCCGACCCGACACCACTGCGGAAACCGCGGTCTCAACCCCCACGCATCCGAGAGCGAACACCACCAGCCAGCGCCACAGTTTCTGCCGGCCTTCCACCTGGACCGCCTCCAAATCGCGCGCACCGCCACCGCCGGTTTCCTCCCGGGCTGCAAGCGGCAACCCGAGCGACTGCAACCGGTCCATCGACACCGGCTGGGTCCGGCTCTCCTCCCCCGCCATGTTCACCGCAATCTTCTGACCCACAGGCTGCATCTCGTACACTCCAGGCTCCCGGGTGCCCGCGAAAAAACCGCCCTTCTCCACCGGCTCCACTCTCCCGTCCGGAAAGCGCACCGAATCTGCCCCAGCCGGCACCGGGAGACGGTCGCCACACACGGCGAGCTTTGGTCCCTCGGCGCGGCCGCTGCTCACCTCCAGAAGAGCGTTCATCCACGGCACAAACTTGGAGGACAACGCAAACTGGCCGTCCTGCGGGCTCCACGAACTGCCGAGCACGACCACGGCGCCAGCCCCCAGCCTTGCCTGCGCCACCGCCGGTGATCCGTCGTCAAAACGGGCCAGCACTTCCACGTTTTCAACCCCTGAAAAATCCAGACGCCGATGTCTCCAGAAATGCATCTTGGTGAAATCCGAGAACCGCGGGTCTGCAAACGGAAGGAAAAGCGGGTGCCGGTAGTCGATCCCCGCAAGGAGCGCGTAGTCCGCGCCGCGCGCTTCGATGGCCCCGACCCGCCCCAGCAACGCCCCCAGCACCGTTGCGACCCGTTCTGATTCGGCCGGAACCAGAATCATTCTGCCCTTGGTGGCAAACGCCCGGGCCGCCTCCACCTGGTCCGGAGACGCTTTCTCGCCCAACACCACAAGATCCGCCCCTGCCCACCCGGCCACGGCAGGATCCGCCACCTCCACCTCCGCCGCCGGGGTCTTTGGAAATGCGCGCTTCAAAAAATAGGCGAGGCTCCGTGGCCCGTCGTCCGGCGGAAGGCCCGCGCTGAGAACGCGCATCCGTCTGGGTTCAAACGGAACCCGGAACACGCGGTTGTCGAACGGCTCGCGGTCTCCGGAAAGGCGCAGGACCTCGGCTCCCTGTTCCGGCAGCCGGACCACGCGGCTCTGGCCGGCGGGAACATACACGTCCTTTTTTTGGGAACCGGCCCCTGGCGCCTCCCAGCTGAGTGCAAACTGTTCGACCGTTGCTCCCGGGGAATTCGTGACCCGGACCTGCGGCGCATCGCCCAAGGACTCGCCGCGCAGCCACTGCAGGGAGGCGTTCTGCGTTTCCCTTGGTGCCACGGGCTTGAGCACCATCTGGAGTCCCGCCGGCCACTGGTAGCCTTGGACGCCATCCAGCTTTGCGCCTTCCTGGAAATCACTGACCACCACCAGACGCAACGCGGCTCCCTCTCCGGCGCGCGCCACACGGAGGGCAGCCTCCGTGAGCACGCCGTCCAGAACGGTTTTGTCCCAGCCCGGCTGCACTTCCGCCAGCGCATTTCGGACCCGGGCCGCCCGCTCAGAAGGCGACGCCTCCCGCCAGCGGTCAAACCCGAACACCTCGCGCAGTTCGGAATCAAAACTGAACACCGCCACCTCGTCGGAAGGGCCAGCTTTTGACAGCACGGCTTCGGCCTCTGCACACGCCTGTTTCCAAAGTCCTTCCCGCCTCATGCTTCCGCTCACATCCAACAAAACTGCGGTGCGTGTTCCCGGACCGCTGAGGGCCAGTTGGGGCCTTGCAAAAAAGGGACGCGCAAACCCGAACGCGAGCAGCAGAACCACCAGCACCCGCAGAAACAACAACCACGGGTTCTCCAACCGCTTGTGCTGCTCCATGCGGAGCGGGGTTTCCTCCAGAAACATCAGGGAACTGAACGGCTTCACTTCCCGGGTCCGGTTCCGGACCAGATGGAAGAGCACTGGCGCCGCCGCCGCAAGGCCCGCCAGCAGAAACAAGGGCGCCAGAAAACTCACCTCGCCCCCTCCTTTCGCCGAACCCGTGACATGCCCGTGCGCTGGTCCATGAACCCCTCAAGCACCCGTTGCAAAGGCTGTTCCGTGCCGCACAGCACACGCTGGATCCCGAGTTGCGCACACATTCCACGCAGCGCCTCCAAATGCGCCGACATCCGGGCCCGGTACCGGTCCGCTGCCAGCGCGGGATCCAGCACCAGTTCGCGGCCCGTCTCCATGTCGCGAAACCGGGCAGCGCCACCCATGCGAAACTCGCGTTCCTCCGGATCGAGCACCTGAAAAACGATCACCTCGTGTCCGGAAGCCACCAGAAGCCCGAGCGGACCTTCGAGCTCCTGGACCGGCGCAAGCAGGTCGCTGACCACCATCACCATTCCACGGCGCCGGGCCAACTCCGCCACCCGCCGGAACGGGCGCTCAAAATTTGTGACCCCGCCTTTCCCCCGTTTTTCGAGAGCGAGCAGAAGGCTCCTGAGATGCCCGGGCCTGCGTCTGGGGGGAAGGTATTCCACGAGTGCGGAATCGAAGGTGAGGAGGCCGGGCGCGTCTCCCTGGCTGGAGAGCAGGAACGCGAGGGTGGCCGCGAGCGTCAGCGCGTAATCCCGCTTTGTGACGGAACCGGACCCGAATTCCATGGAGGGGCTCAAATCCACGAGGATGGGACACCGGAGATTGGTTTCCTCCTCGTGTTTGCGGATGTAATGGCGGTCCGTCCGGGCGACGACGCGCCAATCGATGTTCCTGGGATCGTCGCCGATGCTGTAGGGGCGGTACTCGCTGAACTCCACGGAGGACCCGTGCAGCGGACTTCGGTGCAGCCCGTGCCAGAACCCTTCCATCACCAGGCGCGCCCGGAGTTCCAGACTCCGCAGACGCATCAGCGCAGCGGTGTCCGGCCCCATTTCAAACGCTGGGACTTGCCCGGTCATGGCTCAGGCCTTCACGGCATCCTTTCCAAAAGACGCTGGATCACGGTTTCCACCCCGACGTTCTCCGCCTCGGCCCTGTAGTTGACCAGAACCCGGTGACGGAGCACTGGCAGGGCCAGGGCCACCAGATCTTCGCGGGTCACATGGGAGCGGCCGTGCAACAGGGCGCGTGCCTTGGCGCCCAGCGTCAGGAACTGGGCTGCCCGGGTGCCAGCCCCCCAGTTCACCCAGTTTTTCACAAAGTCCGGCGCAGCCGCCTGCCCGGGGCGGGTCGAGGCGGCCAGACGCACCGCCCACCGGACCAGATCCTCCGCAATCGGCACCTTCCGCACCAGCGCATGGAACCGGAGCACATCCTCACCAGTAAACAGCGGCTCGGGCTGTGCACCCGCGGCGGCCGTGGTCCGCTGGATCACCGCCACCTCCTCGTCTTCCGGCAGATAGTCGATCACCACGTTGAACATGAACCGGTCCAGCTGCGCTTCCGGCAACGGATAGGTGCCCTCCATCTCAATCGGGTTCTGTGTTGCCAGCACAAAAAATGGGTCCGGCAACGCGTGCCGCCGCCCGGCCGCAGTGACCTGCTGCTCCTGCATCGCCTCCAGAAGCGCCGCCTGCGTCTTGGGCGGTGTCCGGTTGATTTCATCCGCCAGAATCAGGTTCCCGAAAATGGGTCCCGGAACAAAAACCAACTGCCGCTGCCCGGCCTGTTCCTGAAGGATTTCGACGCCGACAATGTCGGTGGGCATGAGGTCGGGCGTGAACTGGATCCGGCGGAAATCGAGGTGAAAAACGCGGGCAATGGACTTCACCAGCAGCGTCTTGGCCAGGCCCGGTGCGCCGGTGATCAGGCAGTGTCCCCCGGCCACCAGGGCGATGAGAATCTGCTCAATCACCGCCTGCTGACCAACCACGGCTTTCCCGAGCTCCGCAAATATCCGGGTTCGGGCGGTTCCCAGATCCACGGCGGTGGCATGGTCCCCTGGCAACGGGGGCGGGGCAACGGGCTGAATTGTGCTCATAATTGGTGGGGCTGGCTCCTGACTCAGTGGGTCATTGCGTAGAACACAATGTTGATCCCAAGCGGGAAGGATTTCTTCTCTGAAAACTCGCGGAAAAAGTACTCGTTCTCTCCCTCCCGTTCCCAGCCGTCGCCGTTGTCGGTGTTGTGGCAGAGAATCACGCAGAGCCGCCCGCGGTCGTCGTTGATTCCGCGGATGTGCACCTCGCGTGCGTCCTCACGTTCCCAGGTGATTCCGTGGAACTGGCTTTCGCTCCCCAGCCGGACGTTTGGCACCTGAAGGTTCAAACTGGCGGGCAGGTCGAACACACAGTGGAAAACAGGGTGGCTCCGCGGGATGTCAAAAATCTTGCGGTCGGGAAACACCCGCGCCAGTTGCCTGGCCATGTTCTGCCAGTCGGGTTCCCCCCAGAAATCGTCCACCATCAGAAACCCGCCATTCAACAGGTACCGCCTCAGGATCGGGACCTCCTCAGCCGTGAACTCCATCTGGCCGGGCTCCACCATGTACACAAACGGGTACCGGACGAGGTCCGGGTCGGTGATGTCGAGCACCACCCCGTTGGGATCCACCCGCATCGCGGTCATCTGTTGGAGCCGGAACGACAGGTTCAGATCCGCGTCTGGATAATCGATGGACCATTTCCGGGTCCAGCCCCCACGCGGATCCCGGCCCTTCTGGTGGTAATGGATCCGTGCAAACGTGAAAACGTCCCGTGCGAAAGCCTTCGGGTTCTCCCAGCGGGGCGTCTCCCCGGAATGCTGGACGGACCTCGGATCCTGCCCCTTGGGCAGCGGCTCCATGAACCCTTCCCCCTGCCCCCATGCGACGCTGCAGCCCATCCACAGCCAGATCGCGATCCAAGGTTTCAGTCTCATTTTTTCTCCTCCACGTTTGTCGGCTGGCCCGGTTCCCCAGGCGGTCCGCTCAGTTCCAGCAGCAACCGGAACGCCTCCCGGTACTTGGGCGACTCTTCGAGCGCCGCGAGCACCTCGGAGCGTGCCCCGGGCTGTCCTGTCCAGTACAGGAGCCGGCCCAACCGGTAACGCGCCTCCGACAATCCTGGGGGTTTGAGCCCCACCAAAGTCCGGAAAGCAGCCGTCGCCTCTGGGAGCCGACCGGTTGCCTCCAAGGCCTCCGCGCCGGCCCGGTGCGCTGCGGTCCGCAATGGGTCAATGGCGCGCAACCGTTCCGAGTAATCGAGGACCGCGGCCCAGTCCCCGCGTTCCATGGCCAGTTCAAGCAACCGTTGCAAGGCTTCCGGGGCACTCGCGCACAATTGCACCACCTGCACCAGAGCCCGTGTCTCGGCCTCTTTGTCGCCCAGTTCCCGGTGTACCCGGGCCAGACGCGCATACGCCGAGTCCGGCTCATGCTGGTCCGGCCACAATGCCACCAACCGCTCCAGCGGTTCTTTGGCGGCTGCCCATTCGCCCGCTTTGATCAGATGTTCCGCCATGGCCTCCAGCGCAGCCTGGCTGGACGGGTTTGCCGCCAGAACCCGCTCCGTGCGGGTCCGGTCTGCGAGTTCCGCAGGATCCACGGGCGTCCAATCCAGTTTCGGAGCCGTTTCCTGTGCCAGACGCCGGGCATGTTCGGCAAACTGCCGGTCCAAGGTCTCCATCGGCATGTACTGGCGGCCAAGTGCCACCCCGATGTCGGTGCCCGTCCCGAGATCCGCCAGAAGCGCCCGCATTTTGTCCAAACCCCATTTTTCCACCAACCACTCCACGACCAGCGACGACTCGAAATAAGCGAAACCGATGTGGGCCGGTGTTTTAGGACGCAGAAACGAGGCGCTCAGTTCGCTTACCTTGGGGCAGTCCTCCGCCAGCAACATCGCGCGGTACCGGGGCTTCATCCGTTCGCCCCAGTTGCCCGTGGGATTGGCCTGACCCCGGTGCAACCGTTCCTCGTACACGCTGATCCCTTCGCTCAGCCAGCGCGGCATCTTGTTGCGGGTGAGTGTCAGCGTCACGACATGCCCGAACTCGTGCCACAAAACCGAATGCCAGTTGGCCGGCATCCCGGGCCGGGCGGCGGCGCTGTTGGCCGTGATCAAACGCCCAAAACAGACCCCGAGATAACCCGCACCCCCGGGCAGTCCAAAAGTGCGGATCGCGAAATCGGACTGGTCTGGAAAGATCTCGACCACGGTTTGTTCGGACAACTGGAGACCGTACCGGGCGGTGAGCGCCGCATGGGCGTTCTCGAGCAGCTCCAGCGCCTCTTTGCCGTACACGGCGGCCTCCTTGGGATCCATCCGGAGCACGAAATGCGCGCTGCGCAGCGTCTCAAACTTGGACAGCACATCCCGCAACTGGGTGAGGTTGAACGCCACCACGTTGTACGGGTCGGCCTTCTGAACCTGTTCGGCGAGAAGCCAGCCTTCCCCGTCGTTCCCGAGCCGGAGCAAATCGTTGGCCAGCGCCCATTTTGCCGGCAGAAAACTGGGATCAAACCCCAGCGCCTGCCGCTGCCGTTTTGCCCCCTCCTCAAACCGGTAATGCTGGGAAAGCTTCAACCCGGCCAGATGGGCCACCCCGGGGTTGGTCGGCCAGTCCTTGTACGCCTGGTCGAGCTCCCGTTTTTCGGCATTCAGATCCCCGCGCAGATGCGCCACCACTGCCCTTAACGCCCGCGCTTCCGGATGCCGCGGGTTCCTCGCCAGAACGGGCTCCAGCGCTTTCTCCGCCCCCGCATAATCCTCCTCATCAATCTTCCGGCCCGCCACGTGCAGGCACGCCCCGGCATGCCCGGGATTCAAACGAAACACCCGTTCCAACGCAGCCCCTGCCCCCTCGGGGTCGCTCCCGGAAAGCGCCCGGGCCAGCGCAAAGGCTACCTCCGGGTTCTCCCCAAACTTTTCCGCCACAGGCTCCAGCGTTTTTGCGGCCAGCGCAGCGTCCCCTTTCTCCAGGGCCAGTTCGGCCGTCGCCACCCAGACCTTCCAGTTCTCCGGCTGCGCTTTCCGGGCCGGATCAAACGCGGACTCCAAAACCCGTTTGGGATCGACTCCGAGCCCGAGAGCAAGCCTTCCCGCCGCCAGTTCGTCCTCCGGACGGCTGAACACACCTGGACTCAAAAGCAGCTCCACGTTGATGTCGGCCACGCATTTGGCCGCCTCCTCGCGGGCCCCAACCGCCTTGTAAATCTCGTAGGCGGCCGCCCGCAGCCGGAGGTCGAATGGGGACCGGCTCATCGCGGTCCGTATCACCTCCCGCGCATCCCCGGGTTTGCCCAGCTCGCACAACGACCGCGCCAGCAGCACCGACCAGTCCCGGGAGCCCGGCTCGGTCTTGAGCCCCTCCCGCGCCTGTTCCACCACCCCCGCATAGTTTCCCCGGAAGAAATCCCGCTGCACATTCTCCATGTCCGCTCCGGCCGCAAGAAAAGGGCATCCGAGGACCACAAAAAGCCAGAGCTTCCTGTGGACAGCGAACCGCCACGCAGACGGGTTCGGAAACGGTTTCATGGGGAGGCCATAACTTTGACCGAACACCGGCAAACCGCAAGCCTTCACCGGGCGGCAGGGTCCACTCAACCCGCTGAAAATGGAGGGTTCATTGCACTCCCGTGCATGGGGCTGCAATCTTCGCGGAAACCCGGAGGACCAAGTTCTGGCCCTCCTTGCCTTCCACAGTCTCTGTCGTGAAAAGGTCCAGATCGTAGGATCGCCGATGGTCGAGGTAAAACAGCCCATGCGCACTCCTGCGCTTGAGGAAAAAGCGCTGCTCCTGAGCAAACCATTCCCGCAAAAATTCCCGCTTCAGCGGAGTGCAGGATTTAGCGTCTTCCCAATTCATGAGCGGCACGGAGCAGATGTTCCCAGACTCGGCACCGGGTGCCGACTCGCGCACAGAGATGTGGAAACGCCTCTGCGACCTCCCTGAGGTTAAAAAACTGCCCGCCACGGCCGCACTCGCTGTCCGCACCCTGAACCCGCCGCCGGACAATTCCGAAAGCTCCCACCTGATTGCCCCGCAGAGGAAATCTCCGTCCTCGGCCGCGCTGCCCGCTCCACCAATCGCCGCATCCGCTGCAGTTGTCGCACTCCGCCCCACGAGATCCATACCGAAAAAGGATTCGGCGTCAGCCCCGGGCGCCACGCCAACTTTCAATGCGGTCATGGCACGATCCACCGGGCCTGTTGATACGCCTCAACCACTCAATTCCTCTTCAGATTTCTCGAGCTCCACTTTGATGACTGGGTGTCCACGGCGATCCCGAATTTCGTCCGCCACGTTCCGCCCGTGTTTGCGGACCATATCCGAAGGTTCGGCTCGGAGAGTCAGTGTCCTATGGTCCCGCCAGACCAACCCGATGGAACATTCTCCGTCAAAACTGGCCACAGACGAATTTTCAGACCCTTTGAAAGGACTGGAACTCTTTCCGGATCTTCACGTGGGTGACAAGACGCGCAGTGGCTCCACAGTTCCTTGTAAACACGGTTGCCCCATACTCACCGAAGGGTCCACCGACTCCTTCACGACAGTATCGGCACAATCGAAGAGCCGAATGCAGCCAGAAAAGAGCACCCCAACCAAAAGGCAGCCAGACAGGCTTTTCTTCAAAAATTGAGACTGTCTGGGTCGGAGGTTGATCAGACCACCGGTTCGCGGGTCTCGGCCCGGAGCAGGTCTTCGAGGGTTTCCCGGCGCGAGATGAGTTCCACGCGGCCGTCTTCCTCCAGCCAGAGTTGCGGGGCGCGCCCCACGGAATTGTAATTGCTGCTCATGGCGTACCCGTACGCGCCGGCGTCGCAGATCCGCAGGAGGTCGCCTGCGGCAAATGCGGGCAAGGCTCTGGGCACCAGAAGTTCGGCATCGTCCCGGGTAAAGATGTCGCCGCTCTCGCAGAGCGGCCCCGCGACCACCACGTTCTGTTCCGAGGGCGCCGACTCCCTGCCCACCACTTCGATCCGGTGAAAACTGCCGTACATGGCCGGACGCACCAGATCCACAAAGCCGGCGTCGACCATGGCAAACCGGGCTCCCTGCCCTTTTTCATTGGTCTGGGTGGACTTGAGGTCCGTCACCCGCGTGATGAGCGAGCAGGACGGCGCCACGTAGTACCGGCCCGGCTCGATCTCGACCCGGAGCGGTTTGCCAAAGGCTTGGACGAGGCGTTCCCTGCACCGGACAAACAGTTCCCGCAACGGTTCAAGGGGAATCTGGCTGGACGGGTCGCGGTAGTTGTGTGGGATGCCGCCGCCGAGGCTGACTGCCTCGAGTCCGGGCAGGTCGCCGGCCCAGCCCCCGAAAACGCCCGCCAACCGCTCGAGATTGTCGTGCAGTTCCTGAAACTGGGGGCCGCTGCCGATATGCGCATGCAGCATGACCACCTCCATGCCCATCTGCCGGGCGGCACCCGCCGTCGCCAGAAGGTCTTCGTGCCAGATCCCGTGCTTGGAACTGGGTCCGCCGGTGTCGCAGGCGTTCACGTGCCCGTGCCCGAACCCCGGATTGACCCGCAACGACACCGGCCCCGTGTATCCGGCCTTTGCCAGTTCCGCCAGCATCCCGGGCGATCCGATGTTGGGAAGGATCCCGTGCTTGAGCACTACTTCCAGCGCGTTGTCCCGGAACACGTCCGCGGTGAAACAGACCACCGGCGGCCGGTTTCCCGGGGTGTGCCCGGCACCGAGGGCGCGCAGGACTTCGTTGCCGGAAACCGCGTCAATCCAGATCCCGGCGGCGTTCATTTCCTGCAAAACCCGGGTTGCCGGACAGGATTTCATCGCGAACCGGGCCTGCAACCCCTCCCCGGAAGTCAAATGCCGGATGTCAGCGATCCGTTTCCGGATCACTGATGCGTCATAAATCCAAAACGGGGTTCCGACTTTTTCTGCAAGACTGCGGATCAGATCAGGGTCGTGATACATGGCGGGGCGGCAGTGTACGGATTCCGTCCCGGTGTTCAAGCGGGGCCTGTGGGCGGGCTGAAAAGAAGGCGGGGGAGGTTCTCTGGAGAACCAGGAACCATCCCCCGCGCATTCCATCTTGAGCGGGCCTCAGGGGACCCTGGATCGTTACCGGACGCCCATCAGGCGCATGACTTTGAAGAAGACTTCCGTGTTGTCCATGTATCCGGAGAAGCCGGTTGCACCGCGCCCAAACGCTGAGAGCGGGATGTCTGAGGCCGTGTGAACGGCGGATCCACCGCTGTTGGTTTGTGAAACTTGCCCGGCGAGAAACAGGTTGCCGGTCACGTCACGCTGATTGGCGGAGGTTCCGATGGTCGGATATCCGCTCAGAGGAGCAACGCTGCCAAGCGGTTGCTGGCTGTCTTTGACGGGAAACGGATTGGTGATCCAGTCCTCGTACCGGTCCGCGCTGCCGCCGTACCCGATCAGCATTCGGTAGTCGACATCGGTGCTGGCCGGGTAACCGTCGGCCGAGATGGTGTACCTCGGGAACCCAGCGCTTTCATAAACGCCCACGACGGTATCCCGGAGCGCGGTGCGCGCGGCGGTATCGCTGGCATTGGGGCCTGCCGCCTTGGTCGCCAGTTGCGCATGGGTCACCACGGAAGCTCCGATCAAGGAAGCCCCGGCGCATTCGTGGTCGGCCGTGATGATCACCAAGGTGTTCTTGTCGGCAGCCGCAAAATCGCGGGCAACGCCTATTGCGCGGTCAAACTCAATGGTGTCGAGAATCCAGCGCTCGGCATCCATGTTATGGGCCTGTTTGTCGATGGAAGCGGCCTCGACCATGAGCACAAAACCCTTCGGGTTTTTGCTCAGCACTTTGAGCGCAGCATCGGTCATCTCATCCAGCATGGGCTGGTCGGGGAACCCGAAGTCATTCACCACGGTGCTCGTGCCGCGCCGGCCGTTGATTTTGTCCAGCGCAACGTTCATGTTCGAGAAGCTGAACAGGCCCAACAACTTGCTCGTGGAACTGTCCGCAACCTTGGCCGAAAGCGCGGTCTTGGTCGGGGCGTACTGGAATCCGGCTGTCTGAAACTCCGCGAGCAAGTCACGACTGGCGTCGCTGAAACGTTTGGTGGTCTTCAACAGCGGATTCAACCCCCACCCGTCCACCACGTCCGCGGGCAGACTGGCATCCAGCTTTGCCGAGCGCGCGCTGCCGGTGGTACCAGCCGGGAGGAACCATTTCCTTCCGCCCCCCAACAGGACGCTGAGGTTGGACTTTGCCGCCATCTCGTCCAGGTAGCCATCGCAGATACCCGTACCGGCGCCGCGGTTTGAGGTGTGGCTCCCAAATGCAGCAGGTGTGGCATCGAAAACGTCGGAGGTGGTCACGATGCCAAGCGATTTGCCGCGTTTGCGCGCGAGAAACTCCCCAATCAACTCGACCCGCGGGTTGTCAAATGCGTCCCGGGTGTCGTCGGGAAAAACGCCCTGCTGATTATTGTTCGACTTGTTCCCTGTCGAGTAACAGGCGGCCCCGGGAGCGCTGTCCGTGATGATCGAGTTCAAGGACGCCGTCTCGATCATGCCGGTGACCGGGAACGTGTCCATGTTCAGGCGGTCGTTCGCCTTCCCGAGGGTAATCCCCTTGGACATGATCCGTGCCGCCGTCCGGTGGGCCGCCCCCATGCCGTCCCCGATCAGGAAGATGACGTTCTTCAGGGAACCAAGGGCAGGCATCCGGAGGACCTCGAAGTTGCCCTCGGCGGTGACGGTGCTGTTGTTGTCGAGCGTGGCGGTGCAGGTGAACCTGTGGACCCCGGGCGCGTTGATTGAGTAAGCGCGGAGCGTGGCAACCGCCGTGTTCGCCAAGATCGGGGTAGCGGCGAGGTTGGGATTGAGCGGATCCAAAGAAGAGGCGGCGATGGGATCGAAATCCACTGAGGAAACCGAGGCTGGGGTCGTAGGGGTGTTGTTCAGAGTGACCTGCGTCGCCGAATCAATCGAATCGATTACGCTTGAAGACGCGATTCCCGCTCCGCTCACGGCCATCCCGATCGAGAGCGAAGCCGTTGAGGAAACGGTCAACACCTTGCCAGATGGGTTGCTGACACCCGTCAGTGTGACCTTTTTGACCAGGCCCACGGTTCCGCTTACGATCTGGCCATCTACCTTGAACACGGCGGAGGTGACGGTGCGACCGGCCTCGGGTTGGATGGTGGCTTGGAGATCGAACCGCTGACCGGGCAGGAACCGGCTGATGTAGGGACCCGCATCGTCGGCGGGATCCAAAAACTTGATGCTGGGGGGAGTGAGCCGGGTGATGGTCGCCGCCTCGGAAACAGCGGCCAGGCTCATCAGCGAGGCAATGCCGTAATGCAGAATGCTCGGAACGTTTTTCATGGTTGGTTGGGTTGCAGTGGTTGGGTTTCGGAAATCTTCTGGTTGCCGGCTTCAGCGGACCGTCCGACGGACTGGATTCCGCTCTCCTCCTCCACCTCCAGCCGGACAAACGAAATCCGGCCATCGGGTTCCTCGCGGTTGCCCAGGGAAAGTTTTCCGGTGACGGCAAACAGTCCGGGCCGGTGAAAGACCGGTTCGCCAAAACGGGACCCGATCCGGACAAAAACGAGTTGAGGAGGGAGATCCTCACTGAGTCCGTAATGCCCGAGACTGACGGACATCGGCAGGCCGCTCATCATGACCCGGCCCGGGATCACATGCTGCATCCACGCGGGCTGCGGGCGCCCCCCCCGTGCCTTCGGCACCGGTTCTGGAGCCGGGCATGCACACGCGCTCCAGTCTTCAAAAACAAAGTAACCCACCAAGCGCACGGTTTTTCCTACCAAGCCCAGCGTCTGCGCGGTCACCTCGAGTCCCCTCGGGCCCACGGGCGTCTTAAAAAATTCGGCGAACCTCAATTCCTCGACTCCCTCCGGCAAGGGCGGCAGGTTCACTGCGTCATCCGTCCAGCGGGAAACCGGCACCTGAGAGGAGGCAGTCACCACCCGGCGTTCCACGCTGGATCCTCGGATCCGCCTGCCATCTTCGGAGACGCCTTCAAGGGCTGTTCCCAGAAAAAACGCCGCCAAAAGAAATGCCGCACTGTACGCTGTTTTCATCTGCCCGCGCACCATGCAGGGTTCGCGTGGAGGACAAAGGGCGGCTTGGAAAACTTCTGACCGCGCAGAACCCTGCGATTGTGTCAAAAGTCAGCAAACGCGCGGAGAAAACCGCCGACCGCCTTTTCCCCGTCACAAACAACGCGCGAAACCCGTTGGGGGGGGAGGGGCCAGAGAACGGCCTCAATCGTAACGCAAGGCCTCGATGGGATCGAGGCGGGACGCCTTTACCGCGGGATACAGTCCGGCAAGGACGCCGACGGTCACACTGAACCCGAAGCCGACCAGGGCAGCGTTCACGGAAAAAATCGGCCGGATTGTTTCATTTCCTTGAAGGAGCGAGATCAGCCCGAAGCCGAGCCCGATCCCCACCAGTCCGCCGCAGACGCTCAGGGTGCAGGACTCCACGACGAACTGCACAAAAATGTCCCGGCTCCAGGCTCCGAGCGCTTTGCGCACCCCGATCTCGCGGACCCGCTCGTGGATTGCGGCGAGCATGAGGTTCATGATGCCGATCCCACTGACGAGGAGGGAGACCGCGGCAATCGCCATCCCGCCAATCATGAACGCGCGCTTCTGTTCCCGGAATGTGGCGACCTGCATGTCCTGGCTAATCACCCGCACGTCTTCAATCCCGCGGTGCAAACGGACCAGCAGGCTCTCAAGAGCGGCCGCCGTCCGGGTGACATCCTCGACCGACGCGGCCTGGACTTCGATCCCCTGCGGAACGGTGCTCCCCGAAATCCGGCGCATCAGGCTGCTGAGGGGCACCAGAGCCGTCTCGTTCTTTTCCCGGAGCAGATTGAATGTGCCGTACCATTTCTCGTACGGCCTGAGGACGCCGATCACGGTGAAGGGCACGCCCCGCAGATCGACCGTCTTCCCCACCGGATCCTCTCCCTCTTCAAACAAAGCCTTTGCAACGCCGGCCCCCAGAACCACCACCTGCGCGGCAGTCTGCTCGTCCAAATCTCCAAATGCCCGGCCCTGGCCCAATTCCAGACGCCGGATCTGGAAAATCTCGGGCCACCCGCCCACCAGATCCCGGCACCGGAAACTTTTCCGGCCCCGCTGGAAGAGGGCATCGTTCTGATCGGCCATGGGCGTGACGCCATCCAGCAAAAGGGCGGACTGCTGGATTGCCTTGGCGTCCTCGATGCTCAGACCGGGCGAGATGCCGGACCGCGCCTTCTGAGATTCAGGCGGGGTGTCCGTCATGATCCGGATCCTTTGGATGCCGCCGTTCTCCTCGATGCTGGAGCGCCACCCATCGAAGAGGCCGTCGATGAACCCTTGGACGAGCACCAGCGAAGCGACTCCGAGCAAGACGCAGACGAGGGTGAGCAGGGACCGGAGTTTGTGGGTCCAGATCTCGCCGAACCCGTTGGCGACTGCGCCGACGAGATTCACGGCACAGCGTCCTCCTGCGCGGTGGTTTCCTTGCAGATCCGTCCATCGAGCACATGGATCTGGCGCCGGGTATGGCGGGCGACTTTTTCGTCATGGGTGACGATCAGAACGGTTCCTCCCTGCGCGTTGAGTTCTTTGAAGAGGTCGAGAATGCTGCGGGCGGTGGTGCTGTCGAGGTTGCCGGTGGGTTCGTCTGCCAGAATCAACCGGGGTTCATTCATGAGCGCGCGCGCGATGGCCACCCGCTGCCGCTGGCCGCCGCTTAACTGGCTGGGACGGTGTCCGGCGCGGTCGGCCATGCCGACCCGGTCCAGGGCGGTGCGGGCGCGGTCCCGGACCCTGAGCTGTGGGGTGCGGCTGTAGGAGGTGGGAAGCAGGACGTTTTCCAGCACGCTCAGCCTTGGCAGGAGGTTGAATGTCTGAAAGACGAACCCGATCTTGTCTGCGCGGATCATGGCCCGCTGGTTCGGCCCGATCCCGCTGACGTTTTCGCCGTCAAAATACATCTCCCCCCCGCTGGCTTGGTCGAGAAACCCCAGCAGATGCATGAGCGTGCTCTTGCCGCTGCCTGACGGCCCAAGGATCGCGGTGAACTCACCCTCCCAAATCTTCAAATCCACCCCATCCAACGCGCGGACCACGGTCTCGCCCATGTCGTAGTGCTTGGCAATCCCGCGCAACTCCAGCAACGGATCGCGCAACTCCTGTGTCTTCCCGTTCACCGGCTCTTTTTCCGTTCCCGGCGCGCGCTCCGCTCTTCACGCGTCTCTTTTTTAAGGGGCTTGGCCAAAGACACCTGCTGGCCCTCGGCAATCCCCTCCAAAATCTCCACGTGCCGGCTGTCGTTCACCCCTGTCTTGACCACCTTGCGTTCCAGATTTTCTTCACCCCCGGCCGCGCCGTCCTTTGCAACATACACCACCGTTTCGCCCTCCTCTGTGAATACCGCGCCGATCTCAAGGCTGAGCGCCTGAGTCACCTCGGAGAGTACCGCCTCCATCTTGGCCGTCATCCCGGGCCGGATCCGTGGATCCTTGATTTGGAACCCGATATCGATGGGGAAATTGCGGACATTGCCGGTCCGCTCCATGCCGCCGCTCCGTGCGGAGCGCTCGCCGGTCCCGCTCAGTTCGCGGCGGGACAGGGCGGATGGGGAGATGTAATCCACGGTGCCTTTTGCGCTGAGGCCGGGTGCGGCATCGAAGGTGAGCTTGACCTCCATCCCCCTGCGGAGAGAGGCGACATCGACCTCGTTGATCTCCGCCTCGACCTTCAACCGGCTCAGGTCGGCGATGGTGAGCAGGGTGGTGCCCTCGCGCCCCGCCTGGGCTCCGGTCACCACAAGGCCCGGACGTGCCTGCAGGTCCAAGACCACGCCATTGTACGGGGCCAAAATGGATGCCTTGGCGAGCTGCACCTCCTCGGTCTTCAAGCGGGCCTCTTCCGCGGCAAGCTCGTTTCTTGCGATGCGCGCATCGATCTCGGCATCTGCAAGTTCCTTTTCGTTGATGAAACTCTTGGCCGAAAGCCGGGCACGGCGCTCGTAGAGACCCTCGGTCTTTTCAAGACGCAGCCGGGCCGACTCGATCCGGAGCCGCATTTCCGCGATCTTGAGTTTCACCTCGCTCTGATCGAGTTCCACCAAGGGCTGGCCGGCTTTGACCAGGTCACCCGGCTGGACCGGGATTTTCGCCAGAATCCCTGTCACCTCGCTCCGGATCTCGGTGGAAACCGCGGGCACAATATTTCCGTTGGCGCGGAAATACTGTCGGATGTCCCGCCTTGCAGGCTGGGTGAATTTGAGGGGTTCACCGGCCTTGCCTTGCCCGGGCTTTTTTCCAACCCAAAACCATGCCCCGGCGGCGGTGCCAAGGGCGAGGAGCCCGAGGATCCACCGGCGCCTGGTGCCGGCCCTTCGCAGCCAGCCTGTCTTTTTCGCCGGGTTCGGTTGATTCATTTCCATTTGATCTGGTGCCTCTCAAAAAGTCGTCCCGAGAGCCGGGCCACCTCGATCTCGGCGCGCACCGCCGCAAACCGGGCCCGGTAGAGGGTGAGTTCGGACTGGACCGCACCGTTCCGGGCCTCGAGCACGTCCCGGAATTCAGCCAAGCCTTGTTCGTACCGGCTCCTGAGCTGTTCAGCCTGTTCGCGGGAGAGCTTCAAGGCGGCCTCCGAGGCTTCCATCTGGCGCCGGGCGGCCACCACGCCTCGGCAGGCGTCCCGGACCAGGAGAACCAGCCGCTGGCGGGCGTTGGCGGCGGTCAACTCAGCCACCTGGAGTTCGTTTTTGGCCTGCTGCAGGCGGGCCCGTTCCTGCCGGAGCCCCCAGGGCACGTTCAATTCCACGCCCAGACTCCATTGGTAGCCGTCCCGTTCCCTGGCCCTGTCGTAGGCCGCGCCGTATTCCCCAGACCGCCCCAGCGACGCCCCGGAGGCCACCATGTCCAGCCTCGGCAACAGATCGTTCCGCGCCTGTTGCACCCTCAAATCCGAGCGGTACGCCGCCTGGCGTGCCAGGAGATATTCCGGTTCAACCACCTCGGCCAGTTTCAGGACCTCCGCCGGATCTGGTGTGCCGAGTCCCGCGGCACCCGAGGCAAACGCTTCGTTCCCGACAAAAACCACGCCCTCGAACTCCTGACGACCCAGTTGCCGGACCAGTTCGTCGGCAGCGCGTGCTTCGTCCTGCTCGGCGGCAAGCAACCGCTGACCTTCGCCTGCAAGGGCGGTTTCCCCGCGCAACCGGTCCAGACCGTTGGCCAGGCCTGCCTCTACGCGGACCTCCACCTCCTTCAAAAGGCTCCGGCTGGTCTCTACAGCACGCGCCTGAGCGTTTCGGGTAAGGCGGCTGAGTCCGAGCTGCCAGAACGCGGTTTCCAACCCGGACAGCGTCTGCAGCACAGCCTGCCGCATCCGCAAATCTCCGGCCACAATCTCCAACCGGGCGGCCTGCAAGGGGCGGAGTGCTGGTCCGATGCCACCGCCACGGAGCAGGGGTTGGCGCACGCCCACCCGGAGGTTGGCGTCGTAGGAGGGATTCAACAGCGCGAAGGAGGAGTTGGTTTCGAAACGGGCCGCCCCAGTCTGCAGACTCAACGTTCCGCCCGAAATCAAGAACTGGCTGATTCCCGCACTGAAATTGTCGTTTTCACTCTGAGGCACCAGCGCGCCATCCAGACGGGTGTTGGCCGTGGGCGACTGTGAAAAATTCCGTTGAGCCCCAAAACTAAAAACCGGGTCGAACGCAGCCCGCGCGATCTGGAAACTCTGTGCGGAACTGGCGGCCTCCACCCGGCTGATTCTCAGACCGTAGTTGCCCTTGAGCGCCTCCTCGACGCAGGCCCTCAGGTCGAGTTTTTCGGGATGCAGATCTGCACCGTGGACAGGTACACCCGCAAAAACCAGCGCCACGAGGGATAAAGAAAGCGCAGTTTTGAACGGACTCGCGGTATTTGAGGACAATTTGCGGGTACTCATGGGCGGCGGACTCCGGAACGGGACGCTACCTGGCACAAGATTTGTCTAGGCTGGCAGAATTCGTTTTCTGGAAACTTCAGGCAGCAAACACCTGCAAGCCCCAAAACCAGCGGCTGAGCATGGTCGGTTTGGGAAAGCGGGAGCTTCGATGGGGGCATGGAGAAAGGGCTACCGCGGGGGCGGCACAGTTTTTTGGGGGGAGGCACGGTATCCAGTGGGGTGCACCGGTCTGGGGCGATAGAATGAACGGTTTTTTGGGGCAGAGAAGCCCGGATTTGAACCCCGCCGGGGGGACACGGTCTCCCAGATTGTCCGCAGACGGCGTGTGAAAAGCTGGAACCCTGCATCCATCCAAGGCTCCACGGAGACCTTGAACTTGCCGGGGGATCAGGAAATTCATGCCGCCTCCAGCGTTGCCAATCCCGGATGCAGGCGGTTTGCTTTCCATCCCATGTCGATTTACCGGCGCACCCTGGCCTACTACCGCCCGCACCTTGCCCAAAGCGCGGGGGCGACCCTTTTGAATCTGGCCTCCATCGGACTTGGGCTGATGAAACCGTGGCCGTTTGCGGCGATGGTGGGGATTGTGCTGCCCGCTGCGCTTTCAGGATCCAAAACTGTGATCCTCTGGGGATTCGAAATACCGCTGGCCTCGGCTCCGGTGCTTCTCTGCGGGTCGCTGGTTCTGGCGCATCTGGCCGCCGGCTGGCTGCAGTGGCTTTCGAGCCTGCTCTACATCAAGATTGGGCTTACCGCCCTGCTCCGGCTCCGGACGGAGCTCTACGCGTACCTCCATTCCCTGCCGCTCAAGTTCCATGACACCCGCCGCAGCTCCGACTCGAGTTTCCGGGTCGCGTACGATTCACAGTCGATCCACACGTTTTACAGTAAAGCCACATTCATTTTTGGGGCCTTGATCACGATTGGCAGTACATTTGCCGCGATCTGGGTTCTGGACTGGCAGATCGCGCTGCTCTCCCTCTCGGTGGTGCCGCTCCTGTTTGGTGCCATCCGGCTTTACGCAAAGCGCATCCGGATCCAGTCCACGGACATTCAGGAGCGGGAAAGCGCGGTGCTCACCCACATCCAGGAAGGGCTCAGCTCGGTCAAGATGGTGCAGGCATTTGGCCGGGAAGACTTCGAGATCGACCAGTTCAAGGGGCACGCCCGGGAAAGTCTGGCAGCCAACCTGCGCCAGACCGACACCTCGATGCGGAGTTTTCTGGTGGTCAGCACCCTGATTGCGGCCAGCAGCGCGGCGATGCTCTACGTCGGCTTTCATCATGTGGCGGCCGGCGCCCTGAAACTCGATGCGTTGATCGCGATCAACACCTATCTGGTGATGCTCTACCAACCCCTGGAGGGGCTGGCCAACCTCGCGTGGGCCCTCGAAGGGGCATCCGCCGCCGCACAACGCTGCTTCGAAATCCTCGATCGCCCCGACGACGTCCCGGACGCATCCGACGCCGCCGAACTGACTGGCGCTAAGGGGCTTATCCAGATGGAGGCGGTCTCGTTTGGCTACTCGACCGAACAGCCCATATTCCGGGATGTGAACCTCCAGATCCAGCCCGGTGAAACCGTGGCGTTTGTAGGCGGAACCGGGGCCGGAAAGAGCACGTTGCTAAGCCTCATCCCCCGTTTTTACGACCCGACCGGGGGCCGCGTCCTTCTGGACGGCCAAGACATCCGCGCGGTGACCAAGAAAAGTCTGCGCCAGCAGATGAGCATTGTGCTTCAGGACACCCTGCTGTTTTCGACCACGATCCGGGAAAACATCGCCTATGGGCGCCCGGACGCCACGGAGGAGGAAATCATCGAGGCGGCGCGGCGGGCTCAGGCGCACGAGTTCATCTCCGCCATGCCCAAAGGGTATGCCTCCCAAGTCGGAGAACGGGGGGGGCATCTGAGTGTGGGCCAGCGCCAACGGATCGGAATTGCGCGCGCCTTCCTGAAAAATGCCCCGATTCTTCTCCTGGACGAACCGACCAGCGCGCTGGACCCGGCCACCGAGGCCGCCATCATGGAAACCATCCACGATCTGATGCGGGGCCGGACCACGCTGATCATTACCCACCGGATCGCGACCATCCATCATCTGGCCAAGATCGTGGTGCTCGGCACAGGCGGCCTGCTCGAACAGGGCTCCGGTCCTGAACTGTTGGCACGGGGCGGTGCGTATGCGAGGCTGTGCCATGCGGCGGGTGTTGCAACTCCGGCGCCCACTCTGTAACCCACACATCATGAGCAACGTGAATTCCGACCGTCGCGTGCAGGACGACTGGTGGCAGCATCCGATCCCGCCCAACGTCTTCTGGGGGGAAGGTTTTTACGCTGAAACCGCCCAGATTTTCCGGTTCATGCGGAGCAAAAAGGAGCGGGCGGTGGTCCTCGGAGACCATGTGTCGTGCTACGCGGGGGTCTCTTTTTCGCTGGGCCCGGAGGGTTCCTGTTCGGTGGGCGACTTCACTCTGCTCAATGGCGCACTCATCATGGCCGACTCCCGGATTGAAATCGGTTCCCACTGCCTCATTTCCTGGAACGTCGGGATCGCGGATTCGGACTTTCATCCGACTGACGCGGCTCAGCGCCGGATTGATACCCAAGCGCTGGCCCCTTTCTTCAAGGATCGTCCCCCGCGGCCGTCGATTGCCACAGCCCCGGTGTGCATCAAAGACAACGTGTGGATCGGGATGAACGCGGTCATCCTCAAAGGGGTGACGATTGGGGAAAACTCGATTGTGGCAGCCGGTGCCGTGGTCAGCAAAAGCGTGCCTGCAAATGTGGTGGTGGCAGGAAACCCCGCGGTCATCGTCAAGGAACTTCGCCCCTCGAACTGAGCCATGGACCGGAAACGCGTGGTTGTGATGGGGTTTATGGGCGGGTGCCCGATTGCGGGGGTGGTCTGGCAGCACCTCCATTACATTGTCGGACTGCAGCGCCTCGGACACGAGGTGTACTACGTCGAGGACTCCAGCCGGTTTCCGTACGATCCCGTGGCGTACGATGCGACTGCAGACTGCTCCTATGCGGTCCGCAAATTGGCTGAACTCGGCGCAGTGTTTGGATTCGAGGGGCGCTGGGCGTTCCGGGCCCGGTACACTCCGGGCCATGACACCTATGGACTCGAAGCCAAAGCCATAGACGAGCTCTATCGGACCGCCGATGCCATCCTCAACGTCTGCGGTGCCCAGGAAATGCACGAGGAACTCCTCCGAAGCCGGAACCTGATTTATGTCGAAAGCGACCCGGGCGTAGAGCAGATCCGGGTCGACAAAGGCGAGGCGGCTGCCGCCGAACTCCTGAGCCACCACCGCGCCCTGTTCACCTTCGGCGAACACGTGGGCACAGACAAATTCCCGGTTCCCCTGCACCAGTTCCGCTGGATGCCGACCCGGCAGCCTGTGGTCTGCGACTTCTGGGAAACCACGACGCCCCCGCCTGACGGCGCCGTTTTCACCTCGGTGGCAAACTGGAACACGCGTGGAAAGGACATCGAGTGGCGTGGCGACAAGTATCTCTGGAGCAAGTCGCTCGAGTTTCTGAAGTTCATCCAAGCACCGCTGCAAGCCGGCGAAACGTTCGAACTGGCGACCAAAATCCGGGATCCGCAGACGGTCGCCCTGTTTGAGGCAAACCGCTGGCGGTTGAGCGACGGCGAACAGCAGACGATCTGCCATGACGAGTACCGGCGTTTTCTGCAAAACTCGAAGGGCGAGTTCACTGTTGCCAAGGACCAGTATGTGCGGCTGCATACCGGCTGGTTCAGCGACCGGTCGGCCTGTTACTTGGCCGCCGGCCGGCCCGTGATCACACAGGAAACCGGATTCACCGCGCTCTACGGCGGGTCTGAAGGATTGTTTGCATTTTCCAGCCTCGAACAGATCCCGGAAGCCGTACGGGCCATCAACACGGACTACGCGCGCCACTCCGAAGCAGCGCGCCAAATTGCACGGGAACACTTTGAGGCCACGAAGGTCCTCGCCTCCCTTTTGGAACGAGCCGGCGTTTGAACCGGGTCCTCAGACCTTTCGGCGGAGGAATGTCGGCACGTCCAAATCCTGCCCATCCACGACCGTCGGCTCGCTTTTTTCAAACCGGCCCCGCGCCAGCGGTTCGAACTGCATCTGCTCCTGCTTGGCTTCCTTCCGGGATCCGCCTCCGGTCCGGTTGCGGGCGGCCGCCAGCCTTGCCTCGCGTTCCTCCCGGGCACGGCGGCGAATTTCCTCGGCGCTGTCGGACGGTGCCACTGGTTCATCTGCGGCGAACTGGGCCGGGGGCATTGGCTCGGAAAGCGCATCCTCACTGTTTCTCGGGGGATGGGGCGCCGGCTCTCTCGCAGGAACCGCAGGGGCAGCAACCGCTGGCAGAGTCTGGGCAGCACTGGAGTGCCGGACAGGTTCCTGGCCTGCAGCCCCAATGATGACCACCTCCAAATCCGCGCCCAAGGCGGAGTCTGTGGCAAGGCTGAAATGGACCCGGGTGTGGTCCTCAATGTGGCGGTTGAGTTCGTTCATCAACACCTCCACCTCGCGCAGAGCAAGGTCCGGTCCACCGGACACATTCACCAGCACGTCAAATGTCCCGGACAAAACCTTGCCCCGCTCCATGAGCGGACTTTTGAGCGCCATTTCCAGCGCCTCATGGGCCCGGTTCGGGCCGGTGGCGGATCCGAATCCGAACAGGCACCGCGCATCTCTTCCCCGCAAAACGGTCCGTAGCTCCTGAACACCGGCCCGGATCAGGCCCGGGCGGCGGACCAGCGCCGCAACCGAACGCACACTGCGGCTGATAAGACGGTCCACGGCGGCAAAAGCCTCCTGAACGGCGGTGCCGACATCGCCCCCCATCCTGTCGTTTTCAAAACAAACCACCAGGTCCGCTCGTTCGCGGATTGCATCCAATGCCTCCTGAGCCTGCATCTGCCGCCGTTTCCCCTCGAATGAAAACGGGAGCGTTGCGAACACCACGACAAACGCCCCGTGCTCTTTGGCGCAATGGGCCACCATGGGGCCCGCGCCGGAACCGGTGCCACCGCCGAGCCCGGTACAGAGAAAGACCACACCGGCTCCCGCCAGTAATTCCCGGACTTCCTCCACGGACTCCTCCACAGCCTGGTAACCCAGTTCGGGATCCCCGCCCGCGCCGAGTCCGCGGGTCACGCCCTCGCCAATTTGCAGTTTCCGCTGCGCGACAGAGGCGCCCAGCGCCTGGCTGTCGGTGTTGAGCACTGCGGTTTCCACCCCGGGCAAACCGTCGAGTTGAATCCTGTCCACGACGTTTCCACCCGCCCCGCCCACGCCCACGATCCGGATCGCTACCGGGTCCGATGCATTCCGAAAAAGCTCCAGCATGTGTTTTCCTCCGATTGAATGATGCTCAACGTCCGAACAGCCGGATCCTCGGCAGAAGCCGTTTCAGCCAGCCCTCGGGCTTCTGTTCCTGAGTGGCATGCGCGTACTTGGTCAGCCCGATTGCCGTGGACAACTGCGGGTCGTCAAATGCCGAGGTCACGCCGCTTACCGTTGGCTTGTGCGTGAGTTGCACCGGGTGCCCGAAGATCTCTTGGACCAGCCCGTCCATCCCGTGCATGAGCGAACCGCCTCCGGTCAGGAACACGCCGGCTCCGAGGAAGTCGATGAGCCGGTCGTCCCCGATGTCTTTCCGGACGAGTTCAAGGGTTTCGCGGACCCTGCAGTGGACAATATTGTTGAGCATGGCCCGCTCGATTTCGCGGCCGGCAAACCCGGTCTCGTCCTTCAAAAGAATCATCTCGCCCGGGAGGACCTCATGGATGGCAACGCTGCCTTCCTCGACCTTGAGCCGTTCCGCCCTCGCCATCGGGATGCGAAGCCCCAGGGAGATGTCGTTGGTGATATGGTCGCCTCCGACAGAGAGACAGCCGCTGCGTTTCATGGCGCCATCGGCATAGAGCACATAGCCCGTGGTCCCCCCGCCCATGTCGATCATGAGGCCACCGAGGTTTTTCTGGGCCTGGTCAAACACCACCTGCGCGGCTGCGACCGGAGAGAAAACGACGTCCTCGACCTCGATGTCGAGTTCAGCCAGGCAACGCAGGCTGTTTTTGATCCGGGTGCTGACCCCGTGGATGATATGGAAATCGGCCTCCAGTTTGCGCCCCATCATTCCGACGGGATTGAGCACACCGTCCTGTCCGTCGACGTAGTAATGCTGGACGAGGCTGAGGAGAAACGAGTTTTCGGGCGGGATGGTGACCTCCCTGGCGGCGGCCTGGACGTCCTCGAAGTCTTCCTCGTAAATTTCGCCCCGGTCCTCGGGGATGGTGACTATGCCGCGGTTGTTAAAACTCTTGATGTGCCCCCCGCTCACGGCAAGGAACACGCCGCGGATCTCCACATCGCTTTTTTCCTCCGCGTCCACCAGCGCTTCGCGCACGCACTTGGAGGCGGTCTCGAAATCCACGATCTCGCTCTTTCTCACCCCGCGCGAGGGCGCCTGGCCGACGCCCAGGATCTTGATCTCGCCTTCTCGGCGCAGGCTGGCGACCACCGCACACACCTTGCTCGTCCCGATCTCTAGTCCAACAACGATGCGCTCTGTAGACATGGCCTGCGCTCCTGTTTTTCTCGGCTCTTGTTTATGGATGAAACGGCTTTTTCAGGCTGGATCCCGAAGCCGACCCGGAAGTTCCCCCTGCAGACGCCTTTGAACCGGTATCCGAACGGCCTGAATCGGAAGCTGCCGGGAACCGAACCAGTTGCGCCCCTGAGGATGGCCCTGGGGAAGGGGCGCTTTTTGAAACGGCGGCAGGCGCCGTGGTCACCGCTTTCTGTGCCACCGGCTTGGTTGCCGGGGCGGCCTTGGCCACGCTGCCCTTGGCTGCGCCACCGTCTTTGGCGGAGTCTTTGCTGGTCACCGCCTTGGGGTCCTCCGGAACAGCAGGCGGTTCCTCCACAAACGTCACGGGCACGTTGCGCTCCAAGAGCAGGTTGACCGTCTGGATCTCGCGTTTGGAGGGTTCGATCATGTCCAGAAGCCGGTTCAAGCGCTCGAGTTGCAGGTCGATCCGGTCCAGGCCGAATGTCACTTTGGCTCGAGTCCGGTCAGTCACCACGAGGCAGTAGCCCTTGGAGACATCGAGGTTCTGGGCTTGGTACCGGGTGCTGTCGGCGTTGATCCGGAGCAGTTCAAGAGCCGCCTGAACGGCCAAGCTCTGCACCCGCTGGCCGGCGGCCAGGTTCTCAACCTCCACCCCCGAAATCACGGGCAGGTGCAGGTACTCAGGCCTCAGGCTCCGGCACTTCATGACTACGCCCCGCACATCGATCAGAAAAGCGCGTTCCGAGGAGGTCGGATCCTCGTCCTGACGTCCAATGGTCCATGCCACCGGCCGGCGTTCCGTGACCCCGATGTCGATCCGGTTGGGCAGGATCCGCTGGACCTCCACCCGTTCAACCTGGGGCAGGTCCGCGATCTTGTGGCGCACCTTTCCAAGGTCGACCGAAAAAATGTTGCAACCCTCCGCCAGACCCACGTGCTGAAGCAACTGTTCTCGGGTCAATGTCCCGTCCGTGGAAACGCGAAGTTCTTTTAAAAACAAGTCGGGGTTTTCCCAGAAAAGGCGCCTGTACCCTTCGCGTACCCCGAACACCACCCCGGAAACCGTTGCGCAGACCAGAAGCGTCTTCCAGGTGAAGTTAAAGATGGTCCGGGCCCGTTTTGCGGCCGCTTTGTCGTGCCGGACCGTGACCTCCAGGAGGTGCTGCTGCCTCCGGTGTCGGGAACTCGAGACTCGCTGGTTTCGAACTTTGGTTTTCATCTGCTGGTGAGACTTCGGGCAAGGGACAGGGACACGATCCGGGCACAGAGCTCAGGATAGGTGATTCCCACCGCACCGGCGGCCTCGGGCAGAAGGCTCGACGGCGTCATCCCCGGAATCGTGTTGATCTCCAGTACATACGGCCTTCCGTCGCTGGTCAACAAGACGTCCACCCGGGAGTACACCTCGAGGTCGAGGGCGCGGTGGGCAGCCAACGCTGTTTCCTGAACCAACCGGGTCAATTCATCCCCAAGGCGGGCCGGGCACACGTGATCGGCCCCGGCGGCACTCGGGTTCAAAAACGGATATTTGTTTTCGAAATTGTAAAAGTCTTTTCGGGGAATGATTTCGATGACGGGGAGCGCTTCCTCGCCGAGGATCCCCACCGTCAACTCCCTTCCCGCAACGAACTCTTCCACCAGGATTTCCGGTCCATGCGTCCGTGCCTTGGAGAGGCTCTCCTCTGCCCCGGCCTCACTCTGCACGATGTAAATTCCGACGCTCGACCCTTCCTTGGGGGCCTTGAGCACATAGGGCACAGGCAGGCTTGGCCGGCCGTCTCCGTGGAGGACCTCGAACCGGGCCGTGGGCACTCCCCGCTCAACCAACCGCTGTTTGGTGGCCACCTTGTCGATTGCAATTTCGCTCCCCCGCACTCCCTCCCCCGTGTACGGCACGCCCCGCTCGTCCAGGATCCGCTGAAGCTGGCCGTCCTCGCCGAATGTTCCGTGGATGACGTTGAATGCGAGTTCCGTGCCGGGCGGCAGTGTGAATCCGGGCCCGTCCACAACCACGGGAACCACCTCGGCCCCAAGGTCCTTAAGAGCCGCACACACCCCTTCACCGGACTTCAAGGATACTGGCCGCTCCGATCCGGGGCCCCCCATCAACACCGCAATTTTTTTTCCATTCAACTCACTCATGAAATCCTCCGTCCTGTCCGACAATCTGCACCTCGGTTTCCAGGGTGATCCCGCGTTCGCGCAACGCCCGGTCCCGGACCTGTTCAATCAACGCGAGCACGTCCCCGGCAGTGGCGCCGCCCTCGTTCACGATGAAGTTGCCGTGCACCTCCGAAACTTTGGCCCGACCGCACCGGGTCCCTTTCAAACCGAGTTCATCCACGAGGCGGCCTGCGGGAACCGTTGCGGGATTTTTGAAGACACAGCCCGCGCTGGATTCCCGCGGCTGGCTGGAACGCCTTTTCTGCTGGGACACCTCCAACAACCGCTCGATCTCGGCCGGATCCGAGCCGGCCCCTTTGAGGGTGGCTGAAACGGCGTAACACTTTTCCAGACCGCCCACATGCCGGTAATGCACGTCCAGTTCGCTTGGGGTGCGCGTGTGAAACTCGCCGTGCCGGTCCACGTACCGGACGCTGACAACCTGATCAAAGGCTTCCACCCCCATCGCTCCCGCGTTCATCCGGAGCCCGCCCCCGAGGTTCCCGGGAATACCCTCCATCCATTCAAACCCGCCCACCACGGCGTCCCTGGCGGAGTAGGCCAGTTCCTTCAACTTGACCCCGACTCCTGCCGTGAGAAGACCGTCCTTCCATTCCATGCGGCGGAACTCGCCCCGGCCCAGACGCACGACCACACCGGGCACGCCGCCGTCCCGGACAAGAAGATTGGAGCCCCGGCCCATTACGAACAGGGGAACCAGTTTCTCGGTACAGAACCGGACCAAGCGGGCAAACCCCTCCTCGGTCTCTGGCTCAGCCCAGAACTGGGCCGGGCCGCCGACCCGCATGGTGGTGTGCTTGGCCAGCGGTTCGTACAGGCGGGCGACACCCGCGCCCATGGCCGCCTGCATTTCTTCAAGGAACGCCACGTCCCGCGCAAGCACCGCAAGGGCCTCATGCACGTTGCCGGCCCCGAGGCTGAGCACGCAATCTCCGGGCTGCAGGCGCTGACCGATCTCCAGCGCCAGCCGTTTCCGGTCCGGCTGCGAATGCATGCCCTCATGCCCGTGCCTTCTGGCGGCATCCACCACGGTTTCTCCGCTTACCCCAGGGATCGGCGCCTCGCTGGCCGCGTAGACGTCCGTGACAAAGACCAGATCCGCGTCCTGAAATGCGGCCCCGAACTCCTCCTGGAGGGCCTGGGTGCGCGTGTACCGGTGCGGTTGGAACATGACCAGCACCCGGTTCCGGCCGGTGCCGCGGGCTGTAGCCAGCGTGGCACGCACCTCGGTGGGATGATGACCGTAATCGTCTACGAGCATGTAACGATCGCTCCGGTACTTGATTTCGAACCTGCGGCGGGCACCACGGAAACTCTCGAGGGCCTCAGCAATCCGCGGGAACGGGACGCCGATCTCCATGGCAAGCGCGATTGCAGCCAGTGCGTTGATCACGTTGTGCCGGCCAGGCACATTCAAAGTGACAGCCCCGAGGGGTTCACCTCCGCGCAGCACCCGGAAATGGGACTGGAAATCCTTGGTGTGCACATCGTCAAACCGGTAAAAGGCTGTGTGGGAGCCGCCGTAGGAAACCGCCCCCGGATGCACCGAGCAGGCGCGGGTCGCGTTTGGATCATCCGCGCAGAAAATGACCTTGCCCCGGGTCTGACCGATGAGCTGCGCAAATACGCGTTCAATCGCCTCCAAGTCCCGGTAATGGTCGAGGTGTTCCTCCTCGATGTTCAGAACAATCGCATGCTCGGGCCGGTACAACACGAGGGTGCCATCGCTCTCGTCCCCCTCCGCCACAAAATATTCCCCTGCAGAATCCCAGTGTGCGTTGGTCCCCAGAATTGGAATTTCTGCGCCTACATAATGCGAGGGACGCATCCCTCCCACACGCAGCACATGAGCCGCCATAGCCGAGGTTGTGGTCTTTCCGTGCATCCCGGCCACTACCACGCCGCGCCGGCTCTCCATCAGGGCCGCCAGCGCATCAGCCCGACGCACCATCCACTTGCCGCCATCCACCGCCGCCCTGTGATCCCGGTGCGAACGCCCAATCGCCGACGAGTAAATCACCAGTTCCGACTCGGCCACAGCGACGGGCTGGTCCGGACTGTGAAACTCGAGTCCCAGCCGCTGCAGGCGCTGCACTTCCACCGTGCTGACTTTGTCACTCCCGCTCACACGGTGCCCGAGTGCCAGAAGTAATCCCGCGATCCCGCTCATTCCGGATCCGGCCACTCCAATGAGATGGACTCGCATGGCTCCCCCCACCAAGCGGCTGGCCAGAATTTGCTGGTCCCCGGAAGCACCGTTCATTTGCACACCTCCATCAGCACCGCGGCCACCTGTTCCGCCGCATCTGTCACCGCCTGTGCCCGGCTCCGGGCCCGCATTTCGTTGAGTTCATCGACGGAGTCGAGCAGCCTCCGGAGTTCGCTCCCCAACCGGCCTTCTGCAATCTCGGACTCCTTCAGGACCAGAGCGGCTCCACCCGCGGCGTACAAGCGCGCATTCAGAGTCTGGTGATCCTCGGCGGCGTGGGGATACGGCACCAGCACGCTGGGCACCCCGAAATACGCCAGTTCCGTCAGGCTCGCCGCTCCGCTCCGTGCAATGCACAAGTCGGCTGCGGCATAGGCTTCCTCCATGTGATGACAGAATGCCGCAACGCTCGCGACCACACCCGCCGCACGGTACGCTTCCCGAAGCGGTTCCACATCGTCTTTGCCGGTGAGATGGATCACTTGCAGACCGGGATCCGCGAGGAGGGGTGCCGCCTGTTCCAAGGCCCGGTTAATCCCATGCGCCCCCTGGCTGCCCCCCATCACCAAAAGCGTTTTCCGACCGGGCTCAAGTCCGAATGCAAGAACCGCCCGGCGGCGGTCCACCGCCTCCCGGAGCGAAGACCGCACGGGCGTCCCGGTCACCCGGGCGCGGCCCTTGGGAAAATGCGCGGCGCACTCGGCGAACCCGAGCAGGACGCCGCTGGCGAGCCGGGCATTGAGCCGGTTTGCCTTTCCGGGAATCGCGTTCGACTCGTGCACGAATGACGGTTTGCCCAGAATTCTGCCCGCAAGAATTGGCGCGGTGGAAGTGAACCCTCCCATCCCAAGGACGGCGTCGGGTTTGAATTTGCGGCAAATCCGGACGCACTGGCGCAGTCCATCGGCGAACCGCCAGAGGAACGGAAAGATCTTGGGGGAGAAAAGAGACGGCATCCCGATGCCAGGCAGTTTTTCGAATTGAAACTCGGAGCGTCCCTGGGTGGCGAGCGCATCGATTTCTTTTTCTGAGATGAACACAAGGACCTCATGGCCCTGTGCCCGGAGCACCTCTCCGACCGCCAGGCCCGGAAAAAGGTGTCCGCCGGTGCCTCCCGCTGCGATGACGAATCTCATGGTGGGTTCAGATCCGGACGACCTTGTTTTGTGTGCGCGCCCTCAGGCGCAGGTTCAGTCTCTGGCTGGTTTTGACTTCCCTCTCCGTGAACCCCCGCCGATGGATGCTCACGAGGATGCCCATGCACAGAAGGCAGAAGGCGAGGTTGGAGCCGCCGTAACTGATGAACGGCAGGGGGAGCCCTTTGTTGGGAAGAAGCGCGGTGGTCACTCCAATGTTCAAGGCCGCCTGCAGGGAGAGGATCACCACCAACCCAAACCCCATCAGCATCCCGTACCGGTCCCGTGAATGGACAGCGATCATCGCCCCGCACACCAGCACCGTGACGTAGCATGCCACCACCAGCAGCGTGAACCGCAGACCGAGTTCCTCGCCCACCATCGGAAAAATGAAGTCCGTATGTGCAAACGGAAGGTACGCCATCTTCTGGCGTCCGTTTCCGAGCCCGAGACCTTCCACGCCGCCGGAACCGAAGGCGATCAGCGCCTGGTACTGCTGGAGGCCTGCTCCTTCGCGGAACCGCTCCAGATCCATGAACGCCATGACCCGGCCCAACCGCTCCCCGATATGGGTTGCGGCAAACCAGATTGCGCCCAGCCCGGCCATCACGACCGGCACGATGTAAAACAGGCGCGTCCCGGCCACAAACATGAGCGCGAGGAGGGTGGCCCCGATCAGCGAGGTGGTTCCAATGTCCACCTCCGGTGCAATCAGGAGCATCAGGCTGCCCGCGATCCCGCACGGGGCAAGAAAGCCGCGGACAAAACTCCGGGCATCCACGTCGTCGCGGGCGAACCACCACGCCAGCCCGCACACCGCCGAAAGTTTGCCGAGCTCCGATGGCTGGAAGGAAGCGACACCGAGGTTGATCCAGCGGGCCGATCCGTTGATCCGCATGCCGATGGGTGGAATGAAACACAGAAGCAGGAGCACAAAGGACACCCCAAAGAGCCAGGGCGTGATGCGCTGCCACTGATGGTAGTCCACCAAAGCAGCAGCGACGGCCAAGATCACCCCGACTCCGAGCCACATCGCCTGACGCCGGAGGAAGAAGGTGGGGTTGCCGTGGCTGTCCTGGGCAAACGCACTGGTGCTGTAAAGCATCACCAGCCCAAGCACCACGAGCCCGAGCACCGCCACCAGCATCAGGTACGCTCCCTTACTCTGCAGACCCCGGATCATTGCCCCCCCTTATTTCTTCTTCTCCGGCACCTGCAACGTCTGCCCAATCTTGAGCTTCTTCGGATCCTCAATTCCGTTGAGCTTGAGCAATTCCTCGGAACGCACCCCGAGTTTCTTTGCGATCGACACGGGGTTGTCACCCTTGGCCACCACATAGCTCTTGCCTGCCGGCTTCGCTGCCGCAGCCACTTTCGGCGCCTCCTCCACCTTCTTCGGCGCGCCCTTTCGAGGAATCGTCACGGATTGCCCAGGCTTCAGAATCGCCACTGTTTTTGCGCCGTTCGCCTCCTCAATATCCTCCACTCCCACCCCGTAAAGCGCTGCCAACTTGGCCACGGTTTCACCCGCCTTCACCAGATGCACCCGTCCCGCCCCCGGCTGAGCCGCGGGAACAGATGGCGCTGCCGCCACTGGCAGGGATTTTGCAGGCGCAGGTTCCGGCTTTGCTGCAACCGGAGCGACCACAGGCCGGGCGGCCTGAGCAGGAGCGGCCGTCCCAGGAAGGGGCGCCGGAGCGGGTTTTCCAACCTGGACTGCTGTTTCCGCGGCCTTGCGGTTTGTCTTGATGGTGTTAAATGCGTAAATGCCGCCCACGGCGACAATGTGCAGCATGGCCACCACGCCCAGCGCCACTGAGAAACGCGTCTGAGGTTCACCTCCGTACTCGTCAAGGTCCGCTGCAGACCTCGCAGCCGTCGCGGCGTTAAGCCGTCGCGGCGGTCGGGATTTGAACAGGGACTGGATCTTCGGCATTTTCATGGGCATTCGGATGGGATGGCTGGTTTCAGGTGTGGTGGATGGATTGGGATCCTGGCGCGGCGTCGACCGCCGGCACAGGTTCGGAAGTCGGGCTTCCGGCTGCGGAAAAGGTGTGACTGGGGACCAGGGCATGGACTAGGCGGCGGAACTGGTCGCCCCGGTCCGCGTAATTTCGGAACATGTCGAACGAGGAAGTGCCCGGGCTGAAAAGAATGACGTCTCCGGGCCGGGCTTCCTCACGGGCCAGCGCGACGGCCTGTTCCAGGGAACGCCCTGCGTTCCGGCAACGCACCCGGCTCCCCCAGAGCGCTTCAATCCGGCCGGCCATCTCCCCAAGAACCACCGCCGCCCGGCACCGGGTCGAAACAAGGTCCGTCAACGCGTCAAACTCGAACCCCTTGTCTTTCCCGCCGGCAATCAGGACGACGGGACGGTTCTCGGATTCAAGCGCTTTTTCCACGGAATCCGGATTGGTTCCTTTGGAGTCGTTGACCCAGTCCACGCCATCCACCTGGCGGATCCATTCACATCGGTGCGGCAACGGCGCATATTCCCGGAGCGGACCCACCAGAGCCCCGGGATCGACGCCGAGGGCAACACCCACTCCCAGAGCAGCCATGAGGTTTTCCACGTTGTGCAGTCCACGCAGCCGGGTTTCGTCCAAGCCGAGCAGGCGGTTGCCGCGAAACCAAATTGCGTCCTGCCGATACTCGAAGTCGCCGCCTGAACGGTAGGCGCTGAACGTGATCCGCTGTGCAGCCAAAGGGGGGAGTTCGCTGCGCAGGTTCACCACCGCATGGTCGGCCTCCGACTGGCGTTCAAAAATCCGGAGTTTCGCCGCCCGATACTCCTCAAGACTGGAGTAGCGGTCCAGATGATCAGCAGCGAATCCGAGCCAGACGGCGACCCGGGCCCGGAACTGTTCGACACGCTCCAATTGAAAAGAACTGACCTCCAAGGTCATGACATCCAAGTCCGCGCTCTGTTCGACGCGGCTTGAAAAGGCGGGGCCAATGTTTCCGGCGGCCACTGTGCGGAGCCCGGCTCCATTGAGCATCCGTTCCACCAACTGGGTGGTCGTTGTTTTTCCGTTCGTCCCTGTAATACCGATCACGGGGCACTTGCAAAACTGATAAGCGAGTTCCAACTCCCCCATGCACCGGATCCCGCGCGCGAGGAATCCGGAGAAGAGCTCTGAGCGGGGGTCGATCCCCGGACTGACCACCGCGAAGTCGTAAGGCTGGCGGTCGGTAAGTGCCTGCGCTCCGAGCTCCACCGGCATCCCGGCATTGCGCAACAGTGCCGCCGATTCCTCCAGGGAAGGGCCGGAACCGGAGTCGAGCACCCGGACAATGGCGCCGTGCTTTTTGAGCAGGACAGCGGCGGCACGGCCGCTTTCCCCTACTCCCAGCACCGCAATCTGTTTTCCGGCAAGTTCCATTTTAACGCAGCTTCAGAGTGGCCAGTCCGAGCAGGCAGAACATCACCGAGACGATCCAGAACCGGACAATCACGGTGTTCTCCTTCCAACCTTTGAGTTCGAAATGATGGTGAATAGGCGACATGAGGAAGACCCGCCGGCCTTCGCCATAGATCCGCCGGGTGACCTTGAAATAGGTGCGCTGGATGAGGACGGAGAGGGCCTCAATCACGAACACCCCCCCCACAACCACCAGCAGCAATTCCTGTTTGCAACAGATGGCCACCACCCCAAAAAAACCGCCAATCGCCAGGGAGCCGGTGTCTCCCATGAAAACCCGGGCCGGGTAACAATTGAACCAGAGAAACCCGAAAGCGGCGCCCACCAGCGCCATGCAGACCACCGAAAGTTCACCCGCAAAGGGATAGTAGGGGATTTGGAGGTACTGGGCGATCTTCATGTTCCCAGCGACATAAGTGAGGACCGCATAGGCCACGCCCGTGGTGACGGTGCATCCCGCCGCAAGGCCATCCAGACCGTCCGTGAGGTTCACGGCGTTGGAACTGCCCATGATCACCAGCGCGAAAAACACCACCGTGAACCAGCCCAGATTTGCTAGGAGCGGCTCCTTGGCAAAAGGTGCATACAACGCCCGCGCCTGAACCTCGAGAGCCGGGTTCAGAAGAAAGAAAGCTGCCACCACCACCGCCACCGCGCCCTGCCCCAGGAGTTTGGTGCGTTCGCTGATCCCGGCCGCGTTGCGCTTGCTCACCTTCAGATAGTCATCCCAAAACCCCAACAGCCCGCACGCCACCAACGTGAACACCAGCAACCACACCGCGTGGTTGTCCAGACGCGCCCACAGCACGGTCGAGACCAGCACGGTTCCAAGGATCAGCACCCCGCCCATGGTCGGCGTCCCGGCCTTTTTCCCGTGCAACTCCGACAACCGGTGTACCTCCTCCTTGGAGCGGATTGGCTGCCCGATTTTCAGCGAGATCAACTGCCGGATCACCCGGTTCCCGAAAACCAGCGACAACAGAAATGCCGTGACCGCAGCCGCAACCGCCCGGAACGAGATATACTGGAACACATTCAGAGCCTTCAAAAACTCTGAACTCGCTCCGACGCTGAGATGGTGCAGCCAGTACATCATGCGCCGAGTAACCTTTCCACCACGCGTTCCATCCGCGCGGACCGGCTGCCCTTCACCAGCACATGGTCCCCGGGGTTCAGGAACGCTTTGAGGTGTTCAACCGCCTCCTCGACCCCAAACACAGCCACTGCCGCTCCAGCACCCGCGGCCCGTGCGGTGGCCACGGTGTCTGCCGATTCCTCGCCCACGCCAACCACCAGATCCAAGCCCAGTTCCCCGGCCACCCTCCCCACTCGCGTATGCCCCTCTTCGGAGAACGCGCCAAGTTCACCCATGCGGCCCAGAACAGCCACCCGCCGTCCGCCACAGGGCAACGCCGCCAGAGTCCGCAACGCGGCTTCCACCGAGTCCGGGTTTGCGTTGTAGGTATCATCCAAAATCTCCACACCGCCCGCGCGTTTGCGTTCCAAGCGGCCCCGGGTCAATTCGAGCCCGGCCAGGCCCTGCACACAGGCTTCCAGCGTCTGGCCCATTTCCAGACCGACAGCCACCGCCATCAACGCATTCCGGACCATGTGCCGGCCTGCCACCGGCACCCACGCTTCCATGGCGCATCCCCGCGCCCGTGCCACAAAGCGGCTGCCGCCCAGCTCCTCCCGAAGGTCCAGCGCCTGGACGTCCCCGCACCCGATCCCGCACCGGACCGCCCGGGCTTTTGTCCGGGCCGCAATCGCATCCGAGAACCGATCCTCAGCGCTCAAAACCAGAAGGCCGTCTTCCCTGAGGGCCGCGGCAAGTTCTCCCTTTTCCTGTGCAATCGCCTCCTGACTTCCGAGGTTCTCGATGTGCGCCACACCGATGTTGGTGATAATTCCGTAATCCGGAGCCGCCAACGCTGCAAGAGGAGCGATTTCGCCGGCATGGTTCATCCCCATCTCAAACACGCCAGCCCCGTGCTCCGGACCCGCCTCCAGCAGGGAGAGCGGCAGGCCAATATGGTTGTTCAGGTTTCCCCGGGTCGAAACCACGCTCCGGTCCACCGACAAAACCGCCCGGCAAAAATCCTTGGTGCTTGTTTTTCCGTTGCTGCCCGTGATCCCGACCACCTTGAACGAAAGCGTCCTCCGGTAGGCGCCAGCCATTTGCTGGAGCCCGCCCAGCGTGTCCTGCACACGGACCATGCCCAATCCGGGTACCACGCCGCCATCGTACTGGGCGTCCACCAGCGCACCCGTCGCCCCGGCCGCAGCCGCTGCGGCCAAGTAGCCGTGTCCGTCAAAACGTTCTCCGCGCAGTGCCACGAAAAAATCGCCTGGCTGAACGGTCCGCGAATCGGTGCAGACCCGGCTGCAGACGGCCAGAGGGTTGCCCGCTGCGACCGTCCCACCCGCCCAATCCGCAAGCTGCTGGAGGTTTGTGGGAGTCATGCCTCCAGTTCGACCGTCCTTTCCTCAACTGCGCGGCGCGCCACCGAGACATCGTTGAAGGGGATGCTCACCCCCTGAATCTCCTGGGTCTGTTCATGCCCTTTTCCGGCAATCAGCACAATGTCCCGGGGCCGTGCCAGAGCCACCGCCCGGCAGATCGCCTCACGCCGGTCCACCACCACCTCATGGCGCCCCAAGGTCATTCCAGACCGGATCTCGCTGATGATTTCCATCGGATCCTCGCCCCGTGGATTGTCCGATGTCACCACTGCGTAGTCGGCCAGTTGCTCAGCCACAGCCCCCATCCGGGCCCGCTTGCCACGGTCCCGGTTGCCGCCGCAACCGAAGACAACGATCAGCCGGGCGGGCTTCAATTCCCGGCAGGTCCGGAGCACATTGGCCAGAGCATCGTCGGTGTGGGCGTAGTCGACAAAAACCCGGTACTGGCGTTTGACGGGAACCGGTTCCATCCGGCCCGGGACGGCAGGTGCGTTGGCCAAAGCCTGAACCGCGGCACGGACCTCAACGCCGAGTCCGTGTGCAGCGGCGATGGCGGCCAGAGCGTTGTAGACGTTGAACATCCCGATGAGCGGAAGCCGGACAAGGTAGCTTTTCCCATGGGCATCGAGCTGGAACTGTGTTCCCTGCAGGTCCATCCGGACGTTGCTCGCCCGGTAATCGGCCTGGATGCCCTGCCCGTAGGTCGCCCACGGGATCTGGCCGCGGAACCGCTGGATCAACTGGCTGCCAAAACGGTCATCGAGGTTGACCACGCCGCGCCCGGCTTTTCCGGAACGGGCCGCCAGTTGTTCAAAAAGAAGGCATTTCGCATCAAAATATGCGTCCATGCTTCCATGGAAATCGAGGTGGTCCTGGGTGAGGTTTGTGAAGACACCGACCTCAAAATCCACCCCGCGCACTCGCTCCTGGACAAGGGCATGGGAGGACACCTCCATTGCCGCCGTCTTGCACCCGGCAGCCCCCATCTGCCAAAGCAAATCCTGGACATCCGCCGACTCCGGGGTAGTCCGCGCTGCGGGAAGCACCCGTTCCCCGACCTCGTACCGCACCGTCCCGATCAGGCCGCACCGCTTCAAGGCCGTGTCGCACAGGTGCTTGATCAGAAATGTGGTCGTGGTTTTGCCATTGGTGCCCGTCACACCCGCCACCTTGAGCTTTTTGGAGGGATTCCCGTAAAACGCAGCAGCCAGATCCGCCATCGCCACCCGGGCATTCGCCACCCGCAGGTTCGTTGCCCGGCTCCGGATCTGTTCCTGCTCGCTGACGACCACTTCCGCCCCCCGTTCAACCGCCTGCTCCACGTAATCCGCGCCGCTGGTCCGGGCGCCAGGCAACGCAAAAAAGATCGCCCCGGGCCGGACCATGCGCGAATCGTACGCGATCGAAGTCACGTCCCGGTCCAAAGTCCCCTCCACCCCCTGCACCTGCGTTGCCGTCACTAATTTCTTAAGTTGCATCGTTCTCGTTAGATTCTCAGTCCCGCCCTTTCTCGCCGCGGCTCGCCAACACCCCCAAATCCGGGTCCTCCGCCGTGGGAATCAGGTTCAGGTAGCGTGCCGCCTTCTCCCCGATACGCGAAAAGATCGGCGCCGCAACCAGCCCGCCGTAGTTCTGGTTTGAAGCGGTCTGCGCCTCGTCCAGCATCACCAACCCCACGAACTCGGGCTGCTCGGCGGGCATGTAGCCGACAAATGAAACCACGTACTTGTGCTCGTACTTCCCGTTCGCCCCAATTTTCTGGGCCGTGCCCGTTTTTCCTGCGACGCGGAACCCGGACACCTTGGCGAGCGCAGCGGTGCCGCGTTTGCTGACGACCTGGACCAAGGCATCCCGAACGGCTTCGGTCACCTGCGGACTGACCACCCGCCTGACCTCCACCGGTTCGAATGCCTGGGTCACGGTTCCGTGGCTGTCCACCACTTCCCGCACGATCTGAGGCATCATGAGCCGGCCGCCGTTGGCGATGGCGGCCATTGCTGTGACCACCTGCAACGGGGTGGCTCCGACTTCGTGCCCCATGGGAACGTGGGTGATAGAGACCTTGCTCCACCGGTGCGGCGGATGGACCACGCCGGGGATCTCCCCGGGAAGGTTGAGTCCCGTGCGTTCCCCGAATCCAAACCGGCGCACGTACTCGTACAGAGTCTGGTCTCCGAGCTGCAGACCGAGTTTGGCCACGCCAATGTTGCTCGACTTGACCAGAATGTCCTCCACCGAAAGATCGGCATACGGATGGTGGTCATGCAGGACCTGGCCCCCGTAGCTGAACCGGCCTCCCTCGCAGTAAATCATCGTGGCCGGCGATACCAGACGCTGCTGGAGCGCTGCCGCCGTGGTCACAATCTTGAAGGTGGACCCCGGCTCCACCATGTCCGTGAGCGCCCGGTTGCGGCGGGCCGCCTCGGGGCTGCCTTCAATCTGGTTCGGGTCGTAATTGGGCCAGTTGGACAGCGCCAGAATCTCGCCAGTCTGGGGACGCATCAGGATGGCAATCGCCATCTTCGGCTTGAAATGGCGCGCTGCCGCCTCGAGCTCGGACTCCACGATCTGCTGGAGCCCCATGTCGATCGTCAGCCGCACATTCTGGCCGTCCAACGGTGCGCGCTCGTGCCCCCGGTACGGCACCAGTTCACGGCCCGTTCTGTCCCGTTCAATGTACCGGAATCCGTCCCGACCCGCCAGGAACCGGTCCAAGGTCCGTTCCACTCCGTCCATCCCGACGCCCTCGCTGTTCACGTAACCGACCACATGGCAGAGCATCCGGCCATTCGGGTAGACCCGCTCTGTGTCCGGCTCGAACCGGAGTCCCTTGAGCTTGCGCGCCACCAACTGGGAGGTGATTTCCGCCACCACGCTCTCAGGCACCTTCTTCTTGAGAACAATGTACCGGAGCGGAACCCGGACACTTTCACCCTTGGGCAGCCGGGTGGACTTGAGTTTCTCGAGAAGTCCGTTCACGGGAAGCCCAAGAAGCGGCGCCAAGACCTGTGCCAGTTCCTCGTGTTTTTGGATCAGGGAACCGTCGGCCACCACCATCTTCATCGGCTCGTTCTGAGCCAGCGGTTCTCCGTGCACGTCCTGGATCACACCGCGCTTGGAATGAATGGGCACGCAGACCACATTTTTTTCCATGGCCTTGGCCAGGTACTCCGCGTTCCGGACCACCTGCAGGTCCACCAGTCGCCACGAGAACACGGTGAAGGCGCACACCAGAAGGAAGCACACCACCATCACCCGCACTCTGTGGCCGTTGTTCAAGGCGCCTGCTCCCGGTTTGAGACCGCACGCAATTCACCGCGTCCACCGCGGACTCCGGACCCCGCCGGCTCCAGCCGGACCAAACGGTCGTCCGTGATCGGCGCCAGCCGGATGAACCCCTCGTCCAGACGCTTCTGCAAAACCGCCCGCGAGGAAAGCAGCGCGATCTTTGCGCGCACCACCTCGTCCTGCGTGACCAGATCGGCCAGCTCTTTCTCCAAGCTCTTCACCCGCGCCCCCGAGGCATGGATGTTGTTCTTCAACTGCACATAGTACAGCGCGGCCACGCCCACCAACCCTCCAATGAGCAACCACCAGAGGGCCGGCCCTGCCTTCACCTGGTTTTCATGACGGAATTTGTTCTGTGCCATAATTTTTTCAGGATTCTTCCCGCCTCTTTTCGACAACCCGCAGTTTCGCACTGCGCGCCCGGGGGTTGTTTGCAGTCTCGGCCACACCTGCAACCACCGCCTTCCGCGTGACCCGCACCGCCGCCCAATCCGGGTTCCGGCGCGCCTCGGGCCACTCCGGACGGTCCACGGTTTCCGCCGTGATCCGCGAAAAATACCGTTTCACCATCCGGTCCTCCAGCGAGTGAAACGTGATCACCGCCATCCGCCCCCCCGGCTTCAACAACCCCATCAGATTCACCAACCCGTTTTCCAGCACCTCCATCTCCCGGTTCACCGCCATCCGCAGCGCCTGAAACACGCGCGTCGCCGGATGAATCCGCCCCGTCCTCGGCACCACCCCCTCCACCACCGCCGCGAGCTCCAGCGTTGTCCGCAAAACCCCGCGTTCCCGCGCACGCACCACCGCCCCCGCAATCCGGCGCGCATGCGGTTCCTCCCCGTATTCCCTGAAAATCCGTTCCAACTCCGACGCACCCCATTCGTTGACCAAGTCCGCCGCCGTCACGCTCCCCCGCGCATCCATCCGCATGTCCAGCGGCCCCTCCTGCCGGAACGAAAATCCGCGCCCGGCCGCATCCAGTTGCCGCGAGGAAACCCCCAGATCCAAAAGCACACCGTCCACCGCACAAATTCCCATCCCCATCAGAACCGGCACCACCTCGGCGAAGTTTGAACGCACCGCCAGAAACCTGTCTCCCCACCCCGCAAGCCGTTCCCTCGCATACTCAATCGCCTCGGCATCCTGATCCACTCCGATCACCCGGGCGCCACGCTCCAGAAGCGCTTCACTGTGCCCTCCCCCCCCGAGAGTCCCGTCCACAATCCGCCCGCCCTCCGCGGGACGCAAGGCCTCCACGGTTTCCCCAAGCAAAACCGAATCATGGTACTCGTGACGTTTCACAAAAAATTCTTTCCCCCCGGGGAATTCGCGGCGCCTCAGGCCTGCCGCAATCCTCCCGGTTCGCTGTCTGCGGCGCCTCATAACCCAAAACTCGCCAGATGCTGCACCGCCACCGCCTCTACCTTCGCCTTGGCATCCGCCCAAGCCCCGGGATTCCAAATCTCAAAACTTTCAATTGCACCCGCCAGAACCACCTCTCCCGCGAGCTTCAACGCACCACAGAAATCCTCGGGAACCACCAACCGCCCCGCCTTGTCCAACCGGCACTGCCGCGTGCCCGCTCCCAATTCCCGAAGCAACTGGAGCCGCACCGGGCCGGGCAACTGGGCCGCCTGGGCGCGCACCCGTTCCACCTCAGCCAGAGGCATCACCTTGAGACACTGCCCGTCACTGCTGGGCCGGAGGAAAAACTCGGCCTCTTCCTCATACCGCCATGCGGAGGGGATGGTGAGCCGGCTTTTCCCGTCAATGGCATGACGAAACTCCCCCATGAAAAGGGGGCTTCCAGCAGAGCTCGAAGTAGCCGTCATGATCGCGTGTTTTTTGGGAAAACGTCCCTTTTTATCCCAATCCGTCCCCGTTTATCCCCCAACCCCCCAAAAAGGTCAACGCGTTTCCTGCCGTTTTTCCGCCCTGCGCGCCCCGGTTTTTCAGACCGGCCCGGACGCCCCTGGCCCAGACTCAGGAATCCTCACTTAGGAATCCTTTCCTTGAATTCCGAACAGGGTCAGCGCAGCGCCGCGGCACTTTCCAGATCCGTCGCAACCCCGGGGCCACCCCTCTTCCACAACCCCGAGTAGAGACCGCCCAACTCCAGCAATTCCCAATGCCGCCCCCGCTCCACAATCCGGCCCCGCTCAAGAACAAGGATCTGGTCCGCCTTGCACACGGTGGAAAGCCGGTGCGCAATGACGAAGCAGGTCCGGTTGGCCATGAGCCGTTCGAGCGCCTCCTGAATGAGCTCTTCGGTCCGGTTGTCCACGCTGGCAGTCGCCTCGTCCAGGATCAGGACGGGGGGATCCTTCAAAAGCGCGCGCGCAATCGAGATCCGCTGCTTCTCACCGACACTCAGTTTCACCCCCCGCTCGCCCACCACCGCGTCGAGTCCGGCCTCCAAATCCGACACAAACCGCTCCGCATTGGCTGCGCGCAGGGCGGCCCAGAGGTCGGCCTCACCCGCATCGGGACGTCCCAGCAGCAGGTTCTGCCGGATGGTGCCGTTGAAAAGGAAACTTTCCTGGGTGACCATGCCCACCGCCGAACGCAGTGCGTCGCGGCTATACTCTCTGAGGGGCTGTCCATCCAGCAGGATCTCCCCAGTGTCATACTCGTAAAACCGGGTCAGAAGCTGAACCAAGGTGGTTTTTCCCGCCCCGGTTTCACCCACCAGCGCCACGGTCTGGCCGGGCAGCGCGTGGAGGGAAATCCGGTTCAGAACGAGCCGGCTTTTGTCGTACCCGAAACACACTTCCCGGTACCGGACATCCCCGCGCAGTGGTGCGGCATTCTCGCCTGCGGTTCCCCGGGAATCCGACTCCACGGGTTCGTCTAGAATCTCGAACACGCGCTCCCCGGCTGCCCGCCCGGCCTGGATAATCTGGTTGAGGCTGTGCAGCCGACCGATCGGCTCGTACAGGAATCCGGCCAGAAGGAGGAACCCCACAAGGTCTCCGACGCTCATCCGCCCCTCCAGCACCGCGCGCCCTCCGTAGGCCAGCACCAGCACCGAGCCGCACGCCCCAAAAAAGGCCATGCCCGGGCTGTAGAGCGCCCACACCCTCATAATGACCAGGTTCGCCTTCCGCAGCCCGTCGCTGGCCTCATTGAACCGGCCGTGTTCCTCCGCCTCCCGGACATACGCCTTGATCTGACGGATCCCGGCCAGGTTGTCATGGAGCAGCGTGTTCATTGCCGAGGACGCCCGGCTCCGGGCCCTGTAACGGGACTGCGCCGTCCGGGTGTAGGCGAGGGCGCCGCCAGCCAGGAACGGGATCGGGAGAAGCGAAACCAGGGCGAGGCCGGGATCCGCGTTGAGCAGGAGCCCCAGCACGACGGCCACCTGGAGGAGCGCCACCACCCCCTGCTCCACCCCGTCGATGAGCACCCGTTCAACGGCCCCCACGTCCTCCAGAATCCGGGTCATGATATCGCCCGAAGTCCGGTTGTCGAACCAGCGCAGCGGCAACCGCTGGATGTGCCCGTACAGGTCACTGCGCAGGTCATAAATCACCCGCTGTTCGAAGGTGTTGTTGAGCAGAATCCGGAACCCGTCCATGAGGTGCCGGACGAAAAACGCCCCCAGCCCGAGCCCGGCATACCAGCCCAGCCGCTCCGAGCGCCCGGCCCGGACCTCGTCCACGATCAACTGGCTGACCCTGGGAAACACCGCGACCATCAGGGTCATGCAAACCGCGCATCCCAGCGTGCCCGCCGCCATCCACGGATACCGCCCCAGATAACCCAAAACTCGGAGTACAGAACGCATTCGGCCCCCATCATCGCTGGTCTGGCCGCGGTTGCAAGAACCCGCCCCGGGCGGACCCCCGGCCTCCCACAAATCCGTTGACGCTTCTGGTGCCGTGGAATTAGGGTTTCCCCCCACTTTAACCGCTTTATTTCAAAAAATCTCCTGCCTGAGGCGAGATTTTGACCGGAATCCATGGGGTCCGGCCAGCTCACCCCGGGCAGTTTCCATCTATGGCCGAGGAACTTTCGTACGCAATTGTCACTCCCTACTCGATCCGCAAATCCCGGACGGGCGGGATCATCGCCCGCCTGATTTCCCGCACCGGCCTCGATCTGGTGGCCACGCGCATGATCGCTCCGAGCCGTGAGCTGGTGGAAAAATACGCCGAATCCATCGTCACGGATCCTGAACCGCGGCACCGGGCCATTCAGGAACTCATCCGCGCGTACGTGCTCAAGAACTTCATGCCGTCCGAGGACGGCACCCGCCAGCGCGTCATGCTTCTGGTGTTCAAGGGCGAAGACGCCGTTGCCAAGATCCGCGGAACGGCCGGCCACATCGTCAATGAACGCACCAGCGGTGAAACCATCCGTGACACGTACGGCGATTACATCGCGGATTCCACCGGCACCGTGACCTACTTCGAGCCCGGGGTCCTCGCACCACCCGACCCACTCAGCGCCGAAACCAATCTCAGGCTCTGGGCTTCCTACTCCGATACCGACGGCGGCATGCTCGACCAGACCGTCGCGTTTCCGCCCGGCAGCAACGTCGAAAAAACGCTGGTCCTCATCAAGCCCGACAATTTCCGGTTCCCCAATGCCCGGCCGGGCGGCGTGATCGACCTGTTTTCCCGGACCGGCCTCTACATCATCGCGTTCAAAGTCCACCGGATGAGCGTTTCCCAAGCCGAGGAATTCTACGGCCCGGTGCTCGAGGTGCTCATGGACAAGCTCAAGGACCGCTCGGCAGAACAGGCGCGGACCCTGCTTGAAAAAGAGTTCAATCTCAATTTCAGCCCGGACACGGTCCGCCGCCTGGGCGAACTGCTTGGCCCGATCAACGGCCGCGAAAACTGGGAGCAGATCGTGAAGTTCATGGCCGGCCTCAAGCCCAGCGAATGCCCGCCCGACCAGCGCAACCTGCCCGGCTCGGAAAAGTGCATTGCCATCTGCTACCAAGGCATCGATGCCGTCCGCAAAATCCGCGAGGTGCTCGGACCCACCGACCCCTCCAAGGCGCCTCCCGGATCCATCCGCCGCGAGTTCGGCCAGACCATCATGGTCAACGCCGCCCATGCCTCCGATTCCGCCGAGAACGCGCGGCGCGAGATGGCCATCATCAACATCGCCGAAAACAACCTCAAACCGCTGGTCGAAGGCTGGTACTCCCGCTGAAACCTGGCGCACCCCAAGCTCAACCACCGAAAACGTCCTCAAACCCAAATCCCGCCATGCAACTCGCCCACCGTGCCACCATTCTCACCCCTTCCCTGACCCTCTCCATCGACAGCAAGGCCAAGGCCATGAAAGCCGAGGGCATCGATGTTTGCGGGTTCGGCGCGGGCGAACCGGACTTTGATACCCCGGAACACATCAAGGCGGCTTGCATGGCCTCCCTCGACGCAGGGTTCACCAAGTACACCCCCAGCAGCGGCATCCCGGAACTCCGCCAGGCCATCTCCGACAAGTTCAAGGCCGACAACCACATCGATTACAAACCGAGCCAGATCGTTGTCAGCAACGGCGCCAAACATTCCTGCTACAACGCCATCCTCGCCACCTGCCAGCCCGGTGACGAGGTCATCATCCCTGCCCCGTACTGGCTCAGTTACCCGGAAATGGTCCGGCTCGCAGGCGCCGAACCCGTCATCGTCCAGACCCGCGAGGAAAACGACTGGAAAATGACCCCGGACGAGTTCCGGGACGCCATGACCCCGCGCACCAAACTCGTCATCCTCAACTCCCCAGGCAACCCCACCGGCGCCGTCTATTCCCGGGCCGAACTCGAAGCCCTCGTCGAGGTTGCCGTGGACGAGGAAATCCTGATTCTCTCCGACGAGATCTACGAAAAACTCACGTACGACGGCGCCGAACACGTCTCCGTCGCCTCCCTGCCCGGAGCCTACGACCTGACCATCACCATCAACGGCTTCAGCAAGGCCTACGCCATGACCGGCTGGCGTCTCGGCTACCTCGGCGCCCCAGATCCGATCGCAAAGGCCATCGACGCCATCCAGAGCCACAGCGCCTCCAACCCCTGTTCGTTTGCCCAGAAAGGCGGCCTTGCCGCCCTCAAGGGCGACCAGCAGCCCGTTGCTGACATGCGCGACGAGTTTGACCTCCGCCGCCGCTACATGTGCGACCGGATCGCCAAGATCCCCGGACTCTCCCTCGTCACACCCAAGGGCGCGTTCTATGTCCTCGCCAACGTCAGCAAACTCGGGCTCACCTCCCAGAACTTCGCCGACCGACTCCTGAGCAAACACCACGTCGCTGTCGTCCCCGGCCTCGCATTTGGCGATGACCGCACCATCCGGCTCAGCTATGCCACCAGCATGGATGTGATCAACAAGGGACTCGGCCGCCTCGAGGAATTCTGCAAAACCCTCTAAGCCCGGACACAACCCCAAATTCCCTCTGACAGGGGCGCCCCCGTGCACGCCACGGACCGGCGCCCCTGTTCGTCTTGCGCCGCCCCCCGGCACCGGTACACCCTCAGCCCATGGACCGCCATCAGTTTGCCAGTGACAACTACTCGGGCATCTGTCCCGAAGCATGGGAAGCCATGCAGGAGGCCAATTCCGGCCATGCCAGGTCTTACGGCGACGATCCGTGGACCCAAAAAGCCAGCGACCTCCTCCGCGACGTTTTTGAGACCCCCTGCGAGGTGTTCTTTGTTTTCAACGGCACCGCAGCCAATTCCCTCGCCCTCGCCTCCTGCTGCCACAGCTACCACAGCATCCTCTGCCATGAACTCGCCCACGTCGAAACCGACGAATGCGGCGCCCCGGAATACTTCTCCAACGGCACCAAAATCCTCCTTCTGCCAGGCCAGGAAGGCCGGATCGACCCGGAGGCCATCCCCCTCACCGTCCGGCGCCGCACGGACATCCATTTCCCCAAACCCAGGGTCCTCAGCCTGACCCAAGCCACCGAACTGGGCACCATCTACTCCATCCCCCAACTCGAGACTCTGGGCGCGCAGGCTTCCGAGTGCGGCCTCAAAATCCACATGGACGGCGCCCGATTCGCCAACGCCGTGGCCGCCACCGGTGCAAGCCCCGCCGACCTGACTTGGCGCCGCGGCGTCGATGTCCTCTGCTTCGGCGGCACCAAAAACGGAATGGCCATCAGCGAGGCCGTGGTTTTCTTCAACCGCGCTCTAGCCGACGAATTCGAATACCGGTGTAAACAGGCCGGCCAACTTGCCTCAAAAATGCGCTTCCTCAGCGCCCCATGGGTCGGCCTGCTCCGGGACGGCGCCTGGCTCCGGAACGCCCAACATGCCAACGCCATGGCTGCGCTGCTCGAAAAACGGATTCTTGAAATCCAGGAAACCCATCCCGGCCAGATCCGGCTCCTGTTTCCGCGCCAGGCCAACTCCGTGTTCGTGGAACTCCCACCGGATGTAGCGGAATCCCTCCATGCTTCTGGCTGGCTGTTCTACCGGTTCATCGGGGCGGGCGGTTGCCGGTGGATGTGCGGCTGGGACACCACGGAATCTGACGTGACGGCACTGACGGCCGACCTCCGGGCAGCCCTGATTCGAAAGGGCCGCGCCGCTTTCTAAAGCCCGGCACGTCCAGCCGCCCCCCGTCTCCCGTAGATTCCAGTGGAGGGGGGCATGGCATCCAAAAACACCACAGGGCACACCACAGGGCACACCACAGGGCACACCACAGGGCACACCACAGGGCACACCACAGGGCACACCGCAGGGCACACCGCAAAAACCGGGGCTCACGGAGCAGCTCACGGAGCAGCTCACAAGCAAACCCACAATGAAATGCGCTGCGTCGACACGCGGCACACCGTGCGGGGCAGGCCCCGCACGGCAGCGTCTCCGCCGGCGTCTCCGGTGGGATGCCGGACCGGCCATGGACCGGAATTCTCCGGGCAAGCACCAGAGCGGCTGCCAGAAACGTCAGTAGAGCCCCCTCCGGAACCGCCACCCAACCTGCCTCTACCCTACCGGCCGCCCAGAACCGCGCAGATCCGTGCCGAAAGGCCCGTGCCAGAAGCGGGCGCAACCCGGGTGGCGGAGCCGGCTGCGGAGGTGATGGATCCAGCCTGCGTTGAGCTGCCGCGGCCCTTTCTTCCCCGACCACTTTTCCCGGGTTCCGGGCACCTCCTCCTTCCTTCCCCCCTGCCAAACTCCCCCTCTGATGGTTCCTCTGGTGGTTCCTCTGGTACTCCCTTAGGTGCTCCCTCAGGATTCAGCACCCGCCCGGGGCCGCAGCTGCGCGGCGAGTACGCGCTCCAGGCCCGCTGGTTCGGAGGCGGGTTCGGGCACCGTTTCCAGACCACCGACGGACAGACCGTGGAGATCCTGCAGCCCGGGGTGTGGAACCATCAGGCCGGGCCGGATTTTGCCGATGCCACGGTTTCGTTCTCCGGGGGGCCACCGGTCCGGGGCGCCATTGAACTGGACCCGGATGTCCGGGACTGGGAACGGCACGGGCACTCGGCCAACCCCGAGTATGAGGGGGTGGTGCTCCATGTGTTTGTGCGCCGCGGGGCCGCCGAGTTTTTCACGCGCACCCTCGGACACCGCCACGTGCCGCAGGTCTGGCTGGGGGCGCCCCCGGAAACACCGGGGCTCACACCGGGGCTCACACCGGGGCTCACACCGGGGCTCACACCGGGGCTCACACCGGGGACCGTGGGAATCTGTGCGGCAGCCGGCCTGATGGCCGGGCTCAGCCTGGGAGGCGGGGAAGCGCTTCTGGAGGCGGTCCCGGGCCGGTGTGTGCTGCCGCTGAACACGCTCCCGGCGGCACGGATCCGCCGGTTGCTCGGGGAGGCGGCGGAACGGAGGACGGCCGCCAAGGCACTGGCTCTGGGCCGGCTCGCGGAATGGCACGGCCACGAAGAGGCCCTCTACCAGGGGGTGGCGGGAGCCCTCGGATACCGGGGGAACGAACTGGCGTTTACCCTGCTCGCACAGCGGGTGCCGCTCCGTGTCCTGGCGGAGGCTGGGCCTGCCGGGGAGGCGCTGCTTTTTGGGGTCAGCGGCTTTCTTTGCCGGCCGGAGGCCGGGATGCCGGCGCCCACGCGGGAGTATCTCCGGAGCCTCTGGGACCGCTGGTGGCCGCTCCGGGCCGAATGGGAAAAGCTGCGGCTCCCGTCAGGGCTGTGGCGGGTGGGCGGGCAGCGGCCCGCCAACCATCCGCACCGGCGTCTGGCAGCCCTCTCCGTGCTGGCGGGCCGCTGGAACGAGTTCCGGCGGCTGCGCCGGGCGTCCGGGGATCCCACGGATTTTTTCCGGAGCCTGCGTCACCCGTACTGGGACCGGCATTTTTCGCTGGGAAGCCGGACCTCGCCCGGGCGGCTGGCCCTGATTGGCAGGGGCCGCAGCAGCGAGATCTGCGCGAATGTGCTGGTGCCGCTGGGGGCGGCTGCCCGGGGATCCAAGGGGCGCCCACCGGCCACACCCGGTTCATCCGGAGCCGCCCCGGGGGGCGGAGGGCCGGGCCGGAAGGCAGGCCTGAACCGGCGGCTGGTGGTGGTCTGGCAACGCCTGTTTGGGCGGCGGCCGCCCGAGCGGGAGTGGCTCCAGGACGCCTGGTTCCAGCAGGGGCTGCTTCAGCTCTACCAGGAGTTCTGTGCCCGGGACTGTTCGGGTTGCCGCGGGTGCAGGTTTCCCGAGCAACTGGAGCGCTGGGCGGAGGAACCGGGCTAAATGGGACTCCCCAGGCGGGCTGGGGCCTTGATTCGGGGCCGGCCCGGATTTAGACATGGGGCCGATGGCGGCGGACATTGTTTACTTCGACCTTGAAACCCAGCGGACCGCGAATGACGCGGGGGGCTGGGACCGGAAACGCGACATGGGGATGTCGGTGGGGGTGACGTTCAGCACCCGGACGGGTGGGTACAAGATTTACACGGAAAAGACCGTGGACAGTCTGGTGGACCAGTTGGTCCGGGCGGATCTGGTGGTGGGGTTCAACGTGATCAATTTCGACTACGAGGTGTTGATGGGGTACACGATTCTGGACCTGCCGCACCAGTGCCGGACTCTGGATCTGATGGTGGACATTGAGAAGACGCTGGGCCACCGACTGGGGCTGGATGCGATTGCCACTGCGACGCTGCAGGTGGGCAAGACGGGCGACGGGCTGGATGCGATCCGTTGGTGGCGGGAGGGAAAGGTTCTGGAGGTGGCCGAGTACTGCTGTTTCGACGTGAAATGCACCAAACTGGTGCACGAGTACGGCATTGCGCACCAGCAACTCTTTTACAACGACCGGTTCCAGCAGCGCAGATCGGTCGCAGTGGATTGGAAGTAAGCCCCCCCCGCCTCCCTCCCAGCCCCTCCACCATCTCACCACCGCCAACAAGGCCGACCCGACCCCCGCCCGCGGCAACGACGAGCCGCATCTCCGGGGGGTCCGCTTTCGGGCCCTGACTCGGGACCGAGATTTGCGTTCGAGACGGGCCCTGTGGGGGGGCCGCCCTGCAGGCCGGCCCTGCAAGGCGGGTGAAAAGCACGGCAATCCGCCGCCGAAGGGTGCTCCCTATTTGGAAGCGATCATCCCAGTCTGGCGGGCGTAATTGAAAATCCCGCCGGCGTCGATCACCGGACGAACCTCGCCCAGGGGCTTCAAGGAATAGGTTTTGCCATGGACCGTGAGCGTGTCCTGTTCGAAGTCGAGCGTGGCAATGTCGCCAGTTTTCACCAAATCACAGAGCCGCTCGTTGGAGTCGTAGGGGTACAGTTCGCCGGTTGCCACGCAGTTCCGGAAAAAGATCCGGGCAAACGATTCCGCCACTACCGCCTCCACGCCAGCTGCGCCGAGTGCAATTGGGGCATGTTCCCGGGAACTCCCGCACCCGAAGTTTCTGCCAGCGATCACGATCTTGTATTGGGTCTGCGTCTGGCCCTCCTGGACAAACCGTTCCGGGTAGAGGGCGTCAGGCAACCCGATCAGGGCGTAGCTCCCGAGTTTCTCGTACTCCTCCGGGATGGTGGGAACGAGTGTCAGATACTGAGCAGGGATAATCTGGTCGGTGTCGATGTTATCGGCACACACGTACACTGGGCTGGTAATCACTTTAGACATAAATTTCTGAACTCACGGTTTGGGCAGTCCGGCGGTGTCCCAATCGGGAGATGCCGGCCGGTTTTTTCCGGGGACCGGTTCCCCTGTCAACAGTTCGGGCTGAACATCCGGATCCACGGAGTCGGCAGCCTGTGCCGGGTTCTGGGCCGGCTGGAGATCCTCCGTAGGCACGAATCCCACCACGCCGGTGTCGGTCAGCACCTGGCTGAACCCGAATCCGCGCTGGAGCAGAAGAACCGTGTTCCCTTTGAGGAGTTGAAAATCCGGGCCAAACGATTGGGCGGGTCCGTAACGGTAGAAGGGCGCCTTTTCAGCGGCAACCACGCAGGATTTCCCTTGGATCAGCCCCGGTTTTCCAACCGCAGCACACGCTGCGAGCGCGAGAAACGCCGTGGCAGCCCCGCAGAGGGCGGCGATTCGGGTTGAACTGCTGGGCTGCCCTGCCACGGCGTGCGGGTTCTCCGGCTCAGCTGACAAACTCCCGCGGATCCGTGACACGCCCGGTGAGCGCACTCGCGGCAACCGTGTAAGGGCTGGCCAGGTACACTTCGGATTCCTTGTTGCCCATGCGCCCGGGGAAATTCCGGTTGGTGGCGCTGATGCACTTCATGGGTTTGTTAAGACGCCCAAAGGTATCCACGGGTCCACCCAGACAGGCGGCGCAGGACGCGTTTTCTGTCATCCGGACTCCAGCGCTTTCCAAAATGTTCCAGACGCTCTGTCCGTCCCACTGAGTTTCCTTGAGTTCGCGGACCACCTTGGTGGTGGCCGGCACTCCGAAGGTATCGATCTTGACGCTGCGTCCCTTGACCACTTGGGCGAATGCGAGGAAATCGCTGGTCTTGCCTCCCGTGCACGAGCCGATGTAAGCGCGGTCGAGTTGGACACTGGACATTTCCTTGGCCAACCGACGCTGGCCGGGGTCGGGATGACAGGCCACAGTCGGCTCGAGCTTCGACAGATCGAACACTTTGTCGTAGATGAACTTCTGGTCCGCATCCAATTCCACCGGCTCAAAATCCTCCCGGGTGCCGTTCTCGGCGGTGCGTTCCCGGACATAATCCAGGGTTTTCTGGTCACAGGGGAACATGGCGTTCTTGCCCCCGGCTTCGATCGCCATGTTGGCAATGGTCATCCGATCGTCCATGTTCATCGCGTAGACGCCGGGACCTTCCCACTGCATCGCCCGGTAGGTGGCACCGTCGAACCCGATGTCGCCGATCACGTGCAGAATGACGTCCTTGGCCATGACCCCAGGTTGCATCGCGCCCTCGAGGAAAAACCGCATCGTCTCGGGCACCTTGATCAGAAGTTTGCCCGTGCCGAGAATGAACCCGGCGTCCGTGTTGCCGATCCCGGTGGCGAACTGGTTGAACGCACCGGCCATGCAAGTGTGCGAATCGGTGCCGAAAAGAATCTCGCCGGGCCGGGTGTGTCCCTTCCAGGGGAGCGTGGTATGGCAGACGCCCGTGTAGCGCGAGCCGTACTGGGCTTTGGTCTGGCCCCGGGACGCGTCAAACTGCCAGTGCCCGTTCGGGTCGTCGATCACGTCGTAAAAATACGGCAGTCCCTGTTCCCGGACGAACTCCCGCAGGATGTCCACGTTGCGGTTGGACATCGAGTCCGCCGTGAAAATGTAGTGGTCCGGGATGATCACCACCTTGCGCGGGTCCCACACCTTCGCGTCTTTCCCGAACTCCCGTTTGAAAACCCCAATGGTGCCTGGGCCACAGACGTCGTGTGTCATCAGCACGTCTACGTTTACCCACACGTTTGCACCCGGTTCCACGTGGGCCTTGCCACTGGCCCGCGCGAGGATTTTTTCGGTCAGAGTCATAAGCCCGTCATCCTCCCATGGGGTTTCCGGGGGATGCAATCGGAATCCTCTGCCTGGAATTCACGGGAACATGGCCTTGGCCCGATTCTTTTGGAACACTGGCCTTTACCGCACCATGCCGATCCACACCCTGCACTGCCGCCAGATCATCCATGCCAGCCCGGAAACCGCCTGGGACTTCTTTTCCAATCCGCGCAACCTCAGCCGGATCACCCCGCAATCGCTGGATTTCCAAGTCGTCACTCCAGACCTGCCCAAACAGATTCATTCCGGGCTTATGATCGAGTACCGGGTCCGCCCCATTGCCGGACTGCCTCTGACCTGGCTCACGGAGATCACCCATGTCGAACCCCTGCTTTACTTCGTGGACGAACAGCGCGTGGGTCCCTACGCCATCTGGCACCATGAACATTGGTTCCGGCCGGCCGGACCCGGCAAAGTTGAGATCGAAGACCGGGTCACCTACAAACTCCCGCTGGGTTGGCTGAGCGAACCGGCGCATCTCCTCTTTGTCCGCAGACAACTTGAGGAGATCTTCGATTTCCGCACCCAAGCGGTGGAGTCGATTTTTCCCGGAACCGGCGCCTAAAAATTTTCCGGCAACTGCGGACCCCGTTTGGAAAGACGAATTAACCCCCATCAAACCCCACCCTGTTTCCCTTGAAAACCTCCCTTTCCGGCATCTACCCCATTGTCAACACCCCCTTCCACCCGGACGGCTCGATTGATTACGAGAGCCAGGACCGGTTGGTGGACCATCTGCTCGAACAGGGCGCACACGGCCTCGGCCTGTTTGGAAACGCGAGCGAAGGATACACCCTGTCCGGACAGGAACGAATCCAACTCATGCGCAGGATTTCCGCCCGGGTCAATGGGCGGGTTCCGCTGGTGGCGTCCAGCGGGCACACCGGGACCGATGCCGCAGTGGAACTGAGCCGGGAGCTTCAGGACCTGGGCGCCGACTGTCTGATGGTTCTACCCCCCTACTTTTTGAAGACCGATGGCGAAGGATTGCTCCACTACTTCGGCGCCATTTCGAAAGCCGTCCAGATCCCCATCATGGTCCAGGACGCCCCGCTCATGACCCAGGTCGCCATGCCCGCCCCGCTTCTTGCCCGGATGGGCCGCGAGATTGAGCACGTCAAATATGTCAAGGTGGAGGCCCCGGCTACCGCCCCCAAAATCTCCGCCCTCGCCCGCCTGGCCGGCGATTCCCTCACCCTATTCGGCGGCTTGAACTGCCAGTTCTTCATCGAGGAATGGCAGCGGGGCGCCCGCGGCCAGATGCCCGGAAGCGACCGGACACGCGATTTGGTGGAGATCTGGAACCACTTGGAAGCCGGCCGGACCCGGGAAGCTTGGGCCGTGTTCAACCGGATCCTGCCGCTGCTGCGATTTGAACTGCAGCCGGGACTGGGTGTTTCGGCCCAGAAACACAACTTGGTGGCGGCAGGGGTAATCGCATCCGCGCACGTCCGGCACCCAACTGCGGCGCTGGAGCCTGAGAGCGTGGCAGAACTGGCACATCTGCGGGCACTGGCAGACGGCCTCTGATCCTCGGCCCCATGCGTGTCCCAAATCTGCGTTGGTGGATTGCGGGCCTTCTACTGCTGTCGACGGTCATCAATTACATTGACCGGCAGACGCTCTCGGTGCTTTCGCCGGTCATCACGGCGGAACTGGGCATCTCGCCGGTGGAGTATTCCAACATCCTGACGGCTTTTCTGGCTTCGTACACGGTGATGTACGTGGGTTCAGGCCTTCTGGTGGACCGCTGGGGAACCCGGGCCGCCCTGAGCGTCTTCATGGTTTGGTGGTCCATTGCCAACATGGCACATGCGCTCGCCCGCGGCCCATGGTCTCTTGGTCTGCTCCGGTTTCTGCTTGGGATGGGTGAATCGGGCAACTTCATGGCTGCGTTCAAGGCGGTGTCGGAATGGTACCCCCCCAAGGAACGCGCCCTGGTCCACGGACTCATCCAAGGCGGTGCGGCCATCGGAGCCATCATTGCCCCGCCGGCCATCACCTGGCTCCATGCGGCGTTCGGATGGCAGACCGCTTTTCTGGCCACCGGCGCTCTCGGGTTCGCATGGCTCGCCCTCTGGCTGCTGCTCTACCATCCCCCGGAACGGCATCCGTGGATCACGGAAGCGGAACGGGCCGTGGTCTGTGCAGAACCACCGGCAGCGCGTCCAGGAAAGGCGCAATGGCTCGCCACGCTCAAGCATCCGCAGACGCTCGGGCTGCTCCTTGCGCGGTTTCTTTCCGACCCGGTCTGGTGGTTTTACCTTTTCTGGCTTCCAAAATATTTGGTGGACCAGCGCGGTTTCACCATGGCCGAGATGGGGATGCTGGCTTGGATGCCCTACCTTGCCGCCGACCTCGGTGCGGTCTTTGGCGGATGGTGCAGCGGCCGGCTGGTGGCTTCTGGAAGCGCCCCGCTGGCGGCCCGGCTCCGGGTCATGCTCCCCTGCGCAGCCCTGATGCCGCTGTCTTTGTGGGTCAACCATGCCCAGTCCCGCCTGCTCACCCTCGGACTCATCTGCACAGTGACCTTTGCGCACATGGCATGGAAAACCAACCAGGCCACACTCACCAACGACGTCTTTCCCAGGCAACTCGTTGGAAGCGTTTCCGGCATCCTCGCCTTCGGCACCGGACTCGGAGGCACGCTGTTCACATGGCTCACGGGCCGGCTCATTCAGAACTTCGGCTATGAGAGCGTTTTCCTGCTCATGAGCGTCCTGCATCCGCTCTCTTTCCTGCTCATGCGACGTCTGGTCCGATGCCCGATTCCGGCCGGGGACATCGACGGGCCAAGAGCCGCATTGAGAACAATCGTTCCCTGACGCTTTCCCCATGCGCATTCAATCCGTAACTGCCATTCCGATCCGGATTCCCCGGGACCTTGCCACCGCCAAAGGCACCGCGGGTTCGCCCACCGTGCTATCGGGAACCGGGAACTACCGGTGGTCCACCGCCTACCCGGTTTTGTACTCAGTTCACTTCGAGACGGCACTGGTGCGGATTGAGCTTTCCAGCGGGCTGGTGGGTTGGGGGGAAGCGCAGGCACCGCTCGCCCCGGAAGTGGCCTGCACCATCGTTGAACACCTGCTCCGGCCGGCCCTTGAAGGCCAGGAGTTTGACGGCACCCCGGCGGGCATCGCCCAGCTTTGGGACCGCATGTACGCCACCATGCGGGTCCGCGGTCATTCCGGAGGATTCATGGTCGACGCCATGAGCGGAGCAGACATCGCTCTCTGGGACCTTGCCGGTCTCCTGCAGGGCAAACCCGTGTCCGCGTTGATCGCGGAAAACCCGGCCACTGCCATCCCCGCCTACTTGAGCGGAGCCACCGGCAATACGCCTGCGGAACGGGCTGAGTTTGCCCGGCGGTTTGCGGACCAGGGATTCGGCATGGTCAAACTCTACTTCGAATCCGACTGGAACGAACTGCTGGCCACGGCTGACCTACTTGGCGAGTCCCTTGAATTCGCCGTGGACGCGCTCTGGCACCTGCCGCCGGACCGCGCCGTGGAGATGGCGCGGCAACTCGATTCCCGCAAGGCGCGCTGGCTGGAATGCCCGCTTTACCCGGAGGAAGTCGACGCCCATGCCCGGCTGGCGGCTTCCATCCAGACTCCCATCGCTCTCGGTGAAAGCTACCGAACCCCGCTGGAATTTGCGCCGTTCCTCCCGATTGCCCGCGTTTTCCAACCGGACATTGGCCGGTGCGGAATCACGGGATCCATCCGGATCGCGGCATCCACGCCGCACTTGGTGGTGCCGCATCTGAGCATAGCCATGGGCCCCCAAATCGCTGCCGCGCTTCATTTTGCCGCTGGCACAGCCAACTGCCAGCTTTGCGAGTTCAACCCCAACGTCCTGAGCATGGCCAACGCTTTCCTTGAGGAACCGCTCCAGATTCAGGACGGAGCCTACCGCGTTCCACAGACCCCGGGACTCGGCCTCCGCTGGAACGCGCGCTTTGCCTCCATCGCCCCGGTTTAAGCCCGTCGGGCACCCTGCTTTGGAAGCCCCCGATTCACGGTTCGCCCAAGGCAGGATTCAAAACGCGGTTTTCGTTGGTGGCCCAAGATTTTCCGGCAAACCGGTGGTTCGGCTGGAAATATGAAGTGAAACCCTCCCTCAAAAAAATGTCTCTCCCCCGACACGCAGCAGCCGTTGCCACCTCGATTTCAGCACTTCTTTTCAACGCGGCCTTGAAAGCCGCTGAACCGGTGCAGGACGCCGGATGGTACAAGAAAAACGCGACCCTCATTTTTGAGGACTCATTCGACCGCGAGGAAACCGGCAACGGCCTCAAGGCGATCGGGAACGGATGGGAAAGCGCGACGGCAGACCGCGTGCCGCAGATCAAACAGGCGGACCTCGACCAGGGCATTCTCAAGGTGGCCTCCGCCACCAAGGAAGCGGGCCACGGGGCTCACATTCACCACGATGCGGGCTTTCAGGACGGTGCAGTCTCGCTCCGGTTCAAGCTACCCGGGCTAAATCCGGACGAACGCCTCCAGGTGGGCTTCGTGGACCGGGAGTGCAAGACCGTCCATGCCGGTCACCTCGGCTATGCATTCATCACCGCCAAGCCCGGCTCCATCATGCTCAAGGACTCGAAAACCGGCTCCATGAGTCTGGAGGTCAAAAACCGATCCGAGGAGGGCCGGAAAGCCACTGGCAAGGTTCCCGACGACATTGTTGCCCTTCTGAAAACAAAGGAGTTCAGTTTTTCATGGGCCAGCGACACCGAGTGGCACGACCTTCTGCTGGCCGTCGACAAGGATGTCCTGCGCGTGTCAGTCGACGGAAAGTCGATTGGAGAGCTCAAATCGGAGGGCTTTGCACACCCGGTCAAACGCTGGCTGAGTTTCGGGTTCCTGAGTACCGCATGGATTGACGATGTCCGGATCTGGAAGGTCCGCTGATCGAACCCCATGACTCCCTGCCTTGCCCACGGCGGTTTTCTGGAAAGCCTGACCCGGACAACGGGCTCGCTTTTCATTCTAAAACGGGGCATCCAAACGGGGTTGGTAGATACCGACCCCGTCACCATGGAGCCCCCAAGTCCCCAGGCCTCTCCGGAAGAAGAACTCCGCGCCCAGTTCGACTGGTTCTACCGGACGCACCAGACCTCCATCCGCACCTTTATCCGGTCTCTGGTTCCCTCAACCGCTGACGCCGATGAGGTGCAGCAGGAGGTGGCGATGGTGCTCTGGCAGAAGTTTTCCCTGTTTGATGTCACCCGCGATTTCCGGGCATGGGCGTTCGGAATCGCGAGGCTCAAGGCGCTCTCGTTTTTCCGGGACCGTTCCCGGGACCGCCACGTGTTCAACGACGAGCTTCTGCTGAAACTTGCCGAGGAGGCCGAGGAACGCGAGAGCCGCCACCAGAGGCAGAGGGAGGCGTTGGAAACCTGTCTGCGGAAACTGCCGGACGCACAGCGGGACCTCCTGCTGTCCGCGTACACCAAAGGCAACCGGATTGACGAGATTGCGCTGCGGCGTTCACAGACTCCGATGGCGCTCTACAAGATCCTGCACCGGCTGCGGCAACTGCTGCTGGAATGCACCCGGCGCACTCTGGCTGACAAAGAACGCGCATGAACTCCACACACTTCCAAGAACTTCTCCGGAAGCACATCGACGGGACATTGTCCGCCGAGGAATCCGCAACGCTTGAAGCCGCGATGGAATCGGATCCGGCGCTCCGGTCCGAATACCTGGATCTTGTGGCGTTGGAAGTCGGCCTTGAAGCATGGGCGGAAACCCATGCGTCCAAGCTGCCTGCCACTCCCGGGTTTCTTTCCGGGCCGGCCCCGTCGAACCCCTGGTTCCGCTGGCGTCCGATCGCTGCGGCGGCCGCGGGCCTGCTTCTGGGCGGGATTGGAAGCGCCACAGCCCTGACGTATGTGGCCCCGCTTTTTTCGGCTGTGGCTCCCATTTTTAGGGAGAGCTTTGAGTCGATTCCGGCCCCGGCCACCACTGGACTCCCCAACGGCGAGACAGGCTGGGTGGGCGACTACGGCGAGTTGGTGGATTCCTGGCAGAAAATCCGGCCCGCCTCCGGACGCAAAATGTACCGCTGGATTGCTGCGAACAATCAGAACGACCACAAATCCACCAGCTGCGTGGGCGAACTCTACCGGGTGGTGGATCTCCATGCACACCGCGCTCTGATTGCGGAAGGCAAGGCCGTAATCCAAGCCTCCGCGCAGTTCAACGCGATCGCTTTTCCCGAGAGCGAATCCTACAACTTCGCGATCTCCGTCATGGCGTTTCCCGGCCCGAACCCGCCAAGCCGTGAAACCCTGCGCGAGATTGTGACCGGCGTAACTCCGGCCACGATGGCGCGCCAAAACCACCGCGGGATGGACCGGAACCAAGACACTTGGGAAAAGGTTTCCTGCGACCTGAGGCTTCCCGCTGACACCCGTTTCATCGTGGTCCAGTGCAGCATGGCCCATGCGACACTCCAGCAGCGCCGGCTCACCTTCGATGGTCATGTCGTGGACGATGTCCGGGTCTCCATCGGCCGCCACGTCTACTGAATCCCCTGACCACCAGACACAGGACCGTTCCCTATCCCATGCTCCCCAGAGCCTTGTTTTCCACCAGAACCCTCTCCTCCTGCGGAACTGCTGCAGGCCTTTTTCTTTCCTTCCTCGCGGCCGCACCGAGTCAGGCCGCACAGAAATCGAGCCCATCCGAACCCGCGGGTCCGCGGGCGGTTCCTGTCTCCGCCAAACTCCGCCCGCTTTTAGAGGAGCACTGCCAGAAATGCCACGGTGCGGAAAAACAGAAAGGCAAGTTCCGGGTGGACGATCTGCCGATTTCGATTGCAGACGTCCAGACAGCTGAACGCTGGCAGAAAATTCTCAACGCAATGAACGCCGGGGAAATGCCGCCGGACGACGAACCCCAGCCTGATCCGCATCAGAAGACGGACTTTTTGGAGGAGCTTTCGCTGACCATGGTTTCCGCGCGGAAGGCGCTGGGAGACCAGAAGGGAGTCATTGCGTTGCGGAGACTCAACCGGCGCGAATACCGGAACACGCTGCGGGATCTTCTCGGCGTCGAAATGGACGTCAGCGAGCTGCCAGCCGACTCCGTCCCGAACGGGTTTGACACCGCCGGAGCCCGACTTTTCCTGACGAGCAACCAGATCGAAACCTACGAGGCCCTTTCCGAGGACGCTCTGCTGGAATCCTTCCGAAAACATTCACAGCCGTTCGTCTCAAAAAAACACCGGTCCGAGCCGGAATCCGAGCACCCCGTGTTTCTGAAGCGCAACGCAGAAGCCATCAAGGACATCGAGAACGGCCTCGCCTGGAATGCCGCCGTGGATGCAGCAGCCGAGGCCCCGGAGAACGCGGAACTCGTCGCCGGGCTCCGCAAAATCGCGGCCACGCCCGACGCGCTCCGCTATCACTGGAGAAAAATTCCGGGTGCGCCCAGCCCGGTTCAGTTCGGCTTCAAGCAGGACGCGGAAATCAACCCGGCCCTCATCTACCGGTGCATCAACGACCAGTTTTTCCGCCTCTACGATGCGCACTACCTCACACTGCCGAAACTGGATTCCGGCGCGTATCTGGCCATCCCGAATGGAAACGGCATTTTTGGCGGAACCAGTTTCAGGTCTGAAATCCGGCTCTCGATTCCGCCGGATTTTCCGCCGGGCGAATACATCGTCCGAGCCCGTGTGGGCGCGGCACCGACTGCACCGGCCGAGCGGCGGTTTCTGGAGTTCACCCTCAAATCGGGATTCGGAGCACCGGCGCCGGCGTTGAGCGTCCACCACATCACCGGATCCCTCGAGGAACCGCAGGTGATCGAGATCCCGTATACCGTCACGCGCTCCAACATGGAACGCGGCCACCGGCACCTGATTTTCAGGGAGCGCGGCACCTCGGTTTCCCAACTTTACCAAACGCTTTTTCATAAGGAGCGCGCCCGGAACGGGTTCGGGCCGGAACCGGCGCTTTGGATTGACTGGCTTGAGATTGAACGCCAGCCCCCAGCATTCGCAGGGGCAGCCTCGGGCATTCGCGCCTTGGACCTGCCGTTGGAAGAGAAAACGGTCTCTGTGGACCCGGAACGACTCAGGGCGGGACTCGGGCGGTTCGCGAAGCTGGCCTACCGCGGTGCGGACCCAGGCCCGGAGGAAGCCGACCGGCTTCTGGCGATTTACAGGAGCCGGATTGCCACGGGAGACAAGCACCCCAAAGCGCTTGCCACAGCGCTTTCCTCGGTTCTGAGTTCGCCCCAGTTCCTGTACCGTTCGGAACCGGATGCCGGCGAACAGCACCGCCTCCTCACGGGCCGGGAACTCGCCGTGCGCCTTGCCTATTTTCTCTGGGGCGGTCCGCCGGACGAAATCTTGACCACGCACGGGCAAACCGGGGCACTGCTGAAACCGGAGGTCTTGTCACGCGAAACCACCCGACTCCTTGAAGATCCGCGGTCCCAGAATTTCACCAAACCTTTTCTGACGCAGTGGCTGTCGCTGGACCGGCTGGATCTTTTCCAGTTCAGCCTCAAACTGCATCCGCGGTTTGACGACGTGGCGAAAGCGGCTGCCCGTCAGGAGGTGTTTGAAACCTTCGGGCTTCTGCTTCAGGAAAACCGCCCGCTGACTGACCTGCTCAAAGCCGACTACGCGGCGGTGAACGGGCTGCTGGCCAACTACTACGAGATTCCCGGCGTTTCCGGAGACACGTTCCGGCCCGTGCCGATCCCGCCCGATTCTCCGCGGGGCGGTCTTCTGGGCATGGCGGCCATCATGGCCATGGGTAGCAATGGAGAACGGACCAACCCCGTCGAACGCGGCGCATGGGTGTTGCGGAAACTTCTCAACGAACCGCCGCCCCCTGCACCTGCCAACGTCCCTGAAATCGCGCGTCTGGCGGGAAAACTCCTGACCGCCCGCGAAAGGCTTCAGGCACACCAGGAGGAACCCCAGTGCGCCAGCTGCCACCGAAAGATCGATCCGATCGGGTTCGGCCTCGAAAATTTCGATGCCGTGGGCCTCTGGCGTGTCTCGGACACCTACCAAGCTCTGGATGGCAACGGCAAACCCGACCCGAAGGCACGCAAAACGTGGACGATTGATCCTTCCGCCCAACTGCACAAGGGCCCCGCGTTTTCCAACTTCCACCAACTCCGCGACCTGATCGCGCAACGCCGCCAGCCGTTTGCACGGGGATTCGCCGTTGCACTCACCGAATATGCGCTCGGACGCACCTGCGGCTTCAGCGACGAACCGCTCCTCCAACACCTCACCCAAACCGCCGCAAAGGACGGATACGCCGTCCGCAGCTTTCTCCATGCGTTGTTCCAGAGTCGCGAGTTTCTCTCCAAATAATCCCATGAATACCCCCCAGAGCCGCCGTCACTTCCTGCGGACCAGCTCCGCGTTAATCGCACTGCCCGCCCTTGAGTCCCTGGGATTCCGGAGGTTCGCTTCCGCAGCCGCTCCGGTGCAGCGCCCCAAACGCCTCTTGTTCCTCGGATTCGGATGGGGCGTCACCCAGGAACAGTGGTATCCGAGTCTGGACCAGCCCGGAGCCGGGTATACGCTGCCCGAATCCCTGACGCCCCTGGCACGGCACCGGAAGGATTTCTCCATCGTTCAAGGCCTCTGGAACCGACACAGTGCCAACGGCCATTACGGAAGCACTTTCTGGCTCACTGGCGCCAACGAGTTCGGCGAGGCCGGCCAGAGTTTCCACAACTCCATCTCCGTCGACCAAGTTGCCGCGGACCACCTTGGCGGAGACACCCGGTTCGATTCCCTTGTTCTGGACTGCGGCGCCGCCGCCAACCCTTCCGGACACGGCATCGGTCTGTCGCTCTCCTGGGATTCCCGAGGCAAACCCATGGCCGGCCCCAAGAACCCGGTGGAAGCCTTCCACAGGCTCTTTGCCCGCGACGACACCCCGCTCGAGCTCCAGAAAGCATTGCTCGCCCAGAGACGTTCGGTTCTCGACAACGCTCTGGAAAATGCACGCGCCCTCCAGCGTACCCTCGGCAAAAACGACAACGACAAGCTCGACGAATATTTCCAAAGCATCCGCGACATTGAAACTCGGCTGGGCCGGGAGGAAAAATGGATCGGCCGGCCCAAACCAGCCCCGCCTCTGGAGGAACCCGCCCCCGGCCTGGTCGGATACGAGGAAATCCGACTGATGTACGACCTCATGGCGGCTGCGCTCCAAACGGACTCGACCCGCGTCATTACCTACCGGCAGCCCGTCAGCACCCTGCTGACGAGCCTTGGTGTCCGGATCGACTCGCACACGATGAGCCATTACCATGGCAAAGGCCCGGAATACCTCGAGGCCTCGCTCAAGCGCGACTGGGCGCAGAGCGAACTCTTGTCGGGTCTCCTCGACAAACTCAAATCTGTCCGCGAACCGGACGGTTCCTCCCTCCTCGACCACACCACGGTCGCCTACGGGAGTAATATTCGCACCGCCCACAGCCTCGACAACTGTCCCACCCTACTCGCTGGGCACGGCGCCGGGCTCAAGATGGGGGAAAACATCGTGCTCCCCAAGGACACCCCGCTCTGCAACGCGTGGCTCACGCTTCTGCACGGAGCCGGTGTCCCCCTCGAAAAGTTCGGGGACAGCACGGGCACACTTTCGAAGCTCAGGGCATAGGCCAGGCACTCTGGCCGACACAAGCCTCGCGGACGCCGGTCCCTCATGGGGACCCGGCGACGCTTGCCTTTGCTCTTCCCGCCCGGCAATCTGGGACCTTGGCGTTTCGCCTACGAACCTCCGAGTCCCCTCATGAAAGCTCTTGTCCTCACCGATTACCACAAACTCGAACTCCAAGATCTTCCAAAGCCCGACCCCGGTCCGGGCGAGGTGCTGATCCGGGTCCAAGCCTGCGGGATCTGCGGCAGCGACGTCCATGGTTTTGACGGCAGCACCGGCCGCCGGATCCCGCCGTTGGTCATGGGCCATGAAGCCGCCGGAACCGTGGCCGATGTCGGGCCGGGGGTTCAGGGTTTGCGTCCAGGCCAGCGGTTCACGTTCGATTCGACGGTTTCCTGCGGCCACTGTTTCTTCTGTCAGCGCGGCCAGATCAACCTGTGTGACAATCGTCAGGTGCTCGGCGTTTCCTGTGGCGACTACCGCCGGGCAGGTGCGTTCGCAGAATTCGTGGTTGTGCCGGCCCGGATCCTCTATCCGCTTCCGGACACGCTTCCCTTTGAAAAAGCAGCCATGATCGAAGCCATCTCCATCGGGGTCCATGCGGTGGAGATCACGCCCATCCAACTCAACGACACCGTGGTTGTAGTGGGAGCTGGAATGATCGGACTGCTCACTCTGCAGGCGGCGAAACTGGCCGGTGCCAGCCGGATTGTGGCCGTGGATGTCGACGACGGACGCCTCGCCACTGCCCGCTCGCTGGGCGCCACCGAAACGGTGAATGCAAAGAGCGGCTCTGCAGCTCAGGCGGTCCGGGATATTACCGGGGGGCGGGGTGCAGACGCGGCATTTGAATGCGTGGGCACGACCGCCACGGTGACCTCCGCCATTGAGTGCGCCCGCAAGGGCGGCACGGTGACCTTGGTGGGGAACATCGCCCCGAAGATTGAAATCCCGCTGCAGTCGGTGGTGACGCGCCAGATCCGGCTTCAGGGGTCCTGTGCATCGGCCGGGGAGATTCCTGCCTGCATTGATCTGCTGGCATCCGGGAAGATCCAGGTAGAACCGATGCTGAGTGCGTGCGCACCGCTTGAGGAAGGCGCTTCCTGGTTCCAGCGGCTCTACAAGCACGAACCCAACCTCATGAAGGTCGTCCTCCAGCCCTGACCGTCCCCCCCATTCCCGCTTCCCCACCCCCTTCTGTCTCCCATGCAACTCTTTGATCTGACCGGAAAAACCGCCCTGATCACCGGCACCAGCCGCGGCCTCGGCCAATACTTTGCCCGCGCCCTGGCCCGCGCCGGCGCAGACATCGCCATGACCAGCCGGACCCGGGAATCCTGTGACGCATTCCGCAAGGAGATCGAGGCGCTCGGGCGGCGCACCTTTGCGACCGCACTCGATGTCCGGGACCATGCCTCCATCCAAAACGCGGTGGCCGAGGTGGAATCGGCATTTGGAAAGATCGACATCCTGGTGAACAACGCCGGCTGCAACGTCCGCAAGCCGGCACTGGAAGTCACCTGGGAAGACTGGAACCTTGTGGTGGACACGAACCTGCGCGGCAGTTTCTTCACGGCGCAGGCGGCAGCACGCGGCATGATCGCACGCGGGTACGGCAGGATCATCAACATAGGATCCGTCACCTGCGTGGCCGGGTACGCGGGACTGGCTCCGTACGGCGCCAGCCGCGGCGGCATCAAGCAGCTCACCATGAGCCTTGCCGACGACTGGGGCAAACACGGTGTCACGGTCAACTGCCTTGCGCCGGGCTGGTTCAAGACGAACCAGAACAAGGTGCTCTACGACAACGAGGACTGGGTGAAGTATCTGTGCGACAGGATCCCGCTCAAGCGCCCGGGCAGCCCGGATGACCTTGACGCCGCCGTAGTGTTTCTTGCCTCTGAAGGAAGCCGGTACGTGACCGGCCAGACCCTCCTGGTTGACGGCGGCATTTCCACCGGCGCAACCAAAGCCACGCTCTGAGCGAGGTTCTCGTCCACTGCCAGTCGCTCCCCGCCAAACCGTTCCCCCATGCGCTTCGCACTCTTCCTCGCGGCTTCGGTCGCATCTGCTGGATTCGCCGCCGAGTACTTTCCGCCTCCTGACTCCCAAGGCGGTTGGCGGACCCCCAAAGACGCCGCGGAAACACGGACCCTGGCCGGGATGGATCCTGACCGCCTCGAGCAGGCCTACCGGGCAGCGGAACGGTCCAACTCCGAGAACGGCGGGTTGCTTGTGGTTTCCAAGGGCTATCTGGTTCTTGAAAAGTACTTTGGGAAAGCCCACCGGAACGCCAACCCGGACATGGCCTCCACGGGCAAAGCGTTCACGAGCATCGCCTGCGGCGTGATGCTCGAAGAGTTTAAAGCAAAAATTCCCGACGGCCTCGACACCAAGGTCTATACCCCTGAATTTCTGCCCGAAGCGCTGCCGCTCCGGGATCCGCGCGAGGCGGACATCCGGCTCGGCCACCTGCTCTGCATGTCCTCTGGCCACAATGGCGAAGGTGCGACTCCATCGGCTTTCATTCAGGGCGTGGGACAACCCCTCAAACCCACCAAAGGCCAGGACATCCGCGACATCGACGCCTCCTCACTCCAGGTCCCGCTCTGGACCGCGCCGGGTGAAGGCTATTCCTACTCCTCACCCGCCCCGCACATCGCCTCGATGGTTCTGCGTCGGGTCACCGGGCGTGAACTCCCGGACTACATCCAGGAAAAGTTCGCCACCCCGATGGGCTGGGGACCGTGGGGGTACTGTCTGTACCGCGGGGAAGTCACGATGGCCCACGCCAACGGAGCCGGGTCCATTGCGCTCCGCGCCACGGATGCGGCGCGATTCGGCTACTGCCTCGCCCATGAAGGCCGCTGGGAGGGAAAACAACTCGTGCCACCGGAATACATCCGGCTCTGCCAGAAACCGCTCCCGTACAACCCGCACTTTCCGTTCAGCCTCCAGTTCGAACACAACCACGCCGGCCAGATCTTGGGCGCACCGCGCGACGCCTTCTATAAAACGGGTGCCGGAGGCTTCTGCCTCTACGTCGTACCCTCGCTGGACTTGGTCATCTACAAACTGGGTGGAAAAGACGGCCAGTGGAGTCCGGACCTCACTCGAATCCCGCAACCGCCCGACTCCTTCGGCACTCAGAACAGCGCCCCGGCAAATCCAAAAAACGGCGGATACGAAAACTACAGCATCCCGCGGATTTTGGAGATGGTCTGTCAGGCTACTCTTCGCTGAGAGCGCCTGGTTGGGGCCCAGAAACTTCCAACTGGCAACGGCAGAAACCCGCTGCCCCGCCCAAAACGTTTTTCCCGTGTTGATCGAGACCCACTTGTTCCGTCTGGGCCGGCTGATCGGACTCTGGGCCGCCGTCTATGTCGCGCTCCAGCCCATCCGCGCAGCCGATGTCCAGATTCAAAAAGACCCTGCCGGCCGCTTTGAGATCCTGCGCGACGGAAAGCCGTGGTTTCTCCGCGGAGTGTGCGGCAAGGAAAACCTGGCCCTGCTCCGCGCACATGGCGGCAACTCCATCCGGACATACGGTATCGAGGAACTCGAACAGCGCATGGACGGCAAACCGCTTCTGGACCGCTGCGCGGAGCTGGGGATTGCCGTGGCCGCCGGACTCTGGGTCGGCCATGAACGGCACGGTTTCAACTATTCCGACCCTGTGCAGGTGGAAAAACAGCGGGCCCGGATCCTGGAAACCGTCCGCAAATACCGCTCCCATCCGGCCCTCCTCCTCTGGTCGCTGGGAAACGAAATGGAAGGACCGCCCTCCAGCCCGCGTGCTCCGCTGGTTTATGAGGAACTCAACACCCTTGCCGCACGCATCCAGTCGGAGGATCCGGCGCATCCTGTGATGACCACTCTGGCCGGAGACGCTCCGGAAAAGATCCAGACCCTGCTCCGGCACTATCCAAACTTGGAGATTCTCGGAATCAACAGTTACGCCGGAGCGACTCGCGCAGCTCAGGCCGTGTTGGATGCTGGCTGGAAAAAACCCGTCGTGATCGCTGAATACGGACCATCGGGACACTGGGAGGTGCCAAAAACGGTTTGGGGCGCGCCCATCGAGCCAGGCAGCCGGGAAAAGGCGGCACGCTGTTCCGCCACGTCCGAGGCACTTGCAAAAAACTCCGTGGGAAATCTCTTGGGCGGCTTCTGTTTTTTCTGGGGCCAGAAACAGGAAACCACCTCCACGTGGTACGGCATGTTTCTGAAAACCGGCGAGAAACTGCCTCCGGCGGATGCACTCTGCCGGACATGGACCGGTCGCTGGCCCGCGAACCAATGCCCAAGGATCGATCAGTTTGAGTCCGACCTGCGCAACGCCACGGTCCCCCCTCGCACACTCTACACGGTCCGCCTTTCCGCTTCTGACGCCGAATCTCAGCCGCTCCGCGCCGAGTGGCAGGTCACCGCCGAAAGCACTGACCGCCGTTCCGGCGGCGATGCCGAGTCCGAGCCCGGCTCCTTTCCTGACGCCGTGCTCGAGGCCAAAGTCACGGGGGCACTGATTCGGACCCCAGATCGTCCGGGCAATTACCGGCTTTTCGTCATTGTCCGGGACGGGCACGGCGCCGCGAGTGTTGAGAACCTGTGTTTCCGGGTTGAACCCCGCTGAAGGCCGGGCCAACGGCGCAACCCTGCGCACTTTGCGGGGTTTCAGTTTCCAATGAAAACCCGTGGCGCACTCCTCCTGATTCTTCTCGCCGCCCTGAACCCATGCCTCGGAGCGGAAAAGCCAAACGTGATTTTTTTCATCGTGGACGATGTGAGCGCCGACGATTTTGGCTGTTACGGAAACCGGGCGGCGCGGACGCCGCACATCGATGCGCTGGCGGCGGGCAGCCTGCGGTTCACCAGCGCCTACCTGACCGCCAGCAGCTGCAGCCCGAGCCGTTCGAGCATCATTACCGGCCGCTACCCGCACAACCTCGGCCCGGGCGCGGAACTGCACGGCCCGGTTGCTGGACACATTCCATGGCTGCCCCATTTCCTGCAGAAAGCCGGGTACTACACGGCGCTGGTGGGCAAAAACCACATGTCCCGCGAGGTGCTTCCCCCGGGCAGTAAAGACGCCGTGCAGCCCAATCCCTGGAACCACACAGACAAGGGGGTGACGCCCACCAACCACAGCGGCGGCGCTCTCTGGGTGCAGACCCTCGAAAACCGTCCCAAAGAAAAGCCTTTCTTCTTCTGGTTCGCCGCCATTGACGCGCACCGGGGCTGGGACGGCGACATCGAATGGGACTCGGCCCTCTACGGTCCCAAACACCGCCCGGAAGACGTCCATGTCCCCCCGTTTCTTGCGGACACCCCTGCGACCCGGGCCGACCTCGCCTCGCACCAGAACGAACTGACCCGGTTTGACCATAACGTCGGCCAAGTGGTAGACGCGCTCCGGAAATCTGGGCTCCTTGAGAACACGTTGATTTTCCTGCTGGCGGACAACGGCCGTCCGTTTCCCCGTGCGAAAACCCGGCTCCATGATTCCGGGATGAAGACCGCGCTGCTGGCGCACTGGCCGGCCGGAACTCAGGCGGGGAGTTGTTCGAGCCTGGTCAGTTCGATTGACCTCGCGCCGACGGTCCTTGAGGCGGCTGGCCTCCCGGGGGCCCCGTCCATGCAGGGAGTAAGCCTGCGCCCGCTGTTTGCTAACCCCGCGGCCTCGGTCCGCAGCCACGCATTTTCCGAGCACAACTGGCACGATTACGAGGCCCACGGAAGAGCCATCCGCGATGCGGGCCACCTTTACATCCGCAACGCGCGACCGGACCTTGCATGGCTGGGCCCGGTCGACTCCATCCAGTCTCCATCCCATCAGGATCTCATTGCCCTCCGGAACCAGCACCGGCTGGATCCAGCACAGGCCGACCTCTTCCTCCAACCGCGCCCGGCAGAAGAACTCTACGACACAGAGGCGGATCCCAACCAACTCCACAACCTTGCCGCAAACCCTGCGCACGCCGCCACCCGGGAACGTCTGGCACGAACGCTGGAACTCTGGACCCAACAAACCGGTGACGCCGTCCCGGAGTCCCTCAGACCAGACGAATACAGCCGCGAAAACGGCCGCGCCATCCAGCCCAAACCCACTTCGGACCCGCGGACCAGACTTCCCGGCTCACTCCGGGATGCTGCACACATCAACCATCCCGGTCCGCGCTGAAATGCCCCCCGCACCGCTCCTGCATCTCCCCCGTGAGCGCATCCGTGTCCGGTCCCTCCATGGCCAACCCGGCCTCCCAGATCTGGCGCTGCGCCAGGCGGATCTCGGGTGAAAATTCGTCCCCGGGCACATGGTAAGTCACCTGTGCCACAAACCAAGGCACCGGCCAGCCCGCTGCCAGCCGGGAGTCACCAATCATCCTCCCCAGATTCGCCCGGTACGGCGGACCGGGAACCGTCCAAGTCCGATCGGCCTGATTCGCATCCGATTCCCCCTGGTGCCAGAGAACGGCCCGGCACCCCCCTTTTCCCAGACTCTTCAAGGCTCCAGCCAGCGAATCAAAAAGTGCGCCATCCGACTCCCACTGCTCTTTTCCCACCGCCACCATCCGGCCGGTCACACTTGGAAGAACCGTCACGGGAATGCCGCGGGGCAGCCATTCCTGGACACTGGTCCCCCACACTCACAAACCCCACCGACACTCCCAGTTCATTTGCCAGCGCGTCCCCCAGCGGCGGTAGAAAACTCCCGCCCCGCCCGCCGGCACCCGGCTGCGGGTTCTCGCACACCTGCCATTTTCCATCCGCGGTACGGGCATCGGTGCGCTGGAACACTTCAAAATCACTGGGCCGGCTCAACTCAATGAAGACGTCCGCCCCGGCAATTTTTGTGGAAACACCGAAAGCCAGAACAGGGCACAGCACACGGATGAGAAGGGTTTTCATGGGACGGTCAAAGTGCGGCACTGCGTTCACCCATCAAAACCAAGTTTGCTTTGGGGGTTCCGACGAGAGGCTTGGGGGCTTCCTGGATCTGCGTTCTTCCTTGCGGCCGGCAAAAACGCATCCGGAATGCTCAAATAGGCGCTTGCAATGCTTGCGTTTCACCCGCTGTATGAACAGTTTTTGTAAAGGGACCGTGAATGAATTCGAACCCGACGCCAGACATCCCGGATTTCCTGCCCGTTGACTACTGTCCCGGCTGCGGACTCCTGATTGACGTCGGCTCCCTTGAACCGCTCACCCAGATTGCCTGCCCGGACTGCCAGACGGTTTTTCCCGTGCACTCCAAGCTGGGTCACTTCACCCTGCTGAAGGTGGCGGGCAAGGGGGGCATGGGCGTGGTTTACCGCGCCTTCGACTCGGAATTGAACCGCGAAGTGGCGCTGAAACTTCTTAAACGGGAGCAGAGCGCTGATCCGGGTTTGGTTGCCAAACTCGATGCGGAGGCCACCATTACAGCTGCGGTCAACCATCCCAACGTGGTCCGGGTGTTCTCCACGGGCATGGCGAACGGAAGATTCTACATTGCCATGGAGTTGGTGGACAAAGGATCCTTTGAAAGCCTCATCAAGATGCAGGGGGTTGTGTCCGAGGCCCAGACGCTGCTGGTCGGCATCCAGGCGGCCGCTGGACTCCGCGCTGCCAAGGAACACGGCCTCATCCACCGCGACATCAAGCCGGCTAACATCCTTTTCGCCACGGCCTCGCTCGCCAAACTGGTGGATTTCGGCCTCGCCATCTCCCAGAGCGAGGAGGAGTCCGTCCGGGGCGAGATCTGGGGAACCCCCTATTATATCGCCCCTGAAAAAATCGAGGGCAAACCCGAAGACTTCCGCAGCGACATCTACTCGCTGGGCGGCACCCTTTTTCACGCCATCACCGGACGCCCGCCGTTTGATGGTCCTGACGCCAGCACCATCGCCCTGAAACACCTCCAGTCTCCGCCGGTGCGCATCCAGTCCTTTGCGCCGCATGTTTCAAAGCGCACCGCCTACGTGATCGACCGGATGCTCCACAAGGATCCGGAACAGCGGTACCAGTCCTACGACGAACTCATTGAACACCTGCAGTACGCCAGGAACGAACTGACTCAGGCGGCCTCCAGCCCCAAGAAAGCCAAACCCCTGGTCGTGGAGGCTCCCGAAGAAAACCGGGCCGCCAGTTGGTTTACCGCCGCCGCCCTCTTGATTCTGGTCTTGGGTTTCCTCTTCCGTGGCGTTCTTTTTCCAAAACAGAATGTCAAACCCGCCGTCGCAGAAACCATCCCGGCCTCGCTTCTCCAAGCCCAGAACGAAGTCCTCTCCGGCTCTTACTCCAAAGCGGTCCAGACGCTTCTCAAGACTCTGGAGAATTCGGGAATCTCAAGCACCGCCCGAATGCGCGCTCTTTTCCTGCTCTCCTCGATTGAAGTTGTCACCGAATCCAATGCGGCTCCTGTCCACCTCTCCCACCTCCGCGCACTGGCATCCAAAATTCCCCCGGAAAAATCCGATCTCGCCCCGGTCCTATCCGAGTCCGCCTTGATCCTGCTGCCCGGCTCACGGCCAGCCATGTTGAGCGCTTCTGATATCCGGAAAGGCGACCTCCGGAGCCTCCTCCTCTTTTCAAACGGTCTGCGGGAATGGTCCGTCGGCAGCTTGGAGTCCGCCTCCGCCTACCTCCGCGACTTCCGGCTGCGCGCGCCGACCAACAACGATCCGTGGATCCGGAGCATCTCGGAAGTCGGCAACCAACTTGCGGATGCGTTTGAATCCTACCGGGTGCTGGAAACCCAGTTCCGGACCAGCAGCAAACCGGAGGAAAAAAGAAACATCGCAGCCTGCCTCCGCGACTTTCCCGAACCCCTCGCAGGACGCGCCTTGAAGATCAAAGGCATCGACTCCATCCCGCCCACTCCGAATACCTTTGTGTCTTACCGCCGCGCACCCAGGCTCCACGTGGCGCTGGACGCTCCCACGGCTCAATGGCCCCCCATGTCGGGTTTCTGGTCGTATCCTGAATCAGCCCTTCGTGGAACACAGCCTCCAGAAAGCACCGTCCCTGCTCAGAGCAGCTTCCAAAAAACCTCAGCAGAGGCCACGGCAAACACCGAACTCTTTGCCCCGGTGAAAGCCCGCACCCTGCGGTTCACCATCCACCATACCTCCCATTTGCAACCTGCCATCGACGAAATCCAAGTGTTCGACGGCTCAGGAAAAAATATCGCCCTGGCATCCGAAGGCACCACGGCCTCGGCGTCCGGCGTACTGTCCCCAGAGAAACATGCCCCCTCCAACGCCATCGACGGCGTCCTCGGAAACTCCAGCATCTGGGTGGCCAACAAACCCAACGCATGGCTCGAACTGGACTTTGGCCAGGACCGAGAAATCCAGCGGGTGGTCTGGAGCCGGGACCGGGAGGGAAAATTCAGTGATCGCATTCCAAAGTCCTACGACATGGTGGCCCACGCGCCTCCCTCCCCCCCCGTCGTTCTTGTCCGCGGTGCAGAGCCCTCCGGGCCGTTAGAATTGGGCGATTTTGTAGCTGCGTGGGAGTTCGCGATCTCGGATGCAAAATCCGCAGGGTTCAGACTTGAGGACGATGCCAGCCCGCTCTTCCAAGCGAGTTTTTCACTTTCCTCTGCCACTCTTGAAATCGCTCCGAGCACCCCTTCGGCCGCCACCGCATTTTCCGCCAATGTTCAACTGGCCCCGAACTCCTGGCATGTTTGTGTCCTCGAAGTCATAGGAAACCGCGCCACGCTTTCCTTGGACAACAAGTTTCTCGGTTCGGCTACGGACAAGGTCTTTTCCCAGACAAAACCCAGCGCGTCTTTCATAGTTTCCGGCGGGACCGCGGAATTCAAAAACCTCACGTTCTGGGGCGCCGTTCCCAGACCGGACCATCTTCTCCCCGAGGAACTGCGCTCAGCGGTTCAAGCTTCCTCCTCAGAATCCCCAAGGTAAGAAAACGGCCCCGGGTTCGCGGAGCTTTACGAATTGGACGGGCTCACCCATAAATCCGGGTTTCCATCCACCCCGCCCCATGCACCTCCTCCGCCATCTCGATTCCAAAGGCCAGATCCAGTACGCCGCCGAAAAACCCGGAGGCACGTTGCTCCGGATCGAAGGCGACATCTTTGGCTCGTTTCATGTGACCGACCAACCGGCCGATGTGGCTCAGGTGCTGGCCCCCGTGGTGCCCACCCAAATCCTGTGCATCGGCCTCAATTACAAGCGGCATGCCGAGGAAACCGGCGCCAAACTCCCTGAACGCCCGGTGCTCTTCGTCAAAGGCATCAACTGCCTCCAGCATCCCGGCCTCCCCATCCTCCTTCCCCGCCATCTCCGGAGCGACGAGGTCGATTACGAGTGCGAACTGGCCGTCGTCATTGGCAAACCCTGCAAAAACGCCACCCTCGAAAACGCCCTCGACTTCGTACTGGGGTACACCTGCGCCAACGATGTGTCCGCCCGCGACCACCAAATCCGGCTCGGAGGCGGCCAGTGGTGCCGCGGCAAATTCTTTGACACCTTTGCCCCACTCGGGCCCCGGCTCGCCACCCCGGAATCCATCCCCAATCCGAACGCGCTCCGGATCCGGACAGAACTCAACGGCGAAACCGTTCAGGACTCGAACACGAGCGACATGGCGTTTAGCGTCCGGGAATTGATCACCTACCTGAGCGCCAGCACCACCCTCCCGGCGGGTACCGTGATCCTGACCGGCACCCCCAGCGGAGTCGGCATGGCCGCCAAACCCCAGCCGCGCTGGCTCAGGCCCGGCGACGTCGTCACCATCGACATCGAGGGAATCGGCCGGCTCACAAACCCGGTTGCGGAAGAGAACCTCTAACCAGCCCCGGGCTGGCTGTGTTGAAACAAGCCGTCATTTCAGTATTTGCATTTTGCCCGGGCCAAGTATCTTTGCGCCCCCTCTGATCCTTTTTTCCAAATGAACGTCGTCGTCGAATCCCTTCCCAACTGCCTCGCAACCCTCCGCGTCGAACTCGAACCGCAGCGCGTCCAGAAAGCCCGCGAAGAACTCATCCTTGAGTTCGGCCGCTCTGTGCGCGTGGAAGGTTTCCGCCAAGGCAAAGTCCCGCGTTCCCTGGTCGAAAAACGCTTCCAGAAGCAGATCCGGGAGGAACTCGAAGGCAAACTTCTCCGGGAAAGCACTTGGGAAGCCATCCGCGAAAAACAACTCAAGGTCCTCCAGATCTCCAACGTCGAAGACGTCCAGCTTGGCGCGGACCATCAGATGTCGTTCACAGCCACGGTGGTCACCCACCCCCACTTCGAACTCCCCGAGTACAAGGGCATCGCTGTCACCCCCTCCTCCACGGAAGTCTCAGACGCGGATGTGGATCAGGCCATCGATGCGCTCCGGGAACAGAACGCGGACTTCACCGACGTCACCGACCGCCCGGCCCAGATGGAAGACTACATCGTCGTGGACTACGTCGGCACCATCGACGGACAGCCCGTCCATGAAGCCTTTCCAAAGGCTGGAAAACCTCTGACCCAGAACGAGGGGTTCTGGATCAAAATGACCGACGAAGCCTTCTTCCCCGGCTACTGCGCAAACTTGGTCGGCGCAAACCCGGGCGAAACCCGCGAGTTCGACGTCACTGTACCTGCGGATTTCCCGGTCGAAGACATGCCCGGAAAACAGATCCATTACCGGGTCACGCTGCAGTCCATCAAATCCAAGCAACTCCCGGAGCTCAACGACGAGTTCGCCAACTCCGTTCTTGAAGGCAAATCCCTTGAGGAACTCCGCCAGATGGCCCGCGAAGAAATCGGCCGCCAGAAAGTCACCCAGGCCGAAACCGAGAAGCGGCAGCAGATCATGCGCCACCTCATGCAGGCCGTGGAATGCGAATTGCCGACCGGCCTCCTCCGTTCCGAGACCCAGCGCCTGATCAACGAGATCATCTCTGAAAACCGGGCCCGCGGAATCTCCGACGACGTGATCCGCGGCAGCGAGCGTGAAGTGATCGGAGCCGCCTCTCAGACCGCACGTGAAAAGGTCAAGGGCTCCTTCATCCTTCTCCGGATTGCCGAGGCCGAGGGTCTTAAGGTCGGTCAGGACGAAATGTTCCGCCGTATCATGGCGATGTCCCAGCAGTACAACATGGACTTCGAGAAACTGTACAAGACCCTGCACAAGCGGGACGCCCTTGGCGAAATCCAGCAGGAGATTCTCACGAGCAAGACCCTCGATTTCCTCGTGGCAAACACCGTGGCAGGCGAACCCGCCCCGGCGACTCCTGCGGCTGAACCAGCTGCAGCGGCGGAAAACCCCGCCTAATTTCGCGCCCAACCGAGTTCCAACTCTTTCGAGGAGCCGCCTTCCGCATGGGAGGCGGCTCCCTGATTTTTAGGTCACTGACGTTTTTCATTTTGTGGAAATCTGCGGCCCTGCAAGTATGGTTTGAGCGTGGCACATGGATTCTGTGCTTCCCTCTCTATCCTCTCTATTTCCAACCTGCCGTTTCACACTCTTCCCATCCGTCCTTTCCCTATGATCATCCAACCCGACAACCAAATCGTCACCCCGCCCCGGAACAACTACTACGTGCCGATGGTCGTCGAGCAAACCGGCCGCGGAGAACGCAGCTACGACATTTATTCCCGCCTCCTCAAGGACCGGATCATTTTCCTTGGGACCGGCATTGATGACGGAGTCGCCAATTCCGTCATTGCCCAGCTTCTCTTTCTGCAGATGGAGGATGGCAAGAAGGACATCAACCTTTACATCAACAGCCCCGGCGGTTCTGTCACCGCTGGGCTCGCGATCTACGACACCATGCAGTTCCTCACCTGCGATGTGAACACCTACTGCATTGGAATGGCTGCCTCCATGGGCGCCGTACTCCTTGCCGCCGGCGCGAAGGGCAAACGCTACGCACTTCCGAATTCCGACATCATGATCCACCAAGTCAGCGGCGGCGCCCAAGGTACCGCCAGCGACGTCGAACGCACCGTGGAGTTCATGTTCAAGCTCAAGAAGCGCCTCATCAAGCTCCTCGCGGATCACACCGGAAAATCCGAGGAAACCGTGAAAATCGATTCCGACCGCGACTATTACATGAGCGCCGATGAAGCCAAGGAGTACGGCCTCGTCGATGAAGTCGTCCGCAGCCGCAAAGAGATCAAGCCCGCATCCGAACTCCCGCCTGCAGCGGGATCCGAGCCCAAGGCCTGATCGGTAGCCCCGGCGGCAGCCCGCACACCTGCACCCCACTCCCGAGCCCGCAACAGCGAGCAAACAACCGGAACCCACCCGCCACAGCGGGACCCGGAACTGCGGCGGTGGGAGCCAAGGAGGTATCCCAATGACCCAGCACCTCGTCCTTTACGACGACCAGTGTCCGCTCTGCACGTTCCAGATGCGGCTCCTGAGCTGGATGGACTGGTCAAACCGTCTCGCCTTGGTTCCGCTCTCCTCCGATACCGCACGGAACGCTGCCCCGTCCATTTCCCCGGATGAGCTCCGCTCCGCAATCCATTGCGTGACTCCGGAAGGCAAGATCCACCGCGGGGCGCGTGCCATCCGGTTCGCATCCCTCCGGCTCCCCCTGCTGGTACCGCTCGCCCTCTTCCTCTGGATCCCAGGCGTGATTCAGATCGCCGAGGTGGTCTACCGGGTCATCAGCGAAAACCGGTACCTGCTCAGCCGCTGGTTTGGATGCTCCGAAGCCTGTTCCATCCTCCCCAAACGCCAGCGCGACCAAGACCTCTGATTCATGGAATTCAGGGACCGCCTTGCCGCCGCCCTCGCAAAAGCTGGCCGTCATCTTCTGCTGCAGCGTTCCCCGGCCGGCTTCTGGGAGGGACATCTTTCCTCCAGCGCACTCTCCACCGCCACTGCCATCATCGCACTCGCCTCCGCGCGCAGGTCCACGGAAAAAATCCAGAACGGCCTTCGCTGGCTGGCCAGCTCACAACTGCCCGACGGCGGATGGGGTGACACTCCAAAAAGCCGCGCCAATATCAGCACGACCGCCCTCGTTTGGGCGGCGTTCGGCGCGGCCCAGGCGGACTCCCTCTTCCCGGAAACTGTCCAGCAGGCCGAAACATGGCTGGTGCATGCATCTGGGGCAGAGGACGCACCCCGTTGCACGGTGGATCCCGCAGCACTCGCGGCCGCGTTGACCGCGCGTTACGGGAAGGACCGCACTTTTTCGGTTCCCATCCTGATGGCGCTCGCTCTTGCGGGCAGGCTCGGACCGGATGGCTGGCGCCTCATTCCCGCGCTTCCGTTTGAACTGGCCGTTTTTCCAAGGGAACTCTTCGGAGCCCTCCAACTCCCGGTGGTGAGTTACGCGTTGCCGGCGCTGATTGCGATTGGCCAGATCCTCCACAAACGATCCCCGACCCGAAACCCGCTTCTCCGGCTCATCCGAAATTCCGTGCGTTCCAAGACGCTCCGGGTACTGGAGTCGGTCCAGCCAGAAAACGGCGGTTTTTTGGAAGCCACGCCCCTGACCAGCTTTGTTGCGATGAGCCTCGCCGGAATGACGGATTCCCACCCCGTCCTGGAAAAGGCGCTCGCGTTTCTGGACGCATCGGTGCGCCCGGACGGGAGTTGGCCCATCGACACCCATCTCGCCACTTGGGTCACCACGCTCTCCGTCAAGGCGCTCCGGCAGGCGGATTTTCCGGACTCCATCGCCAGCGAAGCCCGGCCTTGGCTGCTCCGACAACAGTACACTCGGATCCATCCCTACACGCTCGCAGCTCCCGGGGCATGGTCTTGGACTCCGCTCCCAGGCGGCGTCCCGGACGCCGATGACACGGCCGGCGCGCTGCTCGCCCTGCTCCATGACGGGACCCCGGAACCCGCCGTCCTCCGGGCCGGCATCGCGGGGTGCCAATGGCTGTTGAACCTCCAAAACCGCGATGGCGGCATCCCGACATTCTGCCGCGGCTGGGGCGCACTGCCCTTTGACCGCAGTTCGCCGGACCTCACCGCACACGCCCTTCGCGCATGGGCCGTTTGGATGCTCCGGGTCGGAGGACCAGCCCGGTTCTCCATCGCCTCCGGCATTGAACGCGCGCTGGTGTACCTCACGCGCAGCCAGAACCCAGATGGCTCCTGGACCCCGCTCTGGTTCGGAAACGAACAGGGCCCCGACGAAGCCAACCCCACCTACGGCACCGCCTGCGTTCTCCTGGCACTGGAGGAACTCCGGTTGCTCGGGATCCGGCTCCCGCCCCAAATTGCAGAACGCGCCGTCCGCTGGCTGCTGGACGCGCAGGATCGGTCGGGGGCATGGGGCGGCGCACCGGGCACTGCGGTTTCCACCGAAGAAACCGGGCTCGCCGTCGAGGCACTTGCCTCCTGCCAGCCCGAGGCGGCTGCGCGGGGCGGCCTCTGGCTGGCCTCCAAAATCGAGGACGGCAACTGGACAACCCCCAGTCCGATCGGATTTTACTTTGCCAAACTTTGGTACTTTGAAGAACTCTACCCCCAGATCTTTGCGGTGGCCGGACTCGGCCGGCTCCTGCGCCACCTATGACTCCACGCAGAGTCCTCGGATCTCACTGCCTCACACACCCCGTGGAAGCCACTCCAGAAGCCGTGCGGCCAGTTCCTCCCAGTGTTCCAGATGCACCCCGTCGCGCCCGCGCTCCATCCAGCCATAGCCCGCACCATAGGCGGGCCCGTTCACCACACACGCATCCGTAGCATTCTCCAAGATCTGTCGGCTTCCCTTTGCCAGAGCTGAGTCGCGTCCGCCTTCCACCTCGTATTTCCAGCCCACCAGACGTGCCTTGGGAAACCAGTCGCGCAACCTGCCCAGCACCTTCTCAGCGGGCACCAGTCTCAGGAGCAGCTCGCCGGAACGGCTACAAATCTTTCCGGCATTTGCGAGCACCGAACCGGACTGTTCAACGGCAGCCACCCGGAAATCGCACAGCGCCGCAACCTGTAACACGGCATCCGCGCCACTCGCATCGCGAATCGCCTCTAGCTGCGATGCCAGATCCAAGTTCGTGGTGAATGGCCGGAATTCCACCCCGGCCGGATGCAGGGGCGAGGTCGCTCCCACTCCGCGCAAACACACCACCTGGTGTCCCGCAGCCGCAAGGCAACCCGCAAGTTGCAGACCCAACTGGCCCGTCGAGAAGTTTGTCAGCCGACGCACCGCATCCAACGGCTCGTATCCGGGTCCGCATGTCACCAAAACTCGCATCCCAGATTTCATAACTCCGCCCCCGGAAGAACGCACGCCCCTTCCCTGCCGACCTCCCGCCCACACCCGATTTTACCGGAAAACGGCCGTTGGGCTTTGACGCAATCTGCCCGGACACAACAGGAATTCCGCAGGCCACCCCCGCGATCAAAAAAAAGGCGTCCCGGAAAGGCTACTGCCTTCCCGGGACGCCAAAATTTGCCCCACGATTGCCGTCGCGAAGGGTCACCACGTTCCCCCATTAGGTTAACGGGTGGATGACCTGGAACGGGCCTCAGTCTTCCTAAAAAGGCATGACATCAACACGCCCACCCCGGCCTCCTTTGTTATGTAAAATACCGGATCGGGATTACCTCCGATTGGTCGAACAACGCAGGGCAAAGCTGTCTGTTCATCCCGGCAACGCCAACGCCATTTTAGGCCTCATTAAAGGCTGCCGGAGCGCCATTGGGAACGCAGTTTAAAGTACCCAGTGATGCCCCGTTGCAGGCGGAATTTCCGCGGCGCAGGGATGATTCAAAGCTTCAAGAAATCTTGGAAATAACCCGGTGGCTAGCCTCTGCCGCCTCATTCGCGGACACCAAGGCCGAGCTGACTCACCAGCGCCTCCCGGAGACGCCCATGGGCCGCATTCACCTCTTCTGCCGTCAGTGTTCGTTCCGCCGACCGATATGTCAACGAGTAAGCCAGCGATTTGCGGTCTGCCGGAAGTTTCTGACCGGTCGGATCCCGGTAGACATCAAACAGTTCCACGCCCTCCAGCAGCGACTCGCCCACTCCCCGGATCACCCGCTCGATCTCCGCATGGTGCACCCCGGCATCTCCCACCAACGCGATGTCCCGGGTCACTGCAGGGTACCTCGGAATCTCACAGTACTTCACCGCCCGGCCTTCAAGATTCGCGACGGATTCAAGGTCCAGTTCCCCGAAAATCACCGGCGCACGGGCGTCCAGGCTCCGGGCATCGGCAGGCCAGAGCTGGCCGAGTCGCCCAAGCACCCGCCCGCCTTTGCGCACCTGGACACAGAGAGCCAGCGCAGAGTCTTCTTCCGGAACAAAATCCAGTCCGTCTCCGAGCACTGCGCCCACAATCCCCTTCAACTCGTACAAGTCCGAGTCAGGACCGGCTGGCGAGCGCCATGTCCGTTCGGAAACGGCGCCACTGAGCACAAATGCGAGATGCAGGGTTTCTTCCACGGCTCCCCTGCGGAAGACGCGTCCCAGCTCGAAGAGCCGGACAGGACCGTTCTGGGCGTTGGCGCTCACCGCCTTCAAAAGGCCATGGAGCAGGTTGGGCCGGAGGACCACCTGGTCGTCAATCATCGGGTTCTTCACCCGGATCCACTCGTCCGCCGGCACCCCTGTATACGCGCCACCCAGCGGTTCGGCCGGGACCAACGTCAAGCTCCGGGCCTCGCACATTCCCTGGGCCGCACAGGCCCGGCGCAGCCCCATCGCAAGGTCGTAACGCCGGTCGGATTCGCTGGCTGCAACAAACCGCGCATGGGTTCTTCCCGGAATCCGCGCCATACCCACCACCCGTGCCACTTCTTCCACCAAATCCACTTCCCGAACCAAGTCCGGCCGGAAACTGGGGGGTACCCAGCCGCCCGCCTCTTCCCGGAGTCCGAACCCGGCAAGGATCCTGCACACCTCGGTGCTCTCGATCGTCACCCCCAGAAGGCTGGCAAGACGCGCCTCCCTAAGAAGAATCGGGACCGGCTCAGACACCGCAGCGGGTTTTCCTGCAGAAAAACTCCCGGCTTCACCCCCCGCCAGTTCAAGAATCAGTTCAAATGCGCGCTGGCTGGCTTCGAGCACTCCCGCGGGATCCACACCGCGCTCGAAGCGGTAACTGGAATCGGTGGAAATCCCAAGAGCCCGCGCCGTCCGCCGGACGCTCGCGGGTTGGAACACGGCGGCCTCAAGGAATACTCGGGTGGTGGATTCGGTGACGCCACTCGATTCACCGCCAATCACGCCCGCAACAGCTTGGGGGGCGTTCTGGTCAGCAATCACGATCTGCCCGGCCTTGAGCCGATGAACGCGGCCGTCCAGCGCCTTGAATTCCTCGCCGTCCACGGCGGCACGCACCTGCAGCGCTCCCTCGAGCTTGTCGGCATCAAAAATGTGGAGCGGCTGGCCTGTCTCCAGAAGCACCAGATTGGTGATGTCCACCAGGTTGTTCAGGGAACGCAGTCCGGCAGACTCCAGCTTTTTTCGAAGCCAGTCCGGACTGGGCCCCACGCGCACCCCGCGGACTTCGCGGACCGAATAGAACGGACAGGCCTCCTCCGAAAATACCCGGATCCCGCCGTGAACCGGAACCGCAGGCACAGCGCCCGGCGCGGCAAAAGTCACGGGTTTTCCGGTCAGCGCGCCGATCTCGCGGGCAATCCCGTTCACGCTGAGCAAATCCGGGCGATTGGGAGTCACCTCCAAGTCCAAAACCGTGTCGGCGGGAAAGAGGTCGGACAGCGGTGTCCCAGGGGCCGGCGCATTCCGCAGGATGAGAAGGCCATCCTCACCTTTGGGAAGGCCGAGTTCGTCGGCGCTGCAGAGCATGCCCTGGCTTTCCACGCCCCTCAGTTTTCCCACCTTGATCTTGAAATCGCCCGGGAGCACGGCACCCGGCAATGCCACGGGCACGCGGTCGCCGACTTGGAAGTTTTTGGCGCCACAGACAATCTGACGCAGGGTACCGGACCCGTCATCCACCCGGCAGACGCTGAGCCTGTCCGCGTTGGGATGAGGATCCCGGCCTTGGATTTCGGCCACCACCACATTCGGGATGGCGACACCGAGGGACTGGACTCCCTCAACTTCAACCCCGGCCAGAGTCAGGAGATCGACCAGCGCACCCACCGATCCGGGCAGTTCCACGTGTTCACGCAGCCATTGGAGAGAAACCTTCATGGGAAAAAACGGGAAATTGGAACTCGATTAAAACTGGCGCAGGAACCGCTGGTCGTTGTCGGTGAACAGGCGGATATCTGGGACGCCCGAGAGAATCATCGCGAGCCTGTCCAGACCGAATCCGAAGGCGAATCCGGTCACTTTTTCGGGATCAAACGCCCGGTCGCCCCGGCGTCCGTTGACCGCCTCGAACACGGCCGGATCCACCATCCCGCACCCGGCGATCTCAAGCCAGCGGTCCGCATTCCCGAGGGCCCGGGTCCGGATATCCACCTCATAACTGGGTTCGGTGAACGGGAAAAAATGGGGCCGGAAGCGGAACTGGGCATCGCTGCCGAGCAGTTCGCGGAAGAAAAACTCGAGGGTCCCTTTGAGATCGGCCACGGAGACATTGGAATCCACATACAACCCCTCCATCTGGGTGAACTGGGCCAGGTGAGTGGCATCAATCTCATCCCGGCGGTAGGCTGCGCCCGGGGCGATGATCCGGATGGGAGGCACCGCAGACTCCATGGTGCGAATCTGGACCGAACTCGTGTGGGTGCGCAGGAGGCGGCCGTCCTGAAAATAGAAAGTGTCCTGCTCGTTCCTTGCTGGATGATCCGCAGGCGTGTTCAGGGCGTCAAAACAGTGAAACTCCGTCTCGATGTCGGGCCCGTCGGCCAGCGCAAACCCCATCCGCCGGAAAATCTGGACCGCGCGGTCTTGGAGCTGGGTGATCGGATGAAGAGCACCCTGGGCTCGCGCGATGCCGGGCAGGGTCACGTCCACGCCGGAGAACGCAGCCCGGTCGGCACGGGCTTGGAGCTCCGTCCGGGCCTCATCCAATGCGGAAGTGACCGCGGTCCGGGCGTCATTGAGCAGCTTGCCGAATCTGGGTTTGTCCTCCTTGGGGAGGGACTTCATCCCCTCGCTGAGCAGGGAGATGGAGCCGCTGCGCCCGAGAAACTGAACGCGGATGGCGTCGAGGCCGGCCTCATCCGTGGCTTGGGCGATTTGCTGAAGTGCTTCAACGCGGAGCTGATCGATCTGTGAGTCCATGAGTGAGGATGCTTGAAACGGAGCAGCCTCGAACGCGTCAAACGCGTTCGAGGCTGGAAAAACCGTGCGGAATCCAGTGCGTTATCCGCGGTCCGTTAGGCGGCGGGCTGTGCAGCCTTGGCGGCGAGAGCGGCTTTCGCCTTCTCCACGAGCGCCTTGAAGGCAGCCTCGTCAGCCACGGCGATGTCCGCCAGCACCTTGCGGTCGAGGTCAAGGCCCGCGGCCTTAATGCCCTCAATGAAACGGCTGTAATTCAGGCCGTTTGCACGCGCGGCGGCGTTGATGCGCTGCTGCCAGAGCATCCGGAAATTGCGTTTGCGGGTCTTGCGGTCACGGTACGACCAGACCTGCGCCTTCATCACGGCGTTCTTGGCGTAACGGAAAAGTTTGGAACGACGACCGCGGTATCCGCGGGCGAGGTCTACGATCTTTTTGCGGCGCTCGCGACTGGCGGGCGCGTTGGTGGCTCTTGGCATATTATTTTCGGGTTTCTTTCAGAACGCTGTTTCTAGTTTTTTTCATCCGCCGCCTCGCGTTCCGAATCGTCTCCCAAGGGGAAACAGGCGGGCGGATTTCCGGCACAGGAGGTCTCGGACAGCCCCGGCAGCGCCGGGATTGGGCCGGACCCTACGGCCTCAGGCAAACGGCAGGCATTCCTCAATCCGGGCAACCATGGTCTCGTGAACCTGACCCACCTTGCCAAGGTTCCGCTTCCGCTTGGAACTCTTGGAGGAGGCCAGATGCCTGAGACCGGGTTTCCGGCGGAGAATCTTGCCCGTACCGGTCACTTTGAACCGTTTGGCGGCAGATTTTTTCGTCTTTCGACGTGCAATTGACTTAGGCATGGGGCGGGGGAGGATAGCGACCCCCGCGGGGATGGCAATCTCTTTCTCACACTCCAAACGAGCGCAGCGGATCTCCGCTCCAAACGACTTCACATTCCCCAGAAGCAAGTTCAGCCGGCGTGGACGTGAAAAACACACCGGTACGCTCCGGCCGCCGTCTCCTCCTCCCGGACCACCCTCGCCCCAAGCAGGTTTCCGAGCATTTCCGACTCCAAACGGGCCGCAATCGGATGGGCTCGAAGCACCTCCAAAATCGGGGAATGCGCCTCCACAATCCGGCCTGCCAGCCCTTCCACTCCCGACCCGGCCTCCGGGCATGCCGGTTCCCACCGGCTCAGATGCCCTTCTGCTTGCCGGATTTCGGCCAACCGCTGGGCTCGTTCCTCCAAACTGCCGGAACGCAGACGGCGCCCATAACGTTCAGCCATCCGCTTGAACACCACCAGCAACAGCTTCTCCGGCGCAGCAGCCCCAAACAGCGTCCGGGCGGATTCGAGCAACTCCAGGGCGATTTCAGGACTTTCGGCCGGAAACAACTGCCCTGCCCGCTCCGTGAGCCGGTACTCCAGCCGGGGCCGGCCTCCGGAGGACGGTTGGCGCCAAGTTTCAAGAAAGCCGCTCTTCTGGAGTCCGAGGCAGGCCTCCTTGACTCCCATGTAGCTCATTCCCAGTTGACCAGCCAGATCCCGCACACAGGCACCGCCCCCAAGCTTCAACGCCTCCACAATCCGCCACCGGGTTTTGCCCCCCATCTTGCGGATCTGGGCCGGCGTCATGGTCTCCTGTGCAACTCAGAATGGAATCCCTCCAACATGCCGAAAGTTTCAAATGCCTGAAGCACCCCCTCGCTGGCAGGGGCGGATGCCACGCACCCGCCAGTCCGACGCACGGCCTCCTTGACGGCGTCCACGGAATTGGAGGGGCACGCCACCCAGCGCGCGTGCCGTCCGTCGAGCATCGGAAGGTCATTGTAGTGGTCGCCTGCTGCAAAAATGCCGTCCACGCCAATCCCGGTGAGTCTGGCCAGTTCCGCGAGAGCCGTGCCCTTGCTGTAATCCTCGTGGCAGAACCGGACATACACCGAGTTTCGCATGTACTGGAAACCGGGCACACGGACCCGTTCCCGGTCCAGAAAATCACAGACCCTGTCCATCTCAGCATCGGAGTCGGCAGCCAGTCCGATAAGATGTTCGCCCTCATAAATGGGGTGCGCCAGCCCGTGCACCCGCAGGTACTCCTCCACATCCCTCAACAGAGGAGCGGCATCGGAATAAAGCTGCTGATGCACCAGCGCGCACCGGCGGTTCCAGTCGCCGTAATCCTGCCAGCAGCCGTTTGCGCCCCGATGGAAAACCTCGCGTTCGGAGGTGAGAACGTAATCCGGATCAAAAGGAAACTGGAACTCGCGGAGCCCGTCCACAATGTGCTGGAGTTCGCGCCCGGTGTTGACCGCCCAAAGAACACCCCGGCGTTTCAAAAATGCGAGTGCCTCGAGGAACCGGGGCGAAACCTGCGGGTCACCCCCATGGTCTACCAATGTGCCGTCGAAATCAGTACTGAGAAGCTGGATCATGGCTGGGAACAAAGGTTGGCAACGGGCTGCAGCGGGCGGTCCCCGCTGGGCCATTCCCCGCACCGCTCTCTGCCCGCACATTTCCTGAGAGCTCACCGCAAGTCCAGTATCGACTCGCAGAAGGCCCCAGCCAACACTTGCCTCACCAATTCCCACCCGCTTTTCCCATCCCATGAAATCCGCTTACGAACTTGCCATGGAACGGCTCCAGAAAGAGTCGCCAGTCCGCGCACTCTCCGCAGAGCAAAAAACCGCTCTGGCGGAGGTGGACACCCTTTTCCGGGCGAAACTGGCGGAACGCGAATTGTTCCTCAAAGAAAAGATCGCCAAGGCGCATGCCGCCGGCCAGATCGGCGAGGCGCTTGAACTGGAAAAGGAACTCCAGTACGAGTCCCGCCGAATTCAGGAGGAGTGCGAGTCGAAGAAAAACCGGATCCGTGAAGGCCGCGCCTGAGGCCGCGCTTGGGGCCACGCCTAACGCCAGTCGAGGGATGATTGCAGTCTGCGCTGGGTCCGCTGAAGGACTCAGCGCTGGAGCTGGCTGTCGAGGTAGGCAACCACTTGTCGCACCTTTTCCTCGCTCCCCATCCTGCCTTTGACCAACCGGTGCGCGTGCAAAACGGTGCCGTGGTCCCGTCCACCAAACGCGTCCCCGATCTCCGCAAGAGAAGCCCGGGTGAGCTCGCGCGAGAGGTACATCGCGATCTGACGCGGAAAAGCAATGTTCTGGGGCCGCCGCTTGCTGGTCATGTCTGCCAGACGCACATCAAAATGCTCCGCCACCCGGCGCTGGATCTGGTCGATCGTGATGGCGCGCCGGGCCTCCTCCTGAAGAATATCCTTCAGGAGGTGTTCAATCTTTTCCGTGGTCGGCTGAGAGCCGGAAAGCGAGGCAAACGAAGCCACCCGCATCAGGCCGCCTTCCAAGCGACGAACGTTCGTCCGGATCCGTTCCGCAAGAAACTCCAGAATCGAAGGCTCCAACCGGACCTCCAAGCCCTCGGCTTTCTTCCTGAGAATTGCCAGCCGGGTCTCAATGTCCGGCGGCTGCAACTCCGCGGTCAGGCCCCATTCGAACCGCGACACCAGGCGGTGCTCGAGGTTCGCAATCTCCGACGGCGGCCGGTCACTGGACAGGACGATCTGCTTGTGACCATCGAACAACGCATTGAAGGTGTGGAAAAACTCCTCCTGCGAGCGCTCTTTCCCCGCCAGAAACTGGATATCGTCAATCAGCAGGACATCCGCCTGCCGGTACCGTTTGCGGAACTTCACCAGGGTGCTGTTCTGGATTGCATCAATGAACTCGTTGGTGAACCGCTCACTCGTGACGTAACAGACCTTGCTGTTTTTCCGCGACTTGAGGATGTGCTGGCCAATCGCCTGCATCAGGTGGGTCTTGCCAAGTCCCACACCGCCGTAAATGAAAAGCGGGTTGTACGTCTTCCCGGGCGCATTTGCCACGGCCGAGCAGGCAGCGTGGGCGTACTGGTTGTTTGTCCCGACGACGAACAATTCGAACGTATTCCTCGCGTTCAACCCGTGCCCAGAGGCGCTGGGTTCCGCCTTGGGCTCCACAGGCACCGGCTCCACCTTGGGCTCTGGCGGCGGCGGCGGCGCCGCTGCCGCATCCTCCGGAGCAAACGTGAAACGCACGGAACACGGGGTTCCAAACACCAGCATCGTGGCGGACCGCAGGAGCCCGAGGTAATTGCTCTCGATCCAGAGTTGGTAAATGTTGTTTGGCACCCGGAGGGTCAGCTCGGACTGGCTCAGTTCCACCAGTGCGGTGTCCCGGAACCACCGGTTGAACGTGTCCACACTCACCTCTTTCTGCAGTTCGGCACAGACCGCCGCCCACGCCTCCCTCAAACCCTCCCTCAACCCGGTTTGCGGGTCGGGGGAAGCCCCCCCGCGAACTGAACCCGGGAGAGGTTCTTGGGCGTTGGAACCAGAAAAAACCTCTTCAGGCATGGCGTCGAAATGTCCCTTATCCACAGCGGTCAACAGATGGATTCCCCGTACACTTCAGATCAACCCCGCGGCCGATGCCGACCCGGATTCAAGAACGTTATTCCTGAGGTAAATCCCTCGGGAAACACCCCGACCGGACAGCCCGCCGCTCCGCATCAACTCGGTGGCAACGGACGGACTTTTCTTGGAAAACATGGCAGGTTTTTCTGGGCTATTCACAAGTTATTCACAGGCCCCCTTTCGGTTCGCCCGGATGGCTCCGGAGGGTAGGCCGCACCCTTGGGGGCGCCAAGAAAATTTGGGGAAAAGTCCCCATATTTATTTCAGGCCCGAAACCGGATTGTAGTTGACGCAGAGCCACCTGCTCAACGCCCCGCCCGTTCCTCCACCAACCGGATCTGCGACTCCGGGGTCCGGAAACAGACCGCCACCCCAAACGTCACCACGGTCCCAAAAAGGATCCTCCAGGGAAACTCCACCACCGGCAGCCAGAGGGGTTTCCAAAGCGGTTGAGGCGCCGCGCCAGAGGCAGCCGCAGGATGCGCAAGAATCCAGAGGTCGTTGTGGAGGCCGCTCAACAGCGCCACGGCCCCGAAGCCCGCCGCCATGGCCCAGAGGTTGCCCCGGTTGCTCCCGCGGCGCCGGGTCAGCATGCCCACCAGAAAAACCCCCAAAAGCGAGCCGTAGGTGTACCCGAAAATCCCCAGGACAATCGGGATGACCCTGGACTTCAGAATCACCACCGCATAGGCGGTCGCGGACCCGATCAAGACCAGAAGAATGGAGAACGCTACGGTACTCCACCGAGCGGCCCGCACCACCTCGTTCTGGGAGGCGCCCCGGCGGAAATAAGGCACGTACCAGTCCTCAGTGAAACTGGTGGCCAGGGCGTTGAGAGCGGTGCTGAGGGATCCCATGGCGGTGGCGAAAATTCCGGCCACCAGAAGGCCCCTGGCGCCGACGGGCATATGGTCGAGAATGAAGTGCGCGAAGGGGTGCGCCTTGCCCGGTTCCCTGTAAAACACCCACAACAAAATTCCAACCAAAAGAAAACACAGGACAAGCGGGAGGTCCGCAAGCCCTGACAGGATCAGCGCAAGCCGGCTCCGGGTGTGGTCTTTTGCAGTGAGCATCCGCTGCACCATGTCCTGGTCGGTGCCATGCGTGGCCATTGTCAGGAAGGTCGACCCCAGCACTGCCGCAAAAATCGTGTACTCGGACTCCAGAATGGCCCGGACGTTCTCCCAGATGCCGCGACCTGCCACCCAGCCGGAATCAAAGAACGCAAGATCGCGGGGGGCGTCCAAGATCTGCAATGCGCCGTCCCAACCGCCGGGCACCCTTTGGAGCAGGGTCCAGATGGCGTAACCGAGCGCACCGAACATGATGCTCGCCTGGATGAGGTCGGTCCAGACGACAGCCTTGATTCCCCCGGCAGCGGTGTACACGGCCGTCACGCCGGTGAGGAACGCCAGTGCAGCCACATAAACGCTGACCTCTTGAAGGGGGGGAAGCTTGGTGCCGGTGATTTTTTCGTATCCCAACACCAGAACCACGGCGGCCACGTAGAGGCGGGTGCCGCTGGCAAGGGCACGGGTGGCGAGAAAGACGGCAGAGGCGGCGTTTTTTGTGGCGTGCCCGAATCTCAAGAGGAGGAACTCGTAGATCGAGACGACGCGGTAATCGTAGTAGGGCTTGATGAAAAGAAAGGCGATGACAACCCGGGCGAGGATGGTGCCGATGGCCAGTTGGGCGTAGGTGAAATTCCGCAGGGCGTATCCTTCATTGGGGGCGCCGAGGAAGGTGGCGGCACTGATCTCGGCGGCAAGGATGGAAGCGAGTACCGCCCACCATGGAATGTTGCGGTCGCCGATGGCGAATGCGCTCATGGACTGTTCCCCCCGGCCTTTGTAGAGGCCGATGGAAACGATGAGCACGAAGTAAAAGACGATCACCAGACCGTCGAGCAGGTAGCCGGGGTTCATGAGAAATCTAAGACGGACTGCCGACGGGAGGCCGCCCCCGCTTGAGCTGCGGGGGCAGGTTCAAGCCCTCCGGGGCTCCAGAGCGGCCGGCCCCACAGCGGGACGCATCATCACCTTGGAGTTGCGCGCACTGGCCTCCCATTTTTTCCGGCGCTCGGCCGGAAGCAGGTCTGGAGACACCTCGGCGTAACCGCCCTTTTGCTGGAAGAAATTGTAGGTCTGCGTGGAGAGGGCGAAGATATGCCGCATGCCTTTTTCGGCAGCGAGTTGTTCGGCGAACGCCATGAGTTTTCGCCCGTAGCCCTGGCCCTCCTGGTTTTTGTTCACGTACAGGCAGGCCAGTTCCGCCATCCCTTCCTCGGGGTACAGGTGGAGCGCGACGCAGCCGACCAATGCCCGATCGATTTCAAGCACCCAGTAGTCGTTCAACTGGGCCACAATGTCCGCCCGCGTCCGTCGGACCAGCTCCTCGTTCTGGACAGACTGCCGGATCAGCGTCATGACGGCGCGAACGTCTTTTTTGAAAATCCGTCGGATCTGCTGGTAATCGTTCGAGTAAACCATGGTGCCAATGCCCTCATGGCTGAACACCTCGGTCAGCAGAGCCTCGTCCTGCATTCCGTTGAGCAGGTGGACCCGCGGGATCCCCTGGCGGCAGGCCCGCGCCGCGTGCTCCAGCTTGGAAAGCAGGCGCGGCTCGACCTGCGCCCGCCGGCGCTTGACCATGTCCTCGGTTTCCGCAATCGACAACTGCCGCACCACCTCCCCCTGCAGCCGGCAGGCGTCTGCGGAAAGGAACAGGATTTTCATGGCCTGCATGGCCTCGGCCACCTCCAAGGCGATCCCATCCGAGTTCACCCGGAACGTCTTGCCCTCGCCATCAAAACCCATGGGCGGTATTACCGGGATAATGCCTTCGTTCAGGAAAAGGTGGAGCGGTTTGGTGTCCACCCGTTCCACGCGCCCCGTGTTCTGGTAATCCACGCCACCCAAAATCCCCGCCGGATGGGCGATCACCACGTTGGCGTAGGCTGCACGGAGGTCGACGGAGGTCAGCCCCTGCATCACCTCGTTCATCACGCTCGTGGCGGCCTCCAGACTGATCTTCAGCGTCCGGTCGTCTGTCGGCCCGGTTCCGTCGACGTTGGTGCACACCACTCCCCGTTCCCGGGCAAGGTCCTCAATCTGCTGACCCGCCCCGTGCACGAGGATCACCTTGATGCTCAAGGAACGCAGCACCGCGATGTCCAAAAGCAGGTTCGCAAAATTCGGCGACCCCACCACCTGTCCGTCCACTGCCACCACAAAAATCCGGTCCCGGAACCGGGGGACATACTGCAGAATGCCGCGGAGGTCAGAAACTTTCATCGTTGCGATCCCAGTACAGACACCAGATTTTGCCGGCATCAAAGCGGAAAAACGCCCCTCCCGGCTCCAATCCCGCACCGTGCGGACGCGCGCCTCTCATTTCGGGGGCAAAAGGTCCCGTCCCGCAGCCCCCACCCCGGGCACAGTTTCCGTCTTTCCACCCGGCTCGCCGGCCGGCCGGGCAGGCACCGTTTTGAGCAACCCGCCAAACGCACCACTGAACCCCTTCATCTGAGTCGCCTCGTAGTGGTTCAACAGGTCCGCAATTCCATCCAGCCGGTGCCGGACATCCAGCCGGGCCCGGTCCGCCTTGCGGATCTTCTCCGCGACACCCCGTTTTTTACCCGCCAACAAATCCACCACCACGGCCTCGTACTGGGCGAGGACCGGCTGAAACATGAAGTGCAACCGGCTCCCGGCCTCCAGCATTGCCGCCTGCGCCGCCTTCAACCCGCGCCGCGCATCCGGCAGCGGCAGGAACTCCTCAAATTGCTCCAACTCAAAACGGGTCCGGCTCCCATCCGAGTTCACCACCACCTCCACCTGCAGAAGCCGGACCAAATGCTTTTCGCTCTCCCCAGCATCCAGCATGGTTCCTTCCGAAGTCGCTGCCAACCGCGCCACACCCAGCGTCCACCATTTCCTCAACCCATCCGGTGAAACGCCAAGGGATGGAAAATGGGATCCCAGCGCCTCCACCGGCGTGTTGCCGCAATCGGGCCAGTCCTCCACCAAACGGACCAACCCCGCCCGACCCTCCGGTTGGTCCATCAACAACCGAATCAGGCAGTAAGAGTACACGGCATCCATCGCTTCTGCCGTGGGTGACCCAAGGAGTTCCACCCGGTTTTCCAAAATCTCCTCCACTGGCAAAAGGTTTTGCGCCCCCAGCAAAAGCCGGTACTGGGAAAGGCTCCGGCTGCCCTCGCGAAACCGGCGGAAGACCAGCAACCCCTCCACCAGCCAGCGCGGGGCTTCAAGGTAAGAATCGCCCGCACGAACTCGCTCCCGCCTCCGATACATCCGCTCCAGAAGCAGGGCACGCAGCAGGTGCTTCTCCAGATGCACTTCTGCCGGGTCGGTCCCCGGCCGCACCTGGAGTTGCACACTCATCCCGTCCGGCGTGTCCACCAGATTGAGCCGGATCACCGCCGGATCACTTCCCGCCGGCTCAATGGACACCACCACCGGAAACCGCCATTGATCCGTCTCCCCAAAAAAACCGAGCAACTGGCTCTTGATGTCCTCCGCAAGACTCGCCGCCCGTGTGCGCAGCTCGGCGTTCTGACTGTAAACCAAGACTTGGGCTGAACTGCTCACCGTCCGTGACCGGGCGTCAAACGGTGCCGCAGGGGCGTTCGAAAGAAGCCCGCAGGCAACGGCCAACGCCAGCCACGCAATCCGGATTCCCATTCAAAGCCCCTTGGTGACCAACACAATCCGTCCCTCCTCCAACCGCACGGAATCCATCCTCGAAACCAACCGCCATTCCGCATCCATCACCCGGAACAAATTCCCAAACCCGAGCCGCAGTCCGGGCGCAAGAAATGCCGGAATCCGTGCCCGACCGAGACTTGCCCCAATCAGGCGGGAATTCAAGATGCCGTGTTCCCCCGCCACCCGGTATTGGAGGCCCATGTAAAGGGGCCAGCCCCAGACATCGTTCCGGAGCTGGAGCCCAACGACCCCATCTCCGACATCCACGTAAAAACGGCCGAACTTCACCCACGGCACCCAACCGGGTTTCACTGTATGAATTTTTCCGAGGTAACTGTTCAAGTCCGCCTCACTGAAAGCCACCTTTTGGGGCTTTGGATTTTCAAGGGCCTGCAGCACCGCACTCCCGACCGGTTGCGTGGCCAACTGCCCCTTCTGCGCCTCCAAAAACTCAGGTTCGCGGAACGCTTGGATCAGGAAGCCTGTCACCAGCGCCGCCGAGACCACCTGAACGGCCCTCCACACACCGCGCGGCACCCCCAGAACACGCCTGGAACCCCGGACCACGCCCCCGGATGGCTCGCTTGAAACCGGCACCACCTCTGGCTCTCGGGAATCCGTCCCGGGCAACTCTGACCGGTCTAACTTCGCGCCGCAGGCGCGGCAGTAAACGCGCTCCCACTCGTTCTCGGCCTGGCAACCGTTGCACTTCAAGCTCCGGGGGGAACCGCTCATTCCTTCTTCGGGGCGCTCTTGCCTCCCTCTTTCTTGGAGCTCTCTTTCCCCCCGTCCTTGCCCCCGGAACCCGACGCTTTGTCACTCTGCGCTGCCGCCTTGTACCCCTCGCTCCGGTAGTCGGTGATGTAGAAACCGGACCCCTTGAAGATCAGACCCGCTCCAGTCCCAAGCTGACGCACCACAGCCCCCTTGCCCCAAGTTTTCCGGCAGCACAACTCCTGAGGACATGTCTCGAACGCGTTGTCCCGCATCGATTGGAAGGCCTCGAAACTCTTTTTACACTTCTGACAGTAATACTCGTACGTCGGCATGGTGGTTTGCTGGTTTATCTCGATTCCAAAACCTCAAATCCATCTCTAACACGGACTCGCGTCCGGGGCAAATCGGGGGCGGCATCCCGCCAGCCACCGCCGGCTCGGATTCCACTCCACGGGCGCCCCTCAGACGCCGGCCCCGGCCCCGGACACCGACAGTTCCTTACCGGAACGCGCCCCGGAGAACCAGTAGACGATGGGAGCTGCGATGAAGATGGAGGAGTAGGTTCCCACAAGCACCCCCACAAAGATCGCGAACGCGAAGTCGTTCAGAACTGGACCGCCAAATGCGTACAATCCAGCGGTGGTCAGCAGCGTGACGCCCCCCGTGAGGATTGTCCGACTCAGGGTCTCGTTCACGCTCAGGTTCATGATTTCCAAGAGCGACCCTTTCCGCCCAGTCTGGATCCCCTCACGGATCCGGTCAAATACCACGATCGTGTCGTTCACCGAGTACCCGGCAATGGTCAGAACCGCGCCAACGATGATCAGGGACAGTTCGCGCTCAAACAGGGCAAACGCGCCCACCGTGATCACCACGTCGTGGATCAACGCCGCCAGAGCCCCGAGAGCAAACGAAAACTCGAACCGGAGCGTCACGTAAATCAAGATCCCCACCATGCCCAACCCCAGCGCAATCAACGAGTTCTGGGCCAGTTCATCGCCCACCAAACTCCCCACCTTCTCGGACTGTTCCACCCGAAACGCAGCCTGCGGCATCGTGGACAGCAAATGCTTGGCGATCAGATCCCCGGTCTCCTTGGGACTCCGGATGGTCGTGAACACCTTGCTGGCCGAGGTCTCGGTCTGGACAACGAAATCCCCCACCTTGGGTTGCATCCGGCCAATCACATCGCGGACCTCCCCGTCGCTGGGCTTGGACTGCGTGGCCTCAAGCACCAATCGGTCCCCCCCCTTGAAATCCACGCCGAAGTTTTTCTCACCGCGCAGGGCGAATACCCCCATCGAACCAAGGATCACCACAGTGGAGAAGATGACCGCGAGTTTGCGTTTCCCGAGAAAATCGTACTGGGTGGACTGGATCAGGTTGGTCATCCGGACCTCTTTGAGAATCCCCAGCTTCAGCGACCAGTCAAACAGGTTGCGGGTCACCACCAGAGCCGTGAACAGCGATGCGACAACCCCCATGGTCAGCGCCACCGCAAACCCCTTCACGGGTCCGGTTGCCTTCCAGAACAGAATCACCGCCGTGATCAGCGTCGTGACGTTCGAGTCAAAAATCGCCGTGAAGGCCTTGTCGAACGCAGCGGAAATTGCCGCCCGGTTCGACTTGCCCGCTGCCAACTCCTCGCGCAACCGCTCGTAAATCAACACGTTCGCATCCACAGCCATCCCGAGCGTCAAGATGATCCCCGCCATCCCGGGCAGCGTCAGAACCGTCCCAAACATCGCCATCGCCCCAAAGAGAAGCACCACGTTGACCACCAGCGCGATGTTCGCAATCAAACCTGCAAACCGGTAGTACAGCAGCACGCAAAGAAACGTCGCCACAACCCCAACCCAGCCCGCTGTGAACCCGCTCCGGATCGCGTCTTGGCCGAGCGTCGCGGATGTGCTCCGTTCCTCCTCAATCCGCACCTCATTCTGCAGCGGATTCTCAAGCACACTGGCCAAAGTGCGCGCCTGTTGTTCGCTGAAATTCCCTGTGATCTGAGCGCTCCCCCCATAAATCGCGTCCCGGATTACCGGGGCCGACGTTACAGCATTATCCAGCACAATCGCGAACCGTTTGCCCACGTTCTCCGCCGTCAGCTTGCCGAACAGGTCTGCACCTTCGGAGCTAAACCGCAGGCTGACCCCCCAGCCCTCCTTGTCAAAAAACGCAAACGCCCCGGTCACCATGCTTCCCGGAATGTCCGCCTTTTTCTTCACGAAAAGCTGTTCTTCCTCAATCTTGCCATTTCGCTCATCCCGATAGGTTTCAAGTCGGTAAGCGGGATCCGGCGGGACCGTGCCGGCCACCATAGCCTGGGAGTCCGGGTGCACCATCTTGAACTCCAACTTGGCCACTTTCCGCAATTGCTCCCGGGTCTCGGCCAGAGCAGCCGTGCTCAGCCCCGGAATCTGGACCAAAATCCGCTCCTTGCCCTGAGGCGTGATCACCGGCTCACTGGTTCCGAGTTGGTCTACCCGTTTCCGGATCACCTCCACCGCTTGGTCCACCATGGTCGGCGTGATTTCCCGCGCCTCCACACTCTTCTCCCCGTTGGGCCCGGTCACCTCGCTCTGCGGCTCCATCAACTTGATCAGGAAGGACGTCCCCCCCTTGAGGTCCAAACCGAGTTGGATGCGCTCCTGCGGCGGGTTGACCTCGGCGACACACAGCGCCATGAGCATCACTGTCAACAGCGTTCCCAGGATCCGCTTCACACGGTCGCTGTCGGTGAAAAAGTACCAACCAAAGAGCGCCAGCAAAAGCAGGCCAAACAGAAAAGTCCAAATGGGAGGCATGAAAACGTAAGGGTTAGATGTGAATTCTGCGTCTCTTCAACGCGCGGGAAACGGAAAAATGTCTGATCGCCTAGCCCGCCGATTCCGCAGCACCAGCCTCCGCGACTTTCAAGACCGTCGCCACCGCCGATTTATCGATCTCGATCTTCACGTTGTCCGCGACTTTCAAAACAAACGTCTTCTCCTTCACATTCGCGATGATCCCGTGGATCCCGCCCGAGGTCACCACACGGTCCCCAGTTTTCGTGGCGGCAATTTGCGCGGCAAGCTCCTTCTGGCGCTTCTGCTGGGGCCGGATCATCAGCAGGTACATCATCGCGAAGAAGAACAGCATCATCACCATCATGTTGAGACCGTCTGGGGGCGGCTTGACGGTCGGCGCAGGCGCCTGGGCAAGAATCAAAGTCGAAAAGTGGGACATGGCTTCGGTTTTTCACCCCGTGAAACCCGGCCGTCACGGCACCGCGCCGCACAGTGCCGGGCTTCCTCGGGAGGCGGAACATTAGTGGGGCGTGCCAATTTGTCCAAGGATTTGTCCCCAAACCCCGCCCCCCACCATCCTCAGCACCCCCACGAGGCTTACCCTGCCAGTCCCGACAGAAAACGCCGGAAAAATCGGACCCCGTCCTCCAGATCCGCCTGGGTGATCCACTCGTCCTTCGTGTGGGCTTGGTGAATCGAGCCCGGCCCCAGCGCCACCGCAGGCATCCCGCGTGCCGCGAAAACAGCCGCATCACAGAACCACGGGGCGCCCACGGGACGCGCACCTGCACGGACCAGCGCCTGCACCATCGGATGCCCGGGATCCGTGGCCATGGGCAGCGATTGAACGGTCTCCATCTCCAGATCCGGACACACCCTCCTCAATCGTTCCCCGACCCAGTCAGCCACGTTCCCGGATCCTGGCACGGTCCGGACATCGATCTCCACCCGGCAAAAATCCGGCACGATGTTGGTCTTGCTACCGCCATGAATGACACCGGCACTGATGGTCACCGGCCCAAGCACAGGATCGGAGAACTGCGCCAAGCCGGGCGCAATCTCGTCGCGGATACACCCAAGAACGTCGGCCATCTTGTAAATGGCGTTCACCCCGCGTTCCGGGGAAGCCGCATGCACCGCCACGCCGCGGGTCTGGAGCGTCAACCAGAGCGCCCCCTTGTGCGTATGCACCACATCCAGACCGGTGGGTTCGCCGGCAATCACGAAATCGAACTGTTCCTGAGCCGCAAGCGCTTTCGCGCCGGGCTGCCCGGCCTCCTCCCCCGCCAGACCCGCAAACCAAATCTCCCATGGCAACCCAGCCAGCCGATCGCGCTCCTCAAAAAGCGCCCACAGCATCGCCGCCATCGGCCCCTTCGTGTCGCTGGCTCCGCGTCCCCAGATCTTTCCATCCCGGAGCTCCCCGCCAAACGGCTCAATCGTCATGCCCGAAACGCTGACGGTGTCCGTGTGCGGCGCAAACAGCAAACGCGGTTTTCCCGGCCGATCCGGTCGGAAACGGGCCACCACATTGGGCCGGCCGGGTTCCACAGGACGCAACTCCGTTTCCGCCCCCCAGCCAGAAAGCAGATCAGCCAGTTCCCGGGCGATGCGCTCCTCACCCACACCCGGAGTGCCAGGCTCCCCGGCCGGATTCACGCTGGGAATCCGGACCAGTTCCTGAAGGAGTTCGACAACCGTGGCTGGGGTTCTCATGACATCTGTGTCTTAGACCGCACGGGAGTGAAACCACTCCACAAACCTCGGGATCCCCTCGGCAATCTGCGTGTGCGGGTCGTAGCCCAGAAGCCGACGGGCCTTGGAAATGTCCGCGTAAGTGACGGGCACGTCGCCGGGTTGTTCGGGGTGACGTTCGATCACTGCCTGGCGTCCCAGCGCTTTTTCAATCGTCGCAATCAGGTCCGACAACGTCGTGGTCTGGCTTTCGCCCAGATTAAACACCTCACACGGATCACCCGCAAAATCGAGGCACGCAGTCATCCCCTGCAGGATATCATCGATGTAGGTGTAATCCCGGCGCGTGGATCCGTCTCCAAACTGGCGGATGGGGCGCCCCTCCCAGATCGCCCTCGTGAAAGAGTGGATCGCGAGGTCCGGCCGCTGCCGAGGACCGTACACGGTGAAAAAGCGGAGGTTGATGGTCCGCATCCCGTAGAGGTGGGAGTAGTTAGAACACAGCTGCTCGGCAGCCAGTTTTGTGGCGGCATACGGAGAAATCGTCTGACTCAAACACAAGTCTTCCCGGAAAGGCACGCTCTTGAGCACCCCGTAAACCGAGGAACTGGAGGCACAAATGAACCGGGGCACCCCGGCCTTCCGGGCGGCCTCCAAAAGATGGAACGTGCCGGTAATGTTGGTGTCGATGTAAAGCCGCGGCTGCTGGATCGACGGCCGAACCCCTGCTCGCGCGGCCAGATGCACAATCGTATCAAACCGCCCCCCCAACACCACCCTGTCCACGGCTGCTGCGTCCCGGATGTCCACCTCATGCACGCGGACCCCGGGCACACCGCGGAGGTTCGCCCGCTTGATCGCCGGATCATAAAAATCGTTGAACTCGTCCACCACCTCCACATCGTGGCCCAGCTTCACGCACTGCTCCACAAAGTGCGACCCAATGAATCCCGCCCCCCCTGTCACAAGAATTTTCATCCGCAGCACCCTATCCCCAGCAGAAAAACACCGGCAAGTGAAAGTTCCCCTGCCACCCCTGAAAACATCGCAACTTCCCAGAAGTTCTCTGCTCCGGTGTTGACACCCGGGCGCACCGGGTGCGATACGACTTTCGGCCGCTTCCTCTTCTTATGTCCGACGATGCTCCCCAGCCCACGCCCGACTCCGCCCCAGACAAGACGGAGACCATCCGAATCACACTCCCCCCCAAGGGCGAACAACCTGCTGTGAAACGGGACACCGTTCGGATCAGCCTCCCTTCCGTCACCTCGGCTCCTCCGGCAGCTATTCCCCTTTCTTCCGGCGGCGAACCGGCCGCCGCCCCGAAAATCACCACCTCCAAGCTGCCCAACACAGCTCCAGCTGTGGGCTCTTCGGCCAGTTTGCCTTCTCCCGCTGCCGCCGGGCTCCCAAAACCGCCTCTGGCTCCTCCCAAACCTTTGGCACCGCCGCCAGCCGCCGGCGCACCGCTGCCCCCGAAACCTCTCGGAGCCCCACCAGCCCCTCCTTTGGCGCCCTCCGCGCCTTCTGCTCCCTCGGCTCCGGCGCTCCCGCCCAAACCTCCCGGCTCCGTCCTTCCTCCACCCGCTCCGATGCCTCCGAAACCGCCCGGCTCGCTCGGTGGCGGTGCGCCGCTGCCTCCCAAGCCTCCCGGTGCAACGCTCCCACCTGCTCCCCCAAAACCTCCGGGAACATTGGCGCCTCCACCTCCCGCAGGAGTCACAACCATTCCACTCAAGCCGACGCCTCCCAGTATTTCAGGAGCTTCGGCCGGCGGACCTGCCTCACCTAAGAAGGAAACCGCGCGGATTACGCTCCCGGAGATGACCAAGCCGGCCACCACTCCTGCACCCAGTGCCGCCGCAACGCCGGCCCCGAAATCGGTCACCCCGGCTCCGCGCCCCAGTTCTGCAGCTACGCCGTCACCCACGCCCAAACCGAATCCCACCCCAGCACCCACCACGATGAAGATGGGGCAAACTCAGCCCATGGTAAACAAACCCGCCCCCGCCTCCGCCACCGCCTCCGTGGCTCAAATCACCGCAGTGGCCGAACCGGAATCAGACGCGGTCGTGAATGGTCTGTCGATTGTCGCTCTGCTGCTCTCGCTGGGTGCGCTCGTTCTGACCTACCTGAACTTCGCGGCTGCCAATCCGCAGTAAGCCCGCTTTTTCCTCAACGACGTTCCCCCCGCAGAGCCGGTTCTGAAGCGGAAAAACGCCGCGAAGAACCGAAATCCTGAACGCAGTTGCAAAGTTTCTTACCATGGCCAGCCAAAACGTCGTTACTGTCACCGACTCCAATTTCGAGTCCGAGATTCTGAAATCCGAGCTCCCAGTCCTTCTGGACTTCTGGGCTCCGTGGTGCGGACCCTGCCGACTGATCTCGCCCATCATCGACGAAATCGCCAATGAACGCGCTGGAAAAGCCACGGTCGGCAAAGTCAACGTGGACGATTGCAGACTCCTCGCAACCAAGTTCCGTGTGAGTTCCATTCCAATGCTCCTCTTTATCAAAGGCGGCGAGGTCAAGGATCAGGTCGTCGGCGCGGGCACCAGCAAAGCGGCTCTCCTTGCTCGGCTGGACGCGCTCGCTTGAGCCCCCGGGAATTCCTCCGGGCTTCTGAAGACGCAGCCTGCATTACCCATGTCCATCCCCACCGAGTTCGCCAACGTCACGGTCCACGCCAAAGCCAATGTTTATTTCGACGGCAAGGTCGTGAGCCACACCGTGCTCACAGCAGCCGGTGAAAAGAAAACCTTGGGACTCATCTACCCCGGGAAGTTCCATTTCGGGACCCAGAAGGCAGAGCGCATGGAGATTGTGGCCGGGACTTGCAGCGTCAAGATCGACGGTCAGAACAGCTCGGAGACTTTCGCCGCAGGCTCAGCCTTCCATGTCCCCGCCAACAGCGGCTTCGACATCGAGGTAGCTTCGGGCATCTGCGAGTACATCTGCTCCTTCCTCGACTGAGGGCGCTCCAGGCATAAGGGCCCTCCAGCCTCAGGCTCTCGGCCTTAACTCTCGCTCTTTGACGCTCCCATGGGGTCACCCCAAGGGGCAAAGGTTTTCCCTGAGGCGATCTCCGGCGCGTCAAAACGCGCCGCCCCCCCCTTCAAAGGCTCGAGCTAAGCGCTGACGCCGCCTCGGAAACCCAAGTTACTCAGGATCCGGCACGTCGAATGCGCCCTGTTCAGCGTGTAAAAATGGATTCCGTCCACGCCCTCCCGGAGAAGCTCCCGACACTGGGCTGTGGCATGTTCAATCCCGTACTCGGTCACCGCTGCGTCGTCCTCACCGAGTTCCTCGAGCCGGCTCCGGAACTCCACCGGCAACCCTGCCCCACAGAGCTCCACAAATTTCGTCGTCTGGCGCCGGGAAATCACCGGCAAAATCCCCGCGATGATGGGCACCGCAACCCCCAAGTTGCGCGAAAGATGATCCCGGAACCGGAAGAAATCCGTGTTGTCAAAAAACAACTGGGTGATGATGAAATCCGCCCCGGCCTGCACTTTGTCCCGCAGATACCCCCAATCCACCAACTTCCCCTGTTTGCAAGCAATGTGTCCCTCGGGAAAACCGGCCGTCCCGATGTCGAATCCTCCCAACTCCCGGAGGAATGAAACGAGTTGCGAACTGAACTCAAAGCCGCCCGGCGTTGGAACATACTCCCCCCCGGAAGGCGGATCCCCGCGCAGCGCCAGAAAATTGCGGACCCCGCGTTTTCTGGCCTCCTCAACAACGGCCCGGATCTGGTCGCGGGTGGAGTGAACGCAGGTCAAATGCATCATGGTGGTGAGCCCATGCTGGCTCTGGATCTGCTCCACCACGTCGAGGGTTTTTTCCCGGGTACCGCCACCGGCGCCGTAGGTGACGGAGCAGTAGTCGGGTCGTGCGGCCAACAGAGCGGGCAGGGTTTTTTCCTGGAGCGCAGCCTCGGATTCGGCCGATTTCGGCGGAAAAAACTCGAACGAGAGTGCAGCATGCCCCGCGCTTTTAGCGGCACTGTGAATGGCCCGGATGGATTCCATGAGCCCTGATACTCACCACGGAACCTTCCCGGGGCGCAAGGCAAACCGGCCATTGACTGATTCCCGGGCTTTACAATTCGGCGCCCGGGTGACGGGATATCCCCCGTGCGTCCTGTCTCCTCCACAGCCGAATACCTTGGTTGTCTCCGGCAAAACCGGCTGTTCACCGCCATCCCCCAGGCACTGACCGGCGAGATCTGTGCCCGGATCCCGCTGGTCAGCGCTGAACCCGGCGAGGTGATTTTTTACGATGGCGAAGCCGGCGACTGCTTCTATTTGCTCTGCTCGGGCGGGATCCGTGTTTCCAAACAGGGCAGAGGCGGTCTTCAGGAGGCTCTGGGCTACATCCAGCCCGGGGATTTTTTCGGGGAAATGGCCATGATCGACGTGGAACCCCGCTCGGCCCAAGCCACAGCCATGGAGGAAAGTGTTCTGGGCCGGATTGACCAGCCCACCTTCGAACACATTTTCCTCATCGCCCCAGGCCAGCTCCACTCCAACCTTCTCCGCTGTGTCACCGCCCGGCTCCGGGAGGTCAGCGAACACTTCATCGAGGAAGTCGTCCGAACCGAACGCCTCTCCCTAGTCGGAAGCATGGCCAACTCGATCATTCACGACCTCAAAAACCCCATCTCCGTGATCCGGACCTGCTCCGAACTGCTTCGGATGAAGTTTCAGGATCCTGCCGCCACCCGGTTCACCTCCATGGTCAACCGGGCCGTCAACAACATGCTCGAGATGATTCAGGAACTCCTCGAGTTTTCCAAGGGCCAGTCCAGCTTTCATCCCCAACTGCACCCGGTCTCCTCCGTGTTCGCAGACCTCCTTCCACGCCTCGAACCCCTGCTCCCGGAGAAAATCCGGCTCCGGACCAAAAACGGGTGCGAGGGGTGGATCCTCGCCGACCTTTCCAGATTCTCCAGAATGCTGCTCAACCTCGCGAAAAACTCCATCGAAGCGATGGAACACGGCGGCGAACTCGTGCTCCGAACCGATCCCGGCACCGACCGCGTGGTGTTTACCATCGCCGACACCGGGTGCGGAATCCCGCCGGAAATCCGGGCCCGTTTGTTTGAACCGTTTGTGACGGCAGGAAAACACGGGGGTACCGGCCTTGGTATGGCGATTGTCAAAAGTGTGGTGGACGCTCACCATGGCGTGATAACGGTGGAAAGCGAACCGGGGAGAGGGACATCCATGCACATCTCGATTCCGCTCCAACCGCCCCCTCCTGTCCCCCCTCAACCACCAGAATCCCACACCCACTGATATGCGCTTTTTCCTCGTCACGCTGCTCGTACTCGTCGCCCCTCTGCTCCATGCAGAGCCCGTTTATGAAACCCGGCAGGACCATGATCCCAACGGGATCGGCAAGTTCTTTCTTGGCCGCGAGATCGCCCATGTCATGGGCCACCAGGGCGCTGCGTGGCTGGAACGCCCCGAACGCGAAGAGGAAGAGTCCACGGACCGCCTCCTTGACGCGCTGGACCTCAAACCCGGCATGCACGTGGCCGACATCGGCGCCGGAAGCGGGTTCTTTACCTGGCGCATGGCCCGCAAGGTGGTTCCCGAAGGCCGGGTCTACGCGGTAGACATCCAGCAGGAGATGCTCGATCTCCTCATGAAAAACATGGCCAAACGCCGGGTCGACTCCGCCGTCACCCCCATCCTCGGCACTGTCACCAACCCCAAACTCCCCGCACAATCCTGCGACCTCATGCTCCTGGTCGACGTCTACCACGAGTTCGATCACCCCTACGAAATGATCGCCAGCCTCGTGCCCGCCCTCCGCCCCGGCGGTCGCCTCGTGCTTGTCGAGTACCGCCTCGAGGACCCCAACGTCCCCATCAAACTCGTCCACAAAATGAGCGAACAACAGGTCCGCAGGGAAATCGGTCTTCATCAGGAACTCCAATTCCTCGAAACAAAAACCGTGCTACCCCAGCAACACATCGTCGTGTTCGCCCGCAAATGAACCGCGCGCGCCCTCTCCAGATCTGGTCGAAAAACTGCCAGGAACACCTCGAATCTCTCTGGCTCCAACGCCTCGCCCCGTTCGCCGACCGCCTCGCCGTTCTCTCCCACCCAAACCGGAAATCTCTCCGGCTCGAAATCTACGGCCTTTCCCCAGGAGACGCCAAAAAGCTCACCCAGGAATGGGGCGGAAGGACTCGTGCACAGCTCCCGCCTCCCGCTCCGAAGGCTGCTGCCCCCATCCGGATCCGGCAGCGCTTGATCATTGTCTCCAGCGAATCCGATCCTGCGCCTGAAACGCCCAACGGTCGCGCTGTGCTCCGTATTCCCGCCGGCATGGCCTTCGGCACCGGCGACCATGCCACCACGGCAACCTGTCTCCGGTTGCTTGCCGATCTCGAACTCCAAGGCGAGGAGTTCCTCGACCTCGGATGCGGCACCGGCATTCTCGGCCTTGCCGCACGCGCTCTGGGGGCTGACCGCGTTCTCGCCGCCGATTTTGATCCCGATGCCGTCCGCGTCACCAAAGACAACCTCCGCCTCAACCAACTCTCCCGGGTCACTGTGCGGCAACTGGATGTCCTGGACTGGAAACCGGACCGCCAGTGGCCGGTGGTCGCAGCCAACCTTTTCAGCGGCATCCTGATCGAGGCCGCCGCAACTCTCGCCGCCGCCACTGCGCCCGGCGGCACATTGATTTTTTCCGGCGTGCTCCAAACCCAGGCCCAAGCCGTCTGCAAAGCCCTGACCCAAAACGGCTTCCGGATCCAGACCCGGGTCCGGCGGGGCAAATGGTTCACGGCCCTCGCGCTCCGGGCCTGAAGAGTCCGCGCCGCCGCGAGGCCACCGAAATCCGCTTGCCTCGGAAATCCGGGCCGCATGATACTGGCGGCTTTTCCCTGAGTCTGTTTCCAAGCATGCAAACCTTTTCCATCGGTCTCGCCGGTATGGGCAACGTCGGTGCCGGGGTGTTCAAACACCTCCGCGGCAACCGCTCCCTGCTCCGGGAACGACTCGGCTACGAACTTGAGGTCCGAAAAATCGCGGTCCGCAACCTGTCCAAAGACCGTGGGTGCGAGGTTCCGGCAGAACTTCTGACCACAGACTGGCGCCAACTCCTGGACGATCCGTCCATCCAGATCCTCGTCGAGTTGATGGGGCAGAAACAGGAAAGCCTCGAACTCATCCTCGGCGCGATTGAACGCCGGAAAATTGTGGTCACCGGCAACAAGGCGCTCCTGGCAGAGCACGGCCGGGAAATCTTCGAGGCCGCAATGCGCCACAACGTTCCTGTCTTTTTCGAGGCAGCCGTAGGGGGCGGCATCCCCATCATCAAAACCCTCCGGGAAGCGTTTGTCGCCAACCACATCCAGTCCATCCACGGGATCGTCAACGGGACCAGCAACTTCATCCTCACCCAGATGACGGAACAGGGGCTCGGATTCGCTGATGCTCTCCGCCAGGCCCAGGATGCCGGCTACGCCGAGGCCGATCCCGCTCTCGACGTCAACGGCGGCGATGCCGCTCACAAGGCCATCATCCTCGCCTCCCTCGCTTACGGATTCTGGGTGCCTCCAGAAAAGGTTTTCGTTGAAGGCATCGAACACCTGACCGCCAGCGACATCTGTTTTGCAAAAAAACTGGGCTACCGCATCAAGCTCCTCGCCGTGATCAAGGCCGACCAGGGCCAGGTCGAGGTCCGCGTCCACCCCACCCTCGTCCCCGCCTCCCATGTCCTCGCCTCCGTCAACGGCGTTTTCAATGCCATGGCCGTCCGGGGCGATGTCGTCGGCGATGCCCTTCTCTACGGACGCGGTGCCGGCCAGGATGCCACCACCAGCGCCGTCATCAGCGACCTCGCCGAGGCCGCCGACGCCCTGTCCTCTCCCCGCCGCAACCTGGGATTCACCCCGCATTCCCTGTACGGCGCCTGCAAACCCATCGGCGAGTGCACCTCCGAGTATTACCTCCGACTGGCTGTCGATGACCGCCCAGGCGTCATCGCCGAGGTCGCCAGCATCCTCGGCAGACTCCAGATCGGCATCTCCTCCATCCTCCAGCCCGAGGCCGCCGAGGGCGAAATCGCGACGCTCGTCCTCATGATCCACCGCGCCTCGCACGCCCAGATCTCCACCGCGCTCTCCCAGCTCGGCGCTCTGGGCTGCGTCCGGAAAACCCCGCGGATGATCCGCGTCGAACATTTCTCATGAGCTTTCGCCCACTCAACGACCGCGGCGTTCTCGCCCGCTGGAAGGAGTTCCTCCCTGTCACCGACAAGACCCCGTTCATCTCGTTGAACGAGGGGTCCACGCCCCTGATCCATTCCCCCAAGCTCAGCACCCTGCTTGGACGCGGCTGCGAGGTCTACATCAAGTACGAGGGACTCAACCCCACCGGCTCCTTCAAGGACCGCGGCATGACCGTTGCCCTCTCAAAAGCCGTCGAGGACGGCGCCCGGGCTGTCATCTGCGCCTCCACGGGCAACACGTCCGCTGCCGCCGCCGCATACGCAGCCCGCGCCAACATCACCTGCGCCGTGCTGCTGCCCGCGGGCAAAATCGCCTTCGGAAAACTCGCCCAAGCCTTCATCTACGGCGCAAAAGTCGTCGCCATTGAAGGCAACTTTGACGACGCGCTCCGGCTCGTCCGCGAAATCGGGGAAACCGAGCCCATCGCCATCGTCAACTCCATCAACCCGCACCGACTTCAGGGACAGAAAACCGCCTCGTTTGAAATCATCGAGGATCTGGGCGACGCACCCGACTTTCATCTCCTGCCTGTGGGCAACGCAGGCAATATCAGCGCCTACTGGCTGGGGTACACCGAGTTCCACCAACTCAAGCGGGCCACCAAACTTCCAAAAATGGTCGGATTCCAAGCGGCCGGCTCCGCCCCGATCTTTCACGGGCACGTCGTTGAAAAGCCCGAGACCATTGCCAGCGCCATCCGGATCGGCAACCCGGCCAGCTGGGAGTTCGCCAATGCGGCGCTCCGGGACAGTGGCGGCGCGATTGACATCGTCACCGACGAGGAAATCCTCCGGGCCCAAGCCTGGCTGGCTTCTGAGGAAGGCATCTTTGTCGAACCGGCCAGTGCCGCCGGCATTGCGGGGATCTTCAAGTCCGTCGACCCTGCCCGCCAATCCGAACGCCGGATGCCGCTGGTGCCCGAGGGCAGCCGCGTGGTCTGCACCGTCACTGGCCACGGCCTGAAGGATCCGGATGTGGCCAAGGAACAGTGCGGCGCCGTGATTCCTGCCCGGGCCGACAAAGCCGAAATCCTCAGGCTTCTGGCCTGACCTTCCCACCGCTTTGCTGCGGAGTTTTTGTGACCGAGTAAACCCGGTCATTCGATCTGCTCTGCCGCCTTTGTCCCCTCGCCTAGGCAAGCCGGGAACTGACGGCCACATGCGTTCGGCGACGTCCTGATCAAGGGCAGGAGTTCGCGCGAATTAAAAGCGGACTCATCTCAGGAGTACCCAGTCCCACACGCTCTGCCTGGATTGGATGCCGCCTCAACGTTTCCGGCGCGCCAGGCAACAAAACAAAATTGCCCGAAGCTTTTGCCGTCAACGCGCAGACGGCTCTTTCAACCCGAAACCCGGCCGGCCCGCGCCTCGTGCAACATCCGGTTGATGGTCGAAGCGGCGTAGGCAGCCCCGAATCCGTTGTCGATGTTCACCACCGTCACACCGCTCCCGCAGCTGTTCAGCATCCCCAGTAAGGCCGCCAGCCCCCCAAAGTTCGCTCCGTACCCGACGCTCGTCGGGACCGCAATCACCGGTTTGCTCACCAATCCCGCCACGGCGCTCGGAAGCGCCCCTTCCATTCCAGCCACCACCACCGCCACGTTGCACGCCTCGATCCGGTCACGCACCGCCAGCAGCCGGTGGATCCCGGCGACGCCCACATCCGAGATCCGCAGCACCCGGTTTCCAAACAGTTCAAGCGTCACCCGGGCCTCCTCGGCCACCAGCAAATCGGTGGTTCCCGCACAGACCACAGCCACCTCGCCGTCCAGCTTGGCCCAAGGCCGCCGTTCCACGGTGATGCAGCGCGCCCGGGCGTGCCAGACGGCATCGGAAAACTCCCGCTGAAACAGCTCGAACTGTTCTTCCCGTGCCCGGCTCACCAGCAACAATCCCTCGCGTTCCACGATGACCCTGCCGATGCCCAACACCTCCTCAGGGGTCTTGCCCTGGCCAAAAATCACCTCTGGAAACCCGCACCGTCGACGCCGGTCCAAGTCTACGCGGGCGTAGCCGAGATCTGCAGTCTTGCTGGATTCGTTCTCAGTGGTCATTCGAATGTCCCTTCTAAACAGCGGCAGGCAGCGACAGCAAAAGCCGGAGCGGCACCATGGCCGACTCGACAAACCCGTGCGCTTTGAAAAACTTCAATCCTTCCCGATCGATCCGGTCGGTCAACAACGTGATCCGGAGGAAATCTTTGCTTCGGGCATAGTCAATCGCATGCCGCAGGAGCATCCCGCCATACCCGTGGCCCCGGTGTTCCCGGTGCACGATCACATCCTCCAGAAGCACCACGAACCCGCCTTCGGCCGTGCTGATGGTGAAAAGCAGGTTGATCATCCCAAGGATCTCATGGCCCTGCCTCAGGACAAAAATCCGGCCCCGGTTGGGCTGCTCGAGGATCAGACGCAGCCCGCGCATCTGTTTGGAACGGTCCGGGGTAAAATCGGCTTCCTGGGTAAACAGATCAAAAAGAAGATCCGTCAGTTGTGGCAGATCCTCAATGGTGGCCTGTTCGATGTGTGCCTCTTCCATGGTTGGTGTTCCCGCCACAGTCAATCAACCCCGTCAAGCCCCCCTTCTTTGAGAGGAAACCACACCTGATCGAACCCGGCCCATCTGGCACTCAGAAAAAAGGATCATCCGGTCACCCCTTCCCACGCGGTGCCGGCCAATAGCCCCGCACCGACACCCTCCGCGGGTTGGCCCTCCACCAAAATCCGCCGCATCTGACGACGACCGTCCCCGAGGCGGACGGTGAATTCGACCGCAAAGACGGCTCCTTCGGACACCAGCTCCCAGCTCACGCCGGCCACCTTGTCCCCGAGCTTCTCCAACCATGCCTTGAACTCGGCCGGTTGCACCGCTGATTCCTTCCAAAACGCAAGCCGGTCGCACGGCAACTCGCGGAACCGTTTCACCAGGAAATCGCGGTCCAGAAAGGCAAGAAGGTTGCCTGCTTTTGGGCCGGATTCCCTGTCCAGCAGGACCCGGTAAATGGCCTTGAACGCGACGGGCTGTTCGACCGGGGTCATCCGGGCCACCTCAAAAATTCCTGCCTGCAGCGACTCCTCGTTCCATTCCATGCCCGGCAGCGCTTCCGCGAGCCGGTTCAAAAACGCCCGCTGGGTCTCGCTCAGTTCCGAAGCCCGCGCCGGCAGCACTTCCTGCAAGCGCGTTTTTTCCTCCTCCGACGCGTACTGCGCCACCCAGAGCCGGGCAGACTCCATCCGCCGGTCCAAGTGCCGACGCTCCACTTCGGTTAACGCGCCGCCTTTGCGTTTCTCGAGTTCCCGGACCACGTCCAGATGGGGCATCTGGACCAGCGCCGTCACCAACTGGAAATTGGCCGGGGTATACGCCACGTCGGGTTCAAGTTCCGACAACCGGTACACGCAGCGCTCGTCTGGGGTGGCCTGACCGGTCTGCGCCCGCTGCTGGTACCGGTCAAACTCATTGAACAGCTTGATGATTCCCTCCTCGTGAACGTCAAAGTTCACCGGCGAATTGGGCTTGGTCCGGATCATCAAAAACCGCAGCACCTCGGGCGGCAGAAGATTGGCCATGTCCCGGGCACTGGCTCCCACTCCGCGCGACGAACTCATCTTGGCGCCGCCTACCAGGAAAAACTCGTACGGAACATTCAACGGCGGTTCTTTTCCAAAGATGGCCCGCAAACAGGCCGCCGAAACATCCCGGGAGCCCCCCTTCGTGGAGTGATCCTTGCCCGCGCCCTCGATCGTCACCGGAAAACTCACCCATTTCGCCACCCACTCCAGTTTCCACGGAAGCTTTCCACGGCCATCAAACGGAGAAACCTTCCCCTCGTGCCCGCAACCGCGCGCCCACTTCACCATGTCGGGCCGGCACCGGTAACTCACCTGCGCGCCGTCGTAGTCGTACACCTCCGTGGTCCCGATCCGGCCGCACTTCTCACAGATTGCCTGAAACGGATACCAGTTTTCCGGACGGTCGGAATTGCTGACCTCCTTGTAAACCCGCCGCACTGTCGGAGCAGCACGCAAGATCGTGTCGATAGCGGCATTGAACCGTCCGGAACGGTACACGTCCCGCATCCGGTACTTTTCGACCTGGACCCCAAGTTCCTCGAACACCTGGAAAAACTCGCCGATGTAATGTTCCGCCATGTCCGGAGCCGGCGACCCGTCCGGCGCAGGCACGTTGCAGAGCGGTTGCCCAAGGTACTTCTCAAAGTGTTCCCCTTTGCCCGCCGGGATTTCGTCCAGCGGATCGTAGTCGTCCACGCCAAAGAGGTATTTCGCCTCAATCCCCTGCCCCGTCAGGGTCCGGAAAATCGCGTCGTGAATGAGCACCCCGCGGAGCGCACCCACGTGCACCCGCCCGGAAGGCGTCTTTGAGTCGTTGATGATCTGGGCACCCGTGCAGCGGGACGCCACCTCTTCAGTCCAAAACATGGCTCCTGAATATCCGTCCCGGCAACAGAGTCGAGTGAAAGCCGCCGGACAGCCCGAGCCGTACCCCAAAAATCACTGGGGCGGAATGGTCCACATCCGGCCAGCCTCCACCTCCCGCACCACGGCCTGTTGCGCCCTCAAATCCACCACCCGGTACCGTGCCCCGCTCTGGGCCGGCCATTCAAAAACCTCTCCCTGCCGGACCGCAAGTTCCTCGCCGTCCGACGCCACCAGCACCGCAGTGCTCGCCTCGCTCCGCGCTGAAACGTCTTTTACCAAGACCACCCGCCCCTTCTTTTCCGCGTCCAGTAACTCCACCCAGGACCGGTCCACCGGCTGACCGTTCTTGTCGCTGTCCATCTCGTACACCACTTTCTCTACACGCATCCCCAGAATCTCTTTCCCCACCGAAACCGTCTGCGACTTGCCCTCACCCTCTTCCAAAAGCCGGATCCGGGCGTTCTCACCCTTCACCTCCTCCAGCATCAAGGGCACGCGCACCTCCCTGTACTCTTTCAGCCGCAGCGTCCGGTGAATCCCAGGGCGCGATTTGCCGTCCTTTGGATCCGTGTCCGCCAAAAACTCGTCCCGGTTGCTGAACCCGTCTCCATCGGGATCCTGGTCGAGCATCTGCGGATCGTTCAGGTCCAGCCCATGACGCTTGAACCACGCCTCGTACGCGCGGTCGGTAGCGAGCAGTTTCTGGGGAACCCCATCGAGCCCGTCCCCCTTGGCTTCGGGCTTTCCATCCGGCCCCGCCGGTTGCGGAACCGGTTCCGCGGCAGCAGCAGGTTTGACGGCGGCGTCCGGCGCCCCGTCAGGGGCCGTTCCAGCCCCGGTCTCCCGAGGCGTTCCAGAAGCCACTGCCGGAGCCGGTTCCTCCGCCACGGGCGGGGCCGGCACTTCCTCGAAACTCAGTTCCTCCTCTTTCTTCCCGCAGCCTGCCAGAAGCACCAATGCCAACAGAACAGACCTGCGCAGGGGAGGGGAGAGTTTCATGCGCCGGGCACTCTAGTGCAGGTGCACCGGGAATTTCAACTCCTCCCGTCCTCCCCCGGTCAGGAGACCTAAATGGCCGCCGCGATCGCTTCGCCCATTTCCCGGGTACCGACCCGGCGCGTGCCTTCGCTCCAGATATCCCCGGTGCGCAATCCGGAATCAATCGCACGGCGCACCGCGGCGTCCAAGGCATCCGCTGCGGCCGGTTGCCCGAGGGAATACCGGAGCATCATTGAGGCGGAAAGAATCTGCGCAATCGGGTTGGCCACACCCTTTCCGGCAATGTCGGGAGCCGTGCCGCCACTCGGTTCAAAGAGCCCGAACCGGCCCGTGGCCGTCTCTTTCAACCCCAGACTCGCGCTGGGCAACATCCCGAGGCTGCCGGCGATCATCGCCATTTCGTCGCTGAGAATGTCGCCAAACAGGTTCTCCGCGAGCACCACGTCGAACCCCTTGGGATCCCGGATCAACTGCATCGCGGCGTTGTCCACATACAAATGCTTCAATGTCACGTCCGGGTACTGCTTGGCCACCTCCGTTACGGTCCGCCGCCAGAGCACCCCGTTCTCAAGCACGTTCGCCTTGTCGATCGAAGTCACCAAACGCCGGCGCCCCTGCGCCGCTCGGAAGGCAATGTGCGCAATCCGTTCAATCTCGCTCTGACGGTACACCATCGTGTCCACCGCCACTGTCTCGCCTCCCTCTTCCCGGCGGTACTTCGGCTGCCCGAAATACAGGCCTCCGGTCAGTTCGCGCACGCACAACACATCAAAACCGCCCGCCACAATCGACTCCTTTACCGGAGACGCATGGGTCAGCTCCGGAAAACACAGCGCCGGACGCAGGTTCGCAAACAACCCAAAATGTTTCCGCAACGGCAGAAGTGCGGCGCGCTCCGGCTGTTCGTTGGGCGGCAACGTCTCCCACTTCGGCCCGCCCACCGATCCAAACAAAATCGCGTCTGAAGCCTCGCAGATCCGCACCGTGTCCTCCGGCAACGCCTTCCCGTCCACATCAATCGCAATCCCGCCCACACGCGCTTCGGTCAACTCGAATCCGAGTCCGAACTTCTCCCCGACCACACCCAGCACCCGGCGGGCCTCCGCCATCACTTCAGGACCAATCCCGTCTCCGGGCAGCACTGCAATCTTGAACGCGTTCATAGGGAGGCGAAGACTAGTGAACCGGCGCCCGCTGAAAAGGGCAAAATCCAGAACCCGCCGGGGATGAACCGGCGCGGAAGTTCAGGCACGGAAGACAAAGTACACGGCCCCGAGCAGACAGAGCCCGGCCCAGAGAAAGTCGAGCTTCAAGGGTTGTCCCATGACGAGCACCGCGAACGGGACAAACACCGCGAGGGTGATGACCTCCTGAAGGATCTTGAGCTGGGAAAGGTTTAGAACGGTAAACCCCAGTCGGTTGGCTGGCACCTGGAGCAGGTACTCAAACAACGCAATCCCCCAGCTCACCACCGCAGCCACGTACCATGGCCGGTCCCCCATCGAACGCAGATGGCCGTACCACGCCACCGTCATGAACAGATTCGATGCGCACAACATCCCGAATACCTGGAGAACTGCCGGTTTCATCCGGGCACACTGCCAGATTTCTCCTGGGCAATGAAAGCCGGCTCGGCGGGCACTGGACACCGTTCGCACGGGAGGCCGGGAGCGTCCCGAAGCTCCCCGAAAATCTGGCGCTGGGACACCTGCCGAAGCCCCGCCTGTTTGACGTCTAGACGTTTTAACGCTAAAATTACCCAATGAAGCGAGCTACAATTTATCTCGAGGACGAAATCCATCGGGCCCTGAAGCTGAAGTCCGTCGAAGCGGACCAAACCATCTCGCATCTGGTAAATGAAGCCATCCGGACCACTCTGGCTGAGGACTTGGACGACCTCGCGGACATCAAAAACCGAAACAAAGAAAAGACCATTTCCTATGAAGACTTTTTAAAGGAGTTAAAAAGTCGTGGCCAAATTTGAATTGGTTTTCAAGGAATCCGTCTCCAAAGACCTCAAGGACGTTCCCAAACAAGATGTCCAACGGATTCTTGAACGAATCCATTTACTGAGAAACGACCCCTATCCCGCTGGAAGCGTGAAGCTTTCAGGCAAAAATTATTACAGAATCCGCCAAGGAAATTACCGGATCCTCTACGAGGTCAAAGACCGCCAACTCGTGCTCTTGGTGGTCAAAGTGGGGCACAGAAGAGAGGTTTACAGATAAAACAGAGCTTGCTGAAAGGAATCACCTCTGAAGGTGGGCCGGATCAGCCCGCCAGTTTCGCGGCCAGAATCTCGCCCACCACACCGGGGTTGGCCTTGCCCTGCGACAGTTTCATCACCTGGCCTTTCAGGAAATTGATCGACTGCATTTTGCCCGCCCGGTACTCCGCCACGGCCTTCGGGTTGGCTTCGATTGCCTGGAGACACAGCGCCTCCAAGGCGCCGGTGTCGCTTTCCTGCTTCAAACCGCGTTCCTCCACGACCTGGGCCGCACGCGCCCCGGTCTCGAACATCGCGGCGAAAACTTCTTTCCCCTGCTTGCCGCTGATTTGGCCCGCCTCAATCAGGCCGACCAACTCGTCCAGGTTCCCGGGTTCAATCGGGGATTCGGCAATGCTGCGGCCTGCCGCACCCAGAGCGCTGAGCAGGTCGTTGATCACCCAGTTCGCAACGCTCTTGGGTTTCTTGGATCCACGCGCCGCCGCGTCAAAGTAATCCGCCAGCGCCGCCTCGCTTGCCAGCACACTCGCGTCATACGGCGTCACCCCGTAGTCCCGCACAAAACGGTCCCTTTTCTCCCCGGGCAACTCCGGCCGCCGGCTCCGGACGGCGTCCATGAACACCCTCGTGTCCACCGGGAGAAGGTCCGGGTCCGGGAAATAGCGGTAATCATGGGAAGACTCCTTGACCCGCATCTGAAAGGTCTGTCCGGAGGCGTCATCCCAGCGGCGTGTGGATTGGACCAGGGGTTCCCCGGCTTTCAACGCGGCGATCTGGCGCTCGATCTCGTACGCAACAGCCCGGCGGACACCGCTGATCGAGTTCATGTTCTTGATCTCGATCTTGGTGCCCAGCTCCTGCTGACCCTCGGGCCGCACCGACACATTGCAGTCGCACCGGAGTTGCCCCTTCTCCATGTCGGCATCCGACACCCCACCGTACACGAGGATTTGCTGGAGGGCGGTCAGGTAGGCGAATGCCTCCTCCGGGGACGCGATGTCAGGCTCGCTGACAATCTCCATGAGCGGAGTGCCGGCGCGGTTGAAGTCAATTCCGCTGGTGCCGTCAAAATGGGTGCTCTTGGCCACGTCTTCCTCCAGATGGATCCGGACCAGGCGCACCACCTTGCCCGGGTTGGCGATGCTCTTCTGCGCGTCCTTCGGATAGGCAAAGTCATGGAGCGGCACCCCACCACCCACACAGATCGGCTGGTCGAACTGGGTGATCTGGTAGTTCTTGGGCATGTCCGGATAGAAATAGTTCTTCCGGTCGAACTTGCAGATATCCGGGATTTCGCAGCCGAGCATGAGTCCGGCCAGAGCCGTCATTTCAAGCGCCTGCCGGTTCATCACAGGGAGTGCCCCGGGATACCCAAGGCACACCGGACACGTGTTCTCGTTCGGCCCCGCCCCGTACTCCACAGCGCAACTGCAGAACATCTTGCTGCGGGTCTTGAGCTGCACATGCACTTCAAGGCCGATGGTCGGAATATAGGTGGTGGACATGCAAAATTCGGTTGTTCGTTCGTTTTCGGCCCCTCCTCAGGGACGCCTAGGCCTCGCCCGCGCCGCCCCCTTCTCCGTTTTGGGCACCGCGTAATCAAGGGCTTTTTCCAAATCCACGGCCCCTAACTGCCGGCGGACTTCGCGGTCATTCAGCATCCCGAGGACTCTCGGGTTCCTCAGCACCTCCATCCAACGGCCCTCCAGGATCTGCCGCATCAAAACCGGGTCCCGCTGCAGTTCCCAAGCCCGCCGGTCCCCGATCACGCGCCGCCACTCTGGGTTGGCCAGAAACCGCTGCACCCCTCCCGGCGTGCCGCTCACCTGCCCCGCCCTTAAAAACAGCCCGTACGCCTCCTCGGAAACCGGATCCAGCGCCCGCAACACGCCCCCCAGCAACCCCTGCTCCAAACCGGTCCTGAGTTCCACCACCCAGTCCGCACTCCGCACTGGCGCACCGACCCGTTGACGCCCCTCAAGGACTGCACCCGACACACGCACCCCGACCACTGCAACACCCAGAAAAAAAACACCCACCGCCAGACCCATTGCCATCCCCGCGAGGCCG